>CAKQJE010000010.1 GCA_934247225.1 uncultured Clostridia bacterium
ACGTTCACAGAAGAACAATCGGCTGTATTCTCCGGTTTGATTCTTAAAATGGGCGGACTTAACGGTGAAATGCTTGTAGCAAATATCTCTGTTGAAGAACGTACATTTATTTCGGGGAGTGAAACCGCAACCGAACCTGACGGCATTCTTAAAATAGAGGACGGAAAAACAAAAGGAATGACTTTTGCCGGTTTGTACAACGTTGACGGAAAAGTGTCGTATTATTTCCATAATGAAACGGTTAAAGAAAATGCCGAGACGAGATTTGTAACAGAGGGAACAAACACCAAACCTGCAAAAGGGGATAGAACTTACGGATATTATAATGCATACAAAGTATCGTTTGAATACAAGATTCTCAATACTGATGAAACGATAATAACCGGCGATGACGCTAATGCTCCTTATTTTGCTCAGATTCTTACTAAACTTGGCGGATATATTCCGTTAACGTTTGCTCCGACCGCAGACGGCGCATGGCATACTCAGACATTTACGTTCACAGAAGAACAATCGGCTGTATTCTCCGGTTTGATTCTTAAAATGGGCGGACTTAACGGTGAAATGCTTGTGGCAAACATTGTCGTAGAGCCTGTTGCCGAATAATTTAACAAAGTCATAAAAGACTAAAACTATAAAGGCTGCAAACCTTTCCTTTTCGGATCGGCTTGCAGCCTTTTTGAATAATTTTTTTAATTCTTTTTTCATCCTTGCCTTCCAAATACTTGCCTTCCTAATATGTGCTTTCCAAATACTTGCCTTCCCGGTTGGGGAAGGTGGATTTTGCCCGCGCAAGCGGGCAAAAGACGGAAGAGGACAAGAAGCCTTCTCCCTTTGGAGAAGGTGTCGGCGAACGCCGACGGAAGAGGACAAAATGCAAATCTATTCATTGCGTTATTCGCCTATAAATATCTTCACATACGCCTTCAAAATTTTTCTCAATGTCTAAATTGGTATATCTTAATACCGTAACGCCTTTACTTCTAAGAAATTCTGTTCTTTTCATATCTTTGATTATATTCTCTTCTTCATAATGTTGCGACCCGTCAATCTCTATTGCAAGATTCTTTTCCGAACAATAAAAGTCAACTATATATCGACCTATAACTCTTTGCCGACGAAACCTACAAGGCAACGTTCTCAAAAAATCATACCATAGCTTACGTTCCTGCTCCGTCATATTTTTCCTGAGTTTTTGTGCGTTCGGAGTTAATTCTGAATTACTGAAATCATACATATGATTGTCCTCTTCCACCGCAAGCGGTCCCCCTTCCCCAACCGGGAAGGCTATTTTATTTGTTTGTCTGAAATGGACTCTTGCCGTCTTGCGATTTTAAGTATTTTTCTCTATCCGACCGCTTCCGAAATGTTTTTTTGTTAGTCTAAAAAAATATCCTTGCCTTTCCCAACCGAGAAGGCATTGTCTTCTTCCGTCGGCTTCGCCGACACTTTCTTCAAGCGGAGAAGGTCTTTGGTGTTACTTTCCGAGCAGGGCTTTTATTACCTCGGCGGCTATAATCAAACCAACTACGCCCGGAACAAACGCGCAACTCCCGGGCGTCTGGCGTTTGGAGCAGATTTCGCTTTCGGGTTGAAAATGCGGCGTTATCGGCTCTTCTTTGGAGTAAACCACTTTGAGCTTTTCAACGCCTCTTTTTTTCAATTCTCTGCGCATAACTTTTGCGAGCGGACAAACCGACGTTTTGTATATATCCGTAACCTCGAACATTTCGGGGTGAAGCTTGTTTCCCGCCCCCATAGAACTTATTATCGGTACGCCTTTTTTATAGCAAATTTCCGCTAAGCCGATTTTGCCCGCGACCGTATCGATAGCGTCCACAACATAATCATAAGACGAAAAATCGAAATTCTCCGCCGTTTCGGGCAGGAAAAATTCGTTTCTTTGGATAATAACCGCTTCGTGATTTATCTCTTTTGCCCTGTTTGCGATAGCCGCTGTTTTAAACGTCCCTACGGTTTTTTCCGTAGCGATAATCTGCCTGTTTATATTGGAAACGCTTACCTTGTCGTTATCTATAACTTCTATCGTCCCTACGCCCGAGCGCACGAGAGCTTCTATGCAGTAGCCGCCGACGCCGCCCGCGCCGAACACGGCTACTTTTTTATTTTTGAGAATATCGGAGCTTCCTTCGCCTAAAAGCATATCCGTTCTTATAAATTTATCGTTCATTGTTTTTTTACCGTATGTTTAAAAATTATTGTTGAAATCAATGCCGCGGCGAGCGCGAATGCGAGTGCGTACGGATAAACCGCGTGAGACATTTTGCCCGAAATCAGTCCGTATAGAAACGGAACTATCAGTATACCCGAGCTGGAAGCCGCGTACTGTAACCCCATAATCCTTGCGGCTTTATCTTTGCCGAAAGATTCGGGGGTGAGGTGAGTGAAATTCGGAAAAATCGGACCGACTCCCAAGCCGCCGAGGAACGCCGTCAAAACGGAAAACCAAACGTTTCCGACGGGGATAAAAAGCGTTGCAACGGCAATGATCTGTATGCCGAACGAAACCGCGATAATCGCCCGAGATTTGAATTTTCTTACGAAAACGCCCGACAAAAATCTTCCCGAAGTCATTCCGATATAGTATACCGTCAGAAGTTTTGCCGCAGTCTCTTTTAAAAGTCCTCTCTGCGTGACGAGATAGGTCGTGAGCCAGCTGCCGAAAAGGTATTCCACCGCACAGGTAAAAAAGAAAATCGCAAGGACGGGAAACAGTCCGTTTGTTTTCAAAAGTTCCTTTGTCGTTATCTTCACTTTCGGCTTGTCGGCTTCGTTGTCTGTCGTTTCGTATTTTTTCCATAACGGAAGGGAAATCGTGATTACAAACGTAATAACAAGCTGAATAAAGAAAACGATCAGATAGCCCGTCCGCCAACTGAAATTCTTTATCGCATATGATATTACGTACGGCGAAACCGCAACGCCTATTCCGTAGGAGCAGTGCAAAAAACTCATAACGCTCGCCGAATAATGCTTTGCGACGAACGCGTTAAGACCCGAGTCTATCGCGCCCGCTCCGAAACCGAGCGGTATTCCGCATAAACTCATCAGCCACAGATCGTTCGAAAAATAAATTCCGATTATCCCTGCTGCCGTTAAAAACGTGGAAAACGCCGCAACCTTTCCCGTCCCGAATCTTGCAATCGCTTTTCCGCTTAAAAGGCTCGAAATAATCGTGCAAAAGGTAACGGGCATAGTCATACAATAATTAAGCGACGACGAAACGTTAAGTTTCGTATATATCGCCGGCCACGCCGAACCCGACAAAGAATCGGGCAGTCCGAGACCTATAAACGCGGTGAAAATCACCGCTAACAAAATTACGGTCATAATACAAAATGTTTCGTTAATCGACTTATATCCTCACTTTTGCACTTTAATCGAGGCGAGGCGACGGCTTATTCCACCGATTTCAAAGATTCCACCATTTTAACCTTATTCGTTAAAAACGCGAAGAACATATTTATAACAAGGCTTGTTCCGCAGGTTAAAAGTACCGTGAATAAATACGAGCTTTGGTAAATGTGATATATGTAGCAGATAAGCGGCGTTTCGTTTATCGAAAGCACGGCATACAAAAGCGGGTAACCGAGCGTTAAACCTAAAAGCGAACCTAAAAACGTCAGCGAGATTATTTCGATTATGAACGACGAGACGATTTCGAATTTCGAAAATCCGAGGACTTTAAGCGTTGCAATGTCCTTGGTTCTTTCTCTGAAATTGAGCAGAGCAAGGTTGTAAAGAACAACCACGGCGAGAAGTATCGCGAAAATTCTTATCGTTATCGTCATTATTCTTATCGTAGAAACGGTTTCGTCCGCGCGCGCGCGCATTTCGCGCATAGACATAGAAGAAAGAATTCCGTTTAAAGACGAAAAGCTTTCCGATGCTTTGTCCGCGGTTTCGGGAGACGTTGTTTTCACGTACGCGCCCGTCGGCAAAAAGGCTATCCCGCCGAATCTGTTTTCGGAGAAAATTATGCCTTGCGTTATGCAAAGGTCGATTATTTCCGTAACTTCGCCTCTATATCTCGTTCCGTCGTAAATAAACGAAATTTCGTCCCCGACGGAAACTCCTACGTCTTTCGCGAGCTTGGAAGAAACTAAAATCGAGCGGTCGTCGTAACCGAGATTTACGATCGTCGGGTCGGACGGCATAACGTAAACGTTGGCAGACAAGGTGTTTTTGCCTTGCGCCGTAACCGAATATTTCGCGTATTCGTCGACCGAAACGACTCCGTTCGTCGATAAAATTTCCGCATTATGCGAAGACATATCGGAATACGAAACGGAAACGTCGTAAGGGATATATCCGTTAAGTTCGAGGTCGAGTCCGTAATTTATCGTGTTTTCGATGCCGAATCCGCAAAGAAGAAGCGCGGAGCAACCCGCCACGCCGAGAATAACCATAAGCGTGCGGCTGATTTTTCTTTTCGTGTTGCGAAGCGCCATTCTCACCGAAAGCGGAATTTTATCGAAAGCCTTGACTTTCGCGAGCGGCGAAAGCTTCATTTTTACCGCATTGTCTCCGCGAAGGCTCGTTGCGGGCGGCTTTCTTATCGAATCGAGACAGGCGAAAACGCTCGTAAGCAGAATTATAAGCACTAAAATTGCAAGGCTTATAAGATATTCCCACCTGAAAAACGCCGTTTTTATCTTCGGGAGCTGATATAAAATCCCGTATTTGACCCCGACGACTTTCGGGATGATCATCGGTCCGAGAACAATGCCTATCGCCGAGCCGATAATTCCCAAAAGTATGAAAATATCTGTGTAATGCCGAAGAATTTCGAATTTCGAGTAGCCGAGAGCTTTTAAAATTCCTATGTTTTTCTGTTCGCGGTTAATAAGCTGCGAAATCGACGTAAGGATGATTAGCATAGCCACGAGATAGAAAATCACGGGGAAAATATACAGCAGTTTTTTTGCCTGCGTAACGTCGGCTTCGATTGTTATGTTCGTCGGAAGCCCGCTTCTTTCAAGCGCGTAAACATAAGTTTCTTTATCTGAAAAGGCGTTTACGGCTTCCGAAATTATGTTTTTCGCGTTGTCGCTTTTGAAAATATACTGATTTTCGTATCCGTCCACAAAATCGCTTATGTAATTTTCAAATCCTTCGTCGGTGAAACCGAACGCGCTTTTATATTGATCGAGCGCTTTTGCGAGCGATTTTACGAGCGCCGTTCTGCCTACATACAGAAACGACGGGTTGTAAATCGAGTTCCCGAGCGACTCGGGGTGAACTATCGTACCCGAAAGATTAAGTTCTACGTTTCTTGCGAGCGGAATTTCCGTTTCGACGGTAAAATTTTCGCCGACGGGGTGATTTTTTGTGAAATTTTCGTCCGCATAAACGCCGTCGTCTGATACGGGAACGGAAGAAGAGTAGGGTTTATTGAGAAAATCGTCGTTTTTAAACGTTGCGATATAAACGCTTTTTCCGTCGATTTTCGCCGTCATGAAAACTCTCGACTGATATGCCGCGGAGTTGTTTTTCAGAAACTCTTTGACTTCGTCGTCGGCTTTTTCCATAGTTATCATACCGTCGCACATATCCGAAACGGAGTAAATATGGCTGAGTTTTTCCTGAAAATCTCTGTAATTCGCCCATATCCCCGTGAAAAGGGTAACGGCGAGCGCGGCGATCAGGATTACGGAGAGGTAGCTTTTGAAATTGCTTTTGACTTCTCTTAATACCTTGATTTTTAAAACGTCGGTTTTTACCATTCTATATCGTCGATCTCCTTGGGCGAAGGATTTTTCTCGTCCGAAATTATCTTTCCGTCGCTTAAACGGATAACTCTTTCGGCGATAAGGGCGATATTCGCGTTGTGCGTGACGATTATGACCGTTTGTCCGTCCTTTTTGCAAAGTTCTTTAAGCAAAACGAGTATGCTTTTGCCTGTTTTGGAGTCGAGCGCGCCGGTCGGTTCGTCGCAAAGCAGAATAGAGGGGCGTTTGGCGATCGCCCTCGCGATAGAAACTCTTTGCTGTTCGCCACCGCTCAGTCCCGACGGGAAATTGTTTACTCGTTTTTCAAGCCCTACGAGTTTTAAAGCTTCCGCGGCGTCGATTGAGTTTTTGGCTCCGTGAATAGAAAGCTCAACGTTTTCTTTTGCGGTAAGGTTGGGCATAAGGTTGTAAAACTGAAAGACGAAGCCTACTTCGTTTCTTCGGAAAAGCGCGAGTTTTTTGTCGTTTAACGCGGTTACGTCGATGTCGTTTACGAAATATTTTCCGCTCGTCGCCGAGTCCATTCCGCCGATGATGTTGAGCATTGTGGATTTGCCCGCGCCGCTCGAACCCAATATAACCACGAATTCGCCTTTTTTTATCGATAAATCGATGCCGCCGAGCGCGACTATTT
This sequence comes from uncultured Clostridia bacterium, assembly GCA_934247225.1. Taxonomy (GTDB): domain Bacteria; phylum Bacillota; class Clostridia; order Christensenellales; family Borkfalkiaceae; genus UBA10281. The sequence goes on from CAKQJE010000010.1 coordinate 6,388, forward strand.
CCGCTTCGCCGCTGCCGTATTTTTTAGTTATTTTTTGAAGATTGATAAATGGCATTTTTAACCGTTTCCGTTTTTGTTTTTTTTCGGCAAAAGTTATCGCCGTTTTTGTTTTTCGGCAAAGATTATCGCCGTTTTTTTAAATTATAGCAAAAATATCTCTATAAGTCTAACGCTTTAAGTGAAAACCGATTAAAAAACCGAGCTGAAATTTCAAAAATGACAAAAAAATTAAAAAGAAAAAAGCGATTTCCGAAAAACGGAAATCGCAAGGGAACATAACATACTTCGCTCCATAGCCGCAATTGTTTGCAGTAAGCCGCAATCGCGTGCGAATAATAGCTGCAATTGTTTGCGGTAAGCCGCAATCGCTTGCGGATAGCCGCAGGTTCGGGTGAACCTAACGCAGCCGAAAAAGGAGCTTACGTAATTTATTTCACTTCGGGATGTCTTACTTTGTACTCCGCAAGAGCGCAGGCAAGCTGATCGGGGCAGGACGTGTTCGACCTGCACTTGATGCCTTTAAGCGTTTCGATCACTTCGTCTATCGGGCGATCTTTAACGAGCTTTGCAATCCCTTGTAAGTTACCGCTGCAACCGCCGATGAATTTGACGTCGGTGACTTTGCCGTCTTTCGTAACGTCAAACAAAATCTGCCTGCTGCAAGTCCCTTTCGTATTGTATGTTTCCATTATTATAACGCCTCCTTTAAAGCCGGAATTTATTATTTAATCGACGAGACAATCGTACACCGTGGCGTACACGTTGCCTGCCTTTTCTTCCCACTTCTTATAAATATTCTTCGCAGTTTGCCTGTTCGGAACAACGAGTTTAAGTTCGAGCAGAGGCTGAGAAGGTTCCACGATTTTCAGATAAACGGTGTATGTTCCGTCCTTATTCATATAGTAATCCGCATTGCATTCCTGACGTTTCTTGTATTTCGTCCGATTGTTTTTGACGAACATCGAAATTTCTTCTCTTAAAGAGGAGGGAATTTTGACGTAAAAATCGGCAAGACAAACCCGTCCGTCCGGAGTGATGCCGTAAAGAGGTTCGCCCTGATCGGAAACGTTGTAGATAAAGGAATGGTCGAGCAGAGTCCCTAAAAGGGGTTTGCAATCCATATACGAGATCCAGGAGTTGGAAGAACAGCACATATCCAGCACCGTGTTTTCCGAAAGCGGAACTTCCATCTTGTCAAAGACGAACAAAAGTATTAACTTGTTTACCAAAGCGTCGCCTTTGACTTGCATAATTTTCTCCTCGCGCGTAAAAAACTAAGCCGCAATTAAACGGCTCCGCATAAAACGGTGCCGCTTTATACGGCGTCGCTTTTAAGCTTCGAACTGTTTGAGTTCGTCAAGAAGATCGTCGCACTTGTCGGCGTGGATTTCAACGGTGAGCGGCTTGGAAAGATCGAGACTGAAAATACCGAGAATGGATTTGGCGTCTACTACGTATCTGTCGCTTCTCAGATCGATTTCGTAAGCGTATTTCTGAACTACGGAAACGAACGCTTTGACCTGGCTTGCCATTTGAAGAGATATACGAACTGATTTCATTGTTTTTTTCCTCCTGATAATTAGCGAGTTGTTTTTAACGGGTATTTTACATATACCCACGCATATTATAAACAATAATTAAAAAAAAATCAATAGTTTTAAGCATAAAATTATTGTTTAAATTTTTTTATTATGTTATAATTTTTTTGTGAAGACTTGTTGTAAGGGCGTTTTGTCCCGACGGGTTTTGTTTCTCGCTTTTTAAAAAGGAGTTATATGGTTACTTTAAACGAATCTCTCGAAAAATTCAAAGAAAAAACGGACGCGGTCGTAAACGCGAAGTATCTTTTCGCCGAAAGGGAAATCGGCGAGGTTTTAAAAGTCATCGCCGATTCGCGAATGCTTTACGAGCTGTTCGAGTACGTCACGGAAGACTTCGATTACGAAACGTATAAATCGGTTTGTTTTTCCAAAGGCAACGCCGTGAAACTCCCTAAAAAGGACGAGGATCTTCTCGCTCTTTGCTTAATGCTTTTAGTCGATATCGACAGGGGCAATATCTCTCTCGACGAGTTTTGCGACGACTATTTCCCGAACGGCGGTTCCAGCCAGGGGAAGTATGCGGCGTTTGTTCTTTCTGTTATCATTCCTTTCGCGGACACGACGGAAAAAGTGGTCAATAAGTTGATTAACGCGCAAAAAGAGGAGCAATCGGCAAGCGAAACCGAGGAAGAAAAACCCGAAAAGGGCGACCTTGAAGAAGAGGAGAAAGCGGGCGCGGAAGAAAATCCCGACGCTGTTCCCGACAAAAATCCCCGAAAAGAGGATAAGACAAAAGAGGACAAGAAAAAGGAAGAGCCTGCAAAAAAGAAAAGCAGCGGTTTTGCGTTTATCGACGAAGAGAGGAGCAAGCTCGACGAAAAGCATTTGTTCGGTAAACCCGAAGCCGTCGAAGAGGGAAAATTTATTTTCGACAAGCTTGCGGGCGCATTGAAAGATAAAGATTACGAAGCCGTCGCGGTGTGCTTTATCGCGCTTAAATATTTTGCGAAAGCCGAGAAAAAATATAAAATAGACGTCGATAAAGTATCTGCGGGCGTTGCCGGAGCGATGAATAAAAATGACTGAAAAAACATTGTCTTCCGAGAAGATTTTCAGCGGAAGAGTTATTTCTTTGAGAAAAGACAAAATTTTAACCGAAAGCGGCGCGGAGCAGTTCCGCGAAGTGGTTTCTCACGGCGGCGGGGCGGCAATTCTCGTCGTTAAAGACGGGAAAATTCTGCTCGAAAAGCAGTTCCGCTATCCTTATAAAGAAGTGATTTGGGAGATTCCGGCGGGGAAAAGGGACGCGGGCGAGGATTTTGCCGAAACGGCGAAAAGAGAACTCGAAGAAGAAACGGGTTATCGCGCCGAAAAGCTCGTCAAGCTTTTCGAAATTTACCCCACGCCCGGTTATACGGACGAGAAAATAGGAATTTTCAAAGCCGAAGGGCTTGAAAAAGGCGAACAACATTTCGACGAGGGCGAAGATATCGTTTCGGAGTGGATCCCCGAGGAAAAAGTTTTCGAAATGATAGAAAAAGGCGAGATCAAGGACGGTAAATCGCTTGTCGCGTTACTTTGGTATAAAGCCGAGAGAGTAAAAAATGGCGCGTAAAATAACCAATCTCGAAAAAAGCGCGAAAAAAGACACCGTCGGAATGATTATAACATTGATAATCTATGCCGTCGGCGCGGTTTCCGTACCGTATATCAAGGTTGCCGGGTGGCTCGGCGGCGGGCAGGCTCTCGAATGGTATCTTGCTTTCGCGTTCAAAATGATTTGTTCTTCGCTTCCCGTGTACCTTATTTTTCAATTCGGATTAAAAAAACTGATAACGGGTTTCTCGGGCGGAAAAAGAGGATTTTTGCTGTGCGTTCCCGCATTTTTGGTCGCTCTCGACAATTTTCCGTTTCTGCCGCTTTTATCGGGAAGCCTTCGGTTTGTCGGGTCGGCGGGGAATATTTTTCCGTACGTTCTGTATTGTTTTTCGATAGGCGTTATGGAAGAAACGATTTTCAGAGGAAATCTGCTACCGCTTTTTATGTTTAAATTTTCCCGCGATAAAAAAGGAACGTTCCGGGCGGTGGTCGTCTCGTCGGCTGTTTTCGGCGCGATGCACCTTCTGAATTTGTTTGGCGGGTTTTCTCCTATGGTGTTTCTGCAAGTCGGGTATTCCTTTCTGATAGGCTGCATGTGCGCCGTTTCTATGCTGTTTTCGGGCAACATAATCGCGCCGATAATCATCCACGCGCTGTTCGACGTCGGCGGATTTTTAACCGATTGCGGTTTTTTGGAGGGAACGCTGTGGACGACGGGAAACATCGTTTTAACCGCCGTCGTTTCCGTCGTTTTGGCGACGATTATCGTTATTTCGTTTTTTAAGTACGATTTTTCTTATATTTACGAAAGGCTTAATTTAAACGAAACTTTAAGAGACGCGGACGGAACGGGGAAAAATCAATAAATGCCCGATAATCGACTTATAGGCGTGTTTTTATTGTTTAATTAAATAAAATATGCCATTAAAATCGGCTCCGCGGCGTTATCGCGGAGCTTTTTTTTGCTTCGGGAAAAAATAACAAATTCACTCGTCGAATGCGAAAAGTGTCGTCAATCGCTTGCTTTTTATTTGTGAAATCGTTATTATGGAAAGTGACGATATATAGTAAAACACAAAAAGCCTTTCGAAAATGTTGCGTTTTTAAAATGCGACGAAAGGGAAACGAAAGAAAATCCGAAAAACAAGGTATGGTATTTACAGACAAATATTTGATTGCGTTGTACCTTGTCGCCGCGCTCGGCGCGTTCCTGATAGGATTCAAACTTCTGTCGGAAAACCTGCAAAAGGTTGCGAACAAGGGCTTACGAAAACTTTTCGACAAAACGTCGAAAAGTAAGATCGCGGGCGTCGGCATAGGCGTCGGGGCGACCGTGCTTATGCAAAGTTCGGGCGCGACGACCGTTATGGTTATCGGTTTCGTCAACGCCGGAATGATGAGCCTTTATCAGGCGACCGCGGTTATCATGGGCGCCAACATAGGAACGACCATTACGACTATTCTTATAGCCGTGGGCGTAACGAGCGTGGGAAAATACTTTATGGTGTTTTCCTTTGTCGGCATTTTCCTTTCAATGCTTTTGAAAAACGGAAAAGCGAAGAGTTGGAGTCTTACCTTAGCGGGCTTCGGTCTCGTGTTTTTCGGTCTGACGGTAATTTCCGCGTGCAGTAACGGCTTTAAAGATAACGAAACGATAAAAAGTCTTCTTTGCAGCAGTATAAAGCCCGCGTTTATAGAACCGATCGTGCTTATGCTTATCGGCGCGGTCATAACGGCGATAATGCAGTCAAGCACTGCGGTAAACGCCATTTTGCTTTCCCTCGTTTCGGCGGGAATTCAGATAGGCAGCGGCGGCAACGCCATTTTATATATAATTCTCGGAACAAATATCGGAACGTGCGTAACCGCGCTCATAAGCTCTATCGGCGCGACGACAAACGCAAAGCGTTCCGCTCTTATCCATTTTCTTTTCAATTTCTTCGGCTCGCTTATTTTCCTTGTCATTCTTATGATATGGCGCGATTTTATGAACGGCTTCTGGATGAATCTCATCCCGACCGCGGAAATGCAGCTTGCTTTATTCCATCTCGCGTTCAATTCGATCTGCACCCTTATTTTCCTTCCGCTCACGAAGTGGATAGTGAAAATCACGGAAATACTTATAAGAGATAAAAACACGGAAGAGGAAACCCGTCTTTCCTTTATGGACGAGCGTATGCTTTCCACGCCCACCGTCGCGATAGCTCAGCTGCAAAAAGAAACTATCGCCATGGGCGACAGATGTATGAATAATCTTCACGCCGCGTTTACGGCGTTTGTGGAAAGAGACGTTTCCGCAACCGAAGCCGTTCACGCAGAAAACGACGAGATTACCATAGTTTCGAAACAGATAACCGACTATCTCGTAAAAGTTTCGGGCGAGGACGTTTCCGTTCACGACGATCAGAGAATTTCCATTCTTTATCACGCTCTTGCCGACCTTTTGCGTGTTTCCGAAATTTCGGACAATATCGCGAAGTACACTCGTAATTGCGTCGATAAAAACCTTGTCTTTTCCGAGCAGGTTATCGATCAGCTTAAATCGATGTACGACGATTTAAGCGAAATGTATAAAATCGCCGTGGCTATTTTCGAAACCAAAAACAAGGACGGTTTCGCCGCGCTCGAAAAAATCGAAAACGAGGTCGACGCAAAACGCAAAACGCTTATCGACGAACATATCGCAAGGCTTAACGCGGGTTCGTGTTCGCCCAAAAACAGCGCGGTGTTCATAAACCTCGTATCCAACCTCGAAAGAGCGGGCGATCATATCAACTTTATGGCTCACTCGATAGAAGAACTTCAATAAATAATTCAAACGCCTCTTTACGGGGCGTTTATTTTTTACGGTATAAAATCGGCGTATCGGGGCAAAATCATATCGTGTTATTCTTGTCGGAAAAATCCGACGGGAAAAGGAGTATGATATGAGCAAAAAAAGAAAGCACCCCGTCAAAAAAATGACCGAAAAGGATTACGAAAATTACGTTATGTCTTTAAAAGACGAAAAGCCCGTTAAGGCGATAGTTCCCAAATCGCCGAACGACGACTGATTTTGCCTTTGCGGCACCCCGATTCGCCACCGATTTGATCCCGATTTGCCCCCGAATTAACCTCGATTAGCCCCGATTCGACGCGACGACGACCGATTTCGACTTTTTCTGTCACAAAATTCCTTAAAAACGATTGTTATTTGATAACAAAAGTTGTATAATGAAAAAGGAATGAAATTTATAAAACTAAGGAGAAAAGCATGGTAACAATCAGGGAAGCCGTTACGAGGAGGGATATGAAGGCGTTTGCCGAATACCCGTTGAAACTTTATAAGGACAGCGATTTTTACGTTCCATGCTTCACGAGCGACGAAAGAAACATAAAAAATCCGCGCAGGAATTTCGCGGCGGAAGGTTGCGAAGTAAAATGTTTTCTCGCGTATAAAAACGGCGATCTTGCAGGGCGAATAGCGGGCATAATCGTAGAGGAGAGCAACAGAAAATTCGGCGAAAAGAAAATTCGTTTTTCGAGGTTCGATTTTAACGGCGACGAGGACGTCGCCGAGGCTTTGCTTAATGCCGTCGCCGGGTTCGGCAAAGAACGGGGAATGACGGTTATTCACGGACCGTGGGGCTTCAACGATACGGACAGAGAGGGAATGCTCACCCGGGGGTTCGACCGCGCCGCGACTTACGCCACCAACTATAACTACGAATATTATCCGGAAACGCTCGAAAGACTCGGCTATAAAAAAGAAAGCGAGTGGATCGAATTCGAGATGTATCCCGAAACGCTCGATCCGCGCGTTTATAAAGCCGCGGAATTCGTCGAAAAGCGTTACGGTTTTGTCGAACTGAACGACAAATATCCGATAAAACGCATTATCAGAGAGTATGGCGATTTGTTTTTCGATTGCTATAACGAGGCGTATAAGGATCTGGACTGCTACGTCGAACTTAAAGGAAACGTCAAAAAGAACGTCATTACACAGTTTGCAACTGTGATAAATCAAGATTATTTTTCCTGCGTGCTTGATCCGAAAACGGGCAAAATCGCCGCGTTCGGCGTGGTTATTCCCGCGATAGGCAAGATTATAAAGAAGCATAACGGCAAGCTTGTCGCGAGCGCAATTCCGCTTTTGAAAGCGATCAAAAAACCCGAGGCGCTGGAACTTACGCTCATCGGCGTCGCCCCCGAATACAGGGATACGGGAGTGAATTCGATGGTCATTTCGAGAATTCATCGGAACATTATGAAAAACGGAATAAAGGAAGTCGTGTGCAACCCGATGCTTACCACGAACGCCGGAATATTGTCGCAATGGAAGCACGTTAAACACAAAGAAATCAAACGCAGAGCGACTTTCGAAAAAGAAATCTGAATCAGGTTCGACAAAAAACGTAAAATACAATCAAACCGTCGTCGCCGCGAAGGAAAATTTTTCCTTCGCGGCGATTTTTTCGGGTTTAAATTTGTTGTAATTTCTTATTATTTATGTTATTATATTATATATTACGTTTTTCGGGAGCGTTTTTTTTAAGCGATTTCCGGACAACGGAAAATTTTACAAAGCGGAGACAAAAGCAATGCGGAAGAGAGTGCTTATAAAAGATCTTTTTTCGGATAAAGAGAGTTACGGCGATAAAAAAGTCACCGTTATGGGCTGGGCGAGAACTATAAGAGACTCCAAAGCCTTCGGATTCATAGAGCTTAACGACGGCAGTTATTTCAAGAACCTTCAAGTGGTTTTCGAACGCGAAAAAATCGACAATTACGACGAGATAGCTTCGCAGAACGTCGGGGCTTCGCTCATCGTGGACGGAACGCTCGTTTTAACGCCGGATGCAAAACAGCCGTTTGAAATCAAAGCGGAAAAAATCGCGGTCGAGGGAACGTCTTCTCCCGATTATCCGTTGCAGAAAAAACGCCATTCGCTCGAATATCTTCGCGAAATCGCATATTTAAGACCGCGTACCAACACATTCAGCGCGGTGTTCAGAATAAGAAGCGAAGCGGCGTTCGCGATACACGAATTTTTCAATTCCCAAGGCTTCGTTTACGTCCACACCCCGCTTATCACGGGTAGCGACTGCGAAGGCGCGGGCGCGATGTTCCAGGTAACCACGCTCGACCTTAACAACGTGCCTAAAAAGGACGGAAAGGTAGATTATTCGCAGGACTTTTTCAAAAAGCAGGCGAGCCTTACCGTTTCGGGTCAGCTTTCGGCGGAAGCTTACGCCATGGCGTTCGGAAACGTTTACACGTTCGGACCGACTTTCAGAGCGGAGCGTTCCAACACCGCGAGACACGCGGCGGAATTCTGGATGATAGAACCCGAAATGGCTTTTGCTGATCTTTCGGACGATATGGACGTGGCGGAAGCGATGGTAAAACATATCATTTCGCACGTTATGAAAACCTGCCCCGCGGAACTCGAATTTTTAAACAACTTCGTGGATAAGGGACTCGTCGACAGACTTACGCACGTAATGACGAGCGACTTTGTAAGACTTCCGTATACCGAAGCTATAAAAGTTCTCGAACCGATAAAGGACAAGTTCGAATTCCCCGTATATTGGGGTTGCGATCTTCAAAGCGAACACGAACGTTATCTCACCGAACAGGTTTACAAAAAGCCCGTTTTCCTTACCGATTACCCGAAGGAAATCAAAGCTTTCTATATGCGCCTGAACGACGACGGTAAAACGGTCGCTGCGGCGGATCTTCTCGTTCCCGGCATAGGCGAGCTTATCGGCGGAAGCCAGAGAGAAGAGAGAGAGGACGTGCTTTTAAAGAGAATGGACGAACTCGGGCTTAAACCCGCCGATTACGATTGGTATTTAAATCTCAGAAAATACGGCGGAACGACGCATTCCGGATTCGGTCTCGGTTTCGAAAGAATGGTTATGTACCTTACGGGCATAGCAAACATAAGAGACGTAATTCCTTTCCCGAGAACGGTAGACAATCTCGAGTATTAAAAACGGCGGAAATTAACTAATAAAAAATCCTGAAAGGAGAACTTTTCAATGAAAATAATCGTCGACGCGTTCGGGGGAGACAATGCGCCCGAGGAGATAGTTCAGGGCGCGGTTGCCGCCGTAAACGAAAAAGAGGGATTCGACGTAGTGCTTGTCGGCAGAGAAAACGCCGTTCGCGAAATACTCGGAAGATGCGAATTCGATTCGTCGAGAGTGTCGGTCGTGAACGCGGAGGACGTTATCGACTGTAACGAAACGCCTACCGACGCGATCAAAAACAAACCCGATTCTTCGATAGTGGTATCCGCAAAAATGTTAAGAAAAGACGAGCAGGCGAAAGCGTTCGTTTCGGCGGGGTCCACGGGAGCGGTTCTTGCCGCCGCCGTGCTTTTAACGCCGAGGGTGAAAGGCATTCTTCGTCCCGCGCTCGCGCCCACGCTTCCGAACTTAAAAGGCGGGGAAACGATGCTTCTGGACTGCGGTGCCAATCCCGACGTAAAACCCGTCAATCTCGTACAGTTCGCGATGATGGGCAGCGTTTATATGAGCGAGGTTATGGGCGTGAAAAACCCGAGGGTCGCGCTTTTGTCCAACGGAACGGAAGATAAAAAAGGCAACCTTACCACAAAAGAAGCTTTCGGGCTTTTAAAGGAAGTCAAAGGGCTTAACTTCGTCGGCAATATGGAAGCGAGAGAAATCCTTTCGGGCGATTACGACGTGGTCGTGTCGGACGGATTCAGCGGAAATATCGCCTTAAAGAGCCTTGAAGGCGCGGTAAATTGCATTTTCACCACGCTCAAAGCGGAGATAAAAGCTTCCAAAAAAGCAACGGTCGGCGCGCTTCTGATGAAAAACGCGTTCAGAAAGGTCAAAGGAAAGCTCGATTACAACAAAAAAGGCGGCGCGGTGCTTCTCGGCATGGAAAAGGTCATAGTAAAAGCGCACGGCTCGTCCAAATCCGAAGCTTTCAAAAACGCGATTTTCCAGGCGTATAACGCCGCGGCGATCAACGTTTGCGGAAAAATCAAGGACAATATAGACAAAATAAGCGGGGAAAACGTATGATTTTCGTTATGTACGAATGCGAAGAGAGGATAGGCTATTCGTTTAAGGACAAAACCCTTCTTCGCACCTGCTTCACGCATTCTTCCTATTCGCACGAGCATTCCTGCAAGAATAACGAACTTCTGGAATTTTTCGGGGATTCTATCCTCGGGTTCGTCGTTACGGAATATCTTTTTTCGAAGTATCCGGGCGAAAGCGAAGGAACGCTTACGGTTTATAAACAACAGATAGTATCGAGAAAACCGTTGGCTCAGGCGATAGTTCGGCTCGGGCTTAACGACTACATACTTTACGGCGAGGGTGAGAAAAGAAACACCCCCGAACATCACGAAGCTTCATGCGAAAATCTGTACGAAGCGTTAGTTGCCGGGATTTATCTCGACGGCGGCGAGGACGAAGCGAGAAACTTTATCAGAAGAACGCTTTTAAACAGATTCAAACCCGATAAAAAATCGGAAACGAAGGAAGTTCCGCGCGTTAATCAAAGCGGAAAATCCGAAAATTACAAAGGCAGATTGCAGGAGTACGTTCAGAAGAACAAACTCGGCGAAATCGCGTATAAGGAAATCGGGAAAACAGGACCCGCTCACGATCCCGTGTTCACGGTGACCGTATCCGTCGGAGGAAACAAACTCGGAGAAGCCGGCGGAAAAAAGAAGAGCGAAGCCGAGCAGAACGCCGCGGCGATAGCCTTGTCAAAGCTTACGAGCGGCGCGGAAAAGGGCATCGCGGAAAAGGGCGGAGAGGGAAAACCGACCGCAGGCGGCGAAAAACGGAATAATCCCGAAAAACGGAGTAATCCCGAAAAACAGAAAAAAGCGCCCGAAAAACGCGGAAACGTAACCGAAAAACAACGCGGCGGAAATAAAAACCAAAGAAAAAATCCGAACGCCGTCAAAAAGGGCAAACCCGTCAAAGCGGCAGGCAACACGGCGGCGGACGCGGAATCGAAAACGGTAAACAAAACGGCAAATAACACTCTCGGCAAGCGGAAGTCGCCCGCAAGCCGAAAAGGAGAAAGAATAAAGTGAATTTTAAAAGAATAGAACTCGTAGGCTTTAAATCTTTCGCCGATAAGCAAGAAATTCAATTCGAAAACGGAGTAACGTGCATAGTAGGTCCCAACGGCTGCGGAAAAAGTAACGTAGCCGACGCGATAAGATGGGTTCTCGGCGAGCAGTCCGCAAAACAGCTCAGAGGCTCGAACATGCAGGACGTAATCTTCAACGGTACGCAGAACAGAAAGGCGCTTTCATATTGCGAAGTGTCGCTCGTGTTCGACAATACCGACAAGGTTTTCAAAGATCTCGAATACACCGAAGTGGTTTTCACGAGAAAACTTTACAGATCGGGCGAGAGCGAATACTACGTAAACAGAAAACTTGCAAGGCTTAAAGACATAATCGATTATCTTCGCGAGGGCGGCGTTTCGAAAGAGGGTTACACAATTATCGGACAAGGCAAGGTCTCGGAAATTCTTTCCTCGAAACCCGAGGATCGAAGAGCCATTTTCGAAGAAGCCGTAGGAATTGCGAAAACCAAGAAAGAAAGAGCCGAAACTTCGAGAAAACTCGACAGAACGAGAGACAATATCGTTCGTATAACCGACATAACCACCGAACTCGAACGTCAGCTCGAACCCCTTCGCAAACAGGCGGAAAAAACCCGCAGCTATCAGGCTTTGTCGGAAGAGCTTAAATATCACGAAATCAACGCTTACCTTTATAAATCGTCGCACGCTTCGCAGTCCAAGGCTACGATCAACGGCAGAATAAGAGATATCGTGAACGAGCTTGCGCTTCGCAGCGCGGAACTCGACGACGCGATAAAATCTTACAACAGACACCAGAAAGAAATCGCCGACGCGGACGATTACGTAAAGCAGGTAAACGACGAACTTCTCGAAAAAACGCAGGAGTTCGAACGTCAGTCGGGTAACGCAAAGGTATACGGCGAAAAGATCAACTATTTCAGAAACGAAATAAAGAGACTTCGCCAGGAGATTGCCGACGCGGAAACGAGACTTAAAGAACTCGCCGAGCAGATTTCCGAAAGAAAAGATAAGGTTCTCGACAGCGAAAAGCAGCTTGCCGAACTCGAAATAAAGGGCGGAAAAGTAAGCACCGAGCTTGCGAGAGTCGTCGCGGCTATTTCCGAGGGCGAGCAGAACGCGCGTAACGCTCAGGACGCCATTTTGAAAAGCGTAGAGTCTCTGGCGGACTTGAAGCAGAACATAGGCGCGCTTTCTTCCGAAAAGAACGTAATCGAGGCGAGACAGAAAGAAACCAACGATCGTCTCGACGCTCTTTCCGGCAAGCTTTCCGAACTTACCATGGAAAACACGGTAAAACAAGCCGAGCTTTCTCAGACGGACAAGCTTATAAACAACACCAAAAACGACATAAAAGATAAAGAAAACGACATAGCCGCCACCAATATTTACATATCGGACATCAATTCGAGAATTTTCAAGCTCAATTCCGAGATTGCGGCTTTGGAGGCGAACAAGCGCACGTTCGCGAGCATAAGGGATAATTTCGAAGGTTTCCCCGTTTCGGTAAGGCATCTTTTAAACAGCGGAAAGAGCAATCCCGAAGTCGCGAAGAGAATTAAAGGCGTTGTCGCGAACCTCGTCAAAACGGACGCGAAATACGAAACGGCAATCGAAACGTGTTTCGGCGGAGCTATGCAGAACGTCGTTACGGCAACTCCCGACGACGCGCAGTACCTCATCAACTTCCTTAAACGTACCGAGGGCGGAAGAGTAACATTCCTTCCCGTTTCGTCGATGAAGCCGAGAGCGGACGGCGCGGACACGAGGATGGCGCTTAACGAAAGAGGCGCGTTGGGGCTTGCTACAAATCTCGTATCTTACGACAAATATTTCGATAACGTAATCAAATTCCTTCTCGGAAACACGCTTATCGTTGATACTATCGAGAACGCTACGAACATCGCTAAAAAGTATCGTTTCGGATTCAGAATAGTCACCCTCGACGGCGACGTTCTCTCGTCCAACGGTTCGATGTCGGGCGGTTCGAGAAGACAGGGCGCGTCGGGAATTCTTTCCATGGACAGAAAGGTCGACGACGCCGACAAAGCCATCGCCGAAAAGAAAGAGGAGATGGAAAGAAGAAACAATAAAAAGGCTCAGCTCGAACAGCAGGTTTCCGAGCAGAAAGCGGAACTTGAAAGAGTCAACGCGTTTTTGCAGGATTTAAGACAGAAATCGGTCGCGCTCAAAGAACAGATCGCCGCAAACGAAATCAAGATAGAGGACTTGAAGAAAGAAATCGAGGGTTGCAGAAACTCAATCGCGCTTATTTCTTCGAGAATTACCGAAATCGACAGGGAATATTCGGATATCGAAAGCGGCAACCAGGCTTTGGAGCAGAAAAAGCAGAGCGCGTCGTCCGACGTTGCCAAAAATCAGAACGTTTTCGACGAATACAAGAAGAAGAGAGACGAACTTATCGAGGAAAACACGCGTATTCAGGCGAAACTCGGTTCCCTTGCCGCGGAAATCAAAGCGGGGCGCGAGGACGTCGGTCGTATGGAAACCGAAAGAGAAAATCTCAAAATAACGATCGAGAAAAATCAGCAGACGATCGACAGCAACGATTCTATCGTTTCGGGTCTTATGACGGAAGTCGAGAAAGTCGCGCTCACGGGTTCTCAGAAAGAATATCTTCAAACTCTTAAAGACAAGAGAGCTTCGTTCGAAAGAAGAAAAGCCGAACTCGGCGAGGATGTTAAGCAGGACAATCTTCGCAGGGAAATGGTTCAGGCAGAAATCACAAAGCTCAGCGAGAGAAAGTACAGCGAAGAAGTCGCGCTTTCCAAGATCGACAGCGAGCTTGAATATATGCAGCAAAGGGTTGCCGAAGAATATAACGTCACGTACGAAGAAGCGCTTCCCACGGCAGATCCCGATTACGATATTTCGGTTTCCGCGCAGGAAATTTCGAGGCTCAAAAAGAAAATCGGTTCGCTCGGAAACGTAAACTTCACGGCTATCGAGGACTTCGAGGTTCTTGACGCGAGATACCAGGATATGGCAACGCAGAGAGACGATCTTTTAAAAGCCGAGGACGATCTTAAAAAAGTCATCGCGGATTTAACCAACGAAATGAGCGAAAAATTCTCGGAAGGCTTCACAAAAATCAGAGCAAACTTTTCGAGAATATTCAAAGAACTTTTCGGCGGCGGATCGGCAGATCTTATTCTGGAACAGGGCGAAACGGACGATCCGCTCGAACAGGGCGTCGAAATCGTCGCGGAGCCGCCGGGGAAGAAATTGCAGAAGATCTCGCTTTTGTCGGGCGGCGAAATGGCGCTTACCGCAATCGCGATATTGTTCGCGATCTTAAAACTTAAACCGATGCCGTTCGTCGTTCTGGACGAAATCGAAGCCGCGCTCGACGACGCGAACGTAGAAAGATTTGCGAATTATCTTCGCAACTTCTCGGACGATACGCAGTTCATCGTTATCACGCACAAAAAGGTTACGATGGGTCTTGCAGACGCGCTTTTCGGCGTAACAATGCAGGAAAAAGGCGTTTCGAGAATAGTTTCCGTAAAACTTGCGGACGTTGTCGATTCGCTCGGAACCTGATAAACATTAAAAAGTATGCGGGCAAAGTCCGTTTTTTCGGACTTTGCCCGAAGTCTTTAACATTATTATATATAAGGAAAAGCACATATGGGATTTTTCGGTAAATTATTCGGCGCGCTTAAAAAGACCAAGGACGGACTCGGCAATAAGCTTCGCCAACTTTTTTCGAGAGATAAGATAGGCGACGATTTCTACGAAGACCTCGAAGACGTTCTCATTTCTTCCGACATTTCGGTTACGACGGCGGAGGAAATCGTAGAAAATCTTCACGAGAGAATGATTAAAGAGAAACAGTCCGACAAAGACCTGGTTTTGCAGGCTTTAAAGGATGAAATAACCGCTTGTCTCGATAATGCGGGCGATTTCGAAGTGGAATACCCCGCGGTTATAATGGTAATCGGCGTAAACGGAGTAGGCAAAACAACTTCGATAGGCAAAATGGCGCATTATTTCACGTCTATGAAAAAGACGGTAACGATCGCCGCCGCGGACACGTTCAGAGCCGCTGCTGCCGATCAGCTCGAAATCTGGGCGGACAGAGCAAAGGTGAGGATAGTGAAAAGCGTGGAGGGAAGCGACCCTTCCGCCGTCGTTTACGACGCTATTTCTTCCGTAAAAGCCAAGAAAACCGACGTTCTGATTATCGATACGGCGGGCAGACTTCACACGAAATCCAATCTTATGGAAGAGCTTAAAAAAATGTCGAGGGTGGTTTTAAGAGATTTCCCCGAAGCGCATTTTTATAAACTCATAGCCCTGGACGCGACGACAGGGCAAAACGCCCTTTCGCAAGTCGAAGTGTTCGACGAAGCCGTCGGCATCGACGGAATAATTCTTACAAAGCTCGACGGAACGGCAAAAGGCGGGTTCGTGGTATCTTTGTGCAACGAATTATGCGTTCCCGTGGCGTTTGTCGGAACGGGCGAAAAGATAGAGGACGTGGACACTTTCGACAAAGAGTCTTTCGTGGACGGAATTTTCGATTAAAAAACACATTTAAAATATATTAAAAACCGCGGTGTAAGGCAAAAATGCTTGACACCGCCGTTTTTTTGTTGTATAATGAAGACAATCGCGAGCAAAAACGGAGCGGGAATGAAACGGGGGACGATATGAAAGTCGGCGACGAAATTTATTATAACGAACTTTTCGCCGAGTATTCGGAATTGCTAAGTCCTGCTCAGAAAGAAATTTTCGATATGTATTCCGGTATGGATTTATCTCTCGGCGAGATCGCGGAGATAAAAGGAATATCCCGCCAAAGCGTGTCGGACGCAGTTTCGAAAGCTAAAAAACAGCTTTCTTCGTTCGAGGAAAAACTCGGGCTATGCCGCAAGAAAAAAGCCGTTAAACGGCTTATAGGCGGACTTACGGGCGAAAACGAAGCAATTAAAATCGAAATCGAAAAGATATTGGGTTGATCTATGGCAGTATTTCAAGGCTTATCCGAAAAACTTAATCATATATTTTCAAAGATGACCAAAAGGGGGCGTCTTACCGAGCTTGAAATAAAACAGGCTATGAGAGAGGTAAGAATCGCTCTTCTGGAAGCGGACGTAAATCTTACCGTTGCCAAGGATTTTATCGCGAAAGTCAGCGAGAAAGCCGTCGGGCAGGAGATCTTAAAGAGTTTAAGTCCCGCTCAGCAGGTTATAAAGATTGTAAACGAAGAGCTTACCGAACTTATGGGTTCGACGAACAGCAAGCTCATCGTCAGCCCCGAACCGCCTACGGTCATTATGATGTGCGGTCTTCAAGGCGCGGGCAAAACCACGCTTTGCGGAAAGCTCGCTTTATATCTTAAAAAACAAAACAAAAAACCCCTTCTCGCCGCGTGCGACGTGTATCGTCCCGCAGCGATAAATCAGCTTAAAATAGTAGGCGAAAAAGCGGGAGCGGACGTTTTCGAAAAAGGTCAGGGCAATCCCGTAAAAATCGCGGCGGAAGCCGTGGAACACGCCAAAAAGTACGGCTACGACGTCGTTATCGTGGATACCGCAGGCAGACTGCATATCGACGAAGCTTTGATGGAAGAGCTTGAAAACATAACGAAAACCGTTCGCGTCGACGAAATTCTTTTGACGGTCGACTCGATGACCGGTCAGGACGCAGTAAACGTTGCGAAAACTTTCAACGAACGTCTCGAACTTACGGGCGTCGTGCTTACCAAGCTCGACGGCGATACGAGAGGCGGCGCGTGTCTTTCGATAAAGGCGGTAACGGGTAAACCAATCAAATTCGCGTCCGTGGGCGAAAAGCTCGGGGATCTCGAACCTTTCTATCCCGACCGTATGGCGAACCGAATTCTCGGTATGGGAGACGTTCTCTCTCTTATCGAAAAAGCGCAGGAAGCCGTTACGGAAGAGCAGATGGAAAAAATGGAGCGCAAGTTCAAGGCGAACAGCTTCACTTTGGACGATTATCTCGACCAGTTCGCGATGCTCAAAAAAATGGGCGGCGCGAAAAGCCTTTTAGGTATGCTCCCCGGAATGGGAACGAAAGTCAAGATAAGCGACAACGATATAGACGAAAGCAAAATCGAGAGAACGAAAGCGATAATTCTTTCGATGACGAAAAAGGAAAGAAACGATCCGTCGATAATCAACTATTCGAGAAAAACGAGAATAGCGAAAGGCAGCGGAACGACTATTCAGGAAGTAAATCAGCTTCTCAAACAGTTCGAACAGAGCAAACAGATGATGAAGATGATGAAAAACAAACGCGGCTTCAAAATGCCGTTCTGACAGAGACGTTTCGGTAAAACGGCGCTAACACGGAAAATCAAGGTACGAACGTAACGTATCGGAAGATATTTACGAACGATAAATCAAGAAAAATCTAAACGGAGGATATAAATCATGGCAGTAAAAATGAGATTGACGAGACTCGGGGACAAGAAATCGCCCACTTACCGTATCGTAGTCGTTGACAGCAGAAAAGCAAGAGACGGCGAGTATATTGATAAGATCGGACATTACAATCCCACGACCGATCCCGCGGTAGTCGTTATCGACAAAGAAAAAGCGGCAGATTGGCTTTCCAAAGGCGTACAGCCCACCGAAACCGTCAGAGCGCTTCTTTTAAACGCCGGTGTTATCGAGAAGTCGGATAAGTTGTCGCCTTCCAAGACTAACCCTAAGAAGAAAAAGAAGTAATTTTCGGGAAGTGAAGTAAATGTTGGATTTAATTAAGTATATTATCGGTCATTTTGCCGAAAATCCCGACAACGTGGACTACGAAGTCGTTGAAAAAGGCAACACGGTCGAAGTAACCGTTCTTTTAAACGAAAGCGATATGGGCAAGGTTATCGGTCGCCAGGGTAAAATCGCCAAGGCGCTCCGCACGATCGTCAATTCCGCTTCCAAAAAGACGGGTAAAAGGTACAATATCGAAATAAAGGGAAAAAACTGATTTTTTGTTTATTTCGGCAATGAACGGGCTGCGTTTAGAAGCAGCTTTTTCGGCAACGATCGGCTGCGTTTTAAAACCAAAACGCAGCCGTTTTTCAAATAATAAACAGATGAATAAAATCGAAATCGGTGCGGTTGCGAAACCGCAAGGCATTAAAGGGGAATTGAAAATACGGCTTTTCTGCGACGGATTCGAGTCCGTTAAAAACATAACGGAAGCCGAAATCGACGGCAAAGTTTATCCCGTGGAAAGTTTCCGCTTTTCGGGCGGAGACGAAGCGATTTTAAAGCTCGTCGGGTTAAACGACAGAAATCAAGCCGAACTTCTGCGCAGAAAGGAAGTTTTTGCGGACAGAAACGAAATCGAAGTCGAAGAGGGAAGATATTTCGTCTCCGACGTTTTAGGTTGCGATTTATTTTTGTCGAGCGGCAAAAAGCTCGGCGAAATTTTCGATATAATAAGCGGCAACGTCGACTATTATTACGTTAAAACCTCGGAGGGAACGGCGGTTTTCCCGCTTGTCGACGGGGTTTTGGAAAGCGTGGACATTGCCGGAAAGAAAGTTACGGTAAACGCCGTGAGATTTACGGAGGTCGTTATGTATGAGGATTGACATTCTCACGCTTTTCCCCGAAATGTTCACTCCGCTCACCGAGAGCATTATCGGCAGGGCGATAAAATCGGGAAAGGTCGAAATCGTGGTTACGGATATCCGCGATTACACCGAAAATAAACACAGAAAGTGCGACGATTATCCTTTCGGCGGTGGCGCGGGAATGGTTATGACTCCGCAACCCGTCTATTCCGCAATTCAGGCGGTAGATCCCGACCATAAGGCTCACAGAATTTTTATGTCGCCAAAGGGGAGAAGATTTTGCCAGAAAATGGTTTCCGAACTCCTTTCTTACGACAGAATTCTGCTTCTTTGCGGACATTATGAAGGCGTGGATCAGAGAGTTTTAGACCTGTGTATGGACGAGGAAATGTCGCTCGGCGATTTCGTGCTTACGGGCGGCGAGATCCCCGCAATGGCTATAACGGACTGCGTTTGCAGGTACGTCGACGGCGTAATTTCGGGCGAAAGTCTTTCCGAGGAGAGTTTTACGGATAATCTTTTAGAGTACCCGCAGTTCACCCGCCCGCAGGAATTTATGGGGCTTACCGTTCCCGAAGTTTTAGTTTCGGGCAATCACAAAGAAGTCGATAAATGGCGGAGAAACGAAGCCGTGAAGCTTACGAAAAAACTTCGCCCCGATTTGATTGCGGACGACAGCCCGGAGGGGAAATAAACCGAAAATGGAACTTAACGAAAGAAAGATAAATTGGTTCCCGGGGCATATGGCAAAAGCCCTCAGACAAATGGAAGCGGACGTAAAACTTTGCGACGGCGTTATTCTCGTAATGGACGCGCGCGCCGTTTTCGCGTGTTTCAACAAAAGGCTGGACAAGGTTTTCGGGAACAAACCGATCGTATATTGCATAAACAAAAAGGATCTGATTTCGGTTTCCGCGGCGAAAAAAATAGAAAGCTATTTCAAGGCAAATAACCTCGTTTATCAACTTATAGAGGGACTTTCCAAACGCGACGGACAAAATTTGCGTGATAAATGCGACTTTGTTTTAAAGGAAAAAATCGAACGCAACGCCGCGAAAGGAATGGTGAGAACAATGCGATTTATGGTCGCGGGGCTTCCGAACACGGGCAAGTCCACGATCATAAACACGATGAGCGGAGCAAAAAAAGCGGAAACGGGAAACAAGGCGGGGGTTACGAGAAGCAACAAGTGGATCCGCCTCGGAACGTTCGACCTTTTAGACACGCCCGGCACGATGCCGCCGAACATCGAAAATCAGACTTACGCAAAACATCTCGCGTTTATCGGCGCGATGAACGACGATATTTTAAACACCGAGGATCTTGCCCTGGAACTTATCGCGGAGCTTAAAACGATTGCGCCCGCGGAAATGCAGGAAAAATATAAGCTCGAAACGGTCGATTTACCGCCGCTTGAAATTTTCGACGCGATCTGCAAAAAAAGAGGTTATCTTTTAAGAGGCGGCGAGAGCGATTACGAGCGCGCGGCGAAAGCAATAATAGACGATTTCAGAAAAGGCAGAATAGGAAAAATAGCTCTCGAAACAGAACCTTTGAATAAAAATGACAGATAAAACCAAAGAAAAATTGAATTTCGACAGAGCGTTTTTGTCGGATAACGTAAAATATATCGCGGGCGTGGACGAAGTCGGAAGAGGACCGCTCGCAGGTCCCGTCGTATGCTGCGCGGTTATAATGCCGCTTGACGACAACTTAGCGGTAGACGGCGTGGACGACAGCAAAAAGGTCTCCGCGAAAAAGAGAGAAGCGCTTTACGAAACGCTTAAAGAAAAGGCGATCGCGTATAAAATTTGCAAAGTGGAACCGAAAGAAATCGACGAGATAAACATTCTGCAAGCGACGATAAAGTGTATGAAAGAGTGCGTGGAAGGTCTCGAAGTCAAGCCCGATCTTCTGCTCGCGGACGCCGTTAAGCTCGACGTGCCTTGCAAAACTCAGGCGATAATAAAAGGCGACGCACAAAGTTACAATATTGGCGCGGCTTCGATAATCGCCAAGGTTTACAGGGATAAACTTATGGACGAATACGACGAGATTTATCCCGATTACGGGTTTAAAAACAACAAAGGTTACGGCACAAAAGTTCATATCGACGCTTTGAAGGAGAAAGGGGCATGCCCGATACACAGAAAGACTTTCATAAAAAACTTCTCGGCAGACGGGGAGAAAAATTAGCGGAAGAAGAAATCAAAAAGTCGGGCTATAAGCTCGTTAAACGCAATTTTCGTACGCCTTTCGGGGAGGCCGACCTCATTTTCGAAAAGGGCGGAGAGACTCTTTTTGCGGAAGTCAAAACGAGGAGCAACAAGCTTTTCGGCGAGCCTTGCGAGGCTGTGGGATATAAAAAACAGGAAAAATACAGAAGGATAGCCGAGTATTATTTCAGGGAGAGCGGAACGGACGGCGCGAATTTTTCTTTCGCGGTCGCGGAAGTCACTCCCGACGGCGTGAACGTTATATTTAACGCTTTTTAAAACAATCGCTTTTTAAAACAATGAAGATATGCGTAACGACCGCTTCGGGCATAGAAGCGGTGACAAAAAGAGAAATAACCGAAATTACGGGCGAAACCGAGCTTAAAGCGCAGGACGGAAGAATTTGTTTCGAGGGCGACTTCGATACGATTGCGAAATGCAATCTTCTTTTAAGAACCGCGAACCGCGTTGAAATAGTCGTCGGCGAGTTCAAAGCCGAAAATTTCGACGAGCTTTTCGACGGCGTGAAAGCCGTAGATTGGGAAAAGTACGTCGATAAAGACGGTAAAATAATTGTTTCGGCAAAGAGCGTAATGAGCAAATTATTCGCTTATTCCGCCATACAATCGATAACGAAAAAAGCTGTGTGCGAAAGGTTAAAGTCCGCCTATAAGTCGATTAACCTGCCCGAAAGCGGGGCAAGATACAAAATCGAAGCCTCGATAAGAAAGGATTATGTAACCCTTACGCTCGATACTTCGGGCGAAGGACTTCACAGAAGAGGTTACAGAGGTCTTGTCGGCGAAGCACCCTTGAAAGAAACGCTTGCCGCCGCGCTTATAAAGCTTACGGTGTGGAATCCGTCGAGACATTTGGCGGACGTTTTCTGCGGCACGGGAACGATACCCGTGGAAGCCGCTTTATCCGCGCTTAAAATTCCGAGCGGCATAAACAGGGATTTCGATTACCTTTCGTGGAAAGGCGTAAATCGCGATTTGTTCGAAAAAATCAAAGAAAAAGCGATTTCGGAAATCGATACGGAAAGAGAAGTTCGCATAAGCGGGTTCGATATAGACGAAAACCAGCTTAAACTTGCGAGAAAACACGCGGAGATTGCGGGCGTTAAGGATAAAATACATTTTCAGAAAGCCGATATGCGCGATTTTTCGTCGAGATTTTCCCACGGGGTAATAATTTCCAATCCGCCTTACGGCGAAAGGTTGTCGGAAAGACGGGAGATAGAAAAGCTTTACCGCGATTACGGAAAAATGGTTAAAACGCTTGACGAATGGTGTTGCTATACGTTGACTTCGGTGGACGATTTCGAGCGGTTGTTCGGCAGAAAAGCCGACAAAAAACGCAAAATTTACAACGGAAAGCTCGAATGCAATTTCTATTCGATGCTCGCCGCTCCGCCGAAGCGATCCCGAAAAATAAAATAGAGAAATTAAGCGGAAAATCCGTAAAAATAATCTGAAAAGGAGAAAAAGTATGTTAAAAGGAGTTTCTAAAATAGTAAGTCCCGAACTTGTCAAAGTGCTTTGCGAAATGGGTCACGGCGACGAAATCGTCATCGCGGACGGTAATTTCCCGAGCGAAAACTTCGGGAAAAGAGTTATAAGAGCGGACGGAATAAGCGGAACGGCAATGCTCGACGCGTGCCTCGCGCTCATTCCTCTCGACACTTATTCCGACCCGAATTTCATTCTTATGCAGCTTATGGACAGAGACGTGGGCAAAATCGATCCCGTTATCTGGGAGGAATATAAGGCGATTGCCGAAAAGCACGACAAAAACGTGAGAGTCGGCAATATCGACCGTTTCGAGTTCTATGAACGCGCAAAGAACGCTTACGCCGTCATCGCGACGGGCGAAGCCGCGGTTTACGCGAACATCATTCTCAAAAAAGGCGTAATTTAATTTTAAATCGTCCGCGAAAAGGCGTAATTTAATTTTATTCCGCCGGCTTTGCGGGGTAAACGCATAAAAATTTCGGAATAGGACAAGAAAATCGGCAAAAGCGCGTTAAAACGCTTGCAAAAGATTTTATAATGTGATAAAATGGCAAAGACTTCGGACGGTCCGCTGGCTATAACGGTTGAAAACCAAAACGGCTATGAACGTCGCGCAAATAAATGGAGGTATAAGTCAATGACGATTATTGAGCAGATCGAAAAGGAAAACCTTAAAGGCGAAGTTCCTGTTTTCGCTGTCGGCGACACGGTAAGAGTATCCGTAAAGGTCATCGAAGGCGCAAAAGAGAGAATTCAGGCATTCGAAGGTGTCGTTATCGCTAAGAAAAACGGCGGTATCAGAGAAACCTTCACCGTCAGAAGAATTTCTTACGGTATCGGCGTAGAAAGAACGTTCCCCGTTCATTCGCCCAAGGTTGCCGGCATCACGGTTGTTAAGAGAGGTAAGGTAAGAAGAGCTAAGCTTTACTACCTCAGAGATCTCACCGGTAAGGCTGCGAAAGTTCAGGAAATTCTGTAATTTCGCTAAGCTGAAAAGCGATAACTTATTTACATATAAGAAACGCTTTGAAAAATCAAATCCAAAAAAGAAAGTTCGGATGTCCGGACTTTTTTTTTGCTCTTTTTTGTCTGTTTCTTGTCGATCGCCGCCGTTTTCGTCGGATAAAAATTCGACAAAAACCGCTTTTCATTATATATATATTATGAAAAGTCGGAAAAACTTTAAAAAATCGATTTACAAACGGGCAAATAAGTTGTATATTATTTGTAGCCGAACGGCTCGGGCGGGTTTGTCCGATAAAAATCAAAGGATGAATTTATGAAAACAAATAAAGCCGCAATGTTTATAACGCTTGTTATCGTCGCCGTGTTTTACGCGCTTACCTGCGGTTTTGCCGCAACGAGCGTGAAAGCCCCCGAGACTTATTTTTCGACCGTCAGGGTGGAGATGTCGGACGGGAGCGCGGTTGCCGCGTCCAACACGAGCAGCGTAACCCTCGATATCGACAGGGGAACGAACAAGGTTTACGCATATATCGGCGAAATACGCACGTCCCGCAAAGATTCGGAAGGAAAGGAATATATAAACGTCGTGTTCGATTTCAAACGCCGCACGACAAGCAATTCTTCCTATTCCAGGCGCGTGGGGGATAAACAGAGCGAAAGGGTTTACGTCACGAACGGAAGCGGCGGCTATCGCTGGACTCTTATTTACGACGGCGGCGAAACCGAATTCGACTATAACAGAGTAAAAATTCATTGCGCGGACGAAATCGATTTGCACGAAGTCGCGTTCGTCGATAAGGACGGAAAAGTCCTCGGCGCCGAGTTTGTTTCGGGTTCCGAACTTGACGGAGAATCCGGACACGCCAACGTTTGCGACGAGTCGGCATCGTTTACCGCGTCGGTTTCGAAATCGCATATTTTCACGGACGGAGAACTCGAAGAAATAGCCGCGGTCAAAACGGTTATGCGTAACGGCGGAAAAACTTTGGGCGAGGGCGCGTTAAACGCCGAGCTTAACGCTTTGTCCGTCGCGGTGTTCGGGCTTAACACTTTCGCGTTGAGATTGCCGTCTCTCCTTGCGGGATTCGCGATACTCGTCGCGGTGTATCTCTTAGCCGATTTACTTTTCGGGAACGACTTTATTTCGGTAATTTCCGTTGCCGTTTGCCTTGCGTTCGGAAGCGTGTTTTCCGTTTCCTTGCTCGCCTACGGTTCGGTTTCGGCTTGTTTTGCGATATATTCGTTTTACTTCGCGATAAAATTCTTCGCGGCTGACTATTATATAGAAGATACAAAAAACGCCGCGCTCGATATTTCACTCGCGGGATTGTTTTTCGGTTTAAGCGCGGCTGCGAACGCTTCTCTTTTAACCCTTTCGGCGGGTCTTACCGCGATCGTTATTTACGCTTACGTAAGAGCGGCGAAGAGATATAAAAAGGAAGAGAAAGCCGCGAAAGGCTTGGATAAAGAAACCGTTTATCTTGCTTACGGCAAGAAAAAAACGTTCTATCGCCTCGCTTCGCTGTGTTCGCTTGTCGTCATTCCTCTGGCGGTCGTTCTGATTTCTTACGCGTTCGTAGGGAAAGCTCTTAAAGGTATATACGGCTTTGGCTTTATCGGTTCTGCGTTCTCGTTCATCGGTTCGGCTTTCGGCTTCGGAAGCAAAATCGTCCCTGTCAAGCTTCTTATCGGTATGGGATCGGAAAACTTAGGCGGCGGCTACTACGCGTTTGCGAACTATATTGCCGCGTGTCTGAGTATTATTTCTTTGCTGTTTATAATTGTAATTCTTATCGTAAAGGGCAAAAATCAAAAGGTTTCGGACGCGGTCGATAGTTCCGCGAATAAGATAAAACTCATTTTAACGGCGTTTATATCTGCGTTTATCGCGGGTGTGTTCGGCGCGGCGGAATTCGTTTCCGATTTCGCGCTTTGCTCGGCGTTTTACGCGCTCGTCGTTTCTTTGGCTGTTTGCCTTGCGGGCGATTTATTCGGCAAAAAGGCGAACGTTATCGCGATTGTTCTGATCGGCGTTTCCATGGCGGCGTTTTTGGTAAATTACGTCGGATATACGGGGATAAACGTTTCCGAAACGGCAAAAAGCATATTATACGGCTGGCAAATCTGAGTGAGACCGCAATTGCCGACTGCGGGTGCAGTACAAGAAAAAACCGAAAATCCTCGGAGGGGGCTATGTTAGCAAAAACAAAAGGTTACGTTCTCACGGGTCTTCACGGACGGGCTGTGGACGTTGAAGTAGATACAAATCTCGGCATGCCGGGGTTCGAAATAGTCGGGCTTCCCGACGCCGCGGTCAAGGAGTCCAAGGAAAGGGTTCGTTCCGCGATAAAAAACAGCGGGAAGAAATTCCCTATTCATAAAATAACGGTAAACCTCGCGCCCGCCGAGCTTAAAAAGGAAGGCGCGGGTCTCGATCTGCCTATCGCCGTGGGTATTATTATCGCAAACTTACAGCTTGTAACGACAAAGCAGGACACGGCTATGATAGGCGAATTGTCTCTCGACGGAAAAATAAGAGGCGTGGACGGAATTCTTCCCGTACTCATTTCCGCCCGCGAGCAAGGCGTTAAAGAGATAATTATCCCCGAGGAAAATTCCGAAGAGGGTAGTTTTATAGACGGAATAACCGTTTACGCCGCGCCCGATTTAAAATCGGTGTGCGATCATCTGGAAGGAAAAACTCTTCTCGAAACGGTTAAAAAACGCGATTATTCGGAGATTTACAAAACCGCGGAGTACGACAACGACCTGAAATTCGTAAAAGGTCAGCTTGTGGCAAGACGGGCGTTGGAAGTCGCCGTGAGCGGCAATCACAACATAATTCTGGAAGGACCTCCCGGCGCGGGCAAAACCATGCTCGCCAAATGTATACCGTCCATAATGCCCGATTTAAGCTTTAAAGAAGCTCTCGAAACCACGCAGATTCACAGCGTCGCGGGCAAGATGAAAGGCACCGAGGGTATAGTTTACAAAAGACCGTTTATGTCGCCCCATCACACCGCTTCGAGCGTGTCGATAATAGGCGGCGGACAGTCGGCTAAACCGGGGATTGTAAGTCTCGCGCATAACGGCGTGCTTTTTCTCGACGAAATGCCTGAGTACCCGCGCTCCGTTCTCGAAAGTTTACGGCAACCCTTAGAGGACAGGGTCATAACGGTAACGAGGGTGAAAGGCAATTTCGAGTACCCCGCAAGCTTTATGCTGGTGGGGAGTATGAACCCCTGTCCTTGCGGATATTACGGTTCGAAAATAAAGGAATGCAC
This sequence comes from uncultured Clostridia bacterium, assembly GCA_934247225.1. Classification (GTDB taxonomy): domain Bacteria; phylum Bacillota; class Clostridia; order Christensenellales; family Borkfalkiaceae; genus UBA10281. Next base: position 33,169 of record CAKQJE010000010.1, read on the forward strand.
CTGTTCGCCCTATCAGATAAAAAAATACAGAGAGAAAATCTCGGGACCTCTTCTCGACAGAATGGATATCCGCATAAACGTGGACAGCGTTAAGTACGAGGAGCTTGTAGCCGACGAAAACGTGGAAAGTTCGGCGGAAGTGAGAAAACGCGTGAACAGAACGCGCGCCGTTCAGAGAGAACGTTTCAAGGACGACGGAATTTCGTCCAACGCCGAGATGAGCGAAAGACATCTCAAAAAATATTGCAAACTGTCGCCCGAATGCGAGCAGGTGTTAAGATACGCTTTTGAAAGCCTGAAACTTTCGGCGAGGGCGAGAAGCAGAATAATAAAAGTTGCGAGAACGATTGCGGATATGGAGCTTTCGGAGAATATCGAACCGAAGCATCTTATGGAAGCGGTCGGTTACAGGGGCGAGGAATTATGAGGGAACTTACGCCGCTCGAAAAGGCGATAGTCTTTCTCGATTCCGCGGAAGGAATAGAATATAAATACAAAAAGTTCATAATCGAAAATTTCAAAGGCGACTTTTTCGGCGACGAGAAAGGGCTTTCGAAATTTTTCGCCGACAACAACCTTTCCGTACTCGGAAAATCGATTGCGGAAATGCTCAAAGACAAAGCTTACGTCGAAAAGCGGATTGCTTCCGCGCTTTCGGGTGCGGACGACGTGATAACGCTTTTCTCGGTCGGGGAAACGGGCGGTTATTATCCCGAATCGTTAAGAGAAACTCCCGCGCCGCCGCTCGCGCTTTATGTTAAAGGCAACAAAGAACTTTTAAAAGCGAAGTACAAAGTTTCGATCGTCGGTTCGAGAAAAACTTTGCAACAATACGCAAGGGCGGCGGAAGATATCTCGCGCGAAATAAGCTCGAACGGAGCCGTCGTCGTAAGCGGTATCGCGGACGGTGCGGACGAAGCCGCATTGAAAGGCGCGCTTTCCTCGGGCAACGTCATTTCCGTTACGGCAAGCGGAGTTTGTCCCGTTTCGCCTTCCGGAAAACAACCGTTAGCCGTGAAAATTTACGAAAACGGACTTGTGATAAGCGAGTATCCGCACGGATACGTTCCGAGGAATTTCTCTTATCCCGTGAGAAACAGAATAATCGCCGCGCTTTCGCCGGTGACTTTAATCGTGAGCGGGAATATGAAAAGCGGAGCGAGATACACCGCGGGGTACGCGAGCGATTACGGAAGAGAAATCGCGTGTCTTCCTTACGGACTCGGAGTTACTTCGGGCGAGCTTTGCAAGAGCCTTATAAAAAGCGGCGCGGCAATGATCGAAAACGCCGAAGAGCTTGCCTTTCTTTTGGGGATGCCGTTGAAAAAGGAACGGGAAATAATTTTAAACGAAAGCGAAAAAGCCGTCTATAAGTCGATTAAAGAGGGAGTTTCGTCAATGGACGAACTTTCGGCGAGGTTTAAAACGGGAATAAGCGAGCTTATAATGATAACCGTTTCTCTCGAAATGAAGAGGCTTATAGCAAAAGGATCGGACGGGCGTTATTACGCGACTTGACGCAAAGAATAAAAGCGTAAACAAAACGTAAGTATAAACAATAAACGAAAAAATACCAAACAATTTTGGAGGAAATATGCAACTTATAATCGTAGAATCGCCGTCAAAGGCAAAAACCATCGAAAAGTATTTAGGCGGGAAATATAAGGTGGACGCAAGCGGCGGACACGTCAGGGATTTGCCCGAAAAGAGATTGGGCGTGAACATAGCCAAAAACTACGAACCCAATTACGTTATATCCGCGGATAAAAAGCCGATTATCAAAAGACTTAAAGAAAAGGTCGAAAAAGCCGATAAAGTTTATCTCGCAACCGACCCGGACAGAGAGGGAGAAGCGATAAGCTGGCATTTGCAGGAAGTTCTCGGCTTGAAAAATATCGCGCAGAGAATAGAGTTCAACGAAATAAGCGAAAGAGCGGTTAAAGAAGCTTTGAAAAATCCGAGAGAGATAAATTACAATCTCGTCGATTCTCAGCAGGCGAGAAGAGTTCTCGACAGACTCGTCGGTTATAAGCTCAGCCCCCTTCTTTGCAAAAGAATACAGAACGGACTTTCCGCGGGGCGCGTGCAGTCTGTCGCGCTCAGAATAATCGTTGACAAAGAACGCGAAATAAAAGCGTTCGTTCCTACCGAATATTGGAACGTAACCGCGCTTTTGTCGGACGGACAGCATAAGCCTTTCACGGCGTATCTTGCCGAAAAGGACGGAAAGAAGTTCAAACCCTCGTGCAAGGACGAAGCCGACGCCGTGGAAAACGCGGTTAAATCCGCGAACAACGCTTTTAAAATAAAACAGATCAAAAAGACGGACACAAAGAGCCACGCGCTCCCGCCGTTTACGACTTCCACCATGCAGCAGGACGCTTCGGCAAAGCTCAATATGTCGTCGCCTATGTGCATGCAGGTTGCTCAGCACCTTTACGAAGGTATCGAAACGCCCGAAGGACATCTCGCGCTCGTAACGTATATCAGAACGGACTCCGTGAGAATTTCCGCCGAGTCGCAGATGAGCGCGAGGGAATATATAAAAGAGAAATACGGCGAAGAATACGTTCCCGAAAAACCGAATTTCTATAAATCCAAGAAGAACGCGCAGGACGCGCACGAGGCGATCCGCCCGATAGACGTTCGTCTCACGCCCGAGAAAGTAAAACCCCTTCTCGACAGAAACCACTACAATTTATACAAGCTTATTTACGAGAGATTTATCGCTTCGCAGATGAGCGAGGCGAAGTACAATTACGTCACGATAGACTCCGTTTGCGGAAACTACACCTTTAAAACCAACGGCAGAACGGTCGTTTTCAAAGGCTATACCGCCGTTTACGACGATTATAAGGCGACCGACGCGACCGACGACGGCGAAATCGTCAAAGTCATTCCGCCCGTTAAGGAAGGGAACGAAGTCACTTCGGAAAAGCTGGAAAAAGAACAGAAATTCACCAAGCCGCCCGTGAGATTTACCGACGCGAGCTTAGTCAGAATTATGGAAGAAAAGGGCATCGGCAGACCGTCCACTTACGCGACGATAATCTCCGTGCTTTCCAAGCGTAAATACACCACAAAAGAAAACAAGTATATCGTGCCTACCGAAATCGCTTTCAGAATAACCGATATGCTCGTCAAATATTTCCCCGACGTTATGGACGTTTCGTTCACGGCGGATATGGAAGACAAGCTCGACGATATCGAGCAGGGCGGACAGGATTGGCATAAAATAATAGCCGATTTCTATCCTCCGTTTGCCGAAAAGCTCGCGTTCGCGGCTACCGACGGCGACGAAGTTACCGATATTTTGTGTGAGAAATGCGGCGCGCCGATGATAAGAAAGAACGGCAGATACGGCAAATTCCTCGCATGCTCGAATTACCCGAAATGCTCCAACATAAAATCGGAAAAGGAAGAAGTTTCCGACGTAAAATGCGACAAATGCGGCGCGATGATGGTCTATAAAACGGGTAAATACGGAAAATTCCTCGCTTGCCCGAACTATCCCGAATGCACTAACGTCAAACCTCTCGACGAAGAGTCGACGACCGAGAAATGCGAGAAGTGCGGCGGCGAAATGGTCGTCAAAAAAGGCAGATTCGGAAAATACCTGCAATGCACGGCTTGCAAGGCTACGAAGAGCTTAGCGGAAAAAATCGGCGTATGCCCGCAGTGCGGCTGCCCGACTCAGAAGATGACGTCCAAGAGCGGAAAAGTGTTCTACGGCTGCTCGGGATATCCCGATTGCAACTTTATGAGCTGGGATCTGCCCACGGGCGAACATTGCCCAAAGTGCGGAAGCTATATCGTGCTTGCAAAGGACGGAAAAACGCGCAAATGCTCGAACAAGGAATGCGATTACACGGATAAGCCGAAAAAAGCCAAAAAAAGCGAAGAAAAGAACTAAAAATCAATGAAAGAAAAGATAAAAATAATCGGCGGCGGACTTGCGGGCAGCGAAGCGGCGTATTACCTTGCGAAAAAAGGCTATGAAATCGAGCTTTACGACATAAAGCCGAACTCGTTCACGCCCGCGCATAAAAGCCCGCTGTTCGGCGAACTCGTCTGTTCCAATTCGCTCAAAAGCAACGACGTTTACGCCAACGCCTGCGGACTTTTAAAAGAAGAAATGCGTATTTTAGGCTCGATGGTCATAGAATGCGCGGACAAAACGAGAGTTCCCGCGGGTGCGGCGCTCGCCGTCGACAGAGACGAGTTTGCGAAGAGTATCACCGAAAAACTTAAATCGATGCCGAATATCCGCTTTATATGCGAAGAGGCGGAGAGTTTCGATTTAAACGACAACGTTATCGTTGCGACAGGGCCGCTGACGACGGGCAAGCTTTGCGATTTTATAAAATCGATCACGGGCGACGGGTTTTATTTTTACGACGCCGCCGCGCCCATAATTTCGGGCGAGTCGATCGATATGAGCGAAGCTTTCGTGTCCGACAGATACGGCGAAGCGGGCGAGGGCGATTACGTCAACTGCCCGATAGACAAGGACGGATATCTCGAATTTTATAAAGAACTTATTTCCGCGAAACGCGCCGAACTTCACGATTTCGAGGACGTTAAAGTTTTCGAGGGGTGTATGCCCGTGGAAGTAATGGCGGCTCGCGGCGAAGACACGCTGAGGTTCGGACCGTTAAAGCCCGTGGGGCTTACCGACCCGAGGACGGGAAAACGCGCATACGCCTGCCTGCAACTGAGAAAAGAGGACGAAGAGGGCAGAAGATACAATATGGTCGGGTTTCAGACAAATCTGTTGTTTCCCGAGCAGAAAAGAGTGTTCTCGATTTTTCCCGCGCTTAAAAACGCGGAGTTTCTGCGCTACGGCGTAATGCACAAAAACACCTATATAAACTCCCCGAAAAATTTGAACTCCGATTTTTCGATGAAAGATCATCCGAGCGTTTATTTCGCGGGACAGATCACGGGCGTCGAGGGCTACGTCGAAAGTACGGTAAGCGGGCTTATGGCGGCTATAAATATCGACAGAAAACTTTCGGGCAAAGAACCGCTTAAACTTAACTCGGACACGGTGACGGGCGCGTTGTCGGAATATATCGCGTCCAAAAACGAAGATTTTCAGCCGATGAACGCAAATTACGGTATACTTTCGCCCCTTCCTTTGTCTTTCGGAAAGGTTAAAAAAGCCGATAAAAAGAGGATTTTAAGCGAAAGAGCGATAAAAGAAATAAAAATTATCAAGGAACAGTTATGAGTATAGAATTTAAAGGAACAACCATTTGCGCCGTGAGAAAGGACGGCAAAACGGCTATCGCGGGCGACGGTCAGGTCACGATGGGCGAGTCGGTCGTTTTCAAAAACAGCGCGAGAAAAGTAAGAAGAATATATAACGGCAACGTCGTTATAGGTTTTGCGGGCGGCGTTGCGGACGCGTTCTCGCTTTGCGAGAGGTTCGAGGCGATGCTCAATAAATACGCGGGCAATTTAGAGCGCAGCGCGGTGGAACTCGCCGAGCAGTGGCGCAGAGATCAGGCGGGCAGAAAGCTCGAAGCGATGATGATCTGCGCGGATAAAAACAATCTGCTTATAATCTCCGGTATGGGCGACGTTATGGAACCCGACGGCGACGTGTGCGCTATCGGAAGCGGCGGAAATTACGCTTTGGCGGCGGCGAGAGCTTTGGTCGAGGAAACAAATCTGAGCGCGGAAGAAATCGCTACGAAAGCGCTCAAAATCGCAAGCAAAATATGTATTTTCACCAACGACAACATTCGTTGCGAAGTCGTTTGACGGCGCGGCGTATCGGCATATTTAAGTCAGGGAGGTTTTTTAAATGGATTTAAGCCCCAGAGAGATAGTTAAAGAACTCGATAAATACATTATCGGGCAGGACAGGGCGAAGCGCGCGGTTGCAGTCGCTCTTCGCAACAGATACAGAAGAAGTCAGCTTTCGGACGAACTTCGCGAGGAGATTACGCCGAAAAATATAATCATGAAAGGACCTACGGGCGTAGGTAAAACCGAAATCGCAAGGAGACTTGCAAAGCTTGTCAAAGCACCGTTTATAAAAGTCGAAGCCACGAAGTATACCGAAGTGGGCTATGTCGGCAGAGACGTGGAGTCGATGATAAGGGATCTCGTAGAGGCGAGCTACCGTATGGTAAAAGAAGAGCAGGTTGCGGTCGTGTCCAAAAAAGCGACTGCCGTTGCCGAGAAAAAAGTACTCGGGGTTTTAACCGAGGCTTTAAAAACCGAGCGCGGAGACAAGCCTAAGGAAGAATGGGAAACCGAAATTTTAAACAAGCTCCGCGGCGGCGAGTACGATAAATTTCCTATCGAGATAGACGTTGCCGAGGAGAATAAGCCGCTTGAACTTATGAACGGTATGGGCGCGGAAATTTCGATCGGTTCGATTTTCGGCGATATGATGCCCAAAAAACGCAAACGCAGAAAGATCACCGTTAAAGAAGCGATGGCTTTGATCGTTGCGGAGGAAAGCGAAAAGCTTATCGATAACGACGCTGTGAAATCGGAAGCCGTGAGAAGAGCCGAAGAAGAGGGAATTATCTTCATCGACGAAATAGATAAAATCGCGAGCGGGGCAAAATCGAACGGTCAGGACGTTTCGAGAGAGGGCGTGCAGAGAGATATTCTGCCTATCGTCGAAGGATCGGCGGTCAACACCAAGTACGGAATCGTCAAAACCGATTATATTCTGTTCATCGCGGCGGGCGCGTTCCACGTTTCGGCTGTCGAGGATCTTATTCCCGAATTGCAGGGCAGATTCCCGATAAAGGTCGAACTCGATTCGCTCACCAAGGACGATTTCGTGAACATTCTCACCATTCCGCAGAACGCGATAACTTCGCAGTACGCCCATCTTCTCGCCGTGGATAACATCGAGCTTGTTTTCACGCCCGAAGCCATTTCCGAAATCGCCGAAATTTCGGCGGAAATCAACGCCACGAGCGAAGATATCGGCGCGAGAAGACTGCACACCGTTATGGAAAATCTCTTAGAGGATATTTCCTATAACGCGGGTGGGGATATTCCGCTTACCAAGGTTGTTGTGGACGAAAAGTACGTCGAAGAGCATTTATCTAAGGAAATAGCGGCTCAGAGCGTTAAAAAGTATATTTTATAAAGATTTAAAGAGGATAAAGAAATGATAAACATACCCAAGGGAACAAAGGACGTTCTGCCTTTCGAAAGTTATAAGTGGCACTACGTCGAAAGAATTGCGAGAGAAACCGCCGATTTATACTGCTTAAACGAAATTCGTACCCCCACTTTCGAACATACCGAGTTGTTTTTAAGAAGCGTGGGCGACACGACAGATATAGTAAATAAGGAAATGTATACTTTCCTCGACAAGGGCGAGAGAAGCATCACCTTAAAGCCCGAGGGAACGGCGGGCGTTGCGAGAAGCTTTATCGAAAACGGACTTTTTAACAACGCCATGCCCCTTAAAATGTATTATATCACGCCCGTGTTCCGTTACGAGAACCCGCAGAAAGGAAGGCTCAGAGAACACCACCAATTCGGCGTGGAAGTTTACGGCGGCGCGGGCGCGGATACCGACGCGGAAGTCATCAAGCTTGCTTACACCGTTTTGAAAAAATGCGGACTTTCGGTTAAGCTTTATATCAACAGCATGGGCTGCCCCGAGTGCAGAAAGAAGTATAACGAAGCTTTGAAATGTTATTTTGCCGACAAGCTCGACAAGCTTTGCCCCACCTGCCGCGAAAGATATTATAAAAATCCTCTTCGTATTCTCGACTGCAAAGAGGAGGGCTGCAAGGTTCTTTGTAAGGACGCGCCGAAGATCGTCGATTATCTTTGCGACGATTGCTCCGCGCACTTCAAAAAATTGCAGGAACTTTTAACCGATTGCGGCGTTGCTTACGAGATAAATCCGTTTATCGTGAGAGGTCTGGATTACTACACGAAGACCGTTTTCGAGTTCGTAACAACAGCTCTCGGCTCGCAAGGCACCGTCTGCGGCGGCGGAAGATACGACAATCTTATCTCCCAGCTCGGCGGAACGCCCACCTGCGGCGTAGGTTTCGGTATGGGTATCGAAAGACTTTTAATGCTTATGGAAGCCGAAAACGTCGTTATCCCCACGCACGATAACGCTAAGCTGTATATCGCCACTATGGGCGACGAAGCCTATAAAAAAGCGTTTGAAATCGTATCCGTTTTAAGAGACAAGGGCGTTAAGGCGGAGGTCGATCACGCGGGCAGAGGCGTTAAGGCGCAGTTTAAATACGCCGATAAAATCCACGCCGAAAACGTCATAACTCTCGGCGAAAACGAGCTTAATTCGGGCGTTTGTCAAATCAAAAATATGGCGGACGGAACGCAGAAAGAAATCAAAATCGACGAAATTCCGACATATGTCGGAAGATAACGCACATAATAAGTTCGGGGTAATTGCATTTCGGGCGTGGCATAAACGAAAAATTTTTCAGCCCGAAGCCGAACAAAAAATAAGGAGATCACAATGGAAGAAAAGATAATAAACGTTTTAGACGACGAATTCGAAACCGAAGTTTTAAAGGCTGACAAGCCCGTTCTCGTAGATTTCTGGGCGAGCTGGTGTATGCCGTGCAAAATGCAGGGCGAAGTTCTGCACGAAGTTTTCCCGAAGCTTGCGGGTAAAGTGAAGGTCGTAAAAGTCAACGTAGACGAAAGCGAAAAGACGGCTATAAAGTACGGCATATCGAGTATTCCCACGCTTATGGTTTTCGTAGGCGGGGAGATAAAAGAGAAAACCGTAGGGCTTTCTTCGTCCGCGGAGATAAGCGAAATGCTTATAAAATACATTGGCTGATTAGTTTCGATTAAACTGCAAAAATGCGGCTATAAGTCGATTATCGCAATAAATTTAAAATAAAAACGGCATATGCGCACCTTAAAAAAGAGTTTTGCATATGCCGTTTTGATATTGCCGAAAACCGAAACATCTTCGCTTGGTAACAATCTTCCGCTTAAAAACAAAGCAATATGCGGAAAACCGAATCCCGTCGCGTTCGGAAGATAAAGCCTTATGTTATTTTTCTGTTTCGGAGCAGGCTTAAAATCTTCGCGTGGGTAAAATATCCGCAAAACTCCTTTTTAAAAGCCTTTTGTGGCTTTTCCCGTCCTTTCGGACGTCTAATCCCTCTGTAAATACATAAGTTTGCGGATTGTTCTGATGATTACGATTTTCGGCAAGCGACGGAATTCTTTTTTATTTTCGGCAGACGTGCCGATTTTATGTCGCTCACCGTTTTTTTATGAAAAAAAACGTTCTTTCAAATATTCGTAACACTACTATATCACGCCCAAAGGGCGTATGTCAAGCATTTTACGCCTATGGGTTGTAAAATCTACATATGATAACGATAGCGCAGATACAAAAAAAGATTGCAGAAGCGATAAAACAAAGCGGAAAAACGCAGACGGAGATAGGCAGACAGCTCGGGATATCTCAACAGACGGTATCCCACTATGTAAAGGGCGACAAACTTCCCGCTCTCGATACGCTTGCGAATTTATGTGTTTTATTAGACGTGGATCCTGCGGATATTTTATGCACGGAGGACTACGAAAAAGAATGTTGACTCGCTTTAAAAAAATTTAAGGCGATTTTAAAATTAAATAGTAAATAAACCGATAAATAAGGTAAAATCTACCTCATATTGTATTGTCTCATTATATAATTGTATTGTCTCATTATATAATTGTGTTGTCTTATTATGTAATTGTTGTGGGTATATAATTGTTGTGGGTTGGCAAAATGCCGCGGGCGGAGGAAATTTTCCTCCGCCCGCGGCATTTAAAGTAGTAATGTGAAATGGTGTCAGACTTCCCGGTTGGGAAAGCAAAGTTTTTTTTCAGGCAAACAAATAAAATAGCCTTCTCCAAAGGGAGAAGGCTTTCTTTCAATTCTTTCTTTTGCGCGTGTCCTCTTCCGTCAAATCTTCGCGGAAAGCCGCTCGATTTGCCACCTTCCCCGAGTGGGGAAGCAAGAACTTTTTTAAAAATATTACTTTTCGGGGAAGAGATATTTTATCGCCTGATAAATGTGCTTTATCGGCACGATTTCTATCTTATCCGAATATTTTTTCAAGTTTTCCGCGTTTCTTGCGGGTAAAAGTACTTTTTTATACCCGAGCTTCACCGCATTGTCGACGCGTTTTTCGGCTTGCGTGACGGGGCGTATTTCACCCGTCAAGCCGATTTCGCCGAAAGCGCAAACGTCGCCGGCGACGGGTACGTTTTTATAAGAACTCGCTAAGGCGAGAGCAACCGCGAGGTCGCTCGAAGGCTCGGTGAGCTTAATGCCGCCCATAACCGTGACGTAAACGTCGAAAGTGTAAAAGGGCATATACGCGCGCTTTTCTAAAACGGCTAAAATAAGCATCGTTCTGTTGTAATCGAGTCCGAGCGGCATACGTCTCGGCATTCCGAAAATGGTTTTCGACAGTAAAGTCTGAATTTCAACGGGCATACAACGGTTGCCCGAAACCGACGGGGTTACGATACTGCCTGCGTCCTTTCCGCGTTCTTCCGAAACGAAAATCCCGTTGTAATCCTTAACGCCGAAAATTCCGTTTTCGCGCATTTCGAAAACGCCCACTTCCTGCGCCGAACCAAACCTGTTTTTTACGGCGCGGAGCAGTTTATAGTTGTCCTGCGGCTGCCCCTCGAAATATAAAACGGTGTCCATAATATGTTCGAGAACCTTAGGACCCGCGATCGCGCCTTCTTTGGTGACGTGACCTACGATAAAAACGGTCGTTTTGGACGATTTTGCAAACCTCATAAGCCTCGAAGCGCATTCCTTGACTTGCCCGACCGTACCCGACGAACCGCTTAAATCGCTTAAATAGACGGCTTGAATGGAGTCGACGATAAGAAAATCATACCCTTCCGCTTCGTCGATAATGTTGTCGAGACAGGTCTCGTTCATGAGCATAAGGCTGTCCGAATTTATCCCGAGACGATTGCAGCGCATTTTAACCTGCGCCTGACTTTCTTCTGCGGAAGCATATAAAACCTTGTATTTCTTCGATAACGACAACGCGACCTGCGTCATAATCGTCGATTTTCCTATTCCCGGGTCGCCACCGATAAGCACGAGCGATGAGGGAACTATTCCTCCGCCTAAAACGGTGTTGAGTTCTTCGATGCCCGAATCTATCCTCGTGAGCTTTTCGTGTTCTACTTCGGAGAGTCTGACGGGTTTCTGATAAGTCGGTCGCTTTGCTTTATCGAGAGAAGAGGAAACTACGGTTTCCTGAATTTCCTCGTTTATCGTTCCGAATTTTCCGCAGGACGGACATCTTCCGAGCCAACCCGGGGTAACCGCTCCGCATTCGGAGCATACATATCTTGAAGTCGTTTTGCTTTTTGCCATAATTTATCCTTTACCGCTCAGCCTTGATCATAGGCTCTTGCGGGCGGTGTTATCTCTTGTATTTTTGAGTTAGACAGTACGCCTGAACGGCGATTCCTTCCTCTCTTCCGACAATGCCTATGCCTTCCAGGGTGGTGCAGGTTATGCCCACGGCGGACTCGTTTACGCCGAGCGCATTGGCAAGATTACGTCTGATTTCGTCGACGTATTTTGCGAGCTTCGGCTTCTGCGCTTGTATCACCGCAGATACGTTAATGAGCTTATAGCCCGACTTATAGAGAATCTCGACAACTTTTTCAAGCAAAATCATACTTGAAATTCCCTTGTATTTATCGTCCGTGTCGGGGAAGTGTCTGCCGATATCTCCGAGGCTTGCAGAGGATAGCATTGCGTCCATAATAGCGTGCGTTAAAACGTCGGCGTCGCTATGACCTAAAAGTCCTTTATCGTGCGGAATTTCTATTCCGCCTAAAATAAGCTTTCTGTTTTCGACGAGTAAGTGAAGGTCGAATCCCGTGCCGACGAACAGATTTCCGCTTTGCAAAACCGAGAAATCCTCGGGGTAGGTGAGTTTTTTGTTCGCGGTCTCGCCCTCGACGATACGGCAATTTCCTATATATTTAGTAAAAATTCCAGATTCGTCGGTAAATTCTTCGTTTTCTTTTACCATTGAAAAGGCTTTTTTGATAAGTTCGGTTTTAAAAGCCTGCGGAGTCTGCGCGGCGTATTTATTCTTTCTCGAAGACGAAACGATAACCGTTTCGCCGTTTTCTTCGCTGCTATCGCAAATCGTATCGGTAACGGGAACAGCCGTTATCGCCGAACCGTACTTTTTTGCAACGCGAACGCAATCGCGGATTATTCTTTCCGAAACGAACGGTCTTGCCCCGTCGTGAATTAAAACGACGTCTCCTTTGACGGCGTTAAGTCCGTTTTTAACCGAGCCGCACCTTGTTGCCGATCCTGTCACAAATACTGCGTTAATCGACTTATAGCGGCACTTTTCTTTAAAAATAGGTTCGTCTTCTTTGGAGCAGACGACGATTATCTCGTCGATTACGCCGCTTGACGAAAACGCCGACAGAGTTTTTTCGAACGGCGTTATTCCGCCGATATCTTTCAAAAGTTTGTTATAACCGAAACCGGCTCGTTCTCCCGAGCCTGCGCAGGTGATTATCGCGCTTACCATAATCTTCTCCTAAATGCTATATCATTATATAATTATAATCGTAACCCGTATAAACAGCGGGGATTATCGGTTTTCTGCCGATTATTCGTTGACGATTTCGTAAAGAGAAGCGGCTTCGTCCTTTTTTACGGTTTCTTTAAGGTTTAAAACTCTGAAAACGAGCGAGCCTTCGCCGAACGCTATGGAAACCACGTCGCCGACTTTAAGATTGTAAGCGGGCTTGACCGATTTGCCGTTCACTTCGACTCTTCCGCCCGAACACGCGTCGTTTGCGACGCTTCTGCGCTTTAAAATTCGCGAAACTTTCAGAAATTTATCTATTCTCATAATTTACCTCACGATATTTTTACCAAAATTTACATTAAATTCGTTAAAGCCCTTTAAAATCCTTGACAAAAAGGGCGTTCCGCATTATAATTATGTAATGCTATAATCTCCATAATAGCGTCTTTTTACGCAATTTTCGGGAAAACGCTCCCGGACGCGGACGACGGCAAAAGCTGGAACAAGGATTGTTTTTTATAGATAAAATCTACGAAAAACGGGAAATTTCAGTGGCGGAAAATCCGACCGGTCTTTGCTTGACCGAACGGCGGGCGATTTGAAAAATGTCAAGCGGTGAAGAAAATTCTTTCCGCGAAAACGAAAATCGCGCGTATCCGGCGGGGTAACCCGTCGATTTCGGTCACAGGCGTATTATACACTATTACGGAAATTAAATCAACAAAAAAAGGAGTCAATTTAATGACACGCAATTTACCGTTAGTTAAATTCGGAAACGTCGAAAGAAGAACCTTCTCCAAGATAAAAGAAGTTCAGCCGATGCCTTATCTTATCGAGGTTCAGAGGGATTCTTACGCGAGCTTTATCGAAGAGGGCATAAGCGAAGTATTCGAGGACTTTTCCCCGATTACCGATTATTCCGATCGTTTCGAGCTTTACTTTCTCGATCATTCGCTTTCCGACAAACCGAAGTACGACGAAAAGGAGTGCCGCGACAGAGACGCCACATATGCGGTACCTTTAAAAGTAAAAGTCAGACTCGTGAATAAAGTCACGGGCGAAGTTCTCGATCAGGACGTATTCATGGGCGAACTTCCCAAAATGACCGAGAACGGTTCGTTCATCATAAACGGCGCGGAACGTGTTATCGTTTCGCAGCTCGTTCGTTCTCCCGGCGTTTACAACGGGTTCGAATTCTCCAAAACGGGCAGAAAGCTTTACGGCACGACCGTTATCCCCAACAGAGGCGCGTGGATCGAATTCGAGCAGGACGCCGACAACACGTTGTGGGTTAAAGTAGACAGAACGCGTAAGCTCACGGCAACCGTTCTTCTCCGCGCGCTCGGTTTCGGAACGGACGAAAGCATAAAGGCTATTTTCGAAGACGACCCGATGATCAATGCTACGATGGAAAAAGACGTAGCCAAATCCGAGGGCGAAGGTCTTTTCGAACTTTACAGAAGACTTCGTCCCGGCGAAGTTCCCACCGAAGAAGCCGTTCGTCAGCACCTTAAAAATCTCTTCTTCGATCCGAGAAGATACGACTGCGCGAAGGTCGGCAGATATAAATTCAACAAACGCCTTAATATGGGCGTAAGACTTCCCGGCGTAACCGCTTACGAGGATATCGTGAACGAAGACGGCGAGCTTCTCGTCAAAAAGGGCGAAGTGATAACTCCCGAGCAGGCGAAGCTTATTCAGAACAGCGGAATCAACTTTGTTTACGCTCTTACGGAAAACGGCGAAAAACACAAGATTATCGGTAACAACGTCGTCGATTTCGAAGCCGTCGCGGGCGTTTCCCCGAGACCGTTCGGACTTATCGAAAACATTTATTATCCCAACTACGTCTTCGCGAAAGAACTTGCGGAAGCGGTTAAAACGAGTACCGTAGAGGACGTTGCGGAAAAATATATCGACAGAATAAATCCTCTTTTCTACGTCGAAGAAACGGTCGTTCCCGCGGGCGAAGAAATGAAACCCGAGGACAAAAAGAACCTCGAAAAGAGAAGAGAACTCCGCAGAAGATTCGTATTCGCGTGCCGCGCTTTCTTCGATATCTTAGAGGCGGGCGTACCCGAAAAACTTACGAGCGAGCAGAAGAAAAACATTAAGCCGCTCATCGATAAATTAAACCATAAGCACATAACCACCGACGATATAATCGCTACCATTTCCTTAAACAGCGATTTGAACTACGGCATCGGAACCGTCGACAATATCGACCACCTCGGCAATCGTAGAGTAAGATCGGTAGGCGAACTTTTGCAGAACCAATTCAGAATAGGTATCAACCGTCTCGAAAGGGTAATCAAGGAAAGAATGTCCACGCAGGACCCGAAAGACATCACGCCGAACGGACTCATCAACGTTCGTCCCGTTTCGAGCGCGATCAAAGAATTCTTCGGTTCTTCCCAGCTCTCTCAGTTCATGGATCAGACCAACCCCATCGCCGAGCTTACGCATAAGAGAAAGCTCTCCGCGTTAGGCCCCGGCGGATTGAACAGAGAAAGAGCGACGTTCGAAGTCCGAGACGTTCACTACACGCACTACGGCAGAATGTGTCCTATCGAAACCCCCGAAGGTCAGAACATAGGTCTTATCACTTCGCTTTCGGCTTACGCGAAAGTAAACGAGTACGGCTTTATCGAGTCGGCTTACAGAAAAATAGATAAAGCGACTGGCAAGGCTACCGATCACGTAGATTACCTCACCGCGGACGAAGAAGACGCGTTTATCGTCGCTCAGGCTAACGAACCGCTCGACGAAGAAGGTCGTTTCGTCAATGCGCGTGTCGCTTGCAGAAGAAGAGACGAGATAACCGAGCTTCCGAGAGAAGAAATCGATTATATGGACGTTTCGCCCAAGCAGCTCGTATCTGTCGCTACCGCGCTTATTCCCTTCCTTGAAAACTGTGATACGAACCGTGCGCTTATGGGTTCGAACATGCAACGTCAGGCGGTTCCCCTTCTTAAACCCGAAACTCCTATCGTAGGAACGGGTATCGAAGCGAAGATCGCGTACGACTCCGGCGTTATGATAATCGCCGAGAAAGCGGGCGTCGTAAAATCCGTTTCGGGCAGCGAAATAATCGTCAACGAAAACGACGGAACGACCACCGGTTTCGACAGAGTATACGTACTTAAAAAATTCCAGAGATCCAACCAAGGCACCTGCCTTAACCAGAAGCCTATCGTAAAAGTAGGCGATATAGTAGAAAAAGGAACCATCCTCGCGGACGGTCCCGCAACGTGCGACGGCGAGCTTGCGCTCGGAAGAAACATTCTCATCGGCTTCATGACGTGGGAAGGTTATAACTACGAAGACGCAATCCTTCTTTCCGAAAAGCTCGTTCAGAACGACGTGTTCACCTCCATCCATATCGAGGAACACGAAATCGAATGCCGCGAAACCAAGCTCGGCAACGAAGAATTCACGAGAGATATTCCCAATATCGGCGACGACGCGCTTAAAGACCTCGACGAAAACGGCGTAATCCGTATCGGCGCGGAAGTTACGAGCGGCGACATTCTCGTCGGTAAAGTATCGCCCAAGGGCGAAACCGAGCTTACTCCCGAAGAAAGACTTTTAAGAGCGATTTTCGGCGAAAAGGCAAGAGAAGTCAAAGATACGTCTCTCCGCGTTCCTCACGGCGAAGGCGGTATAGTCGTAGACGTTAAAAAATTCACGAAAGCGAACAAGGACGAGTTGTCTCCGGGCGTTACCGAACTTATCAGAGTATATATCGCGCAGAAG
Source organism: uncultured Clostridia bacterium (assembly GCA_934247225.1). GTDB lineage: Bacteria > Bacillota > Clostridia > Christensenellales > Borkfalkiaceae > UBA10281. Next base: position 49,503 of record CAKQJE010000010.1, read on the forward strand.
AGAAAGATCTCCGTCGGCGATAAGATGGCGGGACGTTACGGAAACAAGGGCGTTATTTCGAGAATTCTTCCCGAAGCGGATATGCCGTTCTTGGCGGACGGAACTCCCTTGCAGATAGTTCTTAACCCCCTCGGCGTTCCTTCCCGAATGAATATCGGTCAGGTTCTCGAAGTTCACCTTTCGCTCGTATGCAAACAGCTCGGCTGGAAGATCGCGACCCCGGTATTCGACGGCGCGACCGAAAAGGAAATTAAAGAGCTTCTCGAAGAAAATCATTTCGTCAATCCTTATGGCGAAGTCGACGGTAAAATTCAGCTTTACGACGGAAGAACGGGCGAACCGTTCGAACACAGAGTAACCGTCGGTTACATGTACATGATAAAGCTTCACCACCTTGTCGACGATAAGATTCACGCGCGTTCGGTTGGACCGTACTCCGTGGTTACTCAGCAGCCCCTCGGCGGAAAGGCGCAGTTCGGCGGACAGAGATTCGGAGAAATGGAAGTGTGGGCGCTCGAAGCTTACGGCGCGTCGCATATCCTTCAAGAAATTCTTACCGTCAAGTCGGACGACGTTGTCGGAAGAGTTAAAACTTACGAGTCTATCGTAAAGGGCAGCGACATTTCCGAACCCGGCATACCCGAATCGTTCAAGGTTATGCTCAAAGAACTTCAAAGCTTAGCTCTCGATATGAAGGTTCTCACCGAAAATCACGAGGAAATCAACCTTAAAGATCTCACCGAGGACGCAGACGACGTCAACGTCAATATCAGAGAGAAAGAGAACGTCGATTACGTCGATCTCGCACCCGAAAAGGAAACCGCTCACGAGGAAGAAGAGGACGAAGTCGGTTCTATCTTCGACGATTACGACGAAGATACCTTCGACGAAGACGAAGGCTTCAAATCGAGCGACTTGTTCGATGATTTCGAGGATCTTGACGATCTTGACGCCGACGAAGACGACGACGGCGAAGATAAATAATACGGGAGGAGTCGTAAATAGATATGTTTGAACTCAATAACTTTAATTCGTTACAAATAGGCGTAGCCTCTCCCGAAAAGATCAGAGAATGGTCGTACGGCGAGGTAACCCGCCCCGAAACAATAAATTACAGAACTCAGAAACCCGAAAGAGACGGCTTGTACTGCGAAAGAATTTTCGGACCTACCAAGGATTGGGAATGTCATTGCGGAAAGTACAAGAGAATAAGATACAAAGGCATCATTTGCGAAAAGTGCGGCGTTGAAGTCACGAGAGCAAAGGTCAGAAGAGAGAGAATGGGTCACATCGAGCTTGCCGCTCCCGTTTCCCATATCTGGTATTTCAAAGGCGTGCCTTCCCGTATCGGTCTTATGGTAGACATTCCGCCCAAACAGCTCGAACAGGTCATTTATTTCGCCTGCTACGTCGTTCTCGACCCCGGAACTACCGATCTTCAATATAAACAGGTCATAAACGACAGAGAATACAGAGAAGCTTGCGAGAAATTCGGCGAAAAGAGCTTCAAAGTAGGTATGGGCGCGGAAGCCATAAAGGAACTCCTTATGGCTATCAACCTCGAAAAAGAAAGCGCCGAGCTTAAAAAACTTATTTCGGAAAATCCCGAAAGTCAGAAGAGCGCGAAGGCTATTAAGAGACTCGACATCGTCGAAGCGTTCAGAAAGAGCGGCAGCCGCCCCGAATGGATGATTCTCGACGTCGTTCCCGTTATCCCGCCGGAACTCCGCCCGATGATTCAGCTTGACGGCGGAAGATTTGCGACGAGCGATCTTAACGATTTGTACCGCAGAGTCATCAACAGAAACAACCGTCTTAAAAAGCTTATGGAATTCGGCGCGCCCGAAATTATCATAAGAAACGAAAAGAGAATGCTTCAGGACGCCGTAGACGCGCTTATCGACAACGGCAGAAGAGGCAAAGCGGTCTCGGGCGTAGGCAATAGAGATCTTAAATCCCTTTCGGCTATTTTAAGAGGTAAACAGGGTCGTTTCCGTCAGAACCTTCTCGGAAAACGTGTCGACTATTCCGGTCGTTCGGTTATAGTCGTAGGTCCCGAACTCAAACTTTATCAGTGCGGTCTTCCCAAGGAAATGGCGATCGAGCTTTTCAAGCCGTTCGTTATGAAAAAGCTTGTGGAAAACAACACTTGCCATAACATAAAGAGCGCGAAGAGAATGGTCGAGAGAATGAAACCCTGCGTTTGGGATATTCTCGAAGACGTTATCAAGGATCACCCCGTTCTTTTGAACCGCGCTCCCACTCTTCACCGTTTGTCCATTCAGGCATTCGAGCCTGTTCTGATCGAGGGCAGAGCGATCAAGCTTCACCCGCTCGTCTGCGGCGCGTTCAACGCTGACTTCGACGGCGACCAGATGGCTGTTCACGTTCCGCTTTCCATCGAAGCTCAGGCGGAAGCGAGATTTTTGATGCTTGCTTCCAACAACATTCTGAAACTTTCCGACGGTAAGCCGGTTATGTCTCCCTCTCAGGATATGGTTCTCGGTTGTTATTACCTTACCATTACGAGAAAGGAAGAGGGCAAGTATTACGACGAAAGAGAAACCGAATACGTTCTTAAAGACGACGGCTTCTTCTACGACGAAAAAAATATCAAATTCATTCCCTCGGATATCGTAAAAGGCGATAAATGCGTCGTAACGAAAGCCGATAAGGACGGAATTTATTCGAGAACGGAAAGAGAACTTAAAAACATAATCGTTTCGTGCAAACTCGTCAAAGAGGGCGGAGATCCGTCCGAAGCTGTAACGGCTTATTATTATGAACCCGACGTTTATTCTTCTCCCGACGAAGCTTTGATGGCTTATCAGACCAAACAGCTCTGGTGTCAGGACGAAATTTACGTAAGACGTAAAGTAACGTTGCCCGACGGAACGAAACATTCGGGTATAATCAAGACCACCGCGGGCAGAATTATCTTCAACCACGGTATTCCGCAGGATATCACGGGCGCGAAATTCACCGTGAGAAATCCCGAGGACGCGGACAGTTATCTCCAATTCGTAATCAACTTCCTCGTCGGCAAGAGTCAGCTCAAAAAGATCGTAGACGCTTGCTTCAAATCGAGAGGTTCGGGTTGCGCCGCCGATACGCTTGACTATATCAAGTCTCTCGGCTACAAATATTCCACTATCGCCGCTATCACCACGTCGGTATTCGATATGCAGGTTCCCGGCGACAAGAACAAAATCATTCACGACGCGAGCGAAGAAGTTATCGGTATCGAAAAGAAATACAACAGAGGTATTCTTACCGACGACGAACGTTATAAAGCCGTCGTCGATATTTGGACGAAAGCAACCGCAGACGTTTCCGAAGTGTTACAGCTTACACTTCGTAAGTTCAACCCCATCTGGATGATGGCGGACTCGGGCGCGCGTGGTTCTATTGACCAGATAAAACAGCTTGCCGGAATGCGTGGTCTTATGACCAACCCCAACGGTAAAATCATTGAAATTCCCGTTAAATCGTGCTTCCGTGAAGGACTTACGGTTCTGGAATACTTCATTTCCTCTCACGGCGGACGTAAAGGTCTGGCGGATACGGCGTTAAAGACGGCAGACTCCGGTTACCTTACAAGACGTCTTGTCGACGTTTCGCATAACGTAATCATTCGTGAAGAAGATTGCGGCGACGTCAAGGGTATGGAGATCGAGGCGATCAAGGGCATTAAGGGCGAGATTATCGAAAGCTTGGAGGACAGAATCAACGGAAGATTTACTCCCGTTGACATTCTCGATCCCAAGACGGGCGACGTTCTCGTTAAAGCCAATGAAATGATCACCGAAGACGACGCGAAGAAGATTTGCGCCGCAGGCATAGAAAAAGTTACGATAAGAAGCGTATTTACCTGTAAATCGAAGTACGGCGTCTGCGCTAAGTGCTATGGTAAGAACATGAGTAACTCGCTTCCCGTTCAGATCGGCGAGGCTGTCGGAATCATTGCCGCTCAGTCCATCGGCGAACCCGGTACTCAGCTTACGATGAGAACCTTCCATACGGGCGGTATCGCGTCGACGGGCGATATTACTCAGGGTCTTCCGAGAGTAGAAGAGCTTTTCGAAGCAAGAAAACCCAAGGGCGAGGCTATCGTTTGCGAACACAGCGGTACGGTTACCATTCAGGAAAAGGACGGTATTCGTCACGTTATGGTCAAGTCTCCCGAGGACGGCTCCGTTAAGGATTACGGCATTCCGTTCAGCGCGGATTTAAGAGTTAAAACGGGCGACATTGTCGAACCCGGTTCCGTTCTTACAGGCGGTTCGGTCAACCCGCAGACTATTCTTAAAACCAAGGGTTTCAAGTCCGTTCAGGACTATATCCTGAAAGAAGTTCAGTCGGTTTACCGCAGCCAGGGCGTTGACATTAACGATAAACACGTTGAAATCATAGTCAATCAGATGCTCAGAAAGGTAAGAATTCTTTCGAGCGGAGACACGGGCTTCCTTCCCGGCGAATGCGTCGATATGCTCACGCTCGACGAGGAGAACAGCAAGGTCCTCGAAAACGGCGGAGTTCCCGCTATCGCGAAGAGAATTCTTCTCGGCATCACGAAAGCGGCTCTCGCAACCGAGTCTTTCCTTTCGGCGGCTTCATTCCAGGAAACTTCCAAGGTTTTAACCGACGCTGCTATCCACAATAAGGTCGATCCGCTTATGGGTCTTAAAGAGAACGTTATCATCGGTAAGCTCATTCCCGCAGGAACGGGCGTGAAGGACTACAAGAATCTTTCGCCGCAGTATAACTCCATAAGAGGCGTAGCTTCGGACGACGAAATGGCAGACGACGATTTTGCCGACGGCGACGGAAATAAATAATTAAAACTTAAACCGAAAACGTCGTAAAAGGCGTTTTCGGTTTTTAATTTTGTTTTGATTTTTTATGCCGCGGGCATCGGCGGGTGAGTGAAACGAAAACCGCCGATGCCCGCGGCGAATAAAAAGAGGATAGATATGAAAAAAGAAGAGCAGAAAACGAACGCGATAAGGTCGCTCGAACAAAAGAAAATTGATTTCAAAGTATATAATTACTCGCAGGAGGAAGCGATTAGCGGAGTAGAAGTCGCTTCCGTTCTCGGTCAGAACCCCGATATGGTTTTCAAAACGCTCGTAACCGTCGGGAAAAGCGGAAATCATTATGTTTTTATGATTCCCGTCGCAAAAGAACTCGATTTGAAGAAAGCCGCGAAAGCCGTCGGCGAAAAGAATATCGAAATGATAAAATCCAAAGACCTTCTGCCGCTCACGGGTTATATTCACGGCGGCTGTTCGCCCGTAGGAATGAAAAAATTCTTCACCACGACGATAGACGAAACGGCGAAAAACTTCGGTACGATTATGTTCAGCGGCGGCGCAATAGGCTCCCAGGTAGAAACAAGCTTATCCGAGCTTGCGAAAGTAATCCGTTTTTCCACCGCCGACCTCACGAAATAATCCGATTTTCAATTAAATAATACTATTTGATATTAAAAACAGGACTAAAATACGATAGTATCGTATTTTAGTCTTTTTAAGTGGGATAAGTTTTGAGTGAAAATCGCAAAATTAAAGATAAAAATTGTTAAAAAAGCTTGACAGGACACGATTTGTGGACTAAAATAAGATTGTATCGTATTTTAGTCCACTTTTTATATGAGGTGTATTTAATGAAATATATAAAAAGAGATATGGAAAAGCTTATTTCGGAGCTTACGAAAGAGTATGCTTGTATTCTCGTAACGGGACCGAGACAGGTCGGCAAAAGCACTATGCTCGAACATATCGACGGGAAGCGCGCTCGGGTTACGCTCGACGATTTACAGGAGAGAGCGCTCGCTAAACAAGATCCCGAAATGTTTCTTAAATTGCATAAACCGCCGATTTTAATCGACGAAGTTCAGTATGCGCCCGAACTGTTTTCATATATCAAAATCGCAATAGACAAGGGAGCGGAAGCCGGGAGTTTTTGGCTTACGGGTTCGCAGAGTTATAAACTGATGAGCCTGTCGCAGGAAAGTCTGGCGGGAAGAATTGCAATTCTCAATTTAACGTCGCTTTCTCAGCATGAAATTTTCCAAAGCGGACAGCTCAAACCGTTTACGGTATCGCTTGACAACTTGCAGACCCGCGTAGAAAATTCGTCCGAAGCGGGCGTCGACGAAATTTACGAAAGGATATGGAACGGCAGTTTACCGGGACTTGTAAGCGGGAAATATACTAACAGAGACGTATATTATTCGAGTTATCTTCAAACGTATATTTCAAGAGACGTAAAAGAAGAAATTTCTTTAAAAGACGACCTGAAATTTATCGATTTTATCCGTGCGGTCGCTTGTAGAATAGGGCAGGAGTTGAACGTTCACTCGATTGCCGTCGACGCGGATGTGAGCGACGATACGGCTAAAAGATGGCTCGGATTGCTCGAAAAATCGGAAATTATTTTTTATCTGCACCCGTATTCGAACAATCTTCTGAAAAAGATAGTAAAAACGCCGAAAGTTTACTTTTTCGATACGGGTCTCGTGTGTTATCTGACGAAATATTCAAGTCCCGAGATTTTACAAAACGGCTCGTTGAACGGCGCGATTTTAGAAAATTATATCGTTTCCGAAATAAGAAAATCCTATCTTAACTGCGGAAAAGAGATGTATTTGTATTATTACCGGGATAAATTACAGCGTGAAATAGATCTGGTTTTGGAATCCGACGGAACGCTTTATCCGATCGAAATAAAAAAATCGTCCAATCCAACCCTTTCAATGATAAAAAACTTTGAAATTCTGAAAAAATCATCTTTGAACGTCGGTAATGGCGCGGTGATTTGTTTAAAAGATAATTTATCCGCTTTGAATGCCGAAAATCTGATAATTCCCGTCAGATGTGTTTAAAAACCGCGCTAAAAAATCCCCCTATGCATCGCATAAGGGGATTTTTAAAGTCGGCTTAATTGTTAATGAGTAAGGAAGAACATCGCAAGGAACAAAGCCGTGATGATCCAGGTTCCGATTTTGATTTCTTTAACTTTTCCCGAGAATAATTTTATTACTACGTAAGACAAAAGTCCGAACGCTATTCCGTAAGAAATGTTATATGTAAACGGCATCATAGCCATTGTTAAAAACGCGGGAACGGATACGGAAACGTCCGACCAGTCGATATCTTTAACGCTGCCCATCATAAGAACGCCGACATAAACAAGCGCCGCGCCGTAAGCATAGCAGGGAATAAGTTTTGCAAGCGGAGCAAAGAAGAGCGCGACCAGGAACGCCGCCGCGGTTATAAGCGAGGAGAAACCTGTTTTTCCGCCTGCGGCAACGCCTGCCGAAGATTCGACAAAAGTAGTTACCGTCGAAGTTCCGAGAACTGCTCCCGTGCAGGTCGCAATAGCGTCCGCAAGCATAGCTCTGTTCATATTGGGAACTTCGGGTTCGCCGTTTTCGCCTTCGACAAGTAAATTTCCGCCGCGGCACGCGCCGTATAAAGTTCCCATAGTGTCGAACATATCGACCATACAGAACGCAAGAGCGGTCGTTATAAAGAGAATAACGAGTCCGCCGACGGAAGTTCCGTCTTTTGCGAGATACGCGGAGAAATCGAAGCCTTGAGTGAAGACCTTTCCGAACGCCTCGTTACCGAATGCCACAAAGGGTTTTAAAGGATTGAACGAGAAAGTTTCGCCGAAATTATCGTAAAATCCGGGTACGGTCAAACCTAAAAGATAGTAAAGAGCCGTTCCGCCGAGGATACCCCAAAGGATCGAACCTTTAATTTTCTTATGCGAGAGAACCGCGATAAGCAGAATGGAAATAACCGCAACAACAAGCGGCATTACCTCAGTCCAGGTTGCTTTATTGAAAAGGTTGAACGAAGCGAGTTTAATGCCTGTATCGGGGTCGGGAATAACGAGTTTCGCGTCCTGTAATCCCAAAAACGCTATAAACAAACCGATACCTGCGGGAATAGCGGCTTTAACAACGGGCGGAATTGCTTCGAAAATAATTTTTCTCAGTCCCGTAACCGTGAGTATCACGAAAATAAGTCCGTCCAAAAGAACGAAAACGAGCGCGTTCGCATAAGTAAAACCGAGACCTTTGCAAACGGTAAACACGAAAAATGCGTTAAGACCCATTCCCGGAGCTTGCGCAAGCGGAAGGTTTGCCATAAGTCCGATGAGGACAGTGCCGATGACCGCGGAAAGAGCGGTGGTGACGTACATCGCGTCGAACGATACTCCATCGAGAGCGGAGAACATACCCGAGTTTACGACAAGTATGTACGCCATTGCGAGGAACGTCGTAAGACCTGCGATGATTTCCGTTTTTATCGACGAACCTTTTTCGGTAATCCGGAACTTTCTGTCGAAAAACGAAGTTTTCTTTTGTTCGATATTTTCCATAAATATCTCCTTATTTTCCGCTTATTCGCGGTTTTTGCCTTATTGTGTTATATTTTTCCCTTATTATGTTAAATTTAAAATCTTTTTGATTTCTTCGAGATTATCGGCAAAATATATTCCTTTCTGCCGTTTCTCGGAAGACAACCCTTTATCGATCATATGTTTTAAAAGTGCTTTTAAATCGTTGTAATATCCGTTTAAATTGTAAATAATACAAGGCGCGTTCAGATGTTTCAAAGACACTTTAGACATAACCTCGGTAATCTCTTCCAATGTTCCCGTACCGCCGGGAAAAGCGATAAAAGCGTCGCCAAGCTCGATCATTTTGCTTTTGCGTTCCGACATATCTTTGGTTGTTATCAGTTTTGTCAGTCCGTTGTGCTGAAATTCGCTTTCGATAAAGAATTGCGGTTCGACGCCCGTTACCTTGCCGCCGTGACTTAAAACACTGTCGGCAATCGCTCCCATAAGTCCCGATTTCGAGCCGCCGTAAATCAACGCGTTGCCGCTCGAACCTATCCATTCGCCGAGTTCTTCAACCGCCTTGCGTAAAGACGGGTCGTTTCCTTCGTTTGCGCCGAGATAAACGGTAATATTCATACCAATACGCTCCTTTGTTTTCGCTGATTTTTTACGGTAAATGAACTACTTCGGTTTTTGACGGCTTATGCCCCGAAAATAAAAACAGCACATAGACTCTTCAGCCTAAGTGCCGGTAGGTACTCACCGAGTATTTATTATACTATAAAAATACCGACTTGTCAAATCTTTTTTCACCGAAAAAACATATACCCGTTTATTGCAAATCTTCTAAAGAGAAGTATAAATATTTTTAAAAGTTAAACGGCGGTCGCAATTCAAATTGCGACCGCCGCCTTTTAGATTATTTTAACCTGTCGGGATTGATTTACCGATAAATCATTCTTTTCCGGCAAGCTTCTTGTATTTGCCGAGTCTCGCGGTGTTCTCTTCTTCGGCTCTCTCGAAAAGCTTTTCGGCAAGCTCGGGCTGAGCCTTTTTGAGCGTTGCGTAACGGTTTTCGCCGAGAATGAAGTCGTGATAACTTTCGGTAGGATCTTTGCTGTCGAGAGTGAAGGGGTTGACTTCCGTTCCGACCTTTTCGGGATTATATCTGTAAAGATGCCAATAACCTGCGTCAACGGCTTTCTTTTCCTCGGTCTGCGAGTTAGCCATGTTGATACCGTGGTTGATACAAGGCGCGTAGCAGATAAGGAGCGACGGTCCGTCGTAGCTTTCCGCTTCCGTGATAGCGTTAAGGAACTGCTGTTTGTTGGAACCCATAGCGCACTGAGCGACGTAAACATAGCCGTAGCTCATAGCCATCATGCCGAGGTCTTTCTTCTTGACTCTCTTACCGCCCGAAGCGAATTTGGCAACCGAGCCGGTAGGAGTGGACTTACTTGCCTGTCCGCCGGTGTTGGAGTAAACTTCGGTATCTACGACGAGTACGTTTACGTCTTCGCCCTGAGCGAGAACGTGGTCGAGTCCGCCGTAACCGATATCGTATGCCCAGCCGTCGCCGCCGATAATCCAGATGGATTTCTTGATTACGCAGTCAAGCATTCCGTCAAGTTCTTTAAGGAGGTCTTTAAGTTCGCCTTTCGCGTTCTTGATTGCGGAGGGAAGAGCAACCTGCAAAGTAGCGTAAACGCGTTTGGTAACGTCCGCGCTCTTTTTGTTTTCAAGCCAGAGCTTGCAAGCCTCGCCGACTCTTCCGTGAAGGTTGAGTTCGAGGATACGTCTCATAACGTCCGCAAGTTTTTCTCTTCTCTGGAAGTAAGCAAGGTGGAAACCGAAGCCGTATTCCGCGTTGTCTTCGAACAAGCTGTTTGCCCAGGCGGGACCTTTGCCTTCCGCGTTCTTGGTGTAAGGACACGTCGGGGAAGAGCCGCCGTAAATGGACGAACAACCCGTAGCGTTGGCGATGATCATACGATCGCCGAACATCTGCGTGATAACTTTGATGTAAGGAGTTTCGCCGCAGCCCGCGCACGCGCCCGAGAACTCGAAGAGCGGCTTAGAAAACTGCGAACCCTTAACGGTGTTTTTCTTGAATACGGAAGTGTCGACTTCGGGAAGTTTTTCGCTGAAATCGTAGTTTTCGGTTTCTTCCTTAACGACTTTTTCAAGCGGGATCATCGTAAGAGCCTTCTTGTCTTCCTTAGTGGGGCAGATATTGGCGCAGACGCCGCAACCCATACAATCGAGCGGGCTGACCTGCATTCTGTAAGAGTAACCTTTAAGACCGATAGCGGCTTTGGTTGCAAACGTTGCGGGAACGGTTTCGCCGTCTTTTACGAGAACGGGACGAATACAAGCGTGCGGGCAAACGAACGAACATTGGTTACACTGAATACAATTTTCTGCATTCCACTGCGGAATTTTAACCGCAACGCCTCTCTTTTCGAACTTGGTCGTTCCGGTGGGAACGCTGCCGTCCGCATTGAAAGCGGAAGAGGGGAGTTTGTCGCCCTGAAGAGCGATGATCGGGTGGATAACCTCTTGGAAATATTTATTGTCGGCAAGCTTAGCGGGTTCTGCGCCTGTGGTTGCGTCCGCCCATTCTGCCGGAACTTTGATTTCTTTAAGTTCGGAAGAAGCTTTGTCGATTGCGGCGTAGTTCATGTTTACGACCGCGTCGCCCTTCTTGCCGTAAGATTTCTTAACGTACTGCTTCATCCAATCTTCCGCTTCGGCGTAAGGCATGATTTCGGGGTTGATCTTGAAGAAAGCAGCCTGCATGATAGCGTTCGTTCTTCCGCCGAGACCGATGGAAGCTGCTATCTTTATAGCGTCGATAACGTAAAGTTTAGCGTGCTTTTTAGCGAGTAAACGCTTCATGGACGCGGGGAGATTTGCCCCGAGGTCTTTCGCGTTATCCCATTCGCAGTTAAGAAGGAATTTGCCGCCTTCTTTAAGGTCGGTGACCATATCGTATCTCGTAACGTAAGAAGGCTGCGAGCAAGCGATGAAATCAGCCGCGTCGATAAGATAGGACGACTGTATCGGAGTTTTACCGAAACGGAGGTGCGAAACCGTTATGCCGCCCGACTTTTTGGAGTCGTAGAAGAAATAACCCTGAGCGTACATATCGGTGTGATCGCCGATGATTTTAATGGAGTTTTTGTTTGCGCCGACCGTACCGTCGGAACCGAGACCGTAGAACTTGCAGCTGATAGTTCCCTCGGGAGCGGCGTTATACTGCTCGGAGAAATCAAGCGAAGTGTGGGTGATATCGTCGTGGATACCGACGGTGAAGTGGTTCTTCGGTTTTGCGGATTCGAGGTTTTTATAAACGGCGTAAACCATAGAGGGGTTGAACTCTTTGGAGCCGAGACCGTATCTTCCGCCGTAAACCTTGACCTTCTTCTTTCCGAGTTCCGCCAAAGCGGCAACGACGTCGAGATACAAAGGTTCGCCGAGCGAGCCGGGTTCTTTCGTTCTGTCGAGAACGGCAAGATTTTTAACGGTCTTGGGAAGAGCCTTAACGAACGCTTTCGCGGAGAAAGGTCTGTAAAGTCTGACTTTCAGTACGCCGACTTTATGTCCTTCCTTGTTCATTCTCGCGATAGTCTCTTCGATAGCTTCCGCGCCGCTGCCCATGATAACGATAACGTTTTCCGCGTCGGGCGCGCCGACGTAATCGAAAAGGTGATAGCTTCTGCCCGTAAGAGCGGAAACTTTGTTCATCATCTTCTGAACGATTGCGGGAACTTCTTCGTAATATTTGTTAGCGGTTTCTCTGTTCTGGAAGTAAGTATCGCTGTTCTGCGCCGTACCTTTCTGGATCGGGTGATCGGGGTTCAAAGCTCTCTTTCTGAAATCTTCGATATCTTTCATATCTACGAGTTTCTTCATATCTTCGTAGTCGATAGCTTCGATCTTGGAAACTTCGTGGCTCGTTCTGAAACCGTCGAAGAAGTGAAGGAACGGAACTTTGGATTTAAGCGTGGAAAGATGAGCGACGAGCGCAAGGTCCATAACTTCCTGAACGGAATTGGACGCGAGCATCGCAAATCCCGTCTGGCGGCAAGCCATAACGTCCGAGTGATCGCCGAAAATGTTAAGAGAATGAGCAGCCAAAGCTCTCGCGCTGACGTGGAATACGCAGGGGAGAAGCTCGCCGGAAATCTTGTACATATTCGGAATCATAAGGAGCAAGCCTTGCGAAGCCGTGTAGGTTACGGTAAGCGCGCCTGCGGAAAGAGAACCGTGTACCGCGCCTGCCGCGCCCGCTTCGGACTGCATTTCCGCAAGCTTGAGCTTCTGACCGAACATATTCGTTCTGCCGGCAGTGGACCATTCGTCTGCAACTTCCGCCATAGGCGAGGAAGGAGTGATGGGGTAAATCGCCGCAACTTCCGAGAACGCGTAAGCTACGTGGCTCGCGGCGGTGTTACCGTCAATAGTCATAACTTTCATTAAATTTTGACCTCCGTATGAAATTGATTATAACTTTTGAAATTGATTTTTTCGGCTGCGACGGAGAGTGCCGCGAAGCCGATTTATTACATCTTATATATTATAGCCTATTGAGTAGTAATAGTCAAAGGTTTTCGGGGTAAAAGGAAAAATTTTTTACTTGTTTTACAAAAAAAAGGTGAAAAAAGTTCAGAGCTTACGAAACGCTTGTTATTTTAAGGCGATTTGTGCTAAAATACAAGCTATGCAGGCTATAAATTTTCAGAACGTCGGGTTTTACTATGCGGCGAACGCCGATAACGGCTCGACAAAAAAAACGCAGGTTTTAAACAGTCTCGATTTTTCCGTGGAAAAAGGCGCGTTCGTCGCCCTTTTGGGGCGGAACGGGAGCGGGAAAAGTACCCTCGCGAGGCTTATAAACGGACTTTTGAAACCAACCGCGGGTAAGGTATCCGTTTTCGGGCTCGACACGTCCGATAAGAAAAATCTTTTCGAAATAAGAAAAAAAGCGGGTATGGTTTTTCAGAACCCCGACAATCAGCAGATCGCGTCTATCGTTGAGGACGACATCGCTTTCGGACCCGAAAATATCGGTATGCCGAGAGAGAAAATCAAGGAAGCTATCGATATGGCGTTGAAAGCCACGGATATGGAGAAATTTCGCAAAGCGGAAGCGGCAAAGCTTTCGGGCGGACAGAAACAGAGAATAGCCATAGCCGGAGCGATCGCGATCGACCCCGAAATTCTCATTATGGACGAATCGACCTCTATGCTCGACCCTAAGGGAAGAAAAGAGGTTATGGAAGTTGTGAGAACTTTGAACAGGGAAAAGGGAATGACCGTTATCGACATAACGCATTATATGGACGAGGCGGCGGAAGCCGACTACGTTTACGTGCTTGACGGCGGCTCGATCCGTCTTCAAGGAACGCCCGAAGAGGTTTTCGCGGAAAAAGAAACGCTGAGAAATTGCGGACTTGAACTTACAAGACCCGCGCTTATAGCGGAAAAACTCAGGCGTGCGGGCGTACCTCTTTCGCCGTCGGTATTAAGCGAAAAGAGTTTATCGGAGGAATTATGCGGGTTGTTGCGGAAAATCTGAGTTTTTATTACAATAAAAAATCTAAAAACAAGGTCTGCGCTTTGTCCGACGTATCTTTGACTATTCCCGAAGGCTCGTTTTTCGGTATAATCGGGCATACGGGCAGCGGAAAATCCACGTTCGTTCAGCATCTCGACGCGCTCGTTCCCGTTCAGGAGGGGAAGCTTTTCATAGGAGATTACGACCTGTCGGGCGGCAAAAAAACGGACAAAAAGAAGCTTAAAGAACTGAGAAGCAAAACGGGACTTGTCTTTCAGTATCCCGAATACCAGCTCTTCGCGGAAATGGTTTTTCAGGACGTGGCTTTCGGATATAAAAACTTCAATAAAAACGCGACCGACGAGCAGGTAAAAGCGGCGGTTTTCGGCGCGCTTTCGCTTGTGGGATTCAGCGCGGATATGGCTGACAGATCGCCTTTCGAGCTTTCGGGCGGGCAGAAGAGAAGAGTCGCGATAGCGGGCGTTCTCGTGACCGAACCCGAAATTCTTATTCTGGACGAACCCGTCGCGGGGCTTGACCCGGCTGGCAAAAACGAGCTTATGAAGCTTCTTCATTCCCTGCACGAAACGACGGTGAAAACTATCGTCATAGTTTCGCACGATATGGACGAGGTTTGCGAAAATTGTACCGACGTAGCCGTTTTTTCGGAAGGTAAAGTCGTTATGACGGGCAAGCCGAAAGAGATTTTTTCAAGGAGCGAAGAGATGAAAGATCTTCGTCTCGACGTACCCGTAACCGCAAAACTTACGGAAGAATTGAAGCTTGCGGGTATCGGTATCGATACCGATTTCACGACGGACGACTTTGTTGCGAAAGTCGCCGCATTGTATAAAAGTGTGAAATAATCGACTTATAGACCGACTTTTTCGGTGTGATTAAGGTTTTTGAAGACTGCTTTTGGAAAGTAGAGGAGAAAAATGTTAGGAGACGTAACGTTCGGGCAGTATTATAATGCGGAGTCGTTTTTGCATAAGGCGGATCCGCGCGTCAAGCTGCTTTTGCTTATCGCATATATAGTGGCGGTTTTTCTCGCCGGGAATTTTTTATCGCTCGCGGCGGTGTTTGTTTTTCTCATCGTGGCGATAATTTTCTCGTCCGTTCCGCTTTCGTCGGTTTTGAGGAGTATAAAAGCGATAATTTTTCTTATCGTGTTTATGTTCGTGTTAAACGTATTGTTTCACGTAAAGAAAGAAACGGACACCGTTTATTTCTGGGTCGTAACCAAAGAAGGGCTTATTTCGGCTACGTTTTTATCGTTAAGGCTTATACTTCTCGTGACGGGGAGTTCGCTTTTAACGCTTACGACAACGCCCGTCAGTTTAACGGACGGACTCGAAAGCCTGTTAAAGCCGCTCGCGCTTATTAAATTTCCCGTTCACGACCTCGCGTTGATAATGTCGATCGCGCTCAGGTTTATCCCCACGCTCGCAAACGAAACCGACAGAATAATAAGCGCTCAGAAAGCCCGCGGCGCGGATTTCGAGAGCGGAAACATAATTTCGAGAATAAAGGCGTTGGTTCCCGTTCTCGTACCTCTTATAGTAAGCGCGCTTCGCCGTGCGGACGAACTCGGCGACGCTATGGACGCAAGATGTTATACGGGCAGTAAAAACAGAACGAAGTATAAAAAGCTCACTTTGTCTTACCGCGATTTTATCGCGACTTTGTTTACCGCCGCGCTTATAACGGGCGTTGTTTTCTTAAATATTTATTACGTTCAGATTATCTCGTTTATCTGTTAAAATACGCGTTAATCGACTTATAGGCGGCTGTTTATGAGAATAAAACTTACAATCGAATACGACGGGACATCCTTTTGCGGCTGGCAAATCCAGCCGAACGGCGTTTCCGTGCAGGGAACGATAACCGAAGCTATAAAGAAAATCACGGGGGAAGACGTAAAGCTCATCGGAAGCGGAAGAACGGACTCGGGCGTTCACGCCGAAGGGCAAATCGCTCATTTCGACACGAACTCTTCCGTTCCGCCCGAAAAATTCGCGTCGGCTTTGAACGCCGTTCTTCCCGACGACGTAAAAATCCGTAAAAGCGAGAAAGCGGCGGACGATTTCAACGCGAGATTTTCGGCAAAGAGAAAAACTTACGAATACCGTATGTACGTTTCGGAATATTCGAAGCCGCTCAAATGTCGGTATGCGGTATGGGTAAATTATCCGCTCGACGTTAAAAAGATGAACGATGCGGCGCAGGCTTTTGTCGGCACGCACGATTTCAGATGTTTTCTGGCGGCGAACTCTTCTGTCGAAAGCACGGTGAGAACGATTTACCGCGCCGAAGCCTGCGAGCGGGGCGACGAGATAGTGTTTTCGGTCACGGGGAACGGTTTTTTATATAATATGGTAAGAATTATGGCGGGAACGCTCGTTGCCGTCGGCGGCGGAAAAATCACCGCGGAAGACGTTGAAAAAATCATAAACGGCAAGGACAGAAACGCGGCGGGAAAAACCATGCCTGCCTGCGGACTTACGCTAAAATCGGCGGAGTACGACTGATACGCCTCGTCAAAACAATATTTTTATAAAAAAATTTTCACAAAAGCGTTTAAACGCTTGACAAATTTTATCGAATACAATAAAATATTATGGCGTAATCGTGCGAGGGATAATTATGCCTTGCATAAAACCGAAGCGCGATTAAGGAAAATTACCATGGAAGAACTAGCCCCTCCGAAATGCTTTTTTCCTGTATAAAAATTATTATTTGGAGATTTTCAGATGAAAACTTATATGGCAAAAAGCCAGACGGTAGAAAGAGAATGGTATATCGTCGACGCGGAAGGCGTTTCGCTTGGTAGACTTGCTTCGCAGGTTGCCTCCGTTCTTCGCGGAAAAAATAAGCCCACGTTCACTCCGAACGTAGACTGCGGCGATTTCGTTATCGTTATCAACTGCGACAAAGTAGTTCTTACCGGTAAGAAACTTGAACAGAAGTTCTACACTTATCATACGGGTTATATCGGCGGATTGAAGCAGGTTCCCTATTCGAGAATGATGGCTGAGAAGTCCGACCTTGCCGTTTACGAAGCGGTTAAGGGAATGCTTCCCAAGAACAGTCTCGGCAGAAAAATGCTTACCAAACTCCGCGTATACAAAGGCGCAGAGCATAATCAGCAGGCTCAGCAGCCCAAAACGCTCAACATAGAGAGATAATCGGAGGAATAAGGTATTATGGCAAAAGCATCAGTTAAGAAAAAGGTTCAGTTCTGGGGAACGGGAAGAAGAAAGAGCGCGATTGCGAGAGTAAGACTTATTCCCGGCGGTACCGGCGTTATCACCATCAATGACAGAAGCATTGACGAGTACTGCGACCTCGATACGTTAAAGCTTATCATTCGTCAGCCTCTTGCCCTTACGGGTACCGAAACCGCTTACGACGTTTTCGTAAACGTTACCGGCGGCGGATTTACCGGTCAGGCAGGCGCGATTCGTCACGGAATTTCGAGAGCCCTTCTCGAAGCTCAGCCCGAACTTCGTTCGGCTTTGAAAGCGGAAGGTTTCCTCACGAGAGACCCGAGAATGAAGGAAAGAAAGAAGTACGGCTTGAAGAAAGCAAGAAAAGCTCCTCAGTTCTCGAAGAGATAATTTCGGCTTACGAAAAGCAAATTTACGGGAGTGCGCCTTATGCGTATTCCCGTTTTTTATATTTTACGATTACTTTTACGAAAAAAATAATATACGGAGCGGCTCGGGTTTTCAAAAGCCGGAAACCCGAGCCGCATTTTTTATCGAAAAACGTCGTCGGAATATGCGGAATATCGCCGTCGGATTTTGTCGTTGTTTGCCGTCGTATTCTGTCGCAATCCGCCGTCGGATTATGTCGCAATCGGCTGTCGGGATATGTAGAATGTCGCCGTCGGATTATGTTGAAATTTGCCGTCGGATATTGTTATAAACCGCCGTCGAAAAAGACGGAAATTCGCCGTCGGATTTTGTCGTTATATCGTAACGCGATATTTATTGACGGAAAATATAAAATCGCTCGAAAAAGGTTGACAAAAAAAATAAAAATTGATATATTATTTAAGCGGATACGTGAACGGTTTAACCGTTAGTATCCGAATGTAGGAAAAGACGAGTAAACTTGACTTAAAGCATTTATGTGAAAATAAGTTCGTCCTCGGAAACCGAGCCGAGTAAAATCTATCGGTATAATGCGGGTATGGCGGAATTGGCAGACGCGTAAGATTCAGGTTCTTATAACCGAAAGGTTGTGCAGGTTCAACCCCTGTTACCCGCACCACGACCTCTCCGAAGACGAAAGTTTTCCGAGAGGTCGATTTTTATAAACAAAAAGGAAAAGAGACAATTTAACAACAATGTGGGTTCTGTTTGCGGTCGGGTCCGCGTTTTTCGCAGGCATAACTTCGATACTCGCCAAATGCGGTATAAAAAATACCGATTCCACCGTTGCCACGGCAATCCGTACGCTTGTGATTTTACCGATGTCGGTAATTATGGTTCTGATTGTCGGCTCGATGGGTGAGATAACTTCGCTCTCTGCGAAAACGTGGATTTTCCTCGTTTTGTCGGGCGTGGCGACGGGTGCGTCGTGGCTGTGTTATTTCAAGGCGCTTCAAACGGGCGACGTTAATAAAGTCGTTCCGATCGACAAGTCGAGTACTGTTTTAACCATTCTTCTCGCGTTCATAATTCTCGGCGAACCGATTTCCTGGCTTAAAGGAATATGCGTCGTGCTGATAGCGGCGGGGACCTTTCTTATGATCGAGAAAAAGCGTGAGGATAACGAAAAAATCGCGGCGGCGACGACAGCGGAAACAACAGCTGCGGCAACAGCTGCGATGACGGCGACTGCGGCGAATGCTTCGACGAGCGAAGAAAAACGAACCAAAAAATCGTGGCTTTTCTATGCGATTTTGTCGGCGACTTTTGCCGCGCTTACTTCCATACTCGGCAAAATCGGAATTTCGGGTACTGAGTCTAACCTCGGTACGATGATCAGAAACGCCGTCGTTCTCGTTATGTCCTGGGTGGTTGTGTTCGCGACGGGTAAAACGAAACATATTCACGGTATTTCGGGAAAAGAACTCGGGTTTATCTGTCTTTCCGGCGTAACGACGGGCGCGTCGTGGTTTTGTTATTACAAGGCTCTTCACGACGGGCTTGCGAGCGTGGTCGTTCCTATCGACAAACTCAGTATTCTCGTTACGATAGCTTTCTCTTTCTTTGTGTTCAAGGAAAAACTCTCTTTAAAAGCTTTGATAGGTCTCGTGTTGATCGTTGCGGGAACGCTTATGATGCTTGTAAACGTATAATCCGAAATCGTAAAAATATTAAACGCGGCTGTCCGAATTTCTTTCGGACAGCCGCTTGTTCTATGAAATTATAAACATGGAGATTAAAGGTCGCACCATTCGGTGTTTTGTTGCGGGGATTTTATAAAAGTCCGCCTATAAGTCGATTAACGTCGGATTTTGCGATGCGATAATCGACATTTTTTTACGCGCTCAAAGCTTTGATTATCAAAAAGCAAAGCAAAGCGACTTGCCATATCAGCCCGAAAGCGGCGGTTCCTGCAAAGTATTTTTTCTGCGTTTTATGTCGGCAAAGCTTCATCGCGATCGCCGCGCCGAAAGCCCCGCCGAAAAACGATAGGGCAAGTAAAACTTTTTCGGGCGTTCTGTATTTGCCTTTTTCGGCTTTTTTCTTATCCGAAAGGTAAACGAAGAAAGTTATGAAACTCATAAGCGCGAGATAAACGACAAGCAAAATCAAAAAATTTTTATACATACTTCGATTATAGCTGTTTTTCGGTTAAAAAGCAAGCGCACAACGTTTTTTTGTTTGGATGAACATTTGCGCATATGTGTGGACATGAAATCGGCTTCTGTCGGGATTTTAAGTGGCTATTGTGTTCGAATTGAGTAAATTCGAAGCGGGGAAAACGCAAATGACGAATCTGTCATTTTATCGGGCTGAAAGTCGCAGAATTTTTATTCATTCCGAAGAATATTATGCAATATATTATGCATATTTATACCAAAATTCCATAAAAAAAACTTATATCACTTATAAAAATTGATAAATAATTATAAAACATATATAATTGACAAAGAAGACGATTTGTGGTACTATCTAAAATGGAAATTTATGCATTGCGATTTATAAACGCAAACGATCCGGATCGCAAACAATCGGGAAGTCGATAAATCGGATAAACCGAAAATCGACGAATCGAAAAAGTCGATAAACCGAATATCGACAAATTAAAAATTCGATAAATCGATTAAGCCGCGGATAAATCGGGGCTTCACGAAACCGATAAACGACGCGCGCCGAACGAAAGGCGCGTAGAAACAGGAATATATTTCCGGATTATATGCAGGACAAAGACAGAAGGACAAAGGAGACAAAATGCGAATCAAGATTATTTCTGCATTAACGGCATTGCTGACGTCACTTTCGCTTTTAGGAGCGGCATTTTCGTCGGCGGCAAAGAACGATTCCGCTCGCGAGCCGTCGAAAACGGAAACCACCGCGCCGATTGCGGGAGACGGGGCGTCGACAACGCTTAACGTGGTGAAATACGGCGATAAGCTCACGCAGGATCAGGTTATGTCGCAGATAAAGGCGCAGTATCTGATCGAAAACGGCGGTTATAAGGACACGGACGAAGTGGTCGTTTTAATATCCGTCGAGGGCGAATCGCTTATCGAAACGTTCAACGAGGGTAAAACCACGGCTAAAACGGTATCCGAATACGCGGAAACGTTTTCGGGCGTCGTTCAGACGGCGGAAAACGTAAGAAGACAGAACGAAGTGATTTCCGCGCTTACGAAAAAAGGACTTATTTCGGGCGTGGAATATAACTATACCACCGTTTTGAACGCCGTTGCGGTAAACACCGTTTACGGAAACCTCGAAGCGATAGAAAACACGGCGGGCGTTAAATCGGCTGCCCTTTCCGATACTTACAATAAAGTCGAAGAGCAGATGTCTGACGCAAGCGACGTTCCTTTGAACGTGGTCGACATTTACGAAGAAACGGGTATTTACAAAAACGAAAGCGGATACACGGGTCTCGGAACGGTAACCGCCGTTCTCGACTCGGGCTTCGATATGAGCCACAGAGTTTTCGACCGCGACTATACGGGAAAAGAGGATAAACTCGTAATAACCAAATCGTCGAGCCAGACCGAACTTTACGTCAAAGGCGCGGCGGAATCGGCTGTAAAACTCGGCAATCTCAATGCGGGCAGCACCACAAGCGGATTGCAGGTAAAAGACGTATGGTACAGCGATAAAATCCCTTACGTTTACGATTACGCGGACAAAGATCCCGACGTATTCCCTTACGACAGCGAACACGGCACGCACGTAGCGGGCATAATCGCGGGCTACGACGAAGTGATTCACGGCATCGCTCCCGATACGCAGCTTGTTCTGATGAAGGTTTTCCCCGACCTTGACAGCGGCGGAAAGACCGAAGATATAATCGCCGCTCTCGAAGACGCGGTAAAACTCGGCGTGGACGCGATAAACATGTCGCTCGGATCGTCCTGCGGATTTTCGCGAGAATGCGACGACGATGAAGAAAAGCCGAACGTCGCGAAAGTTTACGACGCTATAAACGACAGCGGCATAAGCCTTATCACCGCGGCGAGCAACAGTTACAGCGCGGGCTTCGGCGGCGAGCAGGGTAACACCAACTTCGTCACCAACCCGGATTCGGGAACCGTCGGTTCCCCGTCCACTTACGACGCCGCGTTATCAGTTGCGTCTATAAGCGGCGAACGTTCGCGTTATATCAAGACGAGCGACGGAAAGATGTTCTTCTACAACGAATCCAACGACCTTCAAAAGATCGAACAGAACAATTTCTACGAAGAACTTTCCGATTATCTTACAAAACTCGGCACGCCCTTTCATTCGGGCGATAACGAATTCCAATACGTAACGGTATCGGGTTCGGGCGACGATATCTGTTACAGCGGATTCGTCAACGAATACAAAGCGAAGAACCCCGGCGCGGATATGGACGACGAAAACGAGAAGAAGAAAGTTCTCGCGGGCAAATTCGTCCTTGTCGAAAGAGGTTACAACAGTTTCGAAGACAAAGCGCACGTCGCGGCTTCCTACGGCGCGATCGCGTGTATCATATATAATAATATAGACGGCGATATCACGATGTCCATGGGTAACACCTGGCATATCCCGACGATCTCCGTTTCCAAAGACGACGGAAGAGAGCTTGCCAAAAAATCCATAGGCTCGATTTATATAAATTCCGAATATCTCGCAGGTCCGTTTATGTCCGACTTTTCGAGCTGGGGACCCACTCCTTCGCTCGGTATCAAACCCGAAATCACCGCTCACGGCGGTAACATAATGTCGGCGATCCCCGGCAGAGACGGAGACGAGTACAGATACGGCAAACTTTCGGGGACTTCGATGGCTTGCCCCAACCTTTGCGGAATAGTCGTTCTTATCCGTCAGTATCTCAAAGATAATTACGGATCGGAGCTTAACGCAAAACAGATCAAAAACCTTGCCAATCAGCTTATGATGTCCACCGCGGGCATCGCGATAAACGAGGAAAACAATCCGTATTCTCCGAGAAAGCAGGGCGCGGGTCTTGGCGATATCGGCAGAACGACCGCGACGAAAGGTTATATAACCGTCGACGGTTCGGACAGAACGAAGCTGGAACTTAAAGACGACCCGAAGAGAACGGGCGTTTACGTGATGAACTTCAACGTGGTCAATATGGGAACGAGCGACCTCGTTTACGACCTCTCGCTCGTGGGAATGACCGAAAGCGTTTCCACTTCCGACGATAAACACGTTGCGGAAACTCCGTACATTCTCGGCGGAGACGTTAAAGTCGAATTCGTCGGCGGAAACGGAAAAGTCAGCGGAAACAAGATCACCGTAGGCGGAAACGCCGCGGGAACGAACGCCAACGATTGGAATAAAGTAAAAGTTAAGGTAACTTACACTCTTACTTCCGCGGATAAGAAATATATCGACGACAGATTCCCTTACGGAATGTACGTCGAGGGCTTCGTTAAACTTATAAACGAAAACAAAAACGACGTGAGCCTGAACGCTCCTTTCCTTGCTTTCTACGGCGATTGGACGGAAGCTCCCATGTTCGATAAAACCTATTACGAGGTTGAAACGACCGCTCACGATCCGTCTATCGACGATGACGATAAGGTAAAAGCCGATTATTACGCGACTACGCCTTACGGCAAGTATTACTATAACTATATGATACCGCTCGGAACTTATCTTTACGATATCGATACGAGCAAATACGGCGAAATCCCTGCAACCGAGGATAAAATAGCGATATCCGACACACTCGGCGCGATCGACGGTATCTCCGTCGTCTTAGCGGGACTTTTAAGAGGCGCGAAACATATGAACTTCACGCTTACCGATAAAGTCACGGGCGAAACGCTTTGGAGTCACGTCGACCACAACGCTTTGAAATCTTATTCGCAGGGCGGAAGTCCGTTGCCGTATTACGATTACCTGAAACTCGATTCGAGCGCGCTTAAACTTATCAACAACCGCGAGTACACCTTGGAAATGAAAGGCGAACTCGATTACGGCGACGGCGGCGCGGCGAACAACAAACGCAACAGTTATTCTTTCGATTTCACGCTGGATAACGAAGCGCCCGTTTTAAGAGAGGTAAGTTACAGAAAGGAATACGACTCGGTCGCCAAAAAGGACAGATATTATATAGATATGGTTGTTTACGACAATCAGTACGCGATGTCGATAACGCCTATCATATTCACTTCGAGTTCGAGCTACACCTTCCTTACCAAGAATCCGATACCCGTTTCCAATGCGGTTAAGGGCGGAGACGCGACGGTAAGCTTCGAGATAACCGATTATCTCGACGACATATTCAGCGACGCGATCATCCCCAACGCGCTTGCGTTTTCGATAGACGACTACGCGCTCAACTCTAATATTTATTTATGTCAGCTCCCGGGAACGAAAGGCGAATTCAAGTTCACGAGAACGGGTGAAAAGGACAGCTCCGAGCTTCTTGTTCTTCCCGTTGTCGAGGGCGAAATGGTGGATCTTATTCAGTATCTCTATACCGCAGACGAAACCGTCGGCGAAAACAGAGAAAACGCGGAATATTTGAGTCACCTCGTCTGGACTTCTTCCAACGAAGACATCGTGGAGGTCGAGCAGGGACTTTTAAAGGTTAAAAAACCGGGCAGAGCGACGGTTACGGTAACCGAAAAATACGAGGGCAATCAGGCGGTACTTATCATCAACGCGAAATCCGCTTCCGAAAGCGAAATAGTTGCCGAGGCATTGTCTTCGGCGGGCGTAAAAGCTTCCGTGAACGAGAAAATTCAGTCGATGAAGTTCTCCCGTTTCGAAACGCTTTTCGCTTATTCGAAAGCCGCTCAGACGAGCGATATCGGCAGTACCGGCGATGTGAACTATATAAACGCGACGGACGGCGAAATACAGATGTACCCGGGCGAAAGCGTAAAGCTTTACGAGCAGATAAAACCATGGTACGTAGCCGACAGATACGAACTCATTTATTCTTCGGGTAACACCGATAAAGTAAAAGTAAGCGCGGACGGCGTCGTCGAGGCTGTGGCGGAGGGTTCTTCCCGTATAACGCTTGTCGCCAAGGATAAAACCACGGGCGAAACCTCGAAGATAACGGCTTCGGTTAAGATAACCGTAAAGAGTCCGTTCGTAATCGAGAACAGAATGCTCGTCGCTTACAAAGGCACGGGCGACGAAAATCACGTCGTAAAAATTCCCGACGACGAAGGTATTATTTATATCGGTTCGTTCGCGTTCTGTCTTTACACGACCGACAGAAACGTAGTTCTGGAAGACGACGATTACGACGCGAACAAAGTTCCTTCGAGCAACAACGCGATAAAGAAAGTAATCATCCCCGAGGGCGTCGAAGAAATTCAGAAATACGCTTTCTATAACTGCACCGCACTCGAAGAAGTCGTTCTTCCGTCGACGGTGAAGTATATAAGAGAATTTGCTTTCGCGGGCGACAGAAAACTCGTTAAAATAGGCGAGTCGGACGGCAACGGCAACGCGATCGAGGGGAAACTCAACAAAGAAGCGATCGTTATCGGCGCGCAGGCATTCAGAAAGTGCGAAAAACTCGAAAAAATCGGCCTTGACAACGTTTACGCGATTGGCGAACTTGCTTTCGAGGGTTGTAAAGCTCTCAAAACGGTAAATCTTAAAAACCTCCGCAACACGGGCAACAGCGCGTTCCAGGCTTGCGAAAATCTTACCGAAGTAAAGATGAACGAGGACGGGCATACCAAGCTTTCGATGGCGATGTTCGCAAACTCGGGGCTTAAATCGGTGACGATTTACGAAAAGACGGAAATCCCCGCTTACTGCTTCGCGAATTGTTATTATCTTATGAGCGTAGGGATAGAAAAGTCGCTTTTAAACATAGGTACGGGCGCGTTTTCGAGATGCGTTTCGCTTAAAGATTTCACTTATGCGGACGGCGTAACCGTTAAAAAGTTCGGAGAACAGGTATTCTATAACGCTACGGGTCTTGAAAAGTTCACTCTTCCCGAAGGCGAAACTTCGATGGGAAGCTATTGTTTCTATATGGATCCGACGGATAAGACGCTTATAAGTCGTTCTTCTAAGCTCGGCGCGGGAATTCTTAACAGCAAACTCGCTTCGATAGTCTTCGGAAAAACGACCAGGCTCGCTTCGGTGGACGGCTCGTCTTTCAAAGGCTCGAAAGTATCTTCGTTCATCATAAACACGGCAAATAATTACTATAAAACTTCGGACGGCGGAAAGCTTCTCGTTTCCAAGGACGGCAAAACCATTTACCTTGCCGCGATCGCCGGAAACTACAACGGTTACACGGTCGGCTCCGAAGTCGAAACGATAGGTTCGGGCGCGTTCAGCGGCACGAACATAAAATCGCTCACGATCAAAAATCCCGACACCGTTATCGGAGACTTCGCGTTCGAAGAATGCGTCGATCTCACTTCCGTAACCCTTCCCGAAAACGGAAGAGTGAAGATCGGTAACTATGCTTTCGCGTTTACCGCATACGACGGAACGGACGACAGCGGCGTTATGAAATTCAAAACGCTTACAGTTAAAAATCTCGAATACGCAACCGAAATCGGCGAATACGCGTTCAGGGGTTCGGGCATCGAAAACGCGGTTATAACCCTCGGCGAAAACAATTCCGTCAAGGAGGGCGCGTTCTATCAGTCGGGTCTGAAATCTCTTACCGTCAAAGTCGGCAACGGCGGCGGAAAAGTGGATCTCGGCGCGTTCTATTCAAGCAGATATCTTCAATCCGTAAAATTCGAAAAAGTCGCGGGTTCGGACGGAAAAATAGAATTCGGAAACACGACGTTCGCGGATTGCCTTGCGCTTGCGGAAGTCGAATTCGATAACGTAACCGACGTTATCCCCGTTCAGATGTTCTACGGCTGTACTTCGCTTAAAACGGCAAAGCTTTACGGCGTTAAGAAAATAGGTAATTCGGCATTCGCCAACTGCGCGAAACTCGTGGAAGTCGATTTCACGAAATCGGGCGAGGGCGATACGCTCGAAGAAATCGGCGACGGCGCGTTTGCGGGATACGATATATACAAAGCGCCCGTAATGACGACGATAACCCTTCCGAAAACTCTCGTTCATATCGGCGAAGGCGCGTTCTTCGCGACGGGTCTTACCGAAATAACCATTCCCGAAGGCGTGGTATTCGATTCCGCGGAAGACAGCAAGGACACCGACGACGTCACGATGACGCATTTCAACGGAAATTACGTGTTCTATGCTTGTGAGTCGCTTAAAACGGTAAAACTTCCCGCTTCGGTGAAGAGAGTAGGAAAATATATGTTCGCGAGATGCGACGCGCTTTCTTCGATAAACCTCGAAAACGTAGAGCATATCGACGATTACGCGTTTACTCAGACGGCTTATTCGTTGAGAGACGACGAATCGTCTTTGGAGAGTATCGATCTTTCGAGCGCGAAACGCGTAGGCGAAGCGGCGTTCCTTAACTGTACGGTATTAACGGGCAGGATTTACGCGAACAACCTCGAAGAAATCGGCGCGTATGCGTTTAAGGAAACGAATATCGAAGATTTCTACGCTTATAACTTAAAAGTTATCGGCGACAGCGCGTTCGAAAACATAACAAACAGAAAATTCCTTGAATTCGCGATCGGCGACAAGCTCGAAAAAGTCGGCGAGTCGGTATTCTTCGGTTGTAAATATCTCGAAAAATTCACCGACAGAAACGGCAACGGCGGTTACGACGCTCCGCTTTATCTCGGCGAAAACACGATAATCGACAACGGTTCGCTTTATATAAAGACGAAGAACGGCAGGATTCAGCTTGCCGCGGTACCTGCAAATCTCGTAAACGAAGACGGCAAGAAAGCCGCCGAACTCAACGTTCTGGACGGAACTTACAGAATAGGAGCGTTTGCGGGCAGCGGAAACAGAAATTTCGAAACGATAATTCTTCCCGAGTCGCTCGGATACATCGGAAACTACGCTTTCTATTACAACTTGCAGGGAAGCGAAAAGCCGAAGAACGAGCTTACCGTCATCTTCTTGTCGTACAAAGCGCCGACGCTCGAAAACAACTACAACCCCAACATTTCTCTCGACGAAAAAGCCAAGGGTTACGGAATGCTTCACGCTTTCCCGGATATTTTCCAGACGGAGCTTTGTTATTGCAACTTCATAGACGTTCTCGGAAAACAGGAGCTTATCAATATAGTTCTTCCCGAAAACGAAACTCTGGAAGGTTACGATTCTCTTCCGTACAGGGCGTATTTCGATATCGAAAACGCAATGACGATCGAGCATATAGCGATGGATAAATACACTTCGCAGTTTATCGAATACGCAAAGATAATCGCGGAAAAACTTAAAAACGGCACGCTTGCCTTAACGGACGAAACGACCGTTTCCGAAGCTCTTACGGCGATGAACGCAACGAAACAGAAGCAATATTGCACGGCGTTCGGAATAACCGTCGAAGAATGGGAAAATTACGAAAACGCGGTCACCGAAGCAAAAGAGAAGATAAGAGTTTTAAAACTCGAAAGTTCTTCCGAAGAACTTAAAGCGATCGAAAACGCGATAAACGCTCTTCCCGATACGTTCGATATGACAAAGCTCGAAGAATTCAGAGATCTTGCAAACAAGATAAGCGAACTCGATCCCGAAGACAGAGCGGTTCTCAATATGACGAAGTATTATGCATTCTCCGCAACTTTCGGAGATATGATAAGAAATGCCGAAAAAGAAGCAAACGCGCTCGGCTCGGCAACGGGTTACAAGTTCAAAGAAGAAACGAACGACGAAGCTTCTGCGGAAGAAAACGCGGCGTTGCCGCTTTCCGTAACTTCGCTTTTAGGCATTTTAGCCTTAGCGATCAAAAAGCGTTTGTTTTAAGAGGTGAAGTCGTATGAAATGGACTAAGAAAAATATCATAATAGTTTCCGCGGTCGCGGCGGCGGTCGTACTTGCGGTCGTTTTAACGCTCGTCCTTGTTTTAGGCGGCAGAGCGGGCAGGATGGCTAAGAAATACGAAGCCTCGGTTTCTTCGGTAACGAGCGCGGTTACGGTAACGGAAGTTAAAAACGCAGATATCGTCGCTTATTCAAAGGAAGAAACGATAACTTTCACCGAAGGCGATCAGGCGGAAATCGTAACGAAAATCAAACAATTAAGCGATTATAAAATGGATTTCGAAGAATCGGAGTCCTCGGCTTCGGGCGAGATAGACAGAAGCTCGCTCGTAGCCGTAAATCTCGACGTAAGTCTTTTCAAAACCAAAAAGTACCGCGGCAATACGTTCACGGGTAAAGTTTCTGCGGAAAACGCCGCGAAACTTCTCTCCGGCGACATTTCCGTCGACGGCGACGTGGACGTTAAAGTCGAATTCAAAGGAAGCCGCGTTTCGAGCGTGACCTGTTCTTATAAAACGACAAGCGGACTTTTAACCACGATGACGATTACTTACGCTTACGGCAAATAAGGAGAAACGACAATGAAATTAAGAAAAATCATAAGTTTATTGATAGTCGTGACGATGCTTGTTTCCGTTATGTCGTCCTGTAAAGGAAAGGAGAGCGCGAGCGAACAGACTTCGTTATCCGCGCCTTCTAACCTTTCGATAGACGAAAAAGGACTCGTTACCTGGGATAAAATCGACAACGTCGTGGCGTATTACGTGTTTTACGGCGATCAGCAGACGCTCGTCACGGAAGAGTCGTTTCAGCTTCCCGACGTAAATTCGTCTTACGAAGTTTCCGTTCAGGCAATCGTAACGACGAGCGACGGTAACGTTTACACCGAAAAAAGCGAGTCGGTAACTTACACGCCTTACGTCGAACCGTTCGATCCGTCGGTCGTTAAAATCGCAGTCAAGTGCGACGCGACCGAAATCAAGAGCGGCGCGAGCGCTTCCGGCAAAGGCTCGGCAACGTTCACCGCAAGCATAAGCGGCGCGGAGAGCGGGGCGGATCTTTCGATAATATGGAACGTCGTTTCGGGCGGCGAATATCTTTCCGGAACGCAGGAAAACGGCAATAAATTCACCGTTACCGCGAAAGAAGGAGTAAGCGGCGATAAAGACATAGTCGTCAGCGCGACTTCCGCGGCGTATCCTTCGGTTTCGGTGACCAAATCGATAGCCGTCGTATCCAAACCCGTTTTGACGCAGGCTATGATAGACAAAGCCGCGGAGGCGGACAAGATCGGTTTCGAGGGGTATGTGCTGGTAGACGTTTACGAGAGAAACGGCAGCAAAAAAGGTAAGCTCGCGGCTTCGCAGACGTCGAATATCAGAACCAATATGAGCGGCGACAAAGATCCCGACGTAAAAACGAGAAACACCTGGAACGCGGAGTACTATAACGGCAACGTCGGAGTAAATCAGACGACTTATTGCAGAAAAGACAGCGACGGCGACGCTTGCGAAATAGGCGTCAGCCTCATGAACGAAGAACAGCTTTACAAAATGAAAGACGACGCGGGCAACGTTATTACCTGGGAGAAATCCGGTTTTTATAACAATTTCGTCGGTCTTTCCGTTTCCGATTTCTATCTTGACGAAGATACCTGGCGTTACACTTACGACACGGAGAAGAACGGATTCGATAAAGTAAACAAAATGATCGCGTCCGCAAATCCTTACGAATTCGACGCGAAGAACCTCGAACTTATTATCGACAGCGGCGAAATAATCGGTATTTCGGCGATCGCGAAAGATTCTTATTCGATCGTGGACGGATATATTTCCGTTCAGACTTTAAGAACGGTTTTCAACGTCGGCGACAATGTAAAAATAGAGACGATAGGTAAGTTCAAAACGCTCGAAGAGTACAAAAACGGTACTACGGAAACCGAGAAAACAATGTATGAAAGGCTTTCGATTTTAGACGAAGCCGTATCGAATATGCGTTCGCTCAAAAGCTATAAAGCTCAGTTTTCCAATTATCAGATAACAAACCTCGGAGCGCAGATTACGACAAACACGGGTTACGACGAAATCGTTACCGAAAATTACAGATATTTCAAAACTTGCGACATCAAGTCGATCAACGGCGAAACCGTAAGGGTATACGACGAATACGGCTCTTACGGTTACAAAAAGATAAACGGCAGATCGGATATTTACAATTCTTTCTATGACACCCGTTCTTCGAACGAAACGGAAAAAACCGATCTTAACTTCGCCGCAACGAGGGCGTATACGGACGGCTTCGACAGTTCGAAAGCTTCGTTCGAGTTCTCGCCCGAAATATTCACGATGACGGCTGTCGCCGACACCGACGACGGAACGGAATATTATTTCTACGTCGACCAGACGATGAGTTCGGTCGCGACGACTTTCTACAAGGATCTCGGCAACGACGCGCCCATGTACGGAATTTTCTCCAAAGCGGTGAAAGATACGGCGGGAAATCAGTTTCCTTTCGTAACCGTTAAAAAGGCGGACGACGGCAAATGGTATATCGATTACGCGGCGTTTTATTACGACCTCGGTCTTATGACGGGTCTCGTGCAGATAACTTACGACGATTACGATAAAGCGGTTATCGACAGCTCCGTAAAAGAAAAAATAGACGCAGTTAAAACGAGAGATCTTCCGAAAGATTGGAGCGAAGTGGACATTTCCGTTCCCGCGAGCGGAAGTACTCCCGAAAAAACGGTCAAAGCAAAAGACTTTATGTTCGGCAGCGCAACGGAAACGGCGTATTTCGGAAATAACGGAACGCTTTTCGCGATAAGAGGAGCAGAGCTTCCGTTCTTCGGCGATAAGGATTGTCTCGGAGACACTTACGGTCTCGGAATGGCTACGACATTTACGATGACCGACGACAATTCGGGAAGCGTGATTCAGCAGAACGCGATTATATTCTATTATGACGTACCCGTAGATCTCGATTACACGATAACGACTTCGGTAGACAAAGTCAAAAACTTCCTTACGAAAAAAGGTTTCGAGTATAAGTCCAACGGAGTTTTCAAAAAGGGCAACCTTTGCATACGTCCCGTGGACAGTTCGCTCGATATGATGATTTACGTCTGGACGGAAGAAATCCTCGACGCTCCCCAAAACGTTAAGGTAACCGCGGACAGACAGATAACATGGGATAAGGTAGCGAACGCCGAAAGCTATATAGTTTATGTGGACGGCGTGAGAGTATCTACCGTAAAAACCAATCAGTACACCCTTGCTTTTTCCTACGCGGACGGCAGGGAACACGTTATAACTATCGTTGCGACGGCGAGTAAGTATATATCTTCGCCCGAAAGCGAGAAGGTTATTTACCAAGGTTAAGCTCGTTCGTATTCGCCGCAAAAATGGGGCGGGGCGCGGACGCGTAAAAAATTTATTAAAAAAAGGAGAACACTATGAACAAGTTTTCAAAGGCGGCACGCGCGCTTATCGCGCTGCTCATCTGCTTCACGATGTCGATGAGCTTTGTTTCCTGCGGAAAGAAGGACGACAACAACGTCGACTTCGTTATGGCGCTCGCAGAGGAAGTATCCAAAGACAGCAGCGTAAACGTAGTCGGCATAGTTACGGGCAGTAAAGACACTTCGTATACCGTAATCGTCAAAAACACAGAAGGTTCGGACGGTGCGGACTACATTAAACTAACCAAAAACGCGGACAACACTTACACGATTTCTGTAACAAAGAACGTTTCCGAAGAGAAAGAAGTCATCGTTGAAGGTTATCCCAACGCAAATAAGGATAAGGTTGTACGAAAAAACCTTAAAATAAAGGCAAACGTAAAGGGCGCTACTTCGATAACCGCAATGGCGGTTTCCTCCAAGAGTTCCGCAAGAAAAAATTATATGAGAAAGGGCGACAAACTCGAACTTAGCGTTGCCGTTTCCACTTCGGACAAAGATAAGGGTTACTCCGTAAAGGTTGAAAACCCCACTTCCAAGCCTAATCTCGTAACGGTCGATAAAGACGACAATATTATCGTCAACGAGGACGTAACCAAAAACGAAACGGTAAACATCATCGTTACCGCAAACGCAGACGAGTCAAAAAAATCGACGATAAAGCTTGTTATTAAACCTCCTAAGGGCGAGACAGTTGGCGATCTCACTCAGGGCATCATCGACGAACTCGGAAACCTCAAACTTGCCGTTTCGGGTGTTCTTTCGGATAAATATATAGATATTCAGAACGGTGGGACGACGACAAGTACCGATTACGATTATAAGGTATATCTTTCCGCCAACGCCTCAAAAGATCCCAATCAGCAGGGTATGTTCAACGAATACGTATTTTCCGATGCTTCGTGGCACGGAGAATGGGTCGAGAGAACCAATTCCGGTAACGTCATGTCGGAAACTTACAGAAGAGGTTCCGACGCAAACACCGAAAAGGTTTTTGTAAATAAAGACAATAAGGTTACCAGCGAAAAGGTTACCGATTCTTACAGCAACATTCTTTCCTGGGAAAGTCAGCGTTATTGGAACCATCTCGGCTATCTCGAACTTGCCAACTTCGAGCAGGACCTAGATAACCCAAACCTTTACAATTACGAAATGGAATACGGTACGCTCACACCCGATATTATCATGGGCAGCACGACTTACACGCCCAGCGAGGACGAATATCTTATGAGATATTTCGCTCAGTCGCTCACGCCTATTCTCAGCGAGCAGTTCTACACATTCTCGATTTTGCTCGACGATAACCATAAAGTAGAGAAGCTGATCGCCGAAACTTACCCCGTCAATGAATATTCTTATGACGATGAAGGGCAGCAGACCGAAAAAACCGGATACCGCTACACTTTGGTCGAAATGACAATCGACGCTTACGGCGACAACGTCGTAATGCCCGAGGTTAAGCCTTATGCGGCTCCCACCACCGGGACAGCTGCGGAAAGATTCGGATATCTTAAAAGCGCGCTCGATAAGCTCAGCAAATCCAATACTAAAAATTATACCTTTAAAATGACCTCGACGACAGAGGTTTCCCCCACTTACGATCCCAACGATTACGCGGTTTCCGGCAGCGGCGGAACAAGTATGCCCAGCACGAGTACGTCGGGCGTCTGGGACGGCAAGGTTCACACTACGAGCTATGTTTCCGCCACGGGCGAAGAGGGTTACAGAGGAATCATAACCGAAACCGGCATTCTTATAAACTCGACTATGCAGTATAGTCACGGCGGCAGTTACAAAACGGACGCTTACGGATACAAGCAGAACAGCGACAACACTTACGAATCGTTCGAGTGCGTAGGCGGCAAACTTGTAGGAAAGAGCATGCGTAACGGAAATATCTCCGAAAGACTTCCTTCCTTCACGGTTTCTCCGTATATCTTCAAATACTCGGGAAGCGAGCCATATAGAGAGAACAGCGATAACGAATTCGTATTTTCTTACGCGCTTATCGATTCGGTAATTATCAGAAGCGTAGCGGAGGAATTCTGTATTAAGGATTACGCGAAATATGCGACGGGCAGCGTTAAACGCTCGTTCAGAGTAAATGTTTATGTAAACGAAGTTACAGGGGAATGCCACCTTTTAGGCGTATCGTTCGCTTACAACATTAACGATAATTACCTCGGATACTATCATACCGAGTACACAAACTTCGGATCTTCGTCTCTTCCCTCCGATATGTTCAGCACGGGCAAATACACTCCGAGAGTGATTCCCGAAAAGTGGAACGATTTCGAGGACTGCGAATATCTTCCCACGTCCACTTCCAAGAGCGGCACGGGAGAAGCTATGAAAGCGGGCGATCTTTTCGATAAAGTGTTCGGCAAAGGTACCGCGGCGGCTCTTCCGACCCCCAAGGTGTTCTCCGATATATTCTCCGATAACTATTCGAAGACTATCTGGCACAACTACTTCAACACGGGCAACAAGACCGCGGAAGGCGACGAATATAAGCCGACCATAAACTTCAATATGTGGGTCGACGATATGCTCCTCGACGACAACAACGCGCTTTCGCTCGCTACGTATAACGACATTATCGAAGAGTTGAGCGCGGAATTCGCTAAATACGGATTTAAGGATTACGCCGCGGGTACGTATCTCAGAGAAGGGACGCAGAGCAAAACGAGAATGAAGAGCTATATCAATGAGAACGCAGGTTCGAAAGGTATCGTTATCAGAATCGAGAATATCGGATACAAGACTTTCTATATCAATTTCTATAAAGTAGGAGATTGGAACCCCAAAAAGTAACTAAAAACATAATCTCTTAGCCGGGAGGAATTCATGCCGCTCGGCTAAGACGATATTTAAAGGAGGATGCCACGTGAAAAAATACTTTGCGACGATTCTCGTCGTCTTAATGGCTGTATTTTTTGCTTTCGCGGCTACGTCCTGCGGTAAAAAAGGGACGGATTCTTCGGATTCCGCCTCTTCCGTTTTACCGTCGGGAGAGATAGAAGTAAAAGCGGACAAAGCCGAAGTCAGAATAGCGCTTGTCGATCTGGACTCGTTCGATTTCACGAGCCTTTTTGATATATACGTTGACGGGGGAAAGGTGGGCGTAAGCGCCGATTATATAGATCTTTCCAAGCTTAAAAAAGAACTCGGAACTTACGAAATCGTATGTAGTTACAGCGGAAAATCGGCAAAAGTCATCATTCACGTCGTGAACGAAAGAAACGTTTTCGTTCAGGCGAATAAAACCAAGGTAACAATAAAGGACGTGGAAATATCCGCATACGATTACGCGAAGCTGTTCACGATAACCGTAAACGGCAACGATACCGAGGTTAAAGCAGAATATATCGACGCCTCGAACGTCAAGCCCGAGCCCGACACCTACACCGTTACCTGTACCTACGGCGGTTCGTCGGCAAAGGTATGGGTAGAGGTAACCGAAACCCCGTTCGTGGCAACCGCGCTCGAGAGCGAGGTCAGCGTTTACGTCGGCTGCGCAGACAAATTCGAGCCTGCGGCACTATTTGCGATAACGCTTAACGGCGAAGAGGTCGAAGTGACCGCGGATATGCTTACGGGCGAGGTAAAGCCCGAGGTCGGGGATTATGAAATCAAGCTTTCGATAGGCTCGAGAAAAGCGAGCGTGATCGTGCACGTTATAGAGAACCACGTAATTAAAATCGGCTCGGCATATTCCGAAATCGATATCGCTCCCGAGGATATTTCGTCTTACGATTTCTTAAATGATTTCTACATTTACGAGGACGGAAAATCGGTAGACGTAAATTCGGAAAACGTAACGCTCGATACGTCTTTGCTTACGGGCGCGGCAATCGGCGATAAATGCGAGATTTCCCTCTCTTACGTCCCTGCGGACGGCAAGGGCGGCGCGACGAAGAGCGTTAAGGTCAACGTGACGGAAAGCGGCACGATTGCGATAAAAGCATTCAGCGCCGAGATTTTCGAGAGCGACACGCTCGATTTAACCTCGCTTTTTGAAATAACCGACAACGGCGAAGAGATAACCGTTACCGACGATATGATAAACGGTTTCGTCGATTTCGGAAGTTCGGACGAATGCGAAATAACGCTCACCTATAAAAATCTTACGAGAGCGGCAACCGTTAAAAAGATTAAGGGCATATCGATAAAATATGCTCACGGCGAGGTCGTTTCGGTTAAGAAGGGCGAAAACAAGGGCTCATACGACTTTGCGGGTGACTTCGAGGTCTATATCGACGGAATAAGATTTTACGGATTGGCAAACTGGATCGATACGACGGGCGTAGATTTCGACGCGATAGGCGTTTACGACGCTGTTCTCACGGTTAAGTATAACGACGCATCGATTTTCGGTAAGCCGCAATTTGCCGCAACAAAGACGAAAACAATAAAATACAACGTCGTTCCGAGCGTTTACGAGCTTAAAATTCTCGAAAAAACGGTCGAACTCGGCGCGGGCGCCGCTTCTTACGACGTTCTTTCCAATCTTGAGCTTAACGTAAACGGCTACAGACAGAACTTTACCGCAAATCGCGACGAAGTTAATATGGTAACAACCTGTTACGAGATTAAATCGGCTCCCGATTTAACCGCAACGGGCAGCCATAAGGTCCTGATTGATCTTTACGTTTACGGGTCAGATTATGATCCCGTAACGGTCGAATATACGATCGTTGTCAAAAACGGCGTGCAGGTTTATGCCGACGATAAAGCCGTGTTTACGGGCGAAACGCTTTACGCTCCCGACCTGTTCAGAGTTTATGAGAACGGAAAAGCCGTAAACGTAACTCCCGATATGATAAGCGGCAGAATAAATCCGTTCGTCGCGGGCAGCTATGTGCTTAGCGTCGAATACAAGGGCGTAACGCGCAGTGCGACCGTTTCGGTAATTCCTTCCGATTACGTCGGAGATTATCAGACGGCGGATAAGACCATCGCGAAAGACTCCGTAGAGGGAGAGGACGGCGATATTGCCGAAGACGAAAAGCCTTCGGTCGAGATCGGAGATATGGAAATCGGCAGAGATATGTCGATATACGTTCACGGAGTGAAAGCCGAAAACGTAACCCTTACCGATTACGGTTTCGATTTTATGCTCGGTAAAAGCGCTCACGAAGCGCATTTCGAAAACGGAGTTTGCGTAATAATTCCGCTCAACGAACTTAAACTTTCTTATTACGACGACAACAGACCTCTCGTTTATTTCAAGAGAGGAGCGTGGGCTATCGCGGATTCCTTATCCGTACATTATTCTAAGGAAGGCAAGAGCGTTTACAGCTTAACCTACTCCGGATATTCGATATTCCTTTACAAGGTAAGAAATCTTGAAACGAACGAGCTTTGCTGGTTTGCGATACAGGTAAAACTCGAATATAAAACGAGTGCGGATACCGTTTATTCCGTAAATTACGGTTTTATCGATCTTCCTGCCGATTTCTCGTCCAAAACGATAGGCGCGGCAGGAGATTTCGAGCTTAACGGTTCGAGATATGTCTTCACGATAAGCGAAAGAGGAACGGGCAAAATCAACAAAACCGATACGACGGCTCCGTTTGCGAACAAATCGTTTACTGGCATGTTCGACGGAAAAGCCGCGACGCTTTCCCTCGGAAACGAACATCAACCGACTTTAACCGTCGGCGGAATTAAAAAGTTTTCGATGAACACGTCCGAGTTCCACCCGAAATATAATTACTATTCGACCGACGAAGGGTATTATATACTTTACGGCTACGAAGTAGTAACGTTCAACAAAAAGTACAACACGAAAACGATATCCTATTCCACCGACTTGTTTATTGAGGAAAAGGACGGAGACACGGAAAGCGTAACCGTAACGCCGTTCTCGTATAAATTCCTTTTCGACGTCGATAACGGAACGTTTACGCTTGCGGAAAGGGACGAGTATTTCGGTCTTTACAAAAACGGCGAGGGAAGATTCGTATTTCTCGACGGTTACGGAAACGGAATAATAGACACAACAAAAGACAGTATCGGGCAGTACGGATTTACCTATACCGCAAAAAACAGTCTTATAACCGTTGTTTACGACGATCCGTCGAATAAACTTTCGCAAAAACGCGGAGTGTTTTCAATCGACGCGTTCGGAAACGTTCTTTACGCTCAGTCCTGCGGAAAAGAATTCGAAAAGGGAGACGTGCTCACGAACGCTTATATAACGAGCGGTGCGGCGGTCACGCTTTCCAGATCCGTATTCCATAAGGGCGACACTAAAGACGACGTTATAAATGTCGTTAAAATCGTAACGAAAGACGGCGAATATTCTTTGACCGCCAAGAAACAAAAGGTTACCGTAAACGGAAAACAGGTTGCAATCGTCGACGTGTCCAAAATATCGACGGGTAACGCAGGCTTCTATCTCCTCGAGATTAATCTCAAGCTCGACGGAGCGAGCTCGGCTTCGACCAAACGTTTCGCCGTTCAGGTACTCGACGAGGTATTGCCCGCAGGCGAGGGTTTCGCGAGAAATTACGGCTATTCGATAAGCGGTCTTACCTCTTTCGTCTTAAACACTTTCGGCGAAGCCGAATTTGTTGTCGGAGGAGTTTCTTACACGGGCTATGCAACCGTTGCGGACGGTAAGCTTTACGCTAAGCTCACCGCGGCGTATAAGGGCACCGTAAGTATAACGGGCGAGATAAACGACGACGAGATTTTAACGCTTCAGATCGTTACCGCGGACGGCACGCTTTTACTCGAGCATTACAGCGTGGGAACCGTTCTTTATGCGGGCAACGGCAAAATCGTCCTTCGTTCGTTTGCCTCTTCCAAGGGCAACGTGTTCTATATTTCCTCCGCATTGAGCGTTTTAGGCGACAAAGTCGAGCTTAAAACGGTTGACGGGGCTGCCGTTACGGCTCTATCCGTAGGTACGGTTGTCGCATTCAATTACGACGGAGCAGATTACGTTCTCAGAATCTCCGCCCTCGGCGACGAAAAGAACGGTCTGGAGATATCCGATCTTCTCGAAGGTAGTTACGAAGACCTCGGCGGGCAGGGCGAAACGCTTATTCTCGACGGCTACGGCTCCGGCATTTTGAACGGCGTAAGAGGCACGTATTATATTTATAACGAAACGGACGGCGGCAAGAGACTTGTATTCACCGTCGCTTCGGGCGTAATGTATAAGCTCGTGGTCGGAACAAGCGGAGAGAGGCTCGGAAAATTCGTTAATTACGGCGATGTTTCCGAGAGTAATCTCGACGGTAAGTCATACGCGGGCGACGTCGGAGATTACGAAACTACGGCGACCGTGACCATGAAATTCGCCTCCGGCGGAAAGGTAACGCTCGAATATTCTTCTTCGGACGGTTCGTCCGCGCCGGATTACGCGGGAAACGGAACTTATACCGTTTCGGACGGAAAAATTATTGTTTCGGTCAACGGGTATGTTATAACTTTAACTTTCAAAGATCCCTGGATGTTATCCGAACTTAAGGTTTCCGCGATAACGAGACCCGCGGATTACGAGGAACCGAACAGTATGTTCCGCGTCGGTCTGAATTTCAGAAGATAAAGCGATAAGCTTTAATAACGTAAAAGCCTTTTCCTTCGGGAAGGGGCTTTTTCTCGTCCGGGGCGGTTTATTCGGGTTTTTATTCGTCCGCCACGGCTTTTCTTTATTTTAAAAATGTATTTTTATACAGAAATATATTTATAATTACATAAAAATGCATCTGAATATATAAGAAAAGCTTATGCAAGCAATTATATAGAAAAATAGCTGAAAATTCTTGCAGGAATATTTGATTTTTTTTATTAAAAACGGATAAAAATCAGTAGACAAACGAAAGGTTTAAGGTTATAATATACATTGTAAAATGGGTTTTTTAACCTCGTTTGATTTATCTTCGGGTAACGCCGTTAAAAATACTTGAAAAACATAATCGAACGAGATAAGAAATCACCGTTTAAAAGTTTATAAATCACATTTATAAAACAAGTAAAAAATTTTTTTCAGGAGGCAAAAATATGAAGACAAAGATAATAGTTTTATTATCGGTTTTGATCTTCGCGCTCGGCATTTTCTGTGCGTGCGGTAATAAAGAGTCCGTCGACACGAGCGATTCGGGTTCCGTCAGCGAGTCCGTTTCTGTGTCTGACTCGGTTGAAACACCGGACTCAACGCCCGCGCATACACATGCTTATGCTTTTGATTCCTGGGTAACGGCACCCGGACTCGAAACGGCAGGCAAAGCGAAAATGAAATGCACTTGCGGCGGAGAAAAAGAAGAAGACGTACCCGCTTTGAGCAATACGACCGTCTGGACGTTAGCGGCAGACTTTGATCCGTGCGTAGGCGGAAACGCGGAGTACTCGTCCGATAAGTACGCAAAAGTTACCGTAACGGTTTCTGCAAAGCACGATCTCGGCGATCCTGTATCTGCCAAGGCGGCAACTTGCACAGAAACGGGTAATCCGGCATACTCTCAGTGCAAAAAGTGCAAGAAGTATTTCGGAACAGACGGAGCCGAACTTACGACGATAGTTTTACCTATGGTTGCTCACACCGCAGGAACTGCTACTCGCGAAAACGAGCATGCGGCAACTTGTAGTGCTACGGGAAGCTACGACGAAGTTACCAGATGTACTGTCTGCAACACGGTAATGAAAACAGAGACCAAGACGTTGCCTATGGTCGCTCACACGCCTGCGGAGCCCGTTCAGGAAAATGTTAAAAACGCAACCTGCACCGTTCCCGGTTCTTACGAGGAAGTTGTTAAATGTTCCGTTTGCGGAGAAGAAATAAGCAGAGAAACGAAGACGGTTCCCGCTCCCGGACATAAAAATGCTGACCCCGTTCAGGAAAACGTTGTAAACGCAAGCTGTACCGTTCCCGGTTCTTATGACGAGGTAGTTAAATGCTCGGTATGTAACGCCGAAATCAGCAGAAATCACGTTACGGGCAAGACCCTTCCTCACACTGCCGGCGCGGCTGTTCGTGAAAACGAAGTTCCCGCAACTTGTAAGGCGGAAGGCTCTTACGAAGAGGTTATTAAATGCTCGGTCTGCGGAACCGAAATGAGCAGAACGACGAAATCGATAGCAAAACTCGCGCATACGGAAGCGGCTCCCGTTCAGGAGAACGTGGTTGCGGCAACTTGTACGGTTGCGGGTTCTTACGACGAAGTAGTTAAATGTTCGGTCTGCGGAGAAGAAATAAGCAGAGTGACCAAATCTGTAGACGCACTCGGACATACTCCCGCTGCCGCTGTTCAGGAGAACGTGGTTGCGGCAACTTGTACGGTTGCGGGTTCTTACGACGAAGTAGTTAAATGTTCGGTCTGCGG
>CAKQJE010000011.1 GCA_934247225.1 uncultured Clostridia bacterium
ATGGGGCATAGCGATTCGACGGTAACGCTCGAAGTTTACAGTCACTTTATTCCCGATACGCAAGAAAAGGTAGTTTTTGCGTTAAACAATATCTCGAAAAAATGACCGCAAGTTTTTTTCGACGGGAATTTGCCGTTTCCCGCAAGCGGGAACTTTCGGCAAAAAATAAATGCCGAATTATTTTTGGTAAAACGGGAATTTGCCGTTTCCCGCAAGCGGGAGTCCTACGGCAAGAATACGGCTGACGCCGTATTGACGAACCATAGCTCGATTCGCGAGGGAGAATACCAAAAAGGCGCAGCCGCAATTTTGCGGCTGCGCCTTTTTGGTACTCCCGACGGGAATCGAACCCATAACTAACCCTTAGGAGGGGTTTGTTATATCCATTTAACTACGGAAGCGTTTTTTATTGAACGAAATATTTTGTAAACCGAAGTGTTTTATTATACAGGATTTTTACAACCCGAAATACATCGAAAATATATCGTAATTCGAATTGTACTATATTTTATCGAAGAAGTCAAATTTTTCTCGGCGGTTTTTAATTTCCGACGATATTTTTTGTCGACAGGACTTTCGTCCGGATACTCCGACCGAAAATATAACCGTAAAAAATATACCCATAAATAAATATACCGCAAGATATTTAAATCAGCCCGCGAGCCGTTTCCCGGCTCGCGGGCTGCAAATATTTAACATAAAAAACCGGAAAAAGTCTTTTCGTCAGCGAATTCTTTCGCTTTTTACGAGTTTTCCGTAAACTTTGCGTTTACGATTGAACGTAATTCCGCGTTTTTTCAAAATCGAATACACCACCAGACCTATAAGCACTACGCCGATAATAACGGGAATCGTGATAAGCATCGCCGTGGAAATATCTCCGACCTTAACGTCGCTCCACATTTTGTTGATATCTTTAAGTTCGCCGCGGGACAAAGTGGTCATAATGGCGCACCTGTCCACGGTCGATTTTTCGGGATACTGCGTCGTGAGCTGTCTGCCGATATTATCCGTCGAACTATACACGATAACTTTTCCGT
The DNA here is from genome assembly GCA_934247225.1 of uncultured Clostridia bacterium. GTDB lineage: Bacteria > Bacillota > Clostridia > Christensenellales > Borkfalkiaceae > UBA10281. Next base: position 1,041 of record CAKQJE010000011.1, read on the forward strand.
CTTCCGTTTTGTATTCGTCCGAAATGTTATCGAAATAATAGGTGTAATCTATCGCGTAAGTAAGTCCGTTTTCCGCCGCTTCCTCAGGGTCGACGGTAAGTTCGTAAGTATCGAGCATTCTTTCGAACACGTCGTCGCCCGAAATCGGACTGACGTAACCGATATAATCCATATTCGAAATGGCGCATTCGGGATCGGAAACGAAATTAACGAAGAACTGCGCAAGTTCTTTGTTCGCGCCCTTAGGCATAACCCAGGCGTCGAACCAGATATTGCTCCCCTCTTCGGGGACGGCGTAATAAAGTTTCGCGCCTTCGTATTCGTCGGCGGTATCGAGCGTGTAAGCCGCGTCGCCCGACCAGGCGAAGTTTATCGCGATTTTGCCGGCAGCCATATCTTTCTTTCCGCTGTCAACCTCAAATCCGTAAACGTTATGTTTAAGCACTTTAAGGCTTTCGCTTACTTTATCCACCGTTTTTTCGTCGTCGTCGGGGAAAATTTCTCTTACGAGCGCAAGTTTATCCGCAGGAAGACCAAGCTCCGCGAATTCTTCCGAAAAAGGAGTGTTTACGTTGTTGAAAACTTTGATAAGAACAGCCTGATATTCTTCGTGCGAAAGTTCGCCGTTTTCCCAAAGTTCTTTAAGCCTTAAAAGCTTATCGCCGTAAACTTTTCCGACGGCTAAGGCGTAAGTATCTCTTATACTGTCTTTAATCGTTCCGAGGTTTTTATAGTAAGCCTCCCACGGAAGACTCCACGTGTTCGCGCGGACGTAATTTTCGAGTTCTTCGCCCGAAAGAGCGATTTCGCCCTCTTCGTCTAAAAGTCCGCTTATATCGATATCGTCGTTTGTTTCGGCGAGCTTGACGGGGTTATAAATGAAGCCCATCGTTCCCCACATATAACAAACCGCGTATTCCGCCCACTTTTTCGTAACGCCCGAAACCATATTTTCCTCTTCTTTGGAATTGAAAAGGTCTTTGATGAAACCCGAAGCGTATTCGTTGTAATTTTCCACTTCGTCATAAACGATATCGCCGTTTTCGTCCTCGGATACGTCGAACGTTTCGAGCATATTCTCGTTTATCATTCTCTGTATCATATAATCGGACGGGCAAACGAGATCGTAAGCGTAAGTGTAACTTCCGTCTTTTCCTTTCTTTTTGGTAAGCTGCAATTCGTTGTACATATTTTCGAGCGTACCGAAAGTGGAATAATTAACCTTTACTTTTCTGCCGAAACGCTCGGTTGCGACTTCTTCGAACTTTTCGATGATATCGAAAGTTTCCCAATCTTCGTCGTACTCCGAAATATACTCTTCGGCGTTGTAAACGTTAAGTTCCAGAACGCCCGTATCTTTTCCGCCGTTTTCTCCCGCGGCTTCGGCATTCAGCCCGCGCGGAATAAACAACGAGAAGCAAAGAACGATCGCAAAAAGCGCGGCTATAAGCCGATTAACGCGCATTTTCATTCTTTTTAACCCTCCTTGAAGCGGCTACGTTCTGAACGACGAGGATCAGAACCATAAGCACGAATATAAGCGTGGAAAGCGCTCTGAGCGCAGGCACGGACGAGCCTTTTCCGCCTTTCGCGTAAGCGTCGAAAACGTAAGTCGAGATAGTGTCGAACGTCGGCGGGCGGGTGAAGGTCGTTATGATATAATCGTCGAGCGAAAGGGTTACGGCAAGCATAAACCCGCTGAAAATTCCGGGAAGAATTTCGGGGAGAATGACCTTGAACAAAGCTTTCGTCGGGCTTGCGCCGAGATCGAGCGCGGCTTCGTAAAGATTTCCGTCGAGCTGTTTGAGCTTGGGAAGTACCGAAAGATAGACGAACGGGAAACAAAGCACGATATGCCCTATCAGAAGCGAAGCGTAAGTTCTGCCGAAGGCGAACATCGTGCAGACGAGCGCGATCGAAATGGCGGTTACGATTTCCGCGTTGATAACGGGGATCTGCGTGAGCGCGTTCAAAGCCCCCTTAACTCTCTTTTTGGAATAAAACGTACCGATTGCGCCGATAGTTCCCAAAATCGTGGAACAAACGGACGCGAGAACGGCAAGCACGACGGTGTTTAAAACGGTCTGCATAATCGATTTATCGTTGAAAAGCTGTTTATAAAGCCCGAAACCCCACTCTTTCGACCAGATACCGATAGAGGGCGAGAGGTTGAACGAATAAATCGTGAGCAAAATTATCGGCGCGTAAATGAACGCGAGAGCCAAAGCAATATATGTGATTTTCAAAATCTTTTTTACCATAATCCGCCTCCTCTCGTGTTGACTTCTTCGTCCGAAAACTTACGCGTGATAAACATTGTTATAAATATAAGCACAAGCAAAATCATCGCTATCGCGGAACCCGCGTGCCAATCGAACATAGTCGAGAATTGGTCTTCGATGAGTTTGCCGATAATGGTTACGTTGCCGTTGCCGAGCGTGTCGGAAACGACGTAACTCGTAGTCGTGGGCAGAAGAACCATAGTGATAGCAGAAACGATTCCCGGGGCGGACATAGGGATTACGACCTTGAAAAAGGTCTCCGCGCTTGTCGCGCCGAGATCGGCGGAAGCTTCGAGAATGTTTTTATCGAGCTTTATAAGCACCGTGTAAAGCGGGAGAATGGTAAACGGCAAGTAGTCGTAAACCATACCGATAACGGTGTTTACCATGCTGAGTTTGCTCGATTTGTACATTCCGATTTTAAACAGCAATTCTTTCATTGCCGCCGTTCTTAAAACGAAGTTTATCCACATGGGAAGGATAAAAAGCATTAAAACCACGTTTTTCCATTTCATTTTCGAACGGGCGAGAATGTAAGCCACGGGATAAGCGACGAGAAGACAGATAACCGTCGTTATGATCGCAAGCCCGAAACTGACGTAAATGGCGCGGATATTCGCCGAGCTTCCGAAAAAGTAAACGAAATTCTCAAACGAAAAGGAAAATTTCGTTATGTCGTTCGTCACGAGAGTTCCGTCCTCCACGGTGAACGCATACAAAACAATGAGAAGAAGCGGCAGAACCACAAACAGACCGATAAAGACGGCGTAAGGGATTCCGAGCTGCTTTCTCGAAAATTTCAAAGCCTTCATTTTACTTGTTCACCGCCTTAAGTCTGAGTTTAATTTTGTCTTTCGGAATCTTGACGGAAACTCTGTCGTTTTCGTTCCAGGTGTACTCGGTGTCGACGACGAAATCCTCTTCCTCGTCGTCCGTTCTGATAATGACCTGATAGTGGTCGCCTTTATAAACTATCTGAATGATCGTTCCGCAAGCGTCGCCGTCCTCGTCGTTATCGATAATTTCGATATCTTTAAGACCAACCTCAACGGATACGTCCACGTCCGTAAGGTCGATTTTCTCGCCGTCGGCGGTAATAAGATACCCCTCTTCGTCAAGGCGCGATCCCTCGTAAAGCTGAGTAACGTCGCATTCGAACTCGCCGTCCGCAAAGCAGACGGTATTCCTCTTCGTGATATAACCGTCGTAACGGTTGCAATCGAATTCTTTCGCCATTATGTGGATATCGTCGGGTTTAATGATGACCGAGCATCTCTCGCCGACCTTTCTTTCCATGGTGTCCTGAATAACGATTTCGGTTTTTCCGACGACGAAAGTCATTTCGTAATGCACGCCTTTGAAAATGGACGAGACGATAACGCCGTCCACCTGACCTTTGCCTTCGTCCACAAGGAAAACGTCCTCGGGGCGGACGACTACGTCCACCTTTTCGTTAAGCGGGAAATCGTCCACGCAATCGAACACCTTGTTGATGAAACGGACTTTCATTTTGCCGACCATCGTGCCGGAGAAAATGTTGCTCTCGCCGATAAAGTCGGCAACGAAAGCGTTTTTCGGTTCGTTGTAAATATCCTTGGGCGTTCCGATCTGCTGAATGTTTCCGTCCTTCATAACGACGATCGTGTCGCTCATCGTAAGAGCTTCTTCCTGATCGTGCGTAACGTATATAAAGGTTATGCCGAGCTTTTTGTGCATTTCCTTAAGTTCGAGTTGCATGTCCTTTCTCATTTTAAGGTCGAGCGCGCCGAGAGGCTCGTCCAGAAGAAGAATTTCGGGTTCGTTGACGATTGCTCTCGCAATGGCTATTCTCTGCTGCTGTCCGCCCGAAAGAGTGGTTACGTCTCTTTTTTCGAATTCTTCGAGGTCGACGAGTTTTAAAACTCTCGAAACTTTCGCGTCGATTTCCTCTTTGGAAAGCTTCTGAACTTTCGTAACCGTTTTCCCGTTCGCGGTCTCGTAAGTATTTTTAAACCTTTTGAGTTTAAGCCCGAACGCGATATTGTCGTAAACGTTAAGGTGCGGGAAAAGCGCGTAACGCTGGAAAACCGTGTTTATCGGTCTTTCATAGGGCGGAACGTTCGTTATGTCCTTTCCGTTTAAAAGAATGGTTCCTTTCGTCGGCATTTCGAAGCCCGCGATCATACGGAGCGTCGTGGACTTTCCGCAACCCGAAGGACCCAAAAGCGTGACGAATTCGCCTTTTCTCACGTAGAGATTCATATTCTCCACAGCCTGCTCGCCGTCGAAAATCTTTTCAACGCCGATAAGTTCGATGATTTTTTCTTCTTTTTCCATTGTTTTTTCTCCGTTATCCGTCAAAAAGTGGGCGGGGTTGCGACCCATATGAATTTAGCCACTCTGTCGGTGTTGTTTTCGATATAATGCTCTTTTAAAGCCGAATAATAAAAGCTTTCGCCCTTATTTACCTTGTATTTCTTGTTTCCGAGATGAACGATCACGCTTCCCGAAAGGACGTAACCGAATTCCTCGCCCTCGTGCGGGACGTCGGGTTCTGTACTCTTTTTAGGCATAAGATCGACAAGCACGGGTTCCATTTCGTTTTTCTGGGAGTTCGGAACAAGCCAATTAAGCGTGTACTGCGCCGTTTCCTTTTCTATAAACTCCTGCTCCTTAAACACGATCTTTTCTTCGACTTCTTCGCTGAAAAAGTCTTTAAGATTGGTGCCGAGCGCGGACAAAATGTCCATAAGCGTGGCGATCGACGGGCTTGTAAGCTCGTTTTCCAACTGACTTATGTAACCTTTCGTCAGTTCGCATCTGTTTGCAAGCTCCTCCTGCGTGAGATCGCATTGCAATCGGAGCTGTTTTATCTTGTTTCCTATTTCCATCCTGCCATCCTGCCTTATTTTTTATAATATGTTGTCTGGCATACTAAACAAAAAGTTTACAAAGGTTAGCAAATTTAAACGCAGAGTTTAACAAGGTTAGCAAATTTAAACTTTAAGTTTAGCAAAAGTAAACGCAACGGAGGCATTATATACAAAAACCATAAGCGTTGTCAACTGTTTTAACGCACATTCGACATTATTTTTTTTATTATGTCGTAAAGGCGAAAATTTTAGCATAAAGATAGAATAAAAGTTCCTCTATTTCGACAATAAAAGACGAATTACCCGAGGGGCGCGATGGTATAATAAAGGAGCGTTGAATGAAAGAAAAGAAGAAGTATATTTTGTCTCTTATCGCGGGGATTTCGGCGATAATAATCTGCGCGCTGTGCCTGTTTTGCAGCGGAGATTACGTCGTTTACACCGCGGGAACAAAAAAGAGAAAACTCCCGATTTACGGGGTAAAAAGAGACGATAATTTCATTTCGATTTCTTTCGATTGCGCCTGGGGCGTGGATTACACCGACAAAATTCTCGACGCGCTCGATTTTTATAACGTTAAATGCACGTTTTTCGTCGTGCAGTTCTGGGCGGAGAAATACCCGGAATACCTTAAAAAAATCGTAGAACGCGGACACGAGATCGGCACGCACTCGAAAACGCATCCGAAAATGTCGAAGCTTAACGAAGCGGAGATCGAAGAAGAGCTTAAAAGTTCGGTGAACGCGATAGAAAGCGTTACGGGCAAAAAAGTTACGCTTTTCCGTCCGCCGTTCGGAGACTACGACGACGAGGTGATTTCGGCAGCGGAAAAACAGGGGCTTTATACGATTCAGTGGAACGTCGACTCGCTGGATTGGAAAAATCTTTCCGCGGAAGATATCGCGACGAGAGTTTTGAAAAAAACTAAAAGCGGTTCGATAATTTTAATGCACAACAACGGGCTGCACACTCTCGAATCGCTCCCGCTTATTTTTTCGGCAACGCAACAAAAAGGGTTCGTTTATCGACCTATAAGCGAACTTATTTATACCGATGACTTTGAAATTACTCCCGATGGAACACAAATAAAAAAACTCGGAGAACAGCAATGAACATTGAAGAAAAACAGAACAACAAAGTATTTATAAACGGCGTAATCGTGACGGAAGCTAAGTTTTCGCACGAGGTTTACGGCGAAGGATTTTACGAAATGGAAGTCAACGTCAAAAGACTTTCGGGTCAAGCCGACATCCTTCCCGTTACCGTTTCCGAAAGGCTTATCGAAACTCATAAGCTTTCGGTCGGATCCACGCTTTGCGCCGTCGGGCAGTTTCGGAGCTACAACAAGCTCGTGGACGGAAAAAGCAAGCTTATGCTCACCGTTTTCGTTCGCGAAATAGTTAGCGGCGAGGGTGCGAGAAACCCCAACAACGTGGTGCTTTCGGGTTATATCTGCAAGCCGCCCGTTTACAGAACGACGCCTTTTTCGAGAGAAATAGCCGACGTTTTAATCGCCGTCAACAGAGCTTACAACAAGTCCGATTATATCCCTTGCATCGCCTGGGGAAGAAACGCCCGCTTTGTGAAAAACTTAACCGTCGGGGAGAAAATCGCCGTTTCGGGAAGAATTCAAAGCAGAGAGTACGTCAAGAAATTTTCGGAGACGGAAAGCAAAACGCTCACCGCTTACGAAGTTTCGATCTGCCGTCTTGCGGCTTACGAAAACGCGGACGCTTTCGATCTCGATCTCGAATTTAATTCCAACTTCATTCCTTCCGCCGTTCTGGCAGATTCGGTGTGAGATATAAAAGCAACAAAAAGAGTCCTGAAAACGGACTCTTTATTTATTTTCGGAAGAATTGCGGCGCGCGCACATATTTGCGTTTTTGCGCTTGATTTTTCCGTTAAGATATAATATAATAAAGTAAAGATGGGTGGTCGCAGGCAAACGTGAAACAAAAAATTTTACGGGCGGCTTAAAATTTTAAAGGGGAGAAAAACAAATGAGAAAGAAGCTTTACACGGCATTTTTATCGTCCAACTATTCGGAACTTAAAGAAGAACGCGCCGTTGCGATCGGAAAACTGCTCGACGCAGACTTTTTCCCCGTAACGATGGAACATTTCGTCGTCGCTTCGACAAACGGGTTCAAAGATATCTGCGAACTTATCGACGACAGCGACGTGTTTATTTTGCTGCTCGGCACGCGCTACGGCAGCCGCGATAAGCGAGACGGCAAAAGCTGGACGGAGAAAGAATTCGAATACGCAAAAAAGAACAACAAAAAGATGCTGATCGTAAAGCTCGCGCCGCTTAAAAAACTCGCAGACTATTACAAGGACGACATGACGGACGAGAAGGTGTGCGAACTTTGCCCGATACAGAGCGCAGACGATACCCGCGCTCAGCTACGGTTCGCGCATTCTATCATCAACGAAATGGCAACGTCCGCCGACAGCCCCGAAAGGCTTTCCAACGTAATCGGGAGATTTCTGAATACAGCCCGCAGTAACGACGACAACGTCGCAGGTTGGATACGCGACGTTTCAAAGTCCGAAATCGAAGAAATACTTCCTCTCGGCACCTACTATCACTGCCACCTTTGCAACACGCAACCCGGCTATCTCAGAGTTGGAGAACTTAGTATAACGAGAGGCGACGACGGCTACAATCTGCGCATAAAAGGATGGAATTATAAAGGAAAAATCGCGGACGGCGAAATTTCCGTCAACGAGACCAAATTCACCGAATGGAGCGGCGATTATGTGCTTAACCCCGCGGAAAAAACACTTCAAGGCATTTATTCGGCGCGGAAAACCGACGTGGACAGCAAAGGCGAGCGAATTATAAAACCCGGCACGCGTGACGGAATACACCGTTTCGCGATCACCGGCGAGGACGGCGAATGCTTTATTCACGGCACTTCGCAGGACGCAATGACCGAGGATCGCGACGGCAAGGAATGCAATATCAGCATTTTCAAAACGCGCGAAGCCCGCGATAAATACGTTCTCAAATATTTCGAGGACGAGGATTAGACCCGCAAGGAGAACAGAATGGATTATACAAAAATCATAGAAATCGTCAGGAGCGCGAAAAAGTTTGTTCTGCGCGATGATCTCAGCCACGAAATCAGAATGAAAGGCGAAGCCGATTTCGTGACCGGCGTCGATCTGTCGATAAGCGAATATATTAAGGAAAAACTGCATGAAATCGCGCCCGAAATCGGGTTTATGAGCGAGGAAGAAGAACCCGGGAAACTCGCGCCGCGCCGCTGGATCTTAGACCCCGTCGACGGTACGACAAACCTCGTTTTCGACTACCGCATGAGCAGCATTTCGCTCGGACTTTGCGACGGCGGAAAATCGGTTTTCGGCGTGGTTTATAACCCGTATACCGACGAAATCTTCACCGCAGTGCGCGGCGAGGGGGCGTATCTGAACGGCAAACGCCTGTCCGTCGTCGACCGCGATCCGCACGACAGTCTCGTCGAGTTCGGCGCGGGATCGACCAGAAAACACGAGGCGGACGAAGCGTTCCGCATAGGTAAGGAAGTGTTTATGCACTGTCTGGATCTTCGCCGCATTTGCTCCTCCGCGCTCGCGATCTGTTTTATCGCCGCGGGAAGAATTAACGGCTACTTCGAAAAGGTTATCAAGCCGTGGGATTACGCCGCCGCGTCGCTCATTCTCGAAGAAGCGGGCGGAAGTCTGTGCGATTGGACGGGCGCGCCACTTCCGTTCGACCGTCCGAGCGGAATAATCGCGGGAAGTCCCAAAACTTACGAATATCTCAAATCGGTTTTATTGAAACAATCGGTTTGATAAAATTCCATATAATTCGATAAAAACAGAATTTCCACACAAAAAATCAGCCCGCTGGTCTTGTTTTCGCAAGACCCGCGGGCTTTAAATTTATAAGATATTAAACGTATTCCGTCTTTTTTTGTTCGGTTATGCCTTTCTGACGATTTCTGTAATCCTCGATCGCCGCCTTTATGGCTTCTTCCGCCAGAACGGAACAATGCAATTTCTGCGGCGGAAGTCCTTCGAGCTTTTCCACGACGGCTTTATTCGTGAGCTTCAAAGCTTCGTCGACAGTCATACCGATAACCATCTGCGTTGCGGTGGAGCTTGTGGCTATCGCCGCCGCGCAACCGAACGTTTTGAATTTCGCGTCCACGATTATATCGTTTTCGATTTTCAAAGTTATCTGCATTATATCCCCGCAAGCGGCGTTACCGACCTTGCCGAGACCGCTGTAATCCTCGATCTCGCCTACGTTCTGCGGATTCTGAAACGCTTCCATTACCTTTTCGTTATACATAATCAAACCTCCTTTACGGTGCCGTCCAACTTGAAGAGCGGCGACATTTTTCTGAGTCTGTCCACTATTTCTTTGAGTTTCTCAACGGCGTAATCCACTTCTTCGACGGTGTTTTCCTTGCCGAAAGTAAATCTTATCGAGCCGTGCGCGAGTTCTTCGGGAACGCCGAGCGCAAGCAGAACGTGCGAGGGTTCGAGAGACCCGGACGAACAAGCCGATCCCGACGAAACGGCTATCCCCGCCAGATCCAGCGAGAACAAAATCGATTCGCCCTCGATATATTCGAACGAGAAATCCGCATTGTTCGGAAGTCTCTTCGTTCCGTCCTTCGGGCCGTTGAGTTTAACGTACGGAATTTCTTCCGTAACCCTTTTTATAAATCTGTCTCTTAAAGACGAAACGTATTTAACGTCTTCGTCCAGAGTTTCGTAAGTAAGCCTTAAAGCTTCGGCAAAGCCGACAACGCCGGGAACGTTTGTCGTGCCGCCGCGCCTCGTCCTTTCCTGATGTCCGCCGGAAATAAGCCTGCCGACGGTAACGCCCGTCTTTATATAAAGCGCGCCCATGCCTTTCGGACCGTTGAATTTATGCGCCGAAAAGCTCATCATATCAACGCCCAGGTCTTTAACGTTTATTCTCATCGCGCCCATAGCCTGAACGGCGTCCGTGTGGCACAAAATTCCGTGAGAATGGGCAATCTCGACTATTTCCTTTATCGGCTCGATCGTTCCCACTTCGTTGTTCGCGTACATACACGAAATGAGTATCGTATCGGGGCGAATGGCTTTTTTAAGCTCTTCGAGGTCGACGAAACCCTCTTTATCCACGCCGATAAACGTGAACTCGAAGCCGTCTTTTTCAAGCTCTTTCGCCGTCGTAAGCATTGCCGCGTGTTCGATTTTCGTAGTGATGACGTGCTTGCCTTTGTGCGCCAAAGCCCTGCACACGCCGCGGAGAACCCAATTGTCCGCTTCCGTTCCGCCGGAAGTGAAATAAATTTCGCTCGGTTTCGCGCCGATAAGCGTAGCGATTTCGTCGCGCGCTTCATCAACGGCTTTCTGAGCTTCTCTGCCTATGCCGTGCTGGCTGTTCGCGTTGCCGTAAAATTCGGTGAAATACGGCAACATTTTTTTCAGTACGCGTTCGTCGAGCTTCGTCGTCGCCGCATGGTCGAAATAAATTTCTTTCATTTCAGGTCACCTTCTATAATGTCTCTGAGCGTTACGCCGTCCAGAATTTCGTTTATCCCTTCGAAAAGTTTTTTCCACAGCGCGCTCGACGGGCAGCAACAACCCGTTTTCGCAACGCAGCCGATTATTTCCATATTGTCCTCTTCGAGTGCTCTCACGACTTCGCCCATTTTGATTTCCTCGGGAGCTTTTGCGAGCGAATACCCGCCGTTTGCCCCACGCGTAGCCGTAAGCGCGCCCACGGAGAGAAGAATTTTAAGCACTTTTTCGAGATATTTGCTCGAAACGCCCGTATATTTTTCCAGCTCTTTTGCCGAAAAATTTCGGTTTTGCGTTCCGATAATCGTTAAAATCTGCACTCCGTAATGAGTTTTAGAAGATAATTTCATTATCTTTTTTATTATCCCCTTTTTTCGGATTTTAATTCCTACCGATTTAGTAGGAATTACGGTGAGATTATAATACTCTCGTTTACGTTTGTCAACTGTTTTAACAAAAAAAGTTCGCCAAATTTCCGCTTTTCCATAAAAAAATAGTCAGATGTACGAGAACGCGTACGCCCGACTATTTTTTTTGAAATGCTTTTGTCGTTTTATTTAATTTTTGTAGTTCTTTTCTTGCCCGGTCTTCTACGTTTTTATTCCGCTATCGGATATTCTGCAAAAATCTCCGAAAAATCAACGTCGCCGACAATTTTGCAACAGATATCAATATTAGACCACTGCCATATAAAATGTCTATTATCCAGCAGAATTAAGACGTGTTCGCCAAAATTCAACACATATTCCGACGTTTTTTCGCCTTTAAAATCATAGTCATATGTAAAAAGCACGTTATCCGATAAACCGTCATATGTTTTTACATAGTTTCCTTTTATAAAAAATTTTGCGCCTTCAAGTTCTTTTTTAAAAGAGCGATAAAATTCCCCTTTCGGAATAAGCGACAATCTGCTGTGTGAAAGATCTCGATAATATTTCCCGTCAACAACGCAATCGACCACGCCATTTTGACCATGAACAAAATTAAAAACAATTTTATACGTTTGTTCCGCCGTTTTTATCTGATATGTTATCCAGTCGGAGGAATCTTGTTCCGTTCCGCCGGGCTCGGTTTTCGGTAATACGTATTGCGCGGAAAAAAGCTCATAAAAATCTTTCAATTCTTTGCTGCCTTGCTTCCAGATATATGTTGCGTATGAATCCGAACTCCTATCCAAAGTATCGACTCTGACATATAAAATATCTTCCGGCTCCAAATCCGAATGTGGAAAAATCTCCTCCCAAAAGTCCCGATAATACCAAACGGCATAATCGTACCTTATTTCGACGTTTTCCGAATCCAACCGAACCCTATACTCTTTGTAATTTATAAAACATTTGCCTTCACGCAATACGTTGTCGCCGCGTTGCACTAAACCGTCTTCTGCAACCTCATAAGTAAACAGCTCTTGCGCTTGCGATAAATTTTTCTCTCCGTCTTCCGAATTATACGGTATAAAGAAGTATTCTTCGTCCCGAAGTTCTATTTGTCCCTTATATAACGTATCAGACAGGCTATAACTTTCCGAATCTCCCCTCTTTAACATTTCTATAATGTTTTCACCTACATGCATATACGGAAAATCGGGTCTTTCGCTTATACTTTCTTCTCTCCATTTTCCCGTAAAGAAATATTCTTTCCCGAACGCTTGCAGCGTTCCCTCATACCAAACTCCGTCAAACATATACTTTGCGCAAGTACCGTTACCTTTCATGCCGTCCGAAAAGGTAAGCGATACGATCGTTTCTTTTTTATCGATTTTATAAGTATACGTCCCCGTATATTCTTTATTAAATTCCTTAAAAACAAAAGTACCGTCTTCGAAATATCGTATCGTTATATCATCGGAATAGAGAATTTCTTGCTTGATAGCATCGTAGCCGACATCATATTTTTCTCCGTTTTCATCCGAATAAGCTTCCAGATACCACGTATCCAGACAATACGGCTCGATACCGCAACCCGTAAGAAGCAAGCACGCGCCGAAAATCAAAATCAACGTCAATAAAATCGTCAATGATTTTTTAATCTTTTTCATTTTTCGCCTCCCGTATCACACAATCATTATATTATAACCCGCGAAAAAAATCAATACCCGATGACAGTTTTTAAAAAAGCTCTGTCCGCATAATATCTGTCCGTATAATAAATATTAAGATATTGTCTCATACGCCGACATTAGGCGCAAAGCCCGATAAAAGAAAAATCAGACTCTTTGCGGAATCCGATTTTTCTTTTGTCCGCTTAAAAACGCAATTCCCTTTAAATTTTTTAATGTTTCAAAAAATAAGAGACGAACGTTTTTGCGAACTATTTATTTTTGGTTTTAGTTTAAATTTTAAGCGTTTGCGGGGTCGGTATCGGGATGCCAGACAAGAATAATACGAATCTTGGTCTGACGGCGGATTTTTGACTAATACAGCGTTCCGCTCACGTGTTATACATTCAGTATGAACGCGTTCGCGCGCCTTGTCTTAGTCTAAAAATCCGCCGTCAGACTCGTTCGACCAAAACGCCGATATTTTCGATGATTTTTGGTAAAGGCTCGTGCAGACGTACTATACGTACTTCAAACGAGAATTTGCCGAAAAGCGCGGAAATAGCGGCGTTTTGGCAAGGTTCGGATTATTCTTGTCCGGCATCGGGTCTCGGGTTTATCGATGCTACGTATTTACGCATACTCTTCGACGACAAAAGCAGAACACCCGCAACGATATCGATCGCGAGATCGACAATCGTGAACGAGTTGTACGCAAGGCTGTAAAGGAAAGCGTTGTCCATCGTGGACCAGGTGTAGAAAACGTAATAACCGCTGATAACGTGCGCCGCGTAACGGAAAAGCACGGCTATCGTCATACCGACGACGAGTTCGGCGATCATATTGCCTTTCAAAAACTTGAAGTTTTTGGCAATTCCCGCAAGACCGATTGCCGAAAAAGCTATCGGATAATCGAGAAGAACCTGCATAGGCTGATAAACCTGCGGACTTTGAATAAACTGCAAAACGCCGTAAACAACGCCCGCGTAAATACCCTTTTTCGCTCCGAAAATATACGCGTAAAGCATAAGGGGAAGCATACTCGCGAGCGTTACAGATCCGCCCATGGGGAGCGAGAAGAATTTAACGTAAGAGAGCGCGAAAGAAAGCGCGATACATACGCCCGCGTAAGCAAGGCTCTTCGTTTCGCTTGCCGTTCCCTCGTTTTTGCCGAAAACAAACCCGAGCGCGATTATCGCCGCGATGAGCGCGAACGAGAAAATGTAATAAGCGACGCTGTTTTGCGGTTGATAATCGTCGCCGACGGTGGGGATAACTATGAACAGAACCGCCGCGTAAACAAGTACCGCCGCTAAGGCTATGTATTTGAAATATCTGTAAGCCGCGGGCGCGTATTTGTTAAGCGCAAGTCCGACCAGAGCCACGACGAGAAGGGCGAAGAAAAATCCGACGAGAAGGAAAAAGTTCGCGTCGAGTTCGCCTTTAACCTGCATTCTCGCTATCTGCAAATACAAAATCACGGCGATGAGCGTTACGGAATAGCCGATTACGATACCCGTAAACACTTTTTTGAAGCTTTCGAGCGAGTCTTTTTTCTTAAAATAGACAATCGCGAAAGCTATCAGCAAGGCCGCCGCCAAAAAGACGGTGAGCCAAAGGGAAAACTCCTGAACGGCGGTTATAACCGTTTTCAAAGTTCCCTTATCGAGAGTCAATAAGTCCTTCATTTTTTACTCCTTTTGCCGCAAACGATCGCGCTTTGCCGATCCTGCGGCCGAATATAAAAACCCCGCCGCTGAAAAATACGCGTCGAGGCATAAATAACGTTTTCCATACAAGCATTACCTTGTCAGGTTCAACGGGTATAATCTCAGCCCGAAAAAGCTTTTCGCGGTTGCGGTTTTGCGTTTTGCGTTTCGCACTTCGCGGTTTTGCGTTAAAGCTTTTCAAGCACCCCGGCGGTCGGTTTTTAATTTTTTCTTAATTATATTCGCTTTTTTTCCCCGTGTCAATCGTTTTAATGCGTTTTTTCATTTTTGTCGGCGCAAAGGTGTTAGCCGCAGGCGATTGCGTTAAAGCGCAATCGCCTGCGGCTAAAAAGAATATGTTTCATTTTTTGCGACTGTTTCATTTTTGCGGCGCGAACATAATAACATATATTATGATTTATCGTCTTGCGGACTGCAATGAAAACGAAACGCTTGTGATTTCAGACATAAAGCTTACGGGCGAGGAAGCCGAAAAGCTCGATAAACTCGGGCTTTTCATCGGCGAAAAGGTGTTTATAGAAAAAATATTCGGTAAATCCGTTTTTGTGGTGAACGCCGAGGGAGCTTCGATCGCCTTAGGCAGAGAAGTCGCCGAAAAGATATTCGTAAAAAGGGGCGAACTATGAAAGACAACAGGGAAAAAATCGTTCTTATAGGCAACCCCAACGCGGGCAAAACCACTCTTTTCAACGCCTTAACGTGCAGAAACGAAAAGGTCGGGAACTGGCACGGCGTAACGGTGGAAAGCGTTTCGGGGATAACTCGGTTTAACGGCGAAGAATCCGAAATTATCGACGTTCCGGGGATTTACTCGCTTAAAAACCACGCCGCCGAGGAAAACGCCGCGGCGGATATAATCAAAAAGCGGGATTACGGCAAAATCGTAGTCGTCACGGACGCGTCCAAGCTCGGGAGAGGGATAAGGCTTATTAAGGAATTGCGTTCGCTTAACGTGCCGATTATCGCGTTTATCAACTTATACGGGGACTTTTTACGTCGCGGCGGCAAGCTCGACGAAAAAAAACTTGCGGAAAACCTCGGCGCGGAAGTTGTTTGCGGGGAAGCCGTCGAAAAAGCCGACGTCGAAAAGTTAAAGGAAAAAATATTCGAAAAACAGTCGTTTAAAAGCGGAACAGATTGCCGTTTTGACTATATTCCGCCGAGAAAGAAAGGAGGGAAGCTCGAAAGCCTCGTTACGGGAAGACTATCGGCTTTGCCGATTTTCGCTGTCGTAATGCTTTTCTGCTTCTGGCTTTCTTTCGGGGAAACTTCGCCCGTTTCGGCGATAAGCGGGGCTATAAGTCGATTATTGAACGATTTTATCGGCAAATACATATATGCGGCACTCGGCGACAAAAACATATTTTTAGCGCGGCTTATCTCGGAAGGGATAATAGGCGGGCTTTCCGCCGTGGCGGAATTTATCCCGCAAATCGCCGTTTTGTCGCTATGCACCGACTTTTTGGACCAATCGGGATACCTCTCCCGCATATCGGCGGTAACGGACGGCATTCTGAGAAAATTTTCGCTTTCGGGCAGAAGCGTTTATTCGCTTTTCTGCGGGTTCGGCTGCACAGCCGTTTCGGCTTCGCTTTCCAAAGGTATAGACGACGAAAAAGTCAAGCTTCGGGCGGTGTTATCGATGCCTTTTGTAACCTGTTCGGCAAAAACTCCGCTTTACTTTTTCGTTGCCAAAGCGGCTTTTAAAAACTACGCGTTTTTAGTTATCGCGGCGGTGTATTTTCTGTCGCTCATTCTCCCGCTCGTTCACTCGCTGATTTTATCGAAAACGGCGGTCAAAGGGAGGGCGAAACCGCTTATCGAGGAAATCGCGCCGCTTACTTTTCCGAAAATATCAACCCTGTCAAAATCCTTGCTAAAAACAATCAAAGAGTTTATAATAAAGTTATCCACGGTCGTTTTCACGGTCACGCTCGCAATGTGGCTTGCCGTGAGCGTTTCGCCGTCGCTTTGTCTTTTAACGCAAAGCGAAGCGGATAAATCGATTCTCGCAAAAATAGGAAACGTTCTCGTTTTCGCCTTTGAAAAAGCGGGATTCGATTGGCGTATGCCGTCCGCGCTCCTTACGGGAATTTTCGCGAAAGAAAGCGTCGTTTCTTCCTTTTCGCTTTTGTTCCCCGAGGGACTTAACCTCTCCGTTTGTCAGGGGCTTTTTTTAACGGCGTTTTGTTATCTTTACACGCCGTGTTTAACCGCCCTTTCGGCTATGAAAAAATCTATCGGCGCAAAATACGCGATTTTTGCCGCCGTTTATCAGCTCACGCTGGCTTTTGCCGCCGCGTACGCAGTATATTTTATATCGGGAATATTTATATGAATTTAATCACCTTCAAAGCAAGGCGAAACGGCAAACTGTCCGAAGAAATACTCGATTATTTCAACGGCGCGGCTTCCTATTCGCTCGTTATGAAGCTTATCCGGAAAAAGGACGTTAAGATAAACGGCAGACGGACGGGCAAGAACGAACAGATTACAGCGAACGACGAAATAAGCGTTTACGCCGAAATAACAGACGAACGAGCCGGAAAAACGATCTACGAGGACGAAAACGTTCTTGTTTCGATAAAACCGAAAGGCATCACCTCTGAAGATTTTTACGGGCTTATAAAAAAGAAACGAGAAAACGCGAGATTTATCCACCGCTTAGACAGAAACACCGACGGAATTATGATTTTCGCGCTCAACGATACCGCCGAAAAGGAACTTTTAAAGGGGTTCAAGGACAGGACCTTTAAAAAATACTATATAACAAAAGCCGCGGGAACTTTCGATAAAAAAGAGGGAACGCTCGCCGCGTACCTTATAAAAAACGCCGAAAAGGCGGAAGTTAAAATCTTCGACGAGCCGAAAAAAGGTTCGGATAAAATTATAACGAAATACAAGGTTTTAAGCGAAGGAGACGGTTTTTCGGTTCTTGAAATCGAGCTGGTTACGGGAAAAACCCACCAGATAAGGGCGCACCTTTCTCACGTCGGACACCCGATAATCGGCGACGGAAAGTACGGCTATAAGTCGATTAACGACAAATTTAAAGAAAAATCACAGGTACTCACGGCTTATAAAACGCAGCTTTTTTTCGATAAGGAAAGCCCGCTAAGTTATCTTAGCGGGAAGACGTTCGAAATAACAACGCCGAGCATTTAACAGGGCATTTAACATCGGAAATACAGAGGGTTGAAACAAAAAGAGTTTATGACGGAAAAAAACCTTAAACACATAAAAGTCAAACCGACTTTCACGCAAGGCTCGCTTTTCACAGGAATCATCCTTTTCAGTCTGCCGCTTATCGCCTCGCAGATTTTGCAGGTGCTTTTCAATATATCGGACGTAATAATCGTCGGAAAAGGCATACAGGATTCGACGATCCCCGTAGGCGCGGTAAGCTCGACGAGTACCCTTTTAACCCTCTTCACGGGATTTATGATAGGTCTCGGAGCGGGCATAAACGTCAAAACGGCGCAATATCTCGGCGCGAACAAGCCCGACGACGTTAAAAAAACGGTGGACACGTCGCTTGTTATAAGCGTTATAACGGGCGTAGTCATCTTCGTCGTATGCTTCTTCCTCGCCCGTCCTCTTCTCGAGCTTTTAAAAACCAAGGACGAACTTATCGACAAAGCCGTTCTCTATTTTAAAATTTACGCGTTCGGTATGCCTGCGCTCGCAATTTTCAACTACGGCAACGGCGTTTTAAGCGCGGCGGGAGACACCAAAAGGCCGCTTGTCTATCTCACCGTTTCGGGCTTTATGAACGTTGGACTCAATCTGTTTTTCGTTCTCGTCTGCGGTCTCGACGTAGAAGGCGTGGGTCTTGCGAGCGTTATAACGCAGTACATTTCGGCAATTGCCGTTATTATAAGGCTTATCCGCATAAAAGACGTTCACAGGCTCGATTTCAAAACGTTCTCTTTAAGCGGCAAAAAGGCGGGCGAAGTGCTTATCCTGGGCGTTCCCGCAGGTATTCAGAACTGCATTTTCGCGATAGCGAACATTTTTATTCAGACGGGTATCAACGAATTTCCGTACAAGGAAGTTACGGGAATCAATACCGCGCAGTACGCCGACACCATTATTTACAACGTTATGGCGGCGTTTTACACGGCTTGCTCCACGTTTATGGGGCAGAATTACGGCGCGGGCAAAAAGGACAGGGTTTTGAAAAGCTATTTCATATCGATGCTTTACGCTTGTCTGTTCGGACTCGTGTTAGGCGCGTTCTGCTTTTTTAAGGGAGATATTTTCCTCGCGCTTTTCGACAGCGACCCCGACGTTATCGCGGCGGGTATGGAAAAACTGAAAATCGTCGGATTCGCGTTCTGTATTTCGGCATTTATGGATAACACGATCGCCGCTTCGCGCGGAATAGGCAAAAGCCTGGTTCCGACGATAATCGTTATAATCGGCTCGTGTATTTTCAGAATAGTTTGGATTTACACCGTTTTCGCGCATTTCAAAACGATAACGTCGTTGTTTTTGCTTTACCCCGTTTCCTGGGCTATAACGGCGGTCGCCGAAATGGCGTACTTCTTCGTATCGTTCAAAAAAACGAAATTTACTTCGCCCGAGCAAACGTCGCCCGAAATCCCGACCGAAGAAGTTTCCGCCTGAATATAATTCGCAAAAATAAAACGCCCTGCTTTTGAGCCGAAAAGCTCAAAAGCAGGGCGTTCGTTTAAGATATTACTGAATTTCGATATTGTGAGTGATTTCTTTTTTAGGTTCTTCCTTAGGAATTTCGATCATCAGCATACCGTTTTCGTATTTAGCCTTAACCGATTCCTTTGCGACGTCGCCGACGTAATAACTTCTCGAAAGGGAAGCGGAACGCTCTCTTCTCAAATAGTTATGCTTTTTATCCTCCTCGGTTTCTTTTTTCTCGGCGGTGATCGTAAGATATCCGTCTTTAAGAGAAATGTTTACGTCCTTTTTATCGAACCCGGGAACTTCTATATCCATAATGTAGGAATTTTCGGTTTCTTTTATATCGGTTTTCATCGAATCGAACTTCTCGTCGTAAAACATAGGTTTGAAAAAGCTGTTGAACGCATCGTCGAAAAAGTCCAGATTGTTGTTTTCGTTATTTCTTCTTACCAAATAATTTTTCATAATATTTATCTCCTTTTTTATGTAATCGATATTTATTTCCGCCTCGGGGTTTTAGCACTCAACTCTTTTATCTGTTAGCACTCCAACCCTTCGACTGCCAACAGTATACCACCGTTGTTTTCATTTGTCAATACCTTTTCTGTTAAGATTTTGTGAAAGTTTTGGCGGCGGCATTATATAATCTTTTTAACAAATTGCCAACCGTCGAAAATAACCGCGAAAACGATTGACAAGCGGGCTTTTTACGGATAATATATAGCCGTATGAACGATTTTAAAGATAAAAAGGCGCTGTTTTTCGATTTCGACGGAACGTTGTGGTTCGGAAAATACGGCGATAAAACGCTCGAAACGCTTAAAAAACTGCACGACGCGGGATATATTCTCGTTTACGATTCGGGAAGAAGCCGCGGCAACACTTCTTTTGAACTCATTAAGGACATTCCGTTCGACGCGCTCTGTTTCGGCGGGTGCGAAGCGGAGATTTTCGGGAAAGAGGTTTACCACAGAGACTTTACCGGAAAACAAATAGATTATTTACTTAAAATGCCCGAAAAATACCTGCGCAGGACGGTTTTTGAGGGCGTTAAGGGTTTTTACAAATATCGCGGAACGCTCCCGAAATATCTCGGCGAGGAAAAGGACGACATGGAATTCCTCAGGGACGTCGAAAATTACCCGTTGTCGAAGTTTTCCACGATAAAATTCGATAAAGAGGACGGGGGATTTTACCCGATCGACAAAGAGGTTATAGATTACCTTTCAAAAGAATTTTTCGTCGTCGATCTCGACCATTATATCGAGTGTATGAACAAAGGTCACGGCAAAGATCTTATGGTTAAGATAATTTGCGAAAATCTCGGGATAGATCGCGAAAACACTTACTGTTTCGGAGACAGCGAGAACGACCTTGCGATGTTTAAATCCGTAAAATACGGCATTGCGATGGCACACGCGCCGAAAACGGTGAAAGATCTGGCATATTACGTCACGAAGTCCGACATAGACGGAGTTTACGAAGCGGTTTACGCCTTAGGACTTCTTAAATAACAACAAAAAACACGATAAAAGCGGCTCGAAAAGCCGCTTTTTGTTATGTTTTGAAGAAAAAGCTTATAAGAGGTTGCAAGATTATGAGTTTTGTATTATAATAATATGCGTATAATTATATATACAACGCGCACGCTCGTTTTACGCGCGCCCGCGAAATTAAAAAGGAAACAAAATGCTTAACAATCTGCTTAACACCGACGGATTTTTATTCAACGGTAAATTTCATACCAACCACATACAGATAGGTAGTTTCTCGATATATTTCTACGCTATCTGCATCGTCACGGGGATGATTATGTGCTGTCTTATCGCCGCGCCAATGTTCAAGCGCAAGGGCGAAAATCCCGATCTTATTCTCGATCTGATGATAGCCGTCGTTCCGAGCTGTATCGTGGGAGCAAGGCTTTGGTACGTTATTTTCGACATTAAAACGTTTATAAACGCCGAAAACCCGTTCCTTGCGATAATCGACATACGAAACGGCGGACTTGCCATTTACGGCGGACTTGCCGCGGGCGCGCTTGCGATTTTCGTGGTTTGCAAAATCCGCAAAATACAGGTTCTGAAAGTTTTCGATCTCGCCGCGTGCGTCATTCCGCTCGGACAGATGATGGGCAGATGGGGGAATTTCTTCAATCAGGAAGTTTACGGGCAACCGATAACCGATCCCTCGTGGCAGTTTTTCCCGTTCGGCGTTCAGATCGGCACGGAAGGGCATTATGGTTGGTATCAGGCGTTGTTCTTTTACGAGGGAACGCTCAATTTCCTTTTGTTTTTAGGGCTTTATATCACGTTCTGGAAAATGCGCAGTCATGCTTACGGTTACATTACGGGCGGATATTTCGTCGGCTACGGAATCATAAGAGGACTTCTCGAACCGCTCAGAACTTCCGATTATAACCTCCCGTTCTTCGGAAAAGACACCAATATCCCCGCGATGACGATAATTTCGATACTTCTCGTTATCGGCGGATTGCTTTTAATTCTCGACACGCTCCGCCGCGACGGGAAAATAAGAATTAAATTTATCGAAAATCTGACAGCAAAACGCAAAGCGGCGGCAATCGCGAAAGCGGAAGCGGGCAACTCCGAACAAGCCGAAAAACAAGTTTCCGCCGACAATCGGACAGCCGAAACCGCCAAGGCGGAAAACACAACCGCGGAGAACCCCGAGGAAACGATTTCCGCCGACAAACAGACAAAACAGGCAAACGAAACAAACAAAGAAGCCGAAACAAACGAATCGGCGAATAAAATCAACGAAAAAGGAGAACAACAATGAGTAACAAACAAAGAAAAACAAACTTCCTCGTCTGGGGAATAATAGCAGCGATCGCGATGATAATTCTTTCTGCGGTCGGATTTATCCTCTCGTTCACGAAAGTTGTGGACGTAAACCCGTTTTTGCTCGGATTTATGATTCTTTCGGCGGGTATCGGAATAGTATTTTTCGTTTACGGGCTTGTCGTTAAAGGCGGCTACGAAACGGCTACGGGCTATATTTTATTCGTTATCGGCGTAACGCTTTTGTTCGTCGCGTTAGAGCTTGTATGGTACGCGATTATGTTTATCGACATCGCGCTTCTTGCGATAGGATTTGCCGTTCTTATGCTTTTAAAGGCGAAGAGCCTTATCGTGGAAACCACCGACAAAAAAGAGGGTTTCAAGTCCTTTTACGAGCAGAAAGCCGAAAAGGACGCCGAGGAAAAGGCAAAAGCGGAAGCTGCGCCCGAAATCACGTTCAAACACCCCTCCGAGGACGTTTTGGATAAAAAAGATTGATAAAAACCCGCACGACGGGCGTGCAATAAGCGGGCGATCAATTGAAACGCCCCTACGACAATCGATATTAAGAAGTCTGTTAAAAAACAAACCGATTTACATTGAATTATACGGATGGTAACTATATGGAAAAAAGAAATCTGACCCTTCTCACCGACCTTTACGAGCTTACGATGATGAACGGATATTACCTTAAAGGAAAGGCTGACGAAGTAGCCGTTTTCGACGTGTTCTTCCGCAGAAAGGAGCTTATAACCTACTCTCTCGCGGCGGGACTCGAACAAGCCGTGGATTACGTTCTCGGGCTTAACTTCGGCGAGGAAGAAATAGCGTACCTTAAAAGCCTTAATCTCTTCGACGAAGGCTTTCTGAATTATCTTAAAGACCTGAAATTTTCGGGCGACGTTTATTCCGTTCCCGAAGGAACGATGGTTTTCCCCGGCGAACCTATTTTCACCGTTAAAGCGCCCGTTATCGAGGCTCAGCTTATCGAAACGGCGGTTTTGAACATAATAAATCATCAGACGCTTATCGCCACAAAATCCGCAAAGGTTTGCGGCGCGGCAAAAGGCGACAACGTTATGGAATTCGGTCTTCGCCGCGCGCAGGGCCCCGACGCGGGCATTTACGGCGCGAGAGCGGCGATAATCGGCGGATGCAACTCCACTTCGAACGTCTTGGCGGGCAAAATGTTTTCCGTTCCCGTTTCGGGAACGCACGCGCACAGCTGGGTTATGAATTTCCCGAGCGAACTCGAAGCGTTCAGAGCTTACGCCGACATTTACCCCGACGCAACCCTTCTTCTCGTCGACACTTACGACACTTTAAAAAGCGGCGTTCCCAACGCCATAAAGGTTTTCGACGAGCTTAAAGCAAAAGGCAAAAAACCGCTCGGAATAAGAATAGACTCGGGCGACCTCGCGTACCTTACGAAGCAGGCGAGAAAAATGCTCGACGACGCGGGATATCCCGACACAATCATCTGCGCTTCGGGAGACCTGGACGAAAAACTCGTTCAGAGCCTTAAACTTCAAGGCGCGAAAATCAATAGCTGGGGCATAGGAACAAAACTCATAACGAGCGAAGATATGCCGTCGCTCGGCGGGGTTTACAAGCTTTCCGCGGTTGAAGAAGACGGAAAAATCATTCCGAAAATCAAAGTTTCGGACAATTCCGAAAAAATCACCAATCCCGGGTTTAAAACGTTTTACAGAATTTACGATAAAGCGACGGGCAAAGCGGAAGCCGATCTTATCGCGCTTCGCGGAGAAAAAATCGATTTCACCAAGCCTTTAACCCTTTACCACCCCATCGAAAGGTGGAAAAAAATTACGTTTACCGATTATACCGTAAGAGAACTGCCCGTGCAGATAATAAGCGGCGGCAAACTCGTTTACAAAATGC
This sequence comes from uncultured Clostridia bacterium, assembly GCA_934247225.1. Classification (GTDB taxonomy): domain Bacteria; phylum Bacillota; class Clostridia; order Christensenellales; family Borkfalkiaceae; genus UBA10281. The sequence goes on from CAKQJE010000011.1 coordinate 24,863, forward strand.
CCGCGCTCAAAGAAATCAGGGCTTACGCGGCAACGGAAATGGAGTCGTTCTGGGACGAATACAAACGTCTCGACCAGCCGCACGTTTACAAAGTCGACCTCTCCGACGAGCTTTACGCTTTGAAATCGGACATGCTCGACAAAATCAGACGCGGCGAAAGCGTTTAAAATATCGGACGTTTTTAAGCCGCAGGCGGTTGCGCTTCGGCGCAACCGCCTGCGGCCGATCATGCATTAAAAGGAGAAAATTATGTGGTACGCAGTTATAGCGATACTTGTTCTCGTTCTCGATCAGGTTTCGAAAATTGCCGTCGCGGCGGCTTCGGGTATCGAACCGGGAACGCTCGGGAGCGGGAAAGTACTCGTTAAAAAAATAATAGACGGTTTCCTCGAAATAGAATATTGCGAAAACAACAACGGAATGATGGGCATTTTCAGCTTTTTATCCAACGGAAGGCTTGTTTTCATCATCGCGACGGTTTTAATCCTTGCGGGAATAATCGTTTATATGTGTCTTTCCAAAAACAGAGGCAAATGGCTCAACACGTCGCTCGCGTTCATAATCTCGGGCGCGCTCGGCAATTTTATAGACCGACTTTTCACAAACGGCGGTTACGTAAGAGATATGATCCACGTGATCATCGAAATCAACGGCAAGGAATATTTCCCGTATATCTTCAACGTTGCGGATATCGCGCTCGTCGTCGGGGCGATCATGCTCATAATTTATATTCTGTTTATCGGAAAGGACGCGGTGTTCTGTTCTAAAAAACGCCGCGCGAAACTCGAAGCCGAGGAAGAGGAAGGCAAGAAAAAAATCGCCGAAGCCATGCAGATTTTCGCCGACAAGGAAAACGACGGTTTAACAACAAACGACAATTCCGAAAAGCTCGGGCAGGACAATGGAAACTAAGATTTTCACCGCGGAAAATCCCGAGCGTCTGGACGTTTTTTTGTCCGAAAAGCTCGGCAAGACGAGATCGGCGGTAAAAAAAATGACGGACGACAAAAAAGTCACCGTCAACGGTAAACACGAAAAAGCGGGAAAGGTTTTAAAGGCGGGCGACGAGGTCGTCGCGGTTATTTCCGACCCCGTAAAGCTCGACTTAGAAGCCGAAAACATTCCGCTCGACATCGTTTATCAGGATAAGGACATCGCCGTTATCAACAAGCCGCAGGGATTAACCGTCCACGCGGGCAACGGCGTTCACGGGTCCACGCTCGTAAACGCGCTTTTGTATCACCTCGATTCTTTAAGCGGAATAAACGGAGTTATCCGCCCGGGGATAGTTCACAGGATAGATAAGGACACCTCGGGGCTGCTCGTGGTTGCCAAAAACGACGAAGCACACCTCTCTTTATCCGAGCAGATAAAAAACAAAACGTGCCGCAGAATTTACCGCGCGCTTGTAGAAGGCGTGGTTAAAGAAAACAACGGCGTTATCGATACGTTTATCGGCAGAAGCGATAAAAACCGCACTATGATGGCGGTCAAAGAAGACGGCAGAAGGGCGATTACGCATTACAAAGTCCTTAAACGTTACAAGGATTACACTTATATGGAATTTTCGCTCGAAACGGGCAGAACGCACCAGATAAGGGTACATACGAAGCACATAGGGCATCCCATCGTCGGCGACCCCGTTTACGGTTATAAAAATCAGAAATTCAAGTTAAACGGGCAGCTTCTGCACGCTTACAGGCTCGAACTTACGCACCCCGTAAGCGGCGAAAGAATGACTTTCGAAGCCCCGCTTCCCGATTATTTTCAGGAAGTTTTACAAAGGCTCGACAAACAACAATAAAACAACCCGATAAGCGATTTACAGCGGCGGACTTTCAAACAACAAGCAAAAGTCGCGCTATAAGTCGATTATCGGGCATTTTTGTAATTATTATTTTATTCGCCGTTCGACAAAACGTTCAATCAATTAAACTCATTTGTTTACGTTTTTTTCGGGATTAAAAGTCTTCATAAATCTCTTTATTAAAAAAGCGCAAAAATACGGAAACGTGTATATATTTTCGGAATAACCGATATTATTTGCGGACAACTTGAAGCCGTAAGCTATTTCGGGATATTCTTCGGACGAAATAAGCGTTCTTAAAGATTTCGAACGACCGCTTTTTGCTTTTACCTCCACGGGGATAAGATTATCCGCCGAACGAATAAAAAAATCTTCTTCGAGCGTTCCGTTTTCTTTTTTATAATAATAAAGGTTATAGCCCGACTTAACCAAGGCTTCCCCTGCAATGTTTTCGTAAAGCGCGCCTTTATAAACTCCGAGATTTTTATTGGCGCGCAAATCCTCCTGCGACTCTTCGTCCAGAAGCGAAACAAGCAAACCTGTATCGCAAAAATACAATTTGAATTTGTCCGTATCGCAGTTTCCCGAAAGCGGAAGTTCGACGTCGTTTAAACAATAGCAGATATTTACGATCCCCGCATCCGCAAGCCATTCCGCGCAGCCACGGTAATCACGGAACCGCGCGTTTTTTTCAATCTTTGAAATCTGAAATTTTTTGTTTTCTTTGGCAAGTTGGGAAGCAATGCTGTTAAAAACATTCATTATTCTCGTTTGATCAACGCCTTGCGCATATTTTCTTATATCTTCTTTGTAATCGGCAATAAGCTGTCGCTGCGTGTCGAGCGAGCCTTCGAAAGAGCCTTTTTCGATATAATCTTTTACCACCGCAGGCATACCGCCGAGAACGACGTAATCGAGAAAAACACCGTGGTAAACAGACATTTCCAGGTTGCTGAACGGCGTAAGCGTTTGCATATGTGAAAACATATCTTTTATCGTTTCGTCCGCATATCCCTTTGCCCACAAAAATTCCTCGAAATCCATAGAGTGCATTTCATAATCGGTTTTATAGCCCACGCTGTTGCTTTCGATTCGTTTATAATTAACGCCGAGCATAGATCCGCTGCAAATAACGTCAAACCGCCCGTCTTCTTTAAAAAATTTCAACGACGTGGCGATTTCGGGAAATTCGGTTATTTCGTCGAAGAAAATAAGCGTTTTACCGTTGATAAATTTTTCGGACGGATTCAATAATGAAATATTTTTTATAATCGCCGAAACGGAATATCCGTCGACGGTTATTTTTTTATACTTTTCGTCTCTGACGAAATTTATTTCGATAAAGCTTTCATACCTCGCATTTTTTGCAAAATGTCTTATCGATGCCGTTTTTCCGACTTGTCGACACCCTTTAACTATCAAAGGCTTTCTGTTTTCATCGGCTTTCCATTTCAATAAAAAATCGTCGATCTTGCGTCTTAAATATGCCATTTCGATTATTTTCTCCCGTTTTTTCTATAATTATTATACTACAAAAAATCGGCGATGTCAACGGTTTTCACATTTTTATAGCGAATTACAGAGGGTTGGCACACATTTTTATAGCGAATTATAGGCAATGTTTTCACATTTTTGTAGCGAATTTTATGGAGTCGGCACACATTTTTATCGCGGATTACGACTTATTATATATTTTATCTCGCCGTTTATTCGGTTTACGGGTTATTCGGTTTGCGGGTCGCAAAAAAAACATAAATCGCCCGCGAAGTAAAATCTCGGATTAAAAGCATATTTCGACACGACCAATAATAGTAATATATTGTAGCCACTGAAAATCAAGGAGTTTTTATGGAAAAATACGATATTTACAGCGATATAAGCAAAAGGACGGGCGGAGATATTTACGTCGGAGTGGTAGGACCGGTAAGAGTCGGCAAATCCACGTTCGTGAAAAGATTCGCCGAGCTTATGATTACGCCGAACATCGTCGGCAAAAATAAAAAGAAAATAGCAACCGACGAACTTCCGCAGTCGGGCGCGGGGAAAACCGTCACCACGACCGAGCCGAAATTTATTCCCGGCGAAGCCGTAAAAGTGACTTTCGGCGGAAAAACCACCGCTAAAATGCGGCTTATCGACTGCGTGGGATTTATGGTAGACGGAGCTATCGGTCACGAAGAAAACGGCGAACCGAGAATGGTTCAGACGCCTTGGCAGGACGAACCCGTTCCGTTCGAGAAAGCCGCGGAAATCGGCACGGATAAGGTTATTTCCGAGCATTCGACGATAGGAGTCGTCGTCACGACGGACGGAAGCATAACAGATATTCCGAGAGAAAATTACGAACAAGCCGAACAGCTCACCGTTGAAAAGCTTAAAGCGCTCAACAAGCCGTTCGTTATCGTTTTGAACACTAAAACTCCGCAGGACAAAAACACGCTCGCACTTCGCGCTTCGCTCGAAGAGAAATACGGCGTTTCGGTCGTTTGTCTCGACGTTTTAACCTGCGACGAGGACGGATTTACCGCCGTTTTCGAAAAAGTTTTGTCCGAATTCCCCGTAAGGTCGGCGGACATAAATCTTCCCGATTGGCTTTGCGCTTTGCCGATAGAAAACAGGGCGATAAGCGAAATTATTTCCGCCGTGAAAGACGCCTCTTCCGAAATGGTTAAAATGAAGGACTGCCATAAGCTCGAAGAGTCGCTCGCAAGCGTGGATAAAATTATTCCCGCCGGAATAAAGGCGGACGCGGGCGAGGGAAAAGTCACCGTAACCGTGAATACAGACAAGAGTTTGTTTTACGACGTTATCAGCGAAACCTGCGGCGAAACTATCGACGGCGAATACAAACTTATGAGTTTTGTCCGCGATCTATCAAAGGCGAAATGGGAGTACGACAGAATTCGTTCGGGTCTCGAAGCCGCCGACGCGAAAGGCTACGGCATAGTCCTCCCCTCCGAAAAGGACGTTAAAATCGGCGAACCCGTTCTCGTTAAACACGGGTCGGGATATTCGGTTAAAGTAACCGCCGAAACGGAAAGTCTGCACGTCGTGAAAGTAGGGGTAAAAGCCTCGGTCAATCCCCTTTCGGGAACGAAAAAGCAGTGTGAGGACTTTATGGACTTTATCACCTCGGAAACGGAAGAGGGAAAAGTTTCGGAAGCAAAGGTTTTCGGTCGCCCGCTCGGCGAGCTTGTTTTAGACGAGATCAACAGAAAAACAGGCGCGATGCCCGAGGAAACGCGCGGAAAATTAAAGCGCGCCGTAACCAAAATGGTCAACGACGGCAAATACAAAGTTTTGTATTTCGTTTATTGATTGAAAAAACACAATTTTATAATTATATAAAAACCCGAGGGGCTTCATTCTCCTCTCGGGTTTTTTATCTTAGATTTTACAAAAGTTTAGATTTCTTATTCCTCTTGATTTATAAATTCCCAAATAACAGGAGTTTTTTCGTCTGTATCGTAGTGCCAATAATTACCGTCATAGGCAGTACCGTCCGCATTAAGAGGCGGCTCTGTTTCGCTGTAAAAATACGGGCTAACTGCCCAATATATATTCAAGCTTTTCCATTGTTCGGCAGTGCCATTGTATAAAACTTTTAATTCAGAACCATAAAACGCACTCTGCTCGATATATTTTACACCTTTCGGAATAACTATATTTTTCAGTTTTTTACACCCCGCAAAGGCTCGCTCGCCGATTCTTTCCACACTATCAGGAATATCGATATTTGTTAATGCGCTGCAATTTAAAAAAGCATATGATCCAATTTCTACTATGCTATCGGGGATTTCAATAGTCGTCAATTCGCTGCACCCCGAGAAAAGATATGAGTCTATACTTGTTATACTGTCAGGAATAGCAACGCTTGTCAAGCCGGTACAGCCGGAAAACGCGTTTGATCCGATGCTTGTCACGCTATTCGGAATAACAATACTTGTTAATCCGCTGCAACCGGAAAAAGCACTTGATCCGATACTTGTTACGCTATCGGGAATATTAAATTCTGTCAAACCGACACATCCGGAAAAAGTTGAATGCGCTATTTCCGTTATGCTGTTTGAAATTTTAACTGTTTTTAATCCTTTGCAATTCATAAATGCCCCGGAATCTATACTTTTAACATTATCGGGTATATATATGCCCGTTAAACCGACACACCCCGAAAAAGCTTCACTACAAATTTCTTTTACTCTGTTCCCGATAACAACGTTTTCAAAATTATCATGATTATAAAAAGCTTTCCACGGGATAGTTTCCATATTGAGAACAATATTTTTAATGTGAGGCAGTTTTAAAAACGAATTATTTCCATACATTGCAGATTGATAATAATTCGATTCATAGTATACCGTCGACAAATTGGAAGCTTTATAAAAAACTTGCGCTCCGATCTCGGTTACCGACGACGGAATTCGTATCGACGTTAAACCCGTACAACCGTAAAATACGCGCGCTCCGATTTTTTCAATTGTTTCTGGAATAAATACAGACGTTATATTTACACATTCGGAAAACGCCCTGTCTCCGATAGCGACAACCTTTTTCCCGTCATATGCCGTCGGTATTACAACATCTTTATCTGTACAAGACCCCATTCCCGTAACGATGTATCCGTCCGAATAACCGTCTGTATTTAGCGCATATTCAAGTCCTTGCGATCCCGGTTCCGATACATATTTCTGTTCTACAATAACTAAACCGCATACCGAGCAGTGCTTCCCTTCCGTATATCCGGGCTTAGCTTTTGTAGGCGCAACCGCTTTGTCGATTACAACACTATGCGGAGCATAATCCCCATACTCAAAAGTTTTATCATCTTTCGCCCCGCAAACGCAAGAATAATAATATACGGCTTTTTGTATACAAGTAGCTTCGCTTTCTAAAAACTTTTTATCAACAACCTGCGTGAAATTATGGATATGATCATAATCCGATTCCGATTTAAATTCGCTTTCACTCGTCGAAGCCTGCGATTCGCCGTTACCGCTGTTTTTCGGAACTGTTACGGCTATCGTAATGCCTATCGCCAAAATAACAGCAACCGAAACGACAATCGTTATAACTACATTCTTTTTCTTAAAAAAATCAATTAGTTTAAAATCTTTTTTCATTACATTTTGCCTCTCTTACAGATCGCCTCAATTATAACAGTATCCCGTTATTTTGTCAACGGTTAAACGTTATTATAATAACGCCGGAATGCTATATAATATTTGTATCACAAAGTAAAGGTTTGAATATGGACGGTATCGTTGAAAAAATTGATAAAATGAGAATGGAGCGGGGGTGGACGGTAAACAAACTTGCAAGCGAAGCTATGCTCACGCAAAGCACGGTCGCGAATATGTTCAACACGGGAGCAGAACCGAGAATTTCCACTCTCAAAGCTATATGCGACGCGTTCGAAATCACCCTTTCGGAATTTTTCTTCGATTCCAAGAAAGAACCGATCGACCCTTTGACTATGGAAACGGCGGTCACTCTTTCGAAATTAAACGATAAGGACAAAAAGCTGATAAGCGAACTTACAAAGGCACTTTTAAAGATTCAAAACGGTTGAAAATTTTAGAAATAAAAAGCAAAAGTCCGCCTATAAGCCGATTATCGGGCGGTTTTAAAAAAATACAGCGGGCGAACATTGTTCGCCCGCTTCTTTTATATAACGTTAAAATCGTTGAAGCGGTCGGTTATCGCCCGACAACGAAAACGCCCGTTTCTCATCGATTTTAAATCAATTGTCTTTATCATTTGACTTTTCTTTTTGCTCTAAAACGAAAAGCGAAGCAAATTTCGGGAAAGTCGGTTGAAAATCGAAGAGTTTATCGAGTAATTTTGAGAAAAATCCTATTATCGTTCCGTTGATAACAGCCATAACGAGAGTCCCCCAGCCGATCCCCTCGATTTTACCGAAAAACGCGAAAGTCATAATCACGCTCGCCGTAAGGCACGAAAGGTCGACAATCGTTTTTAAAACCGACAGTTTTATAGAGTATCGAACAGAAACTGCTTTTACGAAAAAGTCGTACACCTGCGGATATAGATAGGTTTTGAAAAACAACGCGACGGAAAAAGAAGTTAAAATTACGCCGCAAATAAACATTACTATTCTGAGCCACAAATCGAAGCTCCCGTGCGGGGTTATCGACGGGTCGAAACAAGGGATTTTTCGCCACAAATCGAGTACGAAACCGTAAATAAGGCATGTTATAAAGGAGAATAGGTATGCGGCTTTAAATTTTCGCAGTACAACGCACAAGACGATAAACAAACCCGCCTGAATGACGTATTCCGCCTGACCAAAAGTAAGAACGCCCGTTTTTAAGCTCAATAAATACGCCGGGGCGACGATCATCGAAATTCCGAAATCCGCGGCGGTGAGTATTGCAACCGCGAACGCAAGCAGAATTATTGCGACAAAATAGGTTATCTCGCTTGAAATTTTCAGTTTTTTCTTCATTTTTCTTCTCCGTTTTTCTTTTTTTTGTTGTTAAATAGGTTTTAATGCCCGCCGACACGTTTTTATATAAAAAAACGCCACACACCCGGGTTAAGGGTGCATGGCGAAAAATGAGTTTTATCTCAGAAAAATCCATACCGATTTTGTGATTTCAGTATACTCCGATGTTTTTTAATTGTCAACAAATTTAATATATTTTGTTTGCGAAAAACCTTATCAGACGCAAAATCGGGAAGCCGTTTTGTCCTCTTCCACCGCAAGCGGTCCCCCTTCTCCAAAAGGAGAAGGCTTTCTGTCCTCTTCCGTCGGCTGCGCCGACACCTTCTCCAAAGGGAGAAGGCTTTTTCTTCCGAATGACCTCTTTTGGAATGCAACAAAAACACGTAGGGGCGACCATTGTGTCAAGAGAATGATTGTATACAATCTGTGCAAGGGGATTGCATACAAGTGTGTAAGCGGATTGTATACAGCTCATTATAATTCACCTAACAGTATTTTGTTGTGTTTGCAACAGTTTTATGGGAAACGGAAAGTTCAATCAGTTGAAATCGAAAACGCGGACGAGATGCGGCTGCGCGCCCGTTTCTTTGTCGAGCGGCATATCCATTACGTCTTTCATATATTCGTTCCACCTCTTCACAACCTCACTTTCCGACTGAACTTTCGCGGCGAAATCTACGCCTTTTTCGCATTCGTAATAACCGAAAATGTCGTTGCCGTCAAACCAGATAGAGTAGTTTTTAATACCTGCGGCGGACAAAACCTCTTTCATTTCCTGCCATATTTCATCGTGACGTCTGATATATTCTTCTCTTTTTCCCTTTTTAAGTTTAGCTCTCCAAGCGTATTTTTCCATATATATACTCCATGTTTCGGGCGGCAGGCGGTTGAGGGGTGCCGCAACCGCCTGCCGCTAAAAACAACTTATAAAATTTCTATCGTTTCGAGCGTGAAAAGATTTAAAATCACCGCTTTTTTGACTTTGAGTTTTAAAATTCTTTCGACAGCCTTTTTATATAAAATAAGCTGTGCGCGATACGTCTCCGCGACGTGTTCGGCGTTTTTCATAGAGGCTTTGTAGTCCACGATAACAGCTTCGTCACCTTTAACCGCGAGCAAATCTATAACGCCCTGAACGAGGATTTCGCCCGAGGACTTGTAACCGACTTCTTCTGCGGAATAGTTCGCCATAAACGGCTGTTCCCTGTAAATTTCGTAGCCCTCTATCTCGCCGAACAGCTTGCAATTTATGACCCTTTGCAAAACGTTTTTATCGAGAAGCTTGGCTTCCTTTTCGGAAAGATCACCTTGCGAAAGTTGCCGTATAAGTTCGTTATCGGCACTTTTTTCGTTAAAGTCCCGGTTTTGCAAAAACTTATGATAAGCCGTTCCGACCTCGTTTCTTTCCGCGTCTTCCTCGCCTGAAACGGTGAACACGACCTTGCCGTTTCCCTCGTAAGCTTCGCTTAAAGAAAGCTTTTCGGCTTTAAACAAATTCTCTCCGCCGACCGCTTCGCGCGCCTCTTCCGTAAGCTTCGTAACGCTGTTTTTAACGGGCAGAACCGTTTCGGAAAGGTAAGGATACTCGAATTCGAGACCTTGCAAAATACGTTTCTTCAAAGACTCTCTTTCCTCTCCGACGAGAATTTTTTCGGCTTTTTCGGCGCGCATATTCTGCGCGATTTCTTCCTTGTCGTGGAAAATCACGGGCATGTCGTTTACCGAGAAGAAATCTATGAATTTTCTCGCAAGAGAAGCCGTGGACTCGTTCCTTTCTTTCGGCAAATCGACCGACGAAACGAGATGAAGCCTGGACTGCGCCCTCGTCATTGCGACATACAAAAGCCTGAGTTCCTCCCTCGCCCCGTCGCGCCGCTTTTCGGCTTTGATGACGGTGCGTTTTAAAGTGTCGGTTTTTGTCATTGTCTCTTCGTCGAAAGCAAACGGCGCGAGACAGCGTTTTCTCGAAAGCAGAAGATTTTCGCGCTCGTCCATTGCGTTGAACTGCCGCCCGAGCCCCGCAATGATAACGACGGGGAATTCGAGACCTTTCGAAGCGTGCATACTCATAACCGAAACGGAATTGCTTCCGCCTGCCTTCGAAACGGCAAGATCGTTCCCGACGTTTTCGAGTTTGTTCAAAAACTCTCTCACGCTCAGCTTTTTTCCGTCCTTTTCGGCTTCGGCGATAAATCTGTTGACTCTTTCGAGCCTTAGTTCGCCGAGCCGACCCGTTAAAATTTCGAGATCGAGCGAGCAATCTCTTATTATCCCCGCGAGCAGTTCGCCCGCCCCTTCGAACTCGGCGAGCAGACGGATTTTTTTGAAATACTCGTCGAAACGGGTGAGTTTCAGCTTAATTTCTTCGTTTTTACCGTTAGTTTTATAGTATTCCGCGCAGTCGAGGAAAGTAGGCGTTTGCGCGCGCGAACCGCCGCTCTTAGCCGCGGAAGCGGGCGTTTCGGCTCTTATCGAAGCGAGTTCTTCCTCGTCGAGACCGCCGATCGAGCTTTTTAAAGTCGCGATAAGCGGCGCGTCGTCGGCATAAAAATCGATAAGTTTCAAAACGTCGGTTAAAAGCTTGATTTCGGGGTATTCGGTTATAGAATCTTTCGCAACCGAAGTTACGGGAATATTGAGCCTCGAAAGAGTTTTTATAACGTCTGTGGCAAACCCCTTGGAATTCCTGAGCAAAACGACTATATCCTTAGGTTCCACGTCGCGATATTCGCCTGTTTTAACGTCGTAAATCTTCTTTTCGAGTTCCTTTTCGATAAGATCGCCGACGAGCAGCCCCTCGTAAAAACTATCGGGTTTTTCGGGGGCGGTGGCGTCTTTCACGAGGTCGTAAACGCCGACGGGCGGCTCTTTTTTCTCGCTTTCGCCCGTGATCACGTGCATATAAGTCTCGCCCGTTTTTTCGGGGTAAAGTTTACCAAAAACCATAGGGTGTTTCGCGTAATCCGTACCCGAATTTTTCTCGGTCATCGTTACGGAAAACACTTTGTTCACCGCCGCAAGCACGCCTTCCGTCGAGCGGAAATTTTCGGAAAGCCACACGGCTTTTCCCTCGCCGCCGACAAATCTCGCGAACTTCTCGGCGAAAATGTCGGGGTTGCAACCGCGGAACGCGTAAATGCACTGCTTGACGTCGCCCACCATAAACAGATTATCGGGCGCGACGAGATTCAATATGGCTTCCTGGACGCCGTTTACGTCCTGATATTCGTCGCAAAAAGCGTATTTATACTTGCTTTGCACCGATTTCAAAGCGTCCGGAGCCGTGGAAAGGAGTTTGTACGTTAAATGTTCGAGGTCTGAAAAGTCCGCGAGCGACTCCTCGCTTTTCAGTTCGTCGTATTCTTTTTTGTATAAAAGAGTGAGCCTTGACAACGCCGCAACCGTGCGTTTTGTGGATAAAAACGCCTTTTTCGCATTTTCCTCCCCGTCGGGGAATAAAGACGAGCAGTCGGCGCACAGCTTCGTAAGCTTCTTTTTAAGCTCATCGAAATGTTTTTTCTCGGCTTCCATATCTTTTGGCACGGACGGCGCGCGGCTTACGGGATCGAGGCTCGCCGAAACGAGTTCGGTAAGCGTTTTTGCCGAAACGATCGCCGAAAGTTTGGATGAAACCCCGTCGAAATACTCGTCGAGCTTTTTAACCTCGCACGCTTCGAGCGTTTTTCTGGTTTCCGCAAACGAAATTTTCAAAGCCGAAGCCCTTTCTTTAAGCCCCTCGGCGATTTCGTTTTCTATTTCTTTGAATTCTTCCTCGGTCGGCTCTTTTCCGCACCTTTCGATAAAAGCTTCGGGGTCTTTTTCGGAAAGAGCGAACTCGGTAAGTCTTTTCACGGCGTTTTTAAGTTCTCCGTCGCTTCTTCCCGATCTGAAAATACGGACGAGATACAAAAAATCCTCGTCGCCGCTTTCGTAAAGTTTGCGGAACACATTTTCCGCGGCGGCGTTTCTTATTTCGTCCGCGGCGGACTCATCGGCGACCTTAAACGTCGGGTCGAGACCGATCTCGTAAAAATACGCACGCAGAATGTCGGCGCAGAATTTGTGAATCGTCGAAATGCTCGCCGTAGGCACTTCTTCGAGCGCGGCGCGGATTTTCGAGTTATCTCCGCCCGTTATCAGCCTTTTTCTGAGTGCGGAAACGAGTTTTTGTTTCATTTCCGCCGCGGCGGCTTCGGTGAACGTCACGGCGAGAATTTCCGAAACCCTCGCTTTTCCGTCCAGAACGAGCTTTATGAGCCGCTCGATCATAACGAAGGTTTTTCCGCTCCCCGCGGACGCGGAAACGAGCATATTTCCTTCCGTTTCGTTTACGGCGAATCTTTGGTCGGGCGTGAATTTGTCTTTATTTTCCATTGTCTTCACCCCCTTTGTCGTTAATCGTTTCTTTGTTTGTCGTTTCTTTTTGCGGGGCGGAGCCTGTTTTTTCGTCCGAATATGCGGCTTCGACGATAGTTTCGGACTTAACGTCCGTCACTTTTCTTTCCTTAAACCCGGCTTCTTCATCGTAGCCGCAGATCGAGCCGTACTCGCAGTACGCGCACGCGTCTTTATAGGGCGAAGCGATCATAACCCCGTCCGAGATATCCGAAACGGCGTTTTCGGCGAGTTTTAACGCATATTTCATATAGCCTTGAAGCTCCACGCCGTCGCATAAACTTCCCGTGAGCTTGCCGCTCCGCTTGTCCGTTTTAACGTTTATAAGTTCGCTTTTGCCGTTTTGTCCGATATTTTTATCGGTTGCGGAAATTATTTCGTCGGTGAAAAGAGTCTTTCCCGCCATAACGGTACGGTCTTCGTCGGGTTTTTTAAAGGAATCGTTTACCGAATAGTAATACGCGCCCGCAGGCTCCTCGTGAGCTTTCACGAAAGCGTTCATATAAAGATACAGCTGAATATTCTGCCCCGTGTAAAACTTTTCGTCCTTGACTTTTTCGCCGACGTTACCCGTTTTGTAATCGATTATGCGGACGTAGTTTTTATACTTGTCGACCCTGTCCGCTTTACCGTAAAGTTTATAACGTTCGCCTTTTTTCGTGACGAGGGGCAGCGATTTATATTCCGACCAATCGGAAAACCAAACTTCTTCTCCGACGGGGCGGAAGCCCGATTGTTTAAACTCTTCGTAAATGCTTTTGCAAAGTTTTTTGCCTTCCTTTTCGGTGAGTTTCAAAGCATACGCAAAATCTCCGCGATGCGAAAATTTCACGATTTCGGGATCTTCGAGAGCGGCGGAAATAACTTCTTCCGCTAAAAGCTCGGCTTTTTCGAAGGTATCAGCTTCGTCCATACGTCTGACGAAATTTTCGGCGATATTGTGAAGAACGTTGCCGAAATCGAGCGAACGGACTTTATCGGTTATCTTGTCCGCCGCGCCGAGGCAATACTTAACGAAACATCTGTACGGGCAGGAATAATAACATTCTATCTTGCTCGCCGAAACTCTGCCGAGCGCGAAATAGTTTTCGGGCGGCAGTTTTTTTCTCACCGCGATCTGTTTATCGACCTTTTGAAGAAGGTTTTTCGCATAAGAAAGTTTGTCTCCGTTTTCGTAAGTTTTTAACGCCGCCAAAAACGAAGAAGCAGCCGTTAACGAACTTATAGCCCCGTTTTTGAAGTCCGATGACTCTTTTATGAGCGAGAAAAAAGCGGGGCGGAGACGCAGGTATCCGACCGATTCGTAGATGTCTTTTTTATCGCCCCTATGGGTCTCTTCGGCGTTGTAAAACGAGTTTATGTTAAAAGGCTTCAAAGGTTTTCCGTCCTTATCGCAGAAAATCCTTTCCATAAAATCAATAACGTCGCTTTTAACCGTCTGATTGCCCGAGGGAGAAAGCAGGCTGTACGACATAAAAAGCCCGTCCGAAAACGAAGCGAAGGCAAGCCCCGCGGCTTCTTTTTCGCGCCTGTTCACCACGCTGATTTTAGGTTCGATCGCAACCGAAAGCTTTTCGAGATCGGCGATATCGCTGTCGAGAAGAAGCGCCGTGTCGCTTTTTACAAACGGCACGTCGCCGCTCAACCCCGCCGCGAAAAGATAGCGGAAGCGTTTATATCTGCAATCTTTAAGCTCGGCAACGTAAACGCAATCGGAAAACTGCGGAATGATACCCACTTCGCAGGCGTCGAAACCCGCTTCGAGAAGCTTGGAAAATTCCGAAACCCCGACTTCGTCGTTTCCGAGAACTTCGCCCGCTCTTTTCACGGTGTCGATAACTTTATCGACGGCGGAAGTTAAAAACGCGCTTTCTTCGTTGGCGTTTATCGCGAGAAGTTTTTCTTCCGTGAGCTTCACGTTTTCCGTAACGTAAGCGTTTTCTATAAAATCGAGCAGAATTTTAACGTACTCGTTCGCCCGGCCTTTTCTTTTTATTTTGGCGAGAGAAGTCGCGAGGACGTCTCGTTTCGCGCTTATGAAAATATCGTCCGAAACGGGGAATGTGGTATCGAGAAATAGTTTTCCCGTAACCGTTTTTCCCGTAAGTTCGCGGATGAAAACGTCCGAAATCCCTTTATCGGAAATGAACAGCGGGTTGGAAATTATCCCTCGGATTTCTTTCATGTCCGAACCTTTCGCGGCGGCTTTTAAAACTCCGGTTATAAGCCTTGAAAGGGGGTGGGCGGAAAGCAGGCGTTTTTCGTCCGAAAAATAGGGTATGCCGTAGTCTTTGAAAGTCCTTTTTATCCTTAAAGAATACTTTCCCATATCGCCCGCGGCAAGGCAAAAATCGGAATATCTCATCCCTTTTACGGTTACGAGATAGGTTATTCTTTTCGCTATGAAATCGATTTCGTCGTCAATGGTCTTCGCTTCGAAAATGTGCGTTTTATCGCTATATAGCCCGACTTTTGCGAAGCGATGATGATCGAAAAGCCCGTTTAAAACGGCTTGTTGCTCCTCGCTTAATTTTTCCTTTTCGTCCTGTTTTTCGATGGTTTCGTCAAGCCGTTTTATAAAGTTATAAAACTCGTTGCAGTAAAGATTTTCGTTATTTCCGTAAACGGCGAAAACGTCCACCGACAAAGCCGTTTCGGAAAGGGTTTTTATTATTTCGCAAATTTGTCTCGTTAAAGACGAATAGCCGACGATTACTACGTTCGAATTTTTTATTTCCTTGTCGTTTTTTATAAGCGACGGCATTTCGTCGAGCGCGCCGCTCTGATCGGAAAGACCTCTTTCTTTCAGGAATTTTTCGTATTCGGAATAAACGAGCGCGACGTCCGAAATCTTCGCCCGAACGTTCTCCCTGCAACCGTCTAAGGCTTCGGTAATCTCCCGCGGAGTTACCTTGGCGGATTTTAATTGAGCGATAAGCTCGCTCGTTTCGAACGCGAACGACGGGGAAGACGCGAGCCTGGATAACGCTTTGAGTTCGCCTTTGAGATTTCCGAGAATTTTTTTGACGACGATCGCCGAACTTTCTTTCGTGAGCGCGTTTACAGGCAGCGATTTCGAAGAAACGTATCTGCCGAAAGTTAAAACTTCGGCGCTGAACGTTCCCCCGAGTTTTTTCGCGATCGCCGTTTCCACGGAAAGGGTGAGTTTGTCCTCGCAGAATATTATAAGTCTCCTGCTCGGAAAAACGCCGATTTCCGCAGCGAAATCCGCCGCGGCGTCTATACAGGAATAATAAGTTTTTCTCCCGTGTAAAATCATTTATATGCCCCTTTTGATGTCGTTTGCAGAGAAGTTCATAATAAAATTATATCACACCCCGAAAAAAAACTCCATAAGTATATTGTGAAAATTTGTTTTTATTGCGTTTTTTGTTTTCTTTTTGCCTGTTTTATGTTAAAATACTTAAAAAGCTCTTTCGGAGATATATAATGAAAAAGAAAATTCTCGCGGCGATTTCGCTCACGCTTTCCCTTTTAGCATTTGCAAGCTGTTCGGGATCGGCGTCGGAAACCGCTTACGTAGGCTCGTATTGGAACAAGGACACGACGAACGAAACACCCGCAGGCAAAACCGAAACACTCGAATATATCGTGGAATCGGACGACGGCTCCAACAAACTCTGGAACAACGCCCGCAAAAACGACAATCTTTCTTTCAAAACCGTAAGCGTTACGGACGAAAACGGAAAAACCGTCGCTTCGTCTTATAAAACGGTTTTAACCGCCAACGAGGACGGAACTTACGTTTATAAAACAACTCTTTCCGTTTACGGACAATACGAAACGGGCGATACGACTTTCTCCGTTGCCGACGTTACCGAAACGGAAACGACTTTCGGAGATTACAACAAAGGTTTCGCGCCGATAAAATCGGTGAAAACAGTTTTGAACACCGTTCCTTATTCTTCGGGCAGTTCTTACGAGTTCAGAAAAACTCATTACCGTTCGACGACGACTTACGAAGGTAACGACGCGACGGTGAAAATCGAAATTCTCGACGAAGATCAAAGTCCCGAACAATTCAAGGAACGTGCGAAAAAGGATACTTCGATAAGCAAATACAACAAAAAAGCCTATATCGACAACAATCTTATCCTGCTTTTGTTCAGAAACTTCAAACACGAAGCAAACATGAGCTATTCGTTCAGGGCAATCGAAGCTCTTTCGGGCGAACTTCAAAGCGTTACCGGATCGGTTTACACGAAAACGACGACCGACGGCAAAAACTCCGCTTCGCTCGAATATCTCGTAACTTCGCCCCTTCTTAAAAACGTTCAGCTCGGAACTTCGCCCCGCCACGATTATTCGTTCAACGTGGTGAGAATGGATTTCTCGACTTCGGGTTCGACGGGTCAGAACTTTATGAGAGCGTACTACGCTCAAAGCTACGAAGGCGCTTCGGAATCGAACTCCGCGAGACATATTCCCGTTATGATCGCTCAGCCGATGATTTTAAACACGGGTTTCCTCGTTTACTCCATCAAAACCGCAACGTTTATGTAAAAATTTTTCAGCTATAAAAACCCGCCACGAAACTTCTCGTTTCGCGGCGGGTTTATTCGTTAATCGGCTTATAGACCGACTTTTTTATTTTGATCCGTTATTTTTTTACAAGATATCAAGCTAATTTTTCTATCGATTTATCTATTCTCGACAAGGTTTCTTCTTTGCCTAAAAGCTCGGCGATCTCGGTCGCTCCGCCGGGAGTTACCGCCATACCCGTTATGGCAATTCTCATAACCCAGAAAACCGATCCGCTCTTAACGCCTTTTTCTTTCGCCTTTTCGCTGAGCGAAGAGAAGAGAACGTCGTTCGAAAAATCGTCTATCTCCGAAAGCCAATTTCTGATTTCGGGAAGAAGGGTTTTCGCAACCTCTTTATCCGTTTTGTTCTTCTTGTTTTCGAAAAGCGCGAGGTCGTAATCGGGAAGAGAAACTATCCAATCTATCTTTTCGGGAATATCGCCCAGAACCTCGACTCTGCCGTGAAGAAGCTTCGCGATCTTTTTAAGATCGAATTTTCCGTTCACCGCCGATTTTTCGAGATAGGGGAGCGCGTGCGCGTAGAAATCTTCTTCGGAAAGTTCTCTTATGTATTCGCCGTTA
Source organism: uncultured Clostridia bacterium (assembly GCA_934247225.1). Classification (GTDB taxonomy): domain Bacteria; phylum Bacillota; class Clostridia; order Christensenellales; family Borkfalkiaceae; genus UBA10281. The sequence goes on from CAKQJE010000011.1 coordinate 42,657, forward strand.
AGCCAACGGAGCTTCATTTCGTCGAAGATCGAGGGCGATTTGGAAATTCCGTCGAGCGAGAACATTTCGACCATTTCGGGAAGAGTCATTTTTTCCACGTTGCTCTTCGGCGACCAGCCTAAAAGCGCGACGTAGTTTATGATCGCCTCTTTTAAGTATCCTTTCTTTACGAAATCGTCGAAATTCGCGTCGCCGTAACGTTTGGAAAGTTTTCTCGTCGCGTCCTTCATTATCGTGGGAAGGTGAATGTATTTCGGTCTTTCCCAACCGAACGCGTCGTACATAAGATTGTATTTCGGAGTGGAAGAAAGGTATTCCGTTCCTCTTATAACGTGAGTTATCCCCATAAGGTGATCGTCTATGACGTTCGCGAAGTTATAAGTCGGCATTCCGTCGCTCTTTATAAGAATATTGTCTTCGAGATCGGCGTAGTCGACCCTTATCGTGCCGTAAACCATATCTTCGTATTCGCTGACACCCTCGGAAGGAATGTTCTGACGGATAACGTAAGGCTCGCCGGCGGCAAGTCTTCTCTGAACCTCTTCTTTCGAAAGACTTAAACAATGCTTGTCGTATTTTCTGTTGCCGTTTTCGTCGGTTAAAGATTCGAGCCTTTCTTTGGAGCAGAAACAATAGTAAGCCCCGCCGAGTTCGATAAGCTTTTCGGCGTATTTTTTATAAATTTCTTTTCTCTGGCTCTGAACGTACGGTCCGTAATCCCCGCCCACGTCCGGTCCTTCGTCGTAAATAAGTCCCGATTCGATAAGCGAGCTGTAAATAAGCTCGACCGCCCCTTCGACGTAACGCTGCTGATCGGTGTCTTCTATTCTTAAAATAAAATCTCCGCCGTTATGTTTTGCGTAAAGATAAGCGTAAAGCGCGGTTCTTAAGCCCCCAAGGTGCATAAAACCCGTAGGACTCGGCGCAAATCTCGTTCTGACTTTTTCCATAATTCTCCTCGAAACGAAACCTCTCGGCCGCAGGCGATCAAGTCAGAACCCGCGGTTTTTTAAGGTTTCGCTAAAAAATTTTTCCGATTTTAAAAATTTTCGTATTTTTATTTTACCATAAATAAAAAAAAGTGTATAATGAATTTAAGCAACTTTTCGAATTTTTTAAAAAAACAAATTTTCGGCGGGTAAAACCGCCTGTATAAACTTATATAAACGAGGTGTTATATGGATAATTTCGAAAATATGAAAAACGACCTGAAAAAACTCGTGTCTTTTCCGTCCGTTCAGGAGGAAGCTCTTCCCGGTAAACCTTTCGGCGAAGGAGTTTATAAAGCTCTGGAATTTTTCCTCGGTCTCGCAAAAAGCTTCGGCTTTAAAACGATAAATTACGACAACTATATCGGCGAAGTCGATTTCGGCGAGGGTAAAACCGAAGAGGACGAAATCGCCGTTCTCGCTCATCTGGACGTTGTTCCCGCAGGGGATTTATCCGCCTGGAAGTATCCCCCGTTCGAGGCTACCGAAGCGGACGGAAAAATTTACGGCAGAGGAACTACGGACGACAAAGGTCCCGCGATGGTCTGTCTTTACTGCATGAAAGAACTTAAAGACGAAGGATTTGTTCCGAACAAAAAAATAAGGCTTATCGTAGGCTGCAACGAAGAGACGGGCTGGAAATGCATCGAACATTTCAAAGAAGTTTCCCGTTTCCCCGATTACGGTTTTTCGCCCGACGGAGATTTCCCGGTTATTTACGCCGAGAAAGGAATTCTCCACGCGAAGTTTTCTTTCGACAGTTTATCGAGCGAACTTAAAGAGCTTTCGGGCGGCGAGAGAATTAACGTAGTTTGCGACAAATGTGAGGCAATAGCACCTTTAAACCCCGATTTTATGAAGCAATGCGAAGTTACAAAAGAGAACGGAAAGCTTGTTACGAAGGGAGTTTCGGCGCACGGTTCCACGCCCGATAAAGGCGTGAACGCCATTTTAAAAATGGTTACTTATCTCGAAAAAGTCGGCGTTATCGACGGCAGAATAAGGACGTATCTTTTCGAGGACAAACTCGGACTTAAAGACCTTAAAGACGAGACGGGAAACCTTACGATGAGCCCCGATATAATCTCTCTCGAAAACGGAAAAATAAACGTTTCGGTGGACTTCCGTTATCCATCGCTTTTAGACGGCGATAAACTTATCGAAGCGTTGAAAGTCATTGCTCCCGTCGAGGTTCTTTCTCATCAGAAACCCCTTTTCAACGATAAAAACGGATTTTTGGTAACCACTCTTTTGAAAATATATAACAAAGAAACGGGCGAAAACGAAAAACCGCTCGCAATCGGCGGAGGAACTTACGCGAGAGCGTTGAAATACGGCGCGGCGTTCGGTCCCGAAAAAGGCGAAGACTGTCACATTCATCAGCCGAACGAATTCGTTACGATAGAAAACCTTAAACTTCAATACAAAATTTACAAGCGCGCGATAAAAGAACTCTCGAAATAATAAAATTTATTTCGGAAATAAAATAGATTTTCCGCACGGCAAAGGTATTTTAATGATAAAAAGCAATCTTCCTCCATTTATAATAAACAGAACCTGCGCCGTAACGGGACACAGAGTGCTTCCGTCTGATTTTGACGAGGATATTTTAAGGAAAAACCTCGAAAAAATCATCGACGACGGCTACGATACGTTTTTGATAGGTATGGCTGTCGGGTTCGATCTTTTGTGTTTTAAAACACTTTTATCGATAAAGAAAAGCGGAAAGGACGTTAAAATCTGCGCGGTTATTCCATGCTCGGATCAGAGCAAGCGTTTTTCGGAAGAAGACAAAACTTTGTACGACGAATGCTTAAAAAAAGCCGATTACACGGCGGCGGAAGAAAATACTTATTTTAAAAACTGTATGCTTATAAGAGACGATTATCTCGTTTCGAACAGCTCTCTTCTTTTCGCCTTTTTCGACGGGCGAAAACAGGGCGGAACATACTACACTATAAACAAAGCTTTAAAACACGGCTTGAAAGTAGTTTATTTCGAAGTTTAAAATAAAATTAAAGAGACGAAAAATCATAAGCAATAAATTTGTTTATGATTTTTTTATGTTTTATATTGATTTTTTTACCTTTTGCGGTTATAATAGAATAGAAAATTGTCCCAAAGGACAAAAATCTATTCTAAGAGGGTTGTCATGACGGAAATTAAACGCGATTTTTATTTAAAACAACTTATAGAGAGAAAGCAAAACGGACTTATAAAAGTAATAACGGGCATTCGTCGTTGCGGAAAATCTTACTTACTCAACACTTTGTTTTATAATTATCTGAAAAACGAAGAAGTTGATGAAAGTCATATCATAAAATTTGCATTCGATTCCAATCTCGATTTAAATCTTATAGGCGAAAACGTTATAACTCTCGAAAAAGAAAAAAGAAAGGTCGATCCCGATAAATTCGTATCTTATATAAAAAGCAGAATTACCGACAACGATATTTACTATATACTTCTCGACGAAGTTCAGTTAATGGACTGTTTCGAATCTGTTTTAAACAGTTTTCTTTATTTAAACAATACCGACGTTTACGTAACGGGAAGTAACGCAAAATTTTTATCGAAAGACATAAAAACCGAATTTGCGGGGCGCGGCGACGAAATTCATATGCAACCTCTGAGTTTTTCGGAATTTATGTCCGTTTATAAAGGAGATAAATACGACGGACTGACCGAGTATATGCTTTACGGCGGAATTCCCATGGTTGTTTTAAGAGAAGGAAGCGAAAACAAAACGGCTATGCTGAAACGCCTTTTCGACGAAATCTATTTAAGAGATATAGAAAAACGTCATAAAGTACGGGATAAAACCAACCTTGAAGACTTATTGAATATATTATCCTCTTCGATAGGTTCTCTTACAAATCCCGAAAAACTTAAAAACACTTTTAAAACGGTAAAAAAATCAAACGTCACGTCTTTGACGATAAAAAAATATCTCGATTATTTTACGGATTGTTTTTTGGTCGAACCCGCGACGAGATACGACATAAAAGGGAAAGCTTATATAGATACGCCTCTTAAATATTATTTTTCCGATCTGGGACTAAGAAACGCGAGAATAAATTTCAGACAATTCGAACAACCTCATTCTATGGAAAACATAATTTACAACGAATTGAGACTACGCGGTTTTTCGGTAGATATCGGCGTAGTCAATACAAAAGAACAGGGAGTAAGAAAACAACTCGAAGTGGATTTCGTGTGCAATCTCGGTTCGAAACGTTATTACATTCAATCGGCTTATTCTCTCCCGAGCGAAGAAAAGAAAAATCAGGAAATTCGTCCTTTTACGAAAATAGACGATTCTTTTAAAAAAATCGTTATAACGGGAGATTTATCTCCTGCTTATTATAACGACGAAGGAATTTTATTTATGAATATTTTCGATTTTCTTTTAAAACCCGAAAGCCTTAATTTATAATTCCAAATTATCAATCAACACGCAAAAACCGCCGTATAAGTCGATTATCGGCGGTTTTTCTGATTTTTATTTTGTTTTACAAAGGATTCTTTTTTATTGCTCCGTTCTTTCTCGGATATTCGGACGGGGTGTTTTTAACTTTTTTTATAACCACTATATTTCTCGTTCCCGATTTTTCGGACAAAACGAATTTCTTTACGTTTGCTATTTCTCCGCCGAGAATTCCGATAGCGGACAAAGCTTCTTTTATCTCTTCTTCCGCGTCGCCTTTGTAAGCTACGAAATATCCGCCTTTTTTAACGAACGGAAGACAATATTCCGATAAAACGTTAAGCCTGGCAACAGCCCGCGCCGTTACTATATCGTATTTCTCTCTGTATTTTTCTTCTTTCCCGAGTTCTTCGGCTCGCCCGTTTATAACCGTAAAATTATCGAACCCGAGCTTTTCTCCGACGATTTTCAAGTACACACACTTTTTTTCCGTAGCTTCCGTTAAAGTGAATTTCAAGTCCGGTCTCGCGATTTTAAGCGGTACGGACGGAAACCCTCCGCCCGAGCCTACTTCGAGAACGTTCGCCCCCAAGGAGAAAAACTCTTCGCCTTTTAAACTGTCGGCAAAATGTTTTTCGTAAATACCATCGTCGTCCGTTATGGACGTTAAATTAAACTTTTCGTTGTACTCTTTTAAAATATCTTTGAATAAATCCAATTTTTTTTCGGTTTCTTCCGTTAAGGAAAAACCTTGTTTTTTCAATATATCGATCATATTTCCATTTTACAATCAATCGGGCGAAGTTGTCAACTTAAATCGTTTAAATTGTTGACAACTTTATCAAGTTATCCACTTGTATACAGATAAAATGTAGATAACTTTTTCCGATTTTAAATTTTAAATTTTTCTTTGAAATTTTGCCTTAAATCGTTCACTAATCGGTTGATTTTTTTTTTGATATTATATATAATATATTTATTCTGTAATATAGGTCGACGAAAACATATTTCGGAAACCGAAAAGATTTTATCCACCGAAAAAAATGTTTGTCAACTTGTTTTCAACATCGTTTTTCGGGTTATGCTCACTGTTATCAACCTTTGTTATAAGTTTAAAATTCAAGATAAAATCAACGATTTTGCGGTTAAATCAAAAGATTTCCACAAATCCACGGCAACCTATTATTACTTCTAATAAACTAAGAAAAAATAAATATTAAACAATCAACGCCTACCGGGAAAAACCCGAAGCGGCGAACGAATGAAAATAAAACATAAGGAAATTCTCTATGAAAGTATTAGTAAACGGAAACGATTTATCGAACGCAGTAATGAAAGTATCCAAAGCGATCAGCTTAAAAACAACCAATCCCGTTTTGGAAGGAATAAAAATGACGGTTAAAGGAGACGAACTCACGTTAGCCGCCACGGATATGGAAATTGCCATCGAAAAGACGATCAGATCGGATACCATAGAAGAGGGAGTTTCCGTTATCCCCGGAAAACTTTTCGCGGAATTCACCAAAAAGTTAGAGGGCGAAGACCAGGTCGAACTTATGATAGGCGACGATAAGAAACTTAAAATCATTTACGGTTCTTCCGAAGTTTATTTATCCACATTGAATGCTGACGAATTCCCCAACATAAAGAAAGATTTAAGAGAAAAGGCTTTCTCTCTTTTACAGAAAGATTTCAAGGATATTATAAACAAAACGGTTTTCTCCTGTTCTACCGACGAAAGCAGACCTATTTTAAAAGGAGAATTGTTCTCGGTTAAAGACAACGTTTTAACATGCGTCGCGTTGGACGGATTCAGACTTGCGGTCGCTAAAAAGAAGCTTAAAAATTCTTCGTCCGATTTCAGAATAGTAGTTCCCGCAAGAGCGGTCGCCGAAATTTCGAGGCTTCTCGATAAGGACGAGGAAGAAATAACTTTCGTTTCCGAAGAAAAGAGCCTTATGATAGAAGTTGACGGAACTGTTTTCATAACGAGACTTTTAGAGGGCGAATTCATAAATTACGAACAGATTATCCCGAAGGAATTTTTAACTACGGTAAGAGTAAACAGACTCGCGTTTTTAAATTCTTTGGAGAGAGCTTCGGTTGTTGCGAAAGAAAACAAAAACCTTATAAAGCTCGATATAAAGGATAACAACATAAACGTTTTATCCAATTCCGAAAGCGGAAACGTAAACGAAAACGTAATTATAAATCTCGACGGAAAGGACGTTAACATAGCGTTCAACTCCAAGTATCTTTGCGACGCTTTGAAAGCCGCGGGAGACGAGTTTGTGAACATAAACATGAACAGTTCCATTTCGCCCTGTATAATCCGTCCCTATTCGGGAGAAGAATATTTGTATCTTATTTTGCCGATAAGAATAAATTCTTGAAATTAAATACATAAATATTTGACAAAACAGGCAAAAAACATTATAATGCTAAGGCATACCTAAATTTATACCGATAAATCGGGATGAATTTGATTGTACGGGCGGACACACTTTACCCGTAAAGAAAACATTTAAGGAAAACCCTCAAATGTAGGGGCAGACACCCTTCGCCCGAAAAAAAAACAGGGATATCGAAATATCCCGTAAAAAAACATTAAAGAAAAAGAAGGGGCGGATAAAGATAAAATTCGCCCGTTAAAAGGAGTAAAATCATGAAAAGAACTTACCAACCCAAAAAGAGAACGAGAAATAAGGTTCACGGTTTCAGAAAAAGAATGGCAACCAAGTCCGGAAGAAACGTACTTAAAAGAAGAAGAAATAAAGGACGTAAGAGACTTTCTTACTGATAAAAGGGATTGATATACAGATTGAAAAGAAAAAGCGACTTCGATAAACTCTTTGCCAAAGGCAAAAAAGCGTTTGGAAGGTCGCTTACAATGCTGTATTTTCCGTCGAACGATTTTAAAATAGGCTATTCCGTAAGCAAAAAACACGGAAACGCGGTTAAAAGAAACAGAATAAAGAGACTGCTCCGCGCAAGCGCGAGGGAGTGCTTTAAGGACTTAAAAAAGAATTACCGCATAGTGATAATGCCTAAAATCCGGGATAATTATTCCTTTGAAACGTTCCTTTCGGAAATGAATTATCTTAAAAAGAAGGAAAACCTTTAAAATGAGAATTATCAATACGATAATTATCAGAATTCTTAAAATCTACAAGAAATTTATCTCGCCCGGACTGAATTCGGGCTGTATTTTCACCCCGACTTGCAGCGTTTACGCTATCGAAGCCTTCGAAAAACATAATTTTATCGTAGGCACGGGGCTTACTTTGTGGCGGATTTTAAGATGCAATTCCTTCAATAAGGGAGGATTCGACCCTGTTCCGGACAACAGAAACAAATTAAAATGGCTTTACTGAAAAACCGTTAGAAAAAATCGCCCGTAAAACCCCGTAATAAAAAATTTCGGAGCAAAAAGGGAAAAGAAAGAAAAACGGTTTTTTAAGATAACGCAAGGAGTCGAATGTTTTTAAATAATTTACTTGGCGCCGTTACGAGCATTATACCCTCTATCGGCGAAATAGCGAATATTTCCGTAAGATACGAGTGGATTTGTAACATAATTTCCGCTATAATCGGTTTTGCCGGAGACGTAGGACTCGGAATTATTCTGTTCACGGTTATATTGAAACTTATAACCTTAGCTCCCGATATCTGGTCGCGTGCATCGATGAAGAAAAACGCGCTCAAAATGGAAGCTATGAAAGACGATCTTGAAAAATTGCAGAAGCAGTACGCCAAAAATAAAGACCTTTATCAGCAAAAAATGATGGCTCTTTACAAAAAGAACGGCTACTCTGCTTTTTCGGCGTGTTTGCCGACGATTATCACGCTCGTATTTTTCTTTATAGTTATCGGTGCTTTCAATTCGTATTCGCAGGTCAGCGAAAGAGATATTTTCGCCGGAATGGCGGACGCTTACAACGCGTCGCTCGCCTCTTCCGCGGAAGACGAAAACTCGTTTATTTTTAAAGGCGAGGACGGAAAATACTATATCGATTACGACAAAGTGTTCGCGGCGAAAGACATAAAGGACTGTTTTATCGGCGAAAACAACGATTATACCGTTGATATAACGAAAGCCGCGCGCCTTATCGAAATTTACGGCGAAGACGTTAATAAAATAATCAACGAAGACGGGACGATAAATTCGGAATATCCCGAATTTAAGTATATTTTACAGGACGAAGTCAAAAAAGTTCTCATAAAAGAAGCGATCGACGGCGGACTTAAAGACGAACTTTTTGCCGCGGGAGCTTTGGAAGAGATTACCGAAGGCGTTATTACCGTTAAGGATATAAACGTTTTCTGGCAGAAATGCGAAGCGCTCAGAAATAAATATGCGGACTGCGTTTCGTATACCGAAGAAAACGGCTACGATACGGACTTCGACAAGCTTATTTCAAAAGACGGATTCAAGGACGCGAAAGCCGCGTACGAAACGGAAGTAAACGGAAAAGTTACGGCGGAAGTTTTCAAAATCATAGAGAAAACCGAAAGCGAAACCGTTAAGGCGGACGCGAGAAAAGCCGCGGCGGATTGGTACGAAAGCAAAGAAAACAAAGCCCGTTCGGTTATCTTCCCGTGGGTTAAAAACATCTGGGCTTCGGACTGTTCGTGGACTACCTCTATCCCGAAAACTTCGGAAGCATTGAATCAGAAAATCAAAATGAACATAAACGAAGCCGATTACGACGAGCTTACGCACAATCTTTCGAAATACAAAGAGACGGGCTTTAAGAACGGTAACGGTTGGTTTATCCTCGTCGCTCTTTCCATTCTCGCGATGGCGGGTTCGACGATAATAATGAACAAAACGCAGAAAACGCAGATGCAGCTTTCGTCTGTAGAGGGCGAAGCTTCGACCGCCGCTTCCACGCAGAAAATGATGACCTGGATGATGCCGATTATGTTCGGCGTGTTCTCGTTTATTTACTCGGCGGCGTTCTCGATTTATATGGTTACGAACTCGCTTTTATCCACGGGTTCTACGCTTTTAATAAATCTTTGCGTTGAAAAAGCGTTTAAGAAAAAATTGGAAAAAGCCGAAAAGGAAAAAATAGAAAACCATAAATACGGAAAAATGAGATAACGGGCTTTTTGCCGAAACTTAAAGTTTGGTTTTAAATTCGGCAAAAAGAAGAAAAGCGTTTAAAAATAAGGAGTTTTAAAATGGAATTTACAGGGAAAACCGTTCAGGAAGCTATCGAAAACGGTTTGAAAGAAATGAACCTTGAAGAGAGCAAGGCGGAAATCAAGGTTTTGGAAGAACCCACGAAAGGATTTTTGGGTATCGCCGCTAAAAAAGCGAAAGTCGAGATAACCGCCAAAAAGACGGACGGCGAAAGAGCCGTGGAGTTCCTTAACGGTCTTCTGGACCTTATGAACGTCAACGCGAAAAGCAATCTTACCGAAGAGGACGAAAAGGTCAGTATAGACATTATAACCGACAATTCCTCGGCGATAATCGGTTACAGAGGCGAGGTTTTGGACGCGCTTCAAAACTTGGCGGGAGCCGTTGCCAACACCGGCAGAGACGATTACAGAAGAGTCGTCGTAGACTGCGAAAGTTACAGAGCCAAGAGAGAAGAAACGCTTGTTTCGCTCGCTCATAAGCTGGAAGCAAAAGCCGTAAGAATGGGCAGAAAAATCAATCTCGAACCCATGAATCCGTACGAGAGAAGAATTCTTCACTCTGCTCTTGCCGACAGCGCGGACGTTAAAACTCTTTCCGAGGGCAAAGAGCCTAACCGCTATGTTTCGATAATCCCCAACAATCTCACCGATCCCGACGATAAGGGAATAAGCGAAAGAAGATTTTCGGGAAACCAGGGCGGAAACAACAGATACGGCTCGAACGACCGTAACGGCAAATTCCGCAAAGGCGGCAGAGACGACCGCGGCGGAAGAGGTTACGGAAGCGGAAAAAGAGGCGGCTTCGGAGGCGGCAGAAGAGACTCCGCTCCCCGTCAGCCCAGACCCAAAACGAGCGGCTTCGGAACTTTCCTCGGCAATAGTTTAAAAGACGAAGATAAAGAATAAAATAAAAGAAAGCCTTTAAGGGCTGTCGCAGGTCATAAGGCTTGCGGCGGTCCTTTTTTCTTTATGAAGATATAGCTATTTAAAACGATAAAAATTAAACCATTAACCTTAAAAAAGGGGGCTATATGCCGATTAACAGCTATTTTTGCGTAAAAAACGAAACCGAAAACGAGGTTATTATCGAGCGTTCGAGATTTATTTCTTACGCCAAAAAATGCGAGACCGAAGAGGAAGCGCGAGCATTTTTAGAAGAAAAAAGAAAGGCGCATCCCTTTGCCACGCATAACTGTTACGCCTACGTTACCGAGCGGGGAAAAATCGCCAGATTTTCGGACGACGGCGAGCCGCAAGGCACGGCGGGGCAACCTATTTTGGAGGTTATAAAAAACAGGAAACTGCTCGATACGATTGTCGTCGTAACGAGATATTTCGGCGGCGTGAAGCTCGGCGCGGGAGGGCTTGTCAGAGCTTATTCCTCGGGCGCGAAAGAGGTTCTGGAAAAAGCGGGCGTAACCGAAAACATACTTTCCGCTGTGTATTCGGTTAATATGTCGTACGATTTGTACACTCATTTTCTTAAATTCATAGGAAAAACAAAATGCTCGGTGATTTCTACCGATTTTGCCGACGCGGTGAACGTTGAAATCGCCGTTCCGAACGAAACCGACGATTTTGCCGCCAAAATTACCGACCTTACGAACGGCAAAGCGGAAACGAAAAAAATCGGCGAAGAATTCGTCGTATACTGAAAACAATGAAAACGATTACCGATATAAAACCACAGGTTAAAAACCCGACGAGATGCAATATTTATCTCGATAATTCATTTTATTGCGGACTCGAACTCGAAACGGTTATGCGCCACAGGCTCAAAATCGGCGCGAGCGTTTCGCCCGAAGATCTGGACGAAATTCAGGCGGAGTCCGAAACCATGCGTGCTTTGGATAAGGCTCTGAATTTTATTTCGCGCTCGCAAAAGACAAAAAAACAGGTCGCGGAATACCTTGAAAGCAAAGGTTATCTCAAAAAGACTATCGAATCCGTTTTGGACAAAATGTCCGCCTATAAGTTCGTAAACGACCAAAATTACGCTAAGGACTATGCGAAATCGGCAAGCAAAAACAAGGGCAAAAGGCTTATTTCGCTCGAACTGAAAAGAAAGGGCGTTTCGGACGAAGATATGGGCGAAGCTTTAAACGATATAGACGGCGAAACGGAAACCGAAGCCGCGACGAAAATCGCCGAAAAGTATCTCAAAAGCAAAGAGAAAACGAGAGAAAACGCGGTTAAATGTTATAAATATCTCCTTTCCAAAGGGTTCGATTACGATACGGCAAAGGCAGCCGCCGATAAAATAATAAAAGATGAAGACGATAGTTTTTGACGAGATTTTCTCTACAAACGAATATGCGGAAACCCGCGATTTTGCCGAAGATACCGTAATTATCGCGAAACGTCAGACGGGCGGAAAAGGCACGAAAGGCAGGAGTTTTTCCTCTCACGAAGGGGGCGTTTACCTCTCGCTTGTAAGGCTTTACCCCTGCAAAACCGACGAGGCGTTTTCGATAATGGTGGCTTCGTGCATGGCTGTCGTTAAAACTCTCGAAAGTTACGGCGTTTCTCCGAAAATCAAATGGGCGAACGACGTTTATTTAAACGGAAAAAAAATCTGCGGAATACTCATAAAAAACTCGTTCGAGGGCGAAAACGTTAAAAAATCGATAACGGGCATAGGTGTGAACGTCAATAACGACCTGCCCGATGATCTTAAAGATATTGCGGTAAATCTGAAATCTCTTATCGGCGAAGTCGAAACGGAAGAATTTGCGAAAAGGCTTGTCGAAAACCTTTACAGAAAGTATACGATAGAAGAATATAAGTCGTATAATATGGTTTTGGGTAAAGAAATAACGGTTATAAGCGGCGAAAAATCCTATAAAGCGGTTGCGAAGGATATTTCGGACGACGGAAATTTGATTCTCGAAAACGGCAGAAAGCTTTCTTACGGCGAAATATCCGTGAGAGTATAAACGGATTGCGATATTAAACATAATATTAAATACGAAATAGCTGTGAACTTTAATTGACGAAATTGTATAAAAGTGATACAATTCAATAAGTAAATAAAATTTTATTTGTTCGGATAACGACCGAATATTTTAAAAAGGTTTCCCCGTGTCGGGAAAATTTTCGCAGAACGGAGATTTTCGGGGAAAAGCCGGAGCGAAGCGACTGACGAGGGGCTTTGCTTTTATAAGGTAAAGCGGTTTTAATGACGGCTGATAAGAAAAATATAAAAATACATATCGTAAAGTAAAAGGAGAATATATTTTACAAAGGAAAAAATTATGAGATTAGCAGCAAAAATTTTGAAATACGTTATAAACGCGCTTATGATTGCCGCTTGCATTATGGCTCTTGCCGGACTTGCTATAGGTCCCGTGTGGGAGTTTAAAGCGACGGTTTACTTCAACGAAGAACTCGCCGATAAACTTTCGGGCGTGGTTTCAAACGGCGGATCTTCCGAAAACGGCGACGGAGACGGAAGCGTGAAAAACGACGAGACGGACGGGGCTATGAGCGGAGAGGAAATCTTCAAACAAGCTCTTGAAGAAATGGTTAAAGATAACGTCAAAGTTCCCGTTTCGCTTAAATTTTCCAACGAAAATTTTCTGAATTCTCTTTTCGAGAAGAACGGGCAACCCGTGGACGATCTTATCGACAGTATGGTTGACGAAGCTTTCGGCGAAGAATTCAAAGCAGAGGTCGAAAAGGTTAAAAAAAGTGCGACGAAAGGCGCGACCAAGGTTATGGTCAAGCAAGCAGTTTCGGATCTGAAAAACAGCAGCGAGCAGGCGGGCGAAATCTTCAAAGACAAGAGCGCGGACGAAATTCTTGCCGAAGCGGGAATTTCGGACGAGGAACTCGATACCAAAATCGAAGCCGTTTACGACGTTTTAACCCAAGGCAAAACGGTTGAGGAAGCCGCGGAAAGCATTACCGATATCGTTAAAGAAGTTTACGATAAAATAAGCGAAAGCGATTTGGGAAAACAGTATCCCGACGCGTTTAAAAACACCGACGAAAGCGCCGAGGAAATGAAAAAGCAGATTTCCAAGGTTCTGGTTGCTCTTTCGATGGTGGGAAGCGGCGAAATAGACGTGGAAGATATCGGAAATATCGAAATCACGGACGAAATGCTCGCTGAGGGAATGAGCAATACCGTAAATTTAAGCGGGATTTTCGATAAAATACTTCTCGACTCCTTAAAAGAAGTTCTCGGCAGCGAAGACGCTCCGTACACCGCGCCGGAAGACGACAGAGAACGTTCTGGCAGAACAGCTTTTAACGGCGCGTTTGGCGCGTTTTCGATAAACGACGGAATAGCTTTACTCGGATCGGTTACCGAAAACGGCGAGGCTATGGAGTCTGCAAAAGAAACGGAGTCCGTAACCGAAACGGATCCGACCGAAAAACCCGTCGAGGGCGATGACGTTTACGCCGAAATCAAGGCGATGCTCAAAACCAAATTCAAATCGGCTGTTCCCGACGAATATAAGGACGTAATTCTTATCGTAATGAAGATAATCGCCGCGATAATTCTTTTAAACGCGCTCGTCTGGGTATATCTTCTCGTAAAACTCGTCGTGAACACGATCGTAGGAAAATTCGGCACGAAGATAAAAATCGCAACCCTTATCGGGTGGGAATCGGGTTTCAACCTCGTTATTCTGCCCACGATAGCGTTCAAACTTTTCACGACTGAAAACCCTCTGTCTTCGGCTTTGAATATTCCCGTAAGCGAGATATCGAAAACCGTAGGTTTAAAATTTGCTTCGGGTTCGGTTTACGCGTTTTACGCGACTATCGCCGTTATCGGATTATGGATTGTCGGAAAGATACTGAACGCCGTTTTCAAAAACAAATAAAACTTTAAAGAATAAAAATTATGCGCCGAGGCGATTTTCGCCTCGGCGCATTTTAATGTTTCTGTTTCGTTGAACCGATTATTCTTCGGGAGTCTCGGTAACGTCGGGAGTTTCGGGGGGTTCGGGTGCGATTTTCGCAACAAGCGTGAATTCCACTTCGTCGATATCGCTCGTTATGGCAGAGATGACTGCTTCGTCCGTAAGGAGCGTAGCGTTTTCATAATTTTCGTCGGTAACGTAAATTTTGACGCCGAGATCGACCGAATAATCCTTTTCGGAAAGGATATTCGTAAACGTGTAAACGAGATAGCCGTCTTCGTCGAGTTCTCTCTGAATCATAACGGGATCGTTGCAAACGACTTTATAATAATCGGCTTCGCCCGTTTCGTAGTTCTTCACGATTTTAAAATAAGACGTTGCGGCAACGATATTTCCGTTTGCGTCGACCGTATAAGTGATTTTCCGGCAGGAGCTGTATTCGTTATAAATAAATCCTTCGTGATCGCCCGCTTCTACGTCGACGACAACGTCGGGAGTTTTGATAACGTCGTCGAATTCCTTATATTCGTCGCCCGCAATGCGTTCGCGTTTGAAGTTAAGCTCGAACTCGCCGTTAATCGTTACGCCGGGGATTGTTATCTGACCTATGACGTTTCCGGAAGGTCCGGTGATGTCGCTCGAAGAATCTTCGACGGGAGTGAAGTTCTCGGCTTTGATTTTCGATTTGAGGATATTACCTTTTCCGTCGAGGACGAAAGAGATCGTAAGACCTTTGAAGCCGTCTACGATTTTGTTTATTTCCGTTTCGTAATCGGTATCTTCCGTGTTGTTTCCGTACTTATTGATAATCTGATAAAGGCTCAGCGTTTTGCAGTCTTTTATAATAGCTTCCGCGTCGAAAGAAGGAATTGCGCCTGCTTCCGTTTCCGTCTGACCCGCGCTCGCCGCCATTCTGAGTATCGTCGAGACGGTTTCGAAAGATTTTTCTCCGAACATATTGGTTATGAAACTTTCGGCAGGAGTGGTCGCCACGGTGTGGTTGAATTCTTTGATTTTTTGCGAGTTTAAAACGATTTCGTAGCCCGCTTCGACTTTGTTGATATCCGCAATCGAAACCACGATGTTGTGCAAAGCCGCGTTGAGCTGAGAAACGGTGTTATCGTTACCGTCCGCGGTTCTGATGCTCGCGATAAAGCTGTTTAAAAGGGCTTTGTAATTTGCCTCCGTGCCGCTTCCGCTCGTTCCCGTATCGGGAACGGTTTCGTCGGGTAAAGATCCCGAAGCGCCCGCAACGGCGTCTTTAATGTATTCGATCGTGCGGACGACGACTTCGTTATTAACTCTCGCGTAAACCTTTTCTTCGCCGCCCGAAACGACGATAAGTTTAAGCTCGCTGCCGCTGTTTACGATGCGAACGTTTAAGCTTACGGGTTGGGTTGTAACGTTATCGTTTTCCTTAACCTGTCCGTTGCCTTCGATATTTATGGACAAAAGATCCTTTGCAAGCTCCTGATTGTCGTCTTCGGAAAGCGCGCCTTCGCTTTTGCCGCCGAGCGCGCTGACGTTATCGAGAGTGTAAACGTCATCGCCGTGAGTAACGGTAATATTTCCGACGTTTTTGAAGCTGTAATATGTAGTATCCAAAATCGAAAGGAAGGTGTTTGCGTAAAATTTGTTGTTCGACGGGTCTTTTGTCTGACAACCCGTATGAACGCAGAAACCTGCCGCAAACTCGTGTCCGAGTTTGGTAATCGGAATAAATTCGCCTACTCTTTCGCCGCATTTCTTACATATGTAAGCTTGTTTTCCGTCTGTCGTACAGGTTGCGGATAATACGACTTGAAGTTCCGTTTCCGTGTGCAGACAGTTTTCGGTGGTGCCTGAATTGGCGGAGTCGCTGCCGCTACTTTCTTTACATGACGTAAACAATACGAGCGATAACGAAAGCGTAAGGCATAACAGCAATGAAACTATTCTTTTCATATTTTTCTCCTTTTGTCCGCAAAGAAAATTTGGTGTTTTTTGCGGGCATTTATTTCTTTTCGGCTTGATTATACCATAATTATTATACGCTGTCAATAGCGAATTGTAAACGAATGATAAGAATTTATAAAAAATAAGCGAAAGAACGGTTTCCTTCGCTTATTGTCTTATTTTGTTTATAAACCCGAAAAGTCGGGCTATAAGTCGATTAACGGCGTGTTTTGCGGGTTATCGGTCGAAAACCGACAAGGCGTATTCGCAAAGAGAATGGTCTTCTTCGCCCGTTCCGCCGCTTATGCCTAATCCTCCTACGACTTTGCCGTTACGTTTAAGAGGAACGCCGCCCCCGATTATCATAAGCTTTTCGTCGTTTTGAAGTCCGTAAAAAGTTTCGCCGGGTTTAACGAGCGAGGAAAGTTCCATGGTACTCATTTTGAGCGCGGCTGCGGTGTAAGCCTTTTTGACCGCAACGTTGAAGCTGACCAAAAACGCTCCGTCCATAACGTGTACCGAAACGGGATTGCCTTGCTCGTTGCAAACGGCGATAACGGCTTTTTTGCCCCGTTTTTCGGCTTCTTTTTCTATTTTTTCGGTCAAAGCCTTGGCTTCTTCCAGCGTTATAGCCGAGCCTATCATTCTTTTCACCACGTTTTCGATAATTTTCTCCGTCGGAACGTTTTTTGAGGAAGACACCGACGAGTTGTCCGTTTGCGATAGCGTAAAACCTTTTTCGCTTAAAGAATTCGCCTTTTTAACCTCTGCCGCGAAAAGCTTGGAAAGGACGTTGAGATAACCTGTCGCCCCTTTCGGCGAACCGTATTTAAGGTCTGCCGCGACGAGTTCTCTTTCGGCTTTTCTTGCGGTTGTTTTAACTTTGTTGAACTTCGCGGAAAGCTCGTTAAGCGGTTTTTCGGAAGCTTCATTAAAACGCGAAAGTGCGGCTATAAGTTCGTTAAGCCGCATAATTTCGTTGTCCGTAACGAAAAATTCCGCGTTTCGGGGGGCTGCAACGCCTTTTATGATTTTCTCGATTACGGGAAGAATTTCCTTTATCTCGGGCGCGAAATTTTCGCCGCCCTCCGCCGTAATGCAAAGATACGCTTCCGCGGAAAGCTCCTCCAAAGCTCCGATCGCCGAAAATCTCGGGTCGGATTTGGAAATCTTAAATTGTGAGGATAGGGTCGACTTTCCGTCGCCGCCTTTCCCGAAGCGAATATCGTCCATTTCAGCCGCCTATTTGTCCTTTAAGTCCGTAGGACTCCACAACCGCTAAAAGCTCGTTCATAAGCTCTTTCGACGGCGGTTCTATTCCCGTTAAGGAATAATCTCTGCCGAGTCCTTTATATTTGTCCGTTCCTATCCTGTGATAGGGAAGAATGTGCATTTCCGTTACGCCTTTAAGCGAGCTTGCGAATTTCGCGATTTCGCCTATCTCCTCTTTCGTCGCGTTGAAAGTGGGGATAACGGGCGTTCTCACGATAAGCTTAGTTCCCGCATTGGTGATTTTAACGGCGTTTTCGAGAATTCTCTCGTTGGGTTGAGAGGTAAATTCCTTATGTTTCGCGCTGTTTATGTGCTTGATATCCATAAGGTAAAGGTCGAGATAGGGAAGATAACGGGAAATTACCGAAAAATCGGCGAAGCCCGTCGACTCCATAGCCGTGTTTATGCCCCTTTCCTTAGCCGCTTTCAAAAGCGCGACGGCGAAATCGGGTTGAGTTAAGGACTCTCCGCCCGAAAGGGTAAGTCCCCCGCCCGAACGCCTGTAATATATTCTGTCTCTTTCGATAATATCGATAATCTCGCCGACGGTAACGTCTTTTCCTACGATTTTTTCCTTGCCGCCGAGCGTCATTTTCTCGATTTCGTAATGCTGCCCCTCGGGGTTGCAGCACCATTTGCAGCGAAGCGGACAGCCTTTCAAAAAGACGATAGTTCTTATTCCTCCGCCGTCGTGAATGGAATAACGCTGAATATCGAATATTCTGCCTTTAACGTCGAGTTCGTCCATAGTTTATCAGAAACTCCCTTGTTCGGTACGGTTGATAATGTCTTCCTGCAAGGAGCGGGAAAGAGTTGTGAAGAGCGCGGAGTAACCGGCGACTCTTACGACGAGTCCCGTGTAATTTTCGGGGTGTTTCTGCGCGTCGCGAAGAGTCTCGCGGCTTACGACGTTGAACTGCATATGGCTGCCCTTTCTGTCGAAGTAGCCCTGAACGAGCGCGACGAAGTTTTCAAGCCCGTTCACGCCCGCAAGCGCGGTCGGGTGGAATTTCATGTTGTAAAGCGTGCCGTTCGAAGCGATGAAATGATCGAGCGTGGAAACGGAGTTGCAAGCCGCGGTCGGTCCGTGACTGTCTCTTCCCGCCGCAGGAGAAACGCCGTCCGCAACCGGGGTGTAGGCAAGTCTGCCGTCGGGGGTTGCGCCGGTCTGAGCGCCGAGCGGAACGTTCGCCGAAACGGGGTAAAGCCCCGCCTGGAATTTTCCGCCGCGCGGATTGGAGTATTTTTCAAGCTCTTTGGTGTAAATATAAGCTATTTTGCGGGCGAATTCGTCCACTTCCTTAACGTCGTTGCCGTATTTCGGAAGAGTTTCTATATCCTTTAAAAGCTTGTCATATTCAGCTTTGTCTTCTTCGGAGCAGGGATTTTTCTTAACGGCGTTAAACACCGAAGCGATATCGGCTTCCGAAAGTTTTTTGCCCTCGGCGGCAAGTTTTTGGCAAACCTTAACGGTGAGTTTTTCTGCGTTTCCGTCGTCGAGATCTTTGCCGTAATTATGTTCGAGAGCTTCTTTTATGAACGCGAGCGAATATTTCCCCTCGTCGAAAACAAGGGTTTTAACCGCCCACATGGAGTCCGCCATATTGGCGATGCCGAAGCCTTGCGGACCCGTGAAGTTGTAAACCGCGCCGCCTTCCTGAACGCTCTTGCCTTTCTTCACGCAGTCCTCTATCATGCACGAAAGGAAGGGGAGCGGACATCTCTCGGCGTGAGCTACGTCGATCGCGTTGTCTGCGTTTACAAGCAGCGATACCATATAATCGGACTGAGCTTTGTATGCGTCGTAAAACTCCTCGAAAGTTTCCATTTCGGAAACGTCGCCCGTTTCTACGCCTACTTTTTCGCCGTCCTCCACGCCGTTTTTGAATACCATTTCGAGCGGGCGGCACATATTGAAGAACGCCGCGTCGTGCCAGCCGTCCGTTTTGCCGCTCTTTTGCGGTTCCACGCAGCCGATGATGTTGTAATCTCTCGCGTCCTCCAAGGTAAGTCCTCTCGACATAAGCGCGGGGATGATGACCTCGTCGTTATAGTAAGCCGGGAAGCCTATGCCCGTGCGGGTGAGTTCGGCGGCTCTTATTAAAAACGCGTGCGGCGAACCGTTCCATACTCTTACCGAGAACGAGGGTTGCGGCAAAAATACGTGTTCGGTCGCGGTTATCGTCATAAACGAAAGGTCGTTGGTGACGTCCTCGCCGTAAGAATTCTGTCCGCCGGCGATAAGGTTCTGGAAAAGGCTGTACCCCGCAAAGCCTTCCGCCGAAACGGCGTCTCTGCATTTGTTGAGGTCGTTGAGCTTAACCCAGATACAATCGATGTATTCCTGAGCCTGTTCCCTCGTCATACCGCCGTCGAGCGATTTTTTGTAGAGAGGGTACATGTATTGGTCGAATCTTCCCGGGGAAATGGAGTGTCCGCTCGACTCGGTCTGCAAAAGCATCTGAACGAACCAGAAACTCTGGCAGGCTTCGTAGAAGTTTCTCGCCCCGAACTCGGGAACTCTGTCGCAGTTTTCGGAGATTTTAAGAAGTTCTTCGCGCCTTTTCGCGTTTGTCTCCTTGCCCGCCATTTCTTTCGCTAAGCGGGAATATCTCTTTGCGTAACGGATGACGGCTCTTAAAGAAATAAGCATAGCTTCCAAAAGCGCGTGCTTTTTGCAGTAATTTCCGTCCGAAACTTTCATTGAGGAAAGTTCGTCCTCGATTTCTTTTATGTATTCGGTATATCCGTAAGTTATTACTTTACCGTAGTCCACCGTAACGTGACCTATTCCGTTATAGAAATAGTTTCCCGGGGTGAACATATTGTGCTTCATCGCAACGAGCGTTTCTTTCGACATATAGGACGTTGCGAGGTCGCTCGTCGTTTTGCCTTTCCAATATTTGTAAACTTCGTGAAGAGTTTTCTTGGTCTCTTCCGAGATATAGAACGGGTCGGCGGTACGTGTTGCGACCGTGTCGAATTCGGCTTCCAACCACTCGAAAGAATATTCGGGGAAAACCTGGCAGCTTCTCGGGCGGAGCGTTGCCGAACCGACGATAAGCTCGTCTTCCCTGATGATTATCGGGATATTGTCGAGAATATGCTCGAAGGCTTTGGCTCTTCTCGTTATGATCGGTTCGCCTTCCGTCGCTTTGTAGGACTCCGTCAAAAGCACGGCTCTGTCCGCTTCTATCTGCGGAGGCAGAAGGAAAAGATCCTTTTTGAGCTTGTCTATTCTCGGTGACTTTTCAATTTTTTTAACGTAAAAATCCGCCATGATTTTCTCCCGCGCGAACGATTTTGTCCGCAATATTTTTCGCGAAGACGAAAATAAGTCTCCGCTTGCCGATTACATTATAATATAATACCCTCTGCTTGTCAATGGTTTTTTTGTTTTTTGTTGTTTTTTGTCCGAAAATTTTTCTCGGTTTACACATAAAATTATTTCAAACGGGCGTTTTTGCCCGAAAAACAGGCAAAAACGCCCGAAAAGCCCGATTTTGCGGAAAATCGGCAAAAAACGAAAATTTATAACAAAACCACACAAAAGCAAGAAAAACAACAGGAATTCTTTTCGTTCTCCGATTCGGAGAGTGATTTTTCGGGTATTCTGTGCAGAAAAGAATACCGTCTCCGATAAATATAGACCGCTTGAAGCCGATAGTTTGCGAAAACGCTTGAAAAAAAATTTCGGGTCGTTTATACTTGTATCGTAGTAATGTGCGGAATTTTCGATTTTTTCCGCACGAAAAACGGAGGACGGAAATGGTAGCTTGCATAGTTTGCGACGTTTTAGGCGAAAAGAACAACGGAACTACCCTCGCCGCCAACAACCTTATCGATTATTTAAGGTCTCAGGGGCATGAAGTGAGGGTCGTTTGTTGCGACAAGGATAAAAGCAACAGAGAGAATTATTATGTCACGCCCACGCTCAACTTAGGAAAAATCTGTAACAAAATCGTCGAAATGAACGGTGTTACGCTTGCCAAAGCGGATGAAAATATAATCAGAGAGGCGATTGAAGGGTCGGACGTCGTTCATCTTCTCATTCCGTTCGTCCTTTCGAGAATGGCGATAAAGATCGCGAAAGAACTCAACAAACCGATCACGGCGAGCTTCCATTGTCAGGCGGAAAACATTACGGCGCACGTCTTTTTGATGAACGTGGGGTTTGCGAATACTCTCGTTTACAAGAATTTTTACAAGCACGTTTATAAATATTGCGATATTATCCATTATCCCACGAGCTTTATCCGCGACACGTTCGAAAAAGAAACGCACAAAACCAACTCCGTTGTCATTTCCAACGGCGTGAACGCGCAGTTTTTCAAGGATATTCAGCCGAAGCGCATAAGCGATAAATACACGATTATCTGCACGGGCAGATACAGCAAGGAAAAGGCTCAGCATCTGCTTATAAAAGCCGTTGCGGGGAGTAAATATAAAGATAAAATCAAGGTAATTTTTGCGGGTGCGGGTCCTTACGAAAACAAGCTCAGAAGGCTTTCGGAAAAACTCGGGGTGGACGCCGATTTCAAATTCTTCTCGCGGGACGAGCTTTTGCCCGTTCTTCACGGCGCCGATCTTTACGTTCACACCGCGACTATTGAAATAGAAGCCATTGCATGCTTGGAGGCTATCGTCAGCGGGCTTGTTCCCGTTATAAACGATTCGCCGAGAAGCGCGACCAAGGCTTTCGCTCTGGATGGTAACAATCTGTTCAAACTCAATTCCTCGGACAGTTTAAGGGAAAAAATCGAATTCTGGTACGAACATCCCGAACTCATCAGTGAGTATAAATCGCGCTATAAGTCGATTATCGGTAGTTTTGACCAGGTTGAATGTATGAGAAAAATGGAAGAAATGTTGCTTTCCGCAATCGAGAAAAAGAAAAATGAACAACAGGGTGATTTATTACAAGGACGAGCTTAACGACGATTTCGCCGGGAATGATATCAAAACCAAAGCTCTTCCCGAAAATTACGTTTATATAAAGAAAAATACGTTCTGGAAAGCGGGCGCGTTCGTTTTGTATTACGTCATCGCTTTTCCGATAGTCACGCTTTATAATAAGCTTCTGCACGGCGAACGTATAAAAAACAGGCGCGTTTTAAGGAATTTTAGGAAAAGGGGGTATTATATTTACGGAAACCACACGATGATCGCGGCGGACGCTTTCACCCCCGCGCGCGTTACTTTCCCTAAAAAAGCGAACATAATCGTAAGCCCCGACGCCGTTTCGATTCCCGTCGTTTCCTCGCTCGTGGAAATGCTCGGCGGAATTCCGATCGCCACGAATCTTCAAGGAATGAAAAAGTTTACGACGGCTATGAACGAATATTCCGAGCGCAAAAAAGTCATAATGATTTATCCCGAAGCGCATATCTGGCCGTATTACACGGGTATCCGCCCGTTCAAAGACGTTTCTTTCAAGTACCCCGCAAAGGACGGCAGACCCGTTTTTTGTTTCACCCGCGTTTTTAAAAAACGCAAATTGTTCCGTAAACCTAAGGTCACGGTGTATGTGGATGGTCCGTTTTTCCCGAAAGAAGGAAATTCGGTTAAGGAAAATCAGAAATATTTAAGAGATTGCGTTTATAGGGCAATGCTCGATCGTTCGGCGTTAAACGAAACGGAATACGTTCGCTATGCCAGACAAGAATAATACGAACCCTGCCAAAACGCCGCAATTTCCGCGCTTTTTGCCAAATCCTCACTTGAAGTACGGCAGTACGTCGGCGTTCGTCTTTGCCAAAAATACGCCGTCTGACCACGGTTCGTTTTATTCTTGTCTGGCATATCAAGCAGAACTAAACGTTTCACGTAAAACAGCCTTTCCGTTTTCGGATGCGCAAATAATAAAAACCACGGGCGATCATCGATCGCCCGTTATTTTATTTGGAATGTCTTCTTGGAATGTTTTGTTGTTTATTTCAAAGATTACCCGATAATCGACTTATAGACGGGTTTTTACTCTTTATTTTTTTAAAATCCCGATCGTAGTTGCGTTTTTAAACGGCTTATTATCGCTATAACCAAACAGGCGTGAAGAAAGAAGCGGCAAAGTGGCAACGGAGGGAAATATATAAGTTAAGTCGTTTAAAAGACGGGATTTTTGCTTTCAAAAGAAAAAACATTTTCAAAAACTTGCGTTAATACGGAAAATGGTATATAATATGGTATATGATAACGTTATAAAGTTATAAGGTTATAAAAACGTTAAAGCACTTAAAGAGGTAACAGAAATGCTCGATATAAAACTTATCACCGAAAACCCCGAACTCGTTAAGGAAAGACTTGCGAAAAAAGGTTGCATAGTCGATTTTGCCGAGGTTTTGAAGCTCGACGCGGAAAGAAAAAAGCTTATGAGCGAAATCGAAGCTTTGAAAGCCGAGAGAAATAAGGTTTCGGCGGAAATTCCCAAGTTTAAAAAAGAAGGCAAACCCGTTGAAGAAATCTTCGCGCGTATGAGAAAAATCGGCGACGAAATCGCCGAGGGCGACACGAAAATCAACGCTTACCAGCAAGAGATTACCGATTTCATCGCCAAGCTCCCCAATATGCCCGACGACGACCTTCTCCCCGGCGAAAAGGAAAACAACAAGGTGATCAAAGTGTTCGGCGAAAAGCCCGAATTCGATTTCAAACCGAAAAATCACGTCGATCTTTGCACCAACCTCGGAATAATCGATTACGAGAGAGGCGTTAAGCTTTCGGGTAACGGTTATTGGATTTACAGAGGCGACGGAGCAAGACTCGAATGGGCGCTTCTGAATTATTTCGTCGCAACGCACCTTAAAGACGGTTACGAAATGATTCTTCCCCCGCATATGCTCGGATATAACTGCGGCTTCGGCGCGGGACAGTTCCCCAAGTTCACCGACGAGGTTTATTGGGTCGACAGCGAGGACGGCGAAAAGAAAAAGGCTAAATTTATGCTTCCCACCGCGGAAACCGCGCTCGTTAATATGTATTCGGGCGAAATTATCGACGAGGACAAGCTCCCGATGAAATTCTTCGCTTACACGCCCTGCTATCGTAAAGAAGCGGGTACTTACAGAGCCGAAGAACGCGGAATGATAAGAGGTCATCAATTCAACAAGGTCGAAATGGTTCAGTACGCTCACCCCGACAAGTCGAAAGAGGCTTTCGAAGAACTCGTAAACAAGGCGTGCGCGCTTATGGAAGGCTTAGGTCTTCATTTCAGACTTTCCAAACTCGCCGCAGGCGACTGCTCGGCTTCCATGGCGAGAACTTACGATATCGAAGTGTGGATTCCGTCTATGGGAATTTACAAAGAAGTCTCCTCCGTTTCCAACGCCAACGATTATCAGGCGAGAAGAAACAACACGAGATTCAGAGATAAGGAAACGGGCAAAACGAGATTCGTTCACACTCTCAACGGTTCGGGATTGGCTACTTCCAGGGTTTTCCCCGCGCTTATCGAGCAGATGCAGCTTCCCGACGGTTCTATCCGTATTCCCGACGTACTCGTTCCGTTTATGGGCGGACAGACTAAAATCGAACGTCGTTAATTTCGGGCGGACAGCGGTTTGTTTTTGAGTGCCGTATTTGAATACTGTTTTTAAATGCAGCGAACGCGGCTGAAAAAGCGACTGAAAAAGAAATTTTATCAATATATAATAATACGGCGGATTTCCGATTGCGGAAATCCGCCGTTTATGTTATAATCGAAATATAATAAAAAATAACCGCCTCCCTCGAAAAGAACGGTTATTTAAAAACTGCCGAGGTTTGATTCGATTAAATCACCTGTGGCTACGGCGTTTCAAATAAAAAAGGAGTAAAATCATGAACGATAACGAAAAAGAAATCTTAAACGAAGAAGAAGAGGAAAACATCGTAACCCTTTCCACCCCCGACGGCGAAGAAGTCGATTTTACCGAAATCGCGGACGTGGAGTTCGAAGGAAATGTTTACGTTATTATGCAACCCGTTGAGCTTTTCGAAGGTATGGGAGAGGACGAGGCACTTGTTTTCTCGGTTACGGACGAAGGCGAAGAGGATTCGAGACTCGACGTCGTTACCGACGATCGCATTATCGACGGCGTTTTTGCCGAATATAACAAGCTTTTCGAGGAGCAGAATAAAAACTGAAAAAATTTGTCTGAAATTTTTTTGAAAAACAGTTGACAAATGTTCTTCGCAATGATAGAATGTTCACGATGAATCTTTAAAGGCGATACAGAGATATCGGCAAGATCGGTGATTTTATTACTATGCGTTTATAACGCCTTGCCGCAGCGGTAAGGCGTTTTTTTTAAGCCAATTAAACGGTAGTCTGAAAATGCCCGAGAGATTCTGAAAATCTTTAAGCCGACATAAACGGTCGGCGAAAAAAAGGAGAAATGTTATGAAACTCGTTTATGGCATCAAAGACAGACCTTCGTTCGGCAAGAACTTAGTGTTCGCGTTCCAGCAGATGATAGCGATTATGGCGGCAACGTTGCTTGTTCCTATGGTTGTTACTCAGACGACCGGACTTTATTGCGACCCCGCCGCGGCTCTTTTCGGAGCAGGCGCAGGCACTATCGTTTACCTTCTTTTCACCAGATTTAAAAGCCCCGTATTCCTCGGTTCTTCGTTCACCTTCCTCGGCGCGCTTTGCACTGCGGCGGCTCAGAACTACGGCTACTGGGGTCTGATAATCGGCGTAACCTTCGCGGGACTTGTTTACGCGGTTATCGCTCTTATAATCAAACTCGTAGGATCGGGCTGGATCAAAAAGCTTCTTCCTCACGTAATTATCGGACCTATCCTTGCAATCATCGGTCTTTCCCTTTCGGGAACGGCAGGCAATTGGATGATGTATAACGGCAAAGAGGAATACGGTCTTTGGTACATACTCGTCGGTCTTGTAACGTTCGTCGCGATTGTCGTCGCTTCGACGAAAGGCGGAAAATCGATCAGACTTATCCCGTTCATCGTAGGTATCGGCGCGGGTCTTGTGTTTGCAATCCTTCTTACCTGCATCGGTCTTGCAACGGGATACAAAGCAATGCAGATCGTTGATTTCACTCCTATTAAAGAGTGTTTTTCTCCTATAAGATTCCAGAGTTTCTTCGATTATCCGAAATTCACGTTTATCGAAGCTATAAAGCAGGGTGCTACCGCCGAGCTTGACGGCGCGGCAATCGGAAACCTTGCGGTTCTCTTCGTCCCTATCGCGGTTGTCGAGCTTGCTCAGCATATCTCGGATCACGAAAACCTTTCGAATATCGTTGAAAAAGACCTTCTCGAAGATCCGGGACTTCACAACACGCTCCTCGGAGACGGTATCGGATCGGCTGTCGGCGCGTTCTTCGGCGGCTGCGCGAACACCACTTACGGCGAATCGATAAGCTGCGTAGCTCTTTCCAAAAACGCTTCCACTTACACGATTCTGACGACGGCTGTAATGTGCATGCTTGTCTCGTTCGTATCTCCGTTCGTTGCCCTTATCAATATGGTTCCCAAATGCGTAATGGGCGGCGCGTGCATAGCAATGTACGGTTTCATCTCGGTAAGCGGCCTTCAGATGCTTAAAGACGTTGACCTCGGAGATCACAGAAACCTTTACCCCGTCGCCGCGATACTCGTTATCGGTATCGGCGGAGTAACGCTCAATTTCGGGACAAACAGCCTTACCGGTGAACCTCTTATTCAAATTACCGCTCTCGCTCTCGCTATGGCTGTAGGTATAATAGTAAACTACATCACTCACAGCGGCAAAGATAACGAGACGGACGTTGAAGAAGAAAAGCCCGAATCGGTGGTTACGGACTAAAAAACAAAAAACTTCCGCCGCGGGAGAACAAAGTTCGCCCGCGGCGGTTTTTTAGCCGCGCGGGGTTTAGTGAAACCCCGCGCGGCAGACTAAATAGCAAAGAAGTGAAAAAATTTGCTTAAACCCTTGAAAAATCACGGCTAAAGTGGTATAATTAAAAAAATGCTTCAGAGGTAATATTATGCAGGATTATATGAAAAACGTCACCCTTATGGATCACCCGCTTATCGCGCACAAAATAACGCACCTTTGCGACGTTACGACCAACACCAAAGAATTCCGTGAAATCGTTTCGGAAATCGCAATGCTTATGGGTTACGAAGCTTTCAGAGATCTTCCCACGCAGGACGTGGAAATTCAGGCTCCGCTTTCCAGATTTAAATCGCCCGTTATCACCGAACCTATCGCGATAGTTCCCATTTTGAGAGCGGGTCTCGGAATGGTGGACGGTCTCACCGCGCTTTTCCCCACCGCCAAAATCGGTCATATCGGTTTGTATCGCGACGAGGAAACGCTCGAACCGCACGAATATTACTGCAAACTCCCCAAAGATTGTATCGACGGAACGTGCATCGTCGTCGACCCCGCGCTTGCAACGGGCGGCTCTGCGAAAGCGGCTATCGATTTCATTAAGGAAAGAGGATATAAAAAGATTAAGCTTTTGTCGCTTATAGCCGCTCCCGAGGGCATTAAAAAAGTCGCGACCGCTCATCCGGACGTACAGATATACGTCGCGCATTATGCAGACGCGCCTTTAAACGAACACGGTTATATCGTCACCGCTTTCGGCGACGCGGGCGACAGAATTTTCGGCACGAAATAATTCGGGCTGAACGAAAATATCGGCAAACGAATTAAAATCTCGGAAAGCGAGCGAAAATTTCGGAAAGCGGGCGAAATTTTCAGATTTCGTCCTCGGTTAAAACGGTGAAGCCTTCCGCAAGGAGCATTTCGGCGGTAAGTCCGTTTCCGGGCTTTTTGCCGCCCGAAAAAGTGCCGTCGTAAATAACGCCTTTTCCGCAGGACGGGCTGTTCGCTTTAAGCACGCAGTAATCGACGTTGTTTTCTTTCGCTATGCGAACGGCAATCTTCGCGCCTCTCGTATATTCTTCGGTAACGTCCGTTCCGACGTCGGAAATAATCTTGTCTCCGACCCTTTCGGCGGGATGACGAGGAGTGGGGAGTCCGCCGAGCTGTTCGGGGCAAACGGGAATTAAAACGTTGTCTTTGCCGAGCTTAGCAATCTTTTCATTATAACAACTATCGCCTTTATAGCGGCACACGTTGCCGTAAAGGCACGCGCTTACAAGAATTTTTTTCATAGCCTTCTCCTCTTCGGGGTTTTATTGACTG
This sequence comes from uncultured Clostridia bacterium, assembly GCA_934247225.1. Classification (GTDB taxonomy): domain Bacteria; phylum Bacillota; class Clostridia; order Christensenellales; family Borkfalkiaceae; genus UBA10281. The sequence goes on from CAKQJE010000011.1 coordinate 71,448, forward strand.
AGAACAGTTTACCACAATTTCGGGGAAAAGGCAACTTATAAACGAATTAAACGGGTTTGAGCGATGTTTTTTGCGGCTTTAAAACCCGAAAAAGAGAGGAAATATTATGAAGGAATATAAAAACGTACACATTTTGGATCATCCGCTTATTCGTCACAAGCTGGCGATCATAAGAGATAAGAACACTTCCACGAAACAGTTCAGAGAGGTTATAGGCGAAATCGCAACGCTTATGGCTTTCGAAGCGTTCAAAGAAGTTCCCACGCAGAAAGTTATGGTCGAAACGCCGCTTGAAACGGTAGAGCAGACCGTCGTAAAGGAAAATTCCATTGCCGTAGTTCCCATTTTAAGAGCGGGACTCGGTATGGTGGACGGAATTCTTTCCCTTTTCCCCGCGGCAAAGGTCGGACATATCGGAATGTATCGTAACGAAGAAACGCTCGAACCGCAGGAATACTACTGTAAGCTTCCCGTCGGAATCGACGAAAAAGTCGTAATGCTCGTAGATCCGATGCTCGCAACGGGCGGAAGCGCGTGCGACGCGATCGCTCTTTTGAAAAAACGCGGTTGTAAGCACATCAAATTCCTCGCGATAATCGGCGCGCCCGAGGGCGTGGAAAAAGTTCACGAGGTTCACCCCGACGTTGAAATTTACGTTTCCACGCTCGACAGATGCCTTAACGAAAACGGATATATTCTTCCGGGCCTCGGCGATGCGGGCGACAGAATTTTCGGCACGAAGTAATTTCGGTAGGCTCGGATAATTTGATTTTAATCGTTGCCGCCCGCGGCTTCACCAAGCCGCGGGCGGCAAAACAAATTTCATTTCGAGACAAGATTAAACTGTAAAAGTGGGGCTATAAGTCGATTAACGGCGGTTTTTGTGTTGCAGCGCGCGGGTTTTTGCAAAAAATACGTCTTTAAATACGATTTAAGGAATTATTTTTTGTTGACAAGAATAACATTAAATGATATAATCTATCGGTGTAATGATTTAAATATGCTGCTGTGGCGAAACAGGCAGACGCAAGGGACTTAAAATCCCTCGGTAGTGATACCGTGCCGGTTCAAATCCGGCCAGCAGCACCAAAAAAGCAGGTCGTGTGACCTGCCTTTTTTATGCTTTGAATTTCGCAAATTCCAACCTTGCAAAATCGATAGATATGTGCGTGTAAATGGATAACGTTGTATTGAGCGTTTTATGTCCGACAAGGTTTTGCGTTACGTTTATGTTTATTCCGCTTTCCGCGCACCGCGTAATAAACGTATGTCGGAGATCGTGCAGTTTGTGGTTCGGGCAAACGTGCTTGAATAAATGGGTCAACGCATCCGCGTTGTATGGAAAAACGAATTCTTCGTCGGGGTGTCGTTTCCGTTGTTCGGTTATAATTCCTTCGAGTTCGTCGGTAAGCAATATAAACCGATCGGACGTTTCCGTCTTTGTTCCGTTTATTTTTATAAGCCTTTCGGTGTGTTGAACGTCGTCAAACTTCAATCCCGTTAATTCTCCGCGTCTTACGCCCGTCAATAGCAAGAATTTGAACGCGTTGAAATACGGCGTATTTGCAACGGCTTTCAAAAAGAGACGTTGCTCTTCGTGGGTAAGCGATTGTCCGCGCTTCTGACGGTGTCGGATTAACGTCATTTTGCTTGCGACGTTCGTCGTGATTACGTCCAGACAGTAAGCTCGATGAAGTGAGTTGTGCAGAATATGGTAAACATACTTGCGGGAACGGGGCAAAGCGCAGTTCGCAACAGCCCTGTCGAGGTCGAACGCCGTAATTTCCGTTACGCGTTTGTCTTTCAGCCATTGCGGAACGTGGTTTCGCACCGAAACGAGCAATCGTTTTATGCTGCTTTCTGCCAAATACGGTTTTTTATAGGTATCTATCCAGACTTCCAGCCATTTGCCGAAAGTCAGGGTTTTATTTTTTTTCATTGTCTGTTTTTATGCTGTTTTTAGATATATATTTAATTTCCGGGTGTTTCTGAAAATCTTCTTGAATTTCTTTAAGTGATTGTACCGCGAAAACAGGTTCTTCGAATTTTAGTAAGTCAGAGCGGATCATCTGATAGATCTTTTCTTTTTGTTCTTCGGTTTCGGAATCGTCGAAAGCAAGTTTTCTGAAAGCTCCGTAACCTTGTATCATTTTGCGCTTGTGAAGCGCGTTGTCGAGGTTATAAAGGTCATCTGCGTTTTTCAGTATGTCTGCGTTGCCTTTTTTGAAAAGTCCGCCTACGGCATACTTAAAAACTTGGTGGTATTTTTTTGCCGGGCATTTTTCGACTTTGACGGAATATCCGTCTGCGTCGGATATGTTTTTCTTCGTTGCCGGAATGTCGTTATAAAGGCAGTACCAGAATTTTTGCAAAAATACTTCAAAGTCCGAAAATTTCGTCGGCGCGTTTCTGCGTTCGGAATTATCGAACGAAAAACGGTTTAACTTCGTCTTGTCGAGGTTTAAACCTTTTTTCAGCAGGAATATACAGTGAAAATGCGGGTGATACATTTCGGCGGGAGTTTTGGTTCGGTTGACCGATACTTCGAGCGCTCTCACGCTTCCGACATAACCGTAATATTTCAAGTCTACGTCTTTTATCTTCCGTTTACCCTGCAAGTATTGATTGACATACACGAATTTCGAGTACATTCTACTGACTGTTGTTTTAAGCAGAAAGCCGGAGCAGTTCGGAACGGTAAAGACCGCGTGATAAATCCCGTAGTCTTTACGCAGGAGATCCAGAACGGGAGCGTATTTTCGCTCGCGTTCCTGTGCGAGGTTGTGCTGACAGTTCGGACAAAACAGGTCGCGACACAAATTTACGCGCTTTATGTCCTTTACGGCTTGTATGCGGTAATATTCGGTGTCCCAGTAGCGAAAGCAATATTTAACGGCTGTCGCCTTATTCCGGAAACGTTCTTCGTCGTGGTCGGCGTAAATTTGCGCGTACGTTTCCGAAACGGCGCGATTGTATCTGATACGATCCGCGCCTTTATTTATTTTTTCGTTTTCAACCGTGTATTTTGTAAGATCCATAAATTTTGCTCCGCACAGCCTGCAAACCGTCGTTTTATTGTAGAGTACTTTCTAATAGGTCAAGGTATTCGCCGAAGCCCTCTTTCGAGGGCATCGGCGAAACACGATAGGAGGGGAAAATGCAAGTTATTTGCCGGTAGAGAATACTCCGAGAAAATCCACTATGAATTTTTCGTTTTCTTCTCTGCTTTTCGCTACGCTTTTTACATTTGAGTAAAAAGTGTAGGTGGTTTCTTCTTTGTCGGGTAAAATTACGTCAAAGAAATATGAGCCTTTGCTCGATTTCCAAAGAAATATATTTAAGCCGTTTTTGTGGGTGTATTTATGAATGAAAAATGCCCTGTCGAGGTCTCTCGCTTTAACTGTTTTATTCGTCGTCGGCATACTCTTTGTTCTCCTCGGGATCGGGTGGGTTTTCAAGTTCGATTCCTTGAACGTAATATACTTCGGCGATATGGGGTTTTGTTTTTCGGCAGTCGAAAATTATATCTTCCCAACATTCGGGGCAATTCAGAACGTCGTTCTGAATTGCCTGAATGTTTTTGTATTCGTCGTCCGGATCTTCGAAGTATATTCCGACCGTTTCGATAAATTCGCCCGTTTTTACGTCGTTGATTATGATATTTAAAACAAAACGTTTCATTTCTTTTCAACCTCTTTCGCAAGTTCCTGTTCGGCGAGATAAACAGCAAGCTTTTTATCTGCTTGTGACGGGAAAAGACGTACTTCTTTTCCCATAAGTTCGGTTTTAAAAGAAACGAAAGGATGTTCTTCTCCTTTGTCGTCTTTGAATGTGTCGCTGTCGATCATAAGTTTTTTAATGACCATTTTTTACTCCTTTGCCCCGGTGGGGGCGATATTTATTTTTTGCCCGGTTGGTTCGGGTACAAAATCATTGAAAAAAGTCGACGTCGATTTCGTCGAGTTCGTCAAACGGAATCGGCGGCATTCCCTTGTAATCGCATCGGTAGCACTTACAAGGTATTAAGATCGGCTTGTCCGCTTCCATTTCGTCGCACACGATATAACCGTCGTCGTATGACATTTTGCAATGTCTGCACGACGCGCAACGTGCGAGTTCTTCTTTCAGCTCTTCCGCCTCTGCGTGGCGTTGCGCTTGTTTTGATTCGATGTAAGGAAGTATTACTTTGAAAAATAATATAACTAATAAAATAACTCCGAGTATGACGGCGGCGAATTCGACAGCTTTCATCTCGTTTTCCTCGTCTTGTGCATTTGAGTGCATTCTTCAAAGTTTTCCTTTGAAGGTTTTTGAAAGTCGGGTTGATCGATTTGAATATTGCCTTGTTTTTCTCTTATCTTGCTTATCCAGGCTATTGCCTGTAATGCTTTGGTTTGAATTTCAACAAGATTTTCATAAATTTCGTCTAACGTCATAATTACCTCTAAAAAAAGGAGTTCTCGCCTCTCTCAACGAAAACTCCTTTTACGCAAAATTTTTTTTATTTAACCCACTTTGTCAATTGCTTCGCACGACTATTACCCAAAAGATAGTTTAAATTTGTTTTGACAAAATTTTGCGTTTTCAAAATCTGCCGGTCGGGAGAACAAACAAAATGCCAGGGCCGACAGTATTTTGCTATGATTATATGGAGAGAGGTTTGTAGTCGTATTGACTACAATGAGATTATACTCGTCATTTTGACTATTGTCAAGTCATTTTGACTACTTTTTGCTATAATGTAAAAAAAGGAGAAAATTTATGGGGAAAAAGGATATATACCCAACTGAGGAAGAATATCTAAAATTTAAAATAGAACAACATATAAAAGAAAAAAAAGAAACAGAAAGAATGGCGCGAGATTTTTTTGGCGAAAATCTCAAATTTATAAGAAAAGATAAAGGAATGACACAAAAAGAAGTTGCTGACAAATTGTTTATTGCAGTTAGCACATATGCAAATTGGGAACAAGGACGCAGAGATCCAAGCATTGAAGATATAGTTAATCTGACAGGTGTTTTTGAAATTGATTTTAATGAGTTGTTTAATTACGATTTCAAGCGAATGGTTGAAGAAGAAATGGGAAAAAGGGAAAAAAGTAAAAAAAAATAAAGTATACGAAATCGGGGTCGTTCAAAATTTAAACGCAAGAGAGAGGCGCACCCGCTACACCGCTTGGGTCTGCGCCTCTCTCTCTTTCTTGTCGTTTCAAAACTTTTGATCCCCGCGCCCTACGGTTGCCACCCCAAAGGGGTTCGATAATGCTGTTAAAAGGGAAAGTTTTTTACTTTCCAAATCTTATGGTTACAATTCGGCAAGGGCGGACGGCTGTTTAATGCCCACAGGGCATTGTCCGCTTTGCCAAATCGTTTTAAGTAGGTTTTCATTTAAGGTTATTTTTTCGGGCGTTCTAAGCACGTTTTAAGACGTTCTTAAAATCCCTCGGTAGCGATACCGTATCGGTTCAAATCCGATCAGCAGCACCAAGAAAAAGACGAGCGAACCGCTCGTCTTTTTTACACTACGAACAGCACCGTATCGGTGACGCGATTGCGGCGGAGCCGAACAATTGCTATTCCGTCGCTACGCTCCTTACAAATCCGATCAGCAGCACCACAAAAACGACGGAAGATTTCCGTCGTTTTTTTTCTACGTCAGGCAACATAAAGGGATCCCGAAAAAGAAAGCTTTTTCGGGAAGAGGAGAAGCAAGTCGTAAGGTGAAGCCGTTTCAGAAAACGGCGCACAAAGAGGCTTTGCTTCGACGAGGTGACGCGATTGCGGCGGAGCCGAACAATCGCTATTCCGTCGCTGCGCTCCTTACAAATCCGATCAGCAGCACCAACGTAAAATCCCGCATAAAACCTACGATTTTAGAGGTAAAATCAAAGGAGACGGCGGGGTTTTTTGTTTATTGAGGTCAAAAAGAATAAACAAAATTTTGGGACTAAAATTTGCCTGTTGTAAGAAAAATAGAGAAATCAGAAATATTCACTAAAATGAATATTATACGCGAAAAACATAAAAAGCCCCCCTGCTTTTGGGACTAAATTTGGGACTAAAATTCGCAAAACCAAAGGCTTTAAAAGTAAAAGTTTTGTTCTTACCGTAACGAAATATGTAAAATAGAAAAACCGTATAAAACGATAAATTTCGTTCTATACGGCTATTTTTTTGTTTGTTAAAAATTACTTAACAGAACTTTGAAATATAGCGTGGCAACGCCCCCGCACGGAATAATTGCTTTTAACCGCGTTAAACCGAGCATTAGGCGGAACCTTGTATCGGGGCGCGCGAAACGCGCCCCGCTCGTATCAAGACAAGCACACGTCTTATCGTCAAAGCGGTGTTTTTGACGCTATGAAATCTATAATTTTTAAGGGTGCGTAAAACAGAGTTTGATTTGCCGTCAAGGTTTGAGTAGGGGTCGTTTTTGAATGCGTTTAGTTGCCGTTCGGGTCTGTTTTGGACTTTAAGCGAAATTCCTTCGGCTTCATGTTCGTCGATTGCTCGAACGCGTGAGTAAAATGCGACGCGTCGAAAAATCCGCATTCCTGAGCAATGAACGATATGGATTTGTCGGTGGACGATAACATTGCCGTGGCGTGCGAAATGCGTATCTTTTTGAGGTATTCCATAGGCGAAGTGTTGAATACCTTTTTGAAATATCTGAAAAAGTTTGGCGTGGACATGTTCACGATTTTCGACAGGTCGTCTACCGTTATCTTGGAATAATAATTCTCTTCCATATATTGAGTGGTCTTTAAAATTATGTAGTCTGCCGTGTTGTCGGGTCTGTCGTCCGTCACCGCGTATTTTTGCGATATTATCTTCGCTAATTTGCATAAAAGACATACCGTTTTCAGTTCAAACATCACTCCGTCGTCTTCCGTTCTCTCTTTGTCTATCGCGATAAGTTCGTTGAAATCTCTCACAAAATCGCCCAGTATGCTCTTCGAAAGATTTATGTTCAGGGATAAATTGCTGAACGCCTGTCGTATCTGCGGTTCGACCTCGAATAAAATTTTTATCCCCGAATATTTGCTCAACTGATTTTTGTATTTGTCCAAAATATCGTTCCCTATTATAAGGTGAAACAGTTGCGGTTCTTCGTTGTCCGCCCAATATCCGTGTTCCGTGTACGGCGGAATCATAAAAATGTCGCCCGCTTTTGCCGGGTGGCTTTTATTGTTGAAATAATGACGGCATTCCCCTTTCGTTACGACGTTGAGTTCGTAATAGTTATGCGCGTGCATTAAAATCGGGTATTCGCGGTTATGATAATACGCAAACCCTTGAGAAAACGCCGACGCGTCGTCAAGCGTGTAAAACGGATTTTTGTGTCTTTCGAGATATTTCGGATAATTTGCTTTCATAATTTTATTGATAGAATTTTACAAAAAAAAGAGATTATTATACAATTATTATATCGCAAGAGGGTTTATAATGCAAGTAAACTAAACGTATTATTCTGCGAAAGTGGCATTTTTTTTCAGAAGACTAGTCTTCTTTTCGCCTTCGGCGAAAAGATACTCTTAATTGAGAAAAAAGAAAATAAAGATACGCGTTTTGCGGATACTATTTAAGGCTATTTAGTCGCGGGCGGCGGCGCGATCGCTTGTTCGTCCGAGGCTTGCAGGGAGGTTTTTTGATGGGAAAAATGACAAGAATAGCAATGTTGCTCGTTGCCGTTTTGCTTTCGGTCTGCATGTTTTTATGCGGATGTACCGACGGCGGAAAACAATCCGACTCCGCAGGCGGTTCGCATTCGGGGTCGACTTCGCCGATAGACTCGGCTTCGGACGACGATGGTTATGACGACTCGGAAGATCCGAACGATTCGGGAACGAAAAAGAACGAAAAAATCGTTCTCGAAGCTATTCCCGACGCCGATAACGTCAAACTCGTCGACGACGCCGTAAGGGCATATCTTGCCGCCGCTACGGAAGCGGAGCAGATAGCCGCTTTGCCGCAAGCAAAGCTGACGAGCGATAAAGGCGCGCTTCCGATAAAATTTGCCTGGAAGGGCAACGGGAGCGTAAGATACACGCTTTATCTTGCCGACAACGAGAATTTCTTCGGCGCGGCGGAGTATGTCGTCTCCGGGCTTCAAAGCGAAATCGAGATTTACAATTTGTTGCCGTCCACGACTTATTATTGGAAAGTCTGCGGCGATAAGTCGGGAGATATGTCCGACGCGTCGAGTTTCACCACGGAAACCCTTCCCGTTCGTCTTATTTACGCCGAAGGCACTTCCAACATAAGGGATCTCGGCGGTTGGAGCGCGGACGAGTCGTCCGTGAATTACGGAAAAATCTATCGCGGAAACCAGCTTAACGGGTACGGAAGCTGGGGCGATAACAGATTGACGGAAGACGGTCTTAAAACTTTCAGAGACGATTTAAAAATCAAAACCGAAATAGATCTCAGAACGCAGGACAAAGACGACGCGGGTCAGACTACGAACTTTATCGGCGCGTCTCTTCCTTATTATAAATGCACGATCGGGCAGTATACCGACATTTTAGAAGCTTCGGTGTGGAACGCTTTGCCGAACGACGGAAACACGAAAGTCGATTCGAAAGAAAACAAGAACGACGCGCGCCGCCTGGCATACGCGACGGGCAACGCCGTGCGTAACGAAAACGCCATGAAGCGTTCGTTGAAGACGATTTTCGAAGTTCTTGCCGACGAAAACAATTATCCCGTTTATATACATTGTAACGCGGGCGCGGACAGAACGGGTACCGTGGCGTTTTTGATTAACGGACTTCTCGGCGTCGGCGAAGAAGACCTTATAAGAGACTACGAACTCACGAGTTTTTCGAAAGTTTCGGGTCTCAGATACAGAAGCGCGATAAGCGGCGGGGCTTTCGCCGAAATCGGAGTTATGCAGAATAACTACGATAATTTCATAGCGTTCGGCGCGCTTATCAACGCAATAAAGAGCAATTACGGAGCGGAGGGCAAACCGCTTTCGTACGCAGTCGAAAATTTCCTTACGGGTTACGTCGGAGTATCTCGCGAAGAAATCGAGAGCATAAAGAGAATAATGCTTTCGGACTATACGCCGAGCGATATTGAGTACGTCGGAGGAAGCAGACAAGTTATTGAGGTTTCCAAGTCGGATAATTCGATAAATCTCGGAAAAATCGCTTATTCCTCGGTGGAAAGCGTGTCCGTAAACAACGTAGTTCTCGGCAATTCTCTCTCGGCGATAAACGGGAAAGACCTTGCGAACTATTACGGCGAAAGGGAACTTACCGTAATCGTAAATACCGAAAACGGCAAAAAGACTGTGAAAGTCCCGATACTCATCGTAACGAAATATATATATACGGCAGAGGATTTGGTTGCCGCGTTACAGACGTCGGCGACGAGGAATTACGGGTATTATGAACTTAAAAACGACATAACTCTAGATTCTTTCTCGAACGAGGCGAAGGCAGCGTTCAGCGGCAAAAACGGATTCTGCGGAATTTTCGAGGGTAACGGACACACTCTTACGGCAGCGCTCGGCAATCACGGATTGTTCGGTTACGTAAGCGGCGGAGCGACGATAAGGAACGTCAACTTCGTCGTAAGCGGCGGCGTAAACATTGCGGGCAAGTCCGTCATCGGCGATTACGTTCTCGATTCGTTTATCGAAAACGTGACGATAAAGGTTTCGGAAGGAACTCTCGGAATCGAGACGGACGGCATAGGTCTTATCACTTCGAAATCGTTCAAGGGCAATACGACTCGGAAACTTACCGTAAACGCGGGCGGAGCCGAACTTAATTCCTTGTTCGGTTGCAGCGATAAATACGCGTTCGACGGCAACGTTTTCGTCTCCTGCGCGATTAACGCCGAATATGTCAAAGAACTTGCGAGATATTACGTAAACGGAAATTATATTTCCGTATATCTCGAACAGACGGCAGGCTTCGGCGGCAAAATAAGCGGCGTGGTCGAAATAACCGTCGCGGATATAATCAACGTTGAAGAATCGGAAATAGCGCTGCATGTCGGCGAGCGTTTCGCGAGTTCGGAAATCGTCGAAATCGAATGTAACGGACATAAAATAACCGAGTATAAGTTCGAAAACGGCGTTCTCCGCCTTTACAACGACTCCGAAGTGTTCGGCGAAAACTTCGGAAAGACGATCATAAACATAACTTTCAGAGCCGTAAACGGAATTCTGGTCAAGTCCGAAATCGGGGCGGTTGTGTTCAGCAACTCCGAAGAAGTAGCTTTTGGCGAAAGTCAGGAAATATTCCTTGACAGAACGGAAAACGCGATAAACCTCGGAAAATTTGCGGGCGCGACCGTGTATTCGATTTCCTGCAACGGATATTATTTCGGAAACGACGTTTCCTCCCTTGCGATAAGCGACGAGTTTATAGCGAACAAGACTATTCACGGCGACAACACGCTCAGCGTGCTTATCGAAAAGAATAATAAATTCTATACCGTACACATTCCCGTAACGGTTATCACTAAGGAAATAAGCAATATCGAACAGCTTGACGAGCTTCTGAAATCCGACAACGCCGAATACGCCATTTTCGGTTATTACAAACTTACAAGCGATCTCGGCAACGCGGAATACAAGCTTAACAACGGAAACGGAGCGTCCTGGGAGAACGATGACGGGCTTTACGGCTTCCGCGGAACGCTCGACGGCGCGGGGCATTCGATAACGGGAACGGTTATGTCGCAAGGTTTGTTCGGTATTGTCGGAGGCGGCGCGGTTATAAAAAATCTCACCGTAAACGCCTACGGATACAAGAACGGAGGAACGGTTCTTGCGCGTTCGATAAGAAGCGCGGTTGTAGAAAACGTTACGATAAACATAAAGAGCGGAGATGTCGGTTCCGATTATTACCTTACCGAGGGCGGAATAATCACATCGCTTATGAGCCATTCGACGGCTTATAAAAACGTCGAAATCAACTCGGAAGGAAATGTGGACACTCTGTTCGGTTGCAGTTTCTGGCATTACGACGCGAGAAAGGCGAACACCTTCGAAAATTGCAGAGTAAACGTTAAAACAATCGGCGGACTTCTTTGCGTGACGGCAAGCAAAAAATATCCGGGAGATAAGATAATATCGATAGACGGAATCGAGGGTATAACCGTTTCGTACGTACGTTCTTATAATGACGAAAACAACGTGATCACCGTCGGCAGCGCCGCAAGCCTTTCGCTCGGCGAAGAAAACGCGGACGTAACCGAAATAACTTCCGTTAAATTCGGTAGCAGAGAAATAACTGACTTCACGTTCGCAAACGGAATTCTTACCATAGCGGACGGCTTCTCCGGTTCCGATATCGGGGCGAAAACGTTGACTGTAATCGGAAAAGCGGGAGACAGAAAGGTTACTTTATATCTCGGCGTAACGATCTTGTTGCCCGCGGAAGAGGTTAATCTCGGCGGTGACAGAGAAATCGCTTTATCCAACGGAACGGAGTACGCCTTAGACCTCGGAGATTACACTTCGGCAACGGCTCTTTCCGCAACGCTCGGCGGCGAAAACGTAACTTTCGCAAACGGCAAACTTATCGTAACCGACGATTATAAGGCAAACGTCCGCAAACACGGTATGCAGACCTTAAAGGTTATCGTGAACAAAGACGGTAAATATTATATCGTAACCGCAAACGTGCTTGTCGTAACGAAAATGCTTACATCGTATAACGATATTAAAGAAGCCGTTACTCTCGATTCGAACAACGTAAAATACGGTTATTATAAGCTTGGCGCAGATCTTTTAGAGGACAAATGGGTAGATTTCGGAAGCATAGCTAAATGGACTAACGATAACGGCGATTTCGGTTTCAGAGGAACGTTTGACGGCGGAAATCACTCCATTTCAAACGTTTTCTATTCAAAGGGTCTGTTCGGAACGATAGGAAAAGGCGCGGTGATAAAAAATATTACTTTCAACCAGCAATATGAACCTAAAAGAGTAATTTTAGGTTACAGTATGGTCGGAGCAACGCTCGAAAACGTAACGATAAACGTTAAGGGAGCAGGAGCGACGGCTCTTCCCGCGGTTAATTCCACAGGCGGATTGCTGACGGCGATATATTGTCATTCGTCCGAATTCGTAAACGTGACGATAAACGCACAAAATATCGATATCGACACGCTTTTCGGAACGTGCGCGTACTACACTTATCCGGCAAACTATACTGCGAATACGTATAAAAACTGCGTAATGACCGCGAAATCGCTTGTCGGACTTGCCGGCGCGGACAGAAACGATAATACGAAAGTATTGCCTTATAACGATATCGTTGGTCTTACCATTAAATTAGGTTAAAAATATTCAATAAGGATTTTATCGCGGCAACGATAAGTTTTGCTTCTTATCGTTGCCGCGATAGGAAATAAAATTATATTCAAGGAGTGAATGATGAAAAAGAGAATAACAATTGTTATGACGCTTGTTTGCGCGCTTTGCATGCTTTTCGCAGCGGCTTGTTCCCAAACAACCGTAACGAAATTCACCGTCAGTTTCGATACGAACGGCGGAACCGAAATAGCAAGCGTCGAAGTCGAGCAGGGAGAAAAAATAACAAAACCCGAAGACCCCTCGAAAGCTCATTATGTTTTCGGCGGTTGGTTTTCAGGTGAGGCGGAATGGGCGTTCGACACCGATACCGTTACGAAAGACGTTACGTTGACGGCTAAATGGACCCCGGAAGTTTATTCGGTTACGTTTAAAAATCATGACGGAACCGAGCTTGCAAAGGAAAACGTATGCTACGGCTCCGCGCCGAAATACAGCACCGTACCCGAAAAAACGGGCGACAAGCAGTACAGCTACACGTTCGCGGGTTGGGAAGACGAAAGCGGAAAAATCGCGGATCTTACCAAGATCGACAGAAATATCGTTTTAACCGCAAAATTCACTTCCGTTGTCAACAAATATAAAGTCGTTTTCAAAAACGGCAACGATGTTTTGAAAGAATATAACGAAGAATACGGCAAAGTTCCCAAGGCTCCGGAAACCGATCCCCAAAAGGAGGGCAACGCGCAGTATTCCTATACGTTCAAGGGCTGGGATAAAGCTCTCACTGCCGTAACGGGCGACGTTGTTTATACCGCGGAATTTAAGAAAACTCTCAATAAGTATAAAGTAACGTTCAAAAACGGCGATACGACACTGAAAGAGGAAACTCTGGATTACGGCACAATGCCTACTGCACCCG
>CAKQJE010000012.1 GCA_934247225.1 uncultured Clostridia bacterium
GATCGGAAAAGGTATTGACCTTGAAGGCGGATATTACGCCGTTCTCACCCCTAAGGACGGAACGACGGCAAATACCGAAGAAATCGACGCCGTTATCGAAACTCTCAGATCGAGACTAGACGAGAACGGTTACACCGAAGCAACCATCACCAGACAGGATAACGGTCTCAGAGTGGAAATCCCCGCGATCGACAATCCCGACGAAGTTATGGAACTTATCGGCGATCAGGGCGAACTTCAATTCAGAGATTCCAAGGGTAACGTTAAGGTAAGAGGCGAACACGTCAAGAACGCGAGAGCGGGCTACAACGAAGACGGCGACCCGACCGTATATCTTGAATTTACGACCGAAGGAGCTAAACTTTTCGCAAGCGCGACCAAAGCTATCGCCGCCAAGGAAGACGGAGTTGAAAACAAGCTTTCCATTTACCTCGGAGACAGATTGATTTCTTCTCCTACGGTAAGCGAAGAAATTCCCAACGGAAACGCTACGATTACCGGTATCGATTCTTACGATACTGCGAAAACGATAGCGTCCGTCATAAAGAGCGGTTCTTTGTCCATAAGCTTCCGTATAAGCGAATCGAGACAGATCAGTGCAACGCTCGGCGATAACGTTTTAAACGGAGCTATGATTGCCGCGGCTATAGGTCTCGTGTTTATTTTCATTCTTATGATTACTTTCTACAGAGGAATGGGCGTAGCTTCTTCTATCGCGCTTATGATTTACGTTATACTTTACGTCGCTATTCTCGCGCTTTTCCCGGGAGTTCAGCTCACGTTCCCCGGTATCGCGGGTATTATCCTTTCGATAGGTATGGCGGTCGATGCGAACGTAGTTATTTTCGAGAGAATCAAGGACGAATACGGCAACGGAAAGAGAGTTAAAGCTTCGATCGATTCGGGCTTCAAGAGAGCGGTTGTTACCGTTTTGGACTCCAACGTTACGATTATTATCGCTTCGATAGTTCTCTGGATATTCTGCTCGGGTTCTATTAAGGGCTTCGCGATAACTCTTTTCCTCGGCGTTATAGTTTCGCTTTTCACGGCTATTTTCGTAACGAGATGGCTCATTAACGTTATGAGACCGTTCGGCGGAGAAGAAGACGAAGGCGCGGCTAAACTCTTCAACCTTAAAAGGAGGGACGCGTAATGGGTAACTCTCTTAAAAACAAAAAGATTAAAATCGTAGAAAAATTCGGAATATTTATTTCCGTAAGTTTGCTTGTGATAATCGCGGGCGTCGTAATGCTTTTCGTTCAGGGTATGAACCTCGGCGTTGAATTCAAAGGCGGTATGACTTTCGAAGTCGAAATCGCGAACGACGTAGTTTCAAGCAATATCAGCGGCGCCGAAGAAGACGATTTCAAAGCCGATATCAACAGCTGGCTCGCTTCGGGAAATGTTAAACTCGGCGAAGATACTTACAAGTTCAATCCCGCGGCTAACGTTCAGAAATCGGGCGACAACACTTTCGAATTCAGAGTAGATAAAGACGCATTGAAAAACGGCGCGGCTTATGTTCTCGACACCAACAGCGACGGATTTACCGAAGTATTCTCGAAAGAAACGGGCGCAATGAGCGTTGCGATCAAAAATCACGTTATCGATTGGGTTAAAGAAAACAAAGGCATGACGCTTACCGAAGACGAAGTAAACGTTAAAACGCATACTATCGGAAACGAAGTAATGCAGGCGATTATCAAAAACGCGGCTATCGCAGTTGCTGTTGCCGTTGCGGTAATCCTTGTTTATATCGCTATCAGATTCACCTGGATTTCGGGTCTCGCGGCAATTCTCGCGCTCGTTCACGACGTACTCGTTATGACGGCTTGCACGATTATTTTCCAGATTCCCGTCAACTCGACGTTTATTGCGGCGATAATCACTATCATAGGTTATTCGATCAACGCGACGATCGTTATTTTCGACCGTGTAAGAGAACTTGAAAAGAGTCCTTCGGATTCTCTTCTTACCGACGCGGAGATCGCGAACAAAGCAATCACAAGCACCGTTTGGAGATCTATTCTTACGACCATAACCACTTTGGTAATGATCGTAGCTCTTGCGATTTTCGGTAACTCGACCATTCGTGAGTTTGCTCTTCCGATAATCTTCGGACTTATCGCAGGCGCTTATTCGTCGGTACTTCTTTCTGCTCCTATCTGGGTATACCTCAGAAAACTGTTCAGAATGTCCGGCAAAAGACCGAAAGTAAAAGCAAAAGCAATAAAGAGCGAGGCTGCTACGGAAGCGGCTCAGGCTTAATCGAAACAATTTCGGGCGGACTTAGTATCCGCCCTTTTTTGTTTAATGCGAACACGTATAATATATCTATACGGATACGAAACACAGATAACATATAAAATCGGGCAAAGAATAAAATGGTAATAACGAAAACGCCGCTAGAGGGCATTGAAAATTTAATAACTGAAATATCGGAAAGATGCGGCGTGTCGGCGGCTTTTTCAAAACTTCTTGCGTTAAGAGGGATAAAATCCGCGGAAGAAGCCGAAAAATTTATTAAGCCCGACAAAAAGAATTTGTACGACCCGTTTTTGTTTACGGGTATGAAAGAAGCCGTTTCGAGGATAGAAGAAGCGAAAGCCAACGGCGAAACGGTTGTCGTTTACGGCGATTACGACGCGGACGGCATTTCTGCAACGACGATTATGTACAGAGGGCTTGTAAGTTACGGGCTGGAAACGTATGCGGTGGTTCCCGAAAGGGAAAACGGTTACGGGCTTACGGCGGGTGTGCTTGAAAGAGTTCTCGAAGAATATTGCCCCGACCTTATCATTACCGTCGACTGCGGAATTTCGGCGTATACCGAAATAGAGGAACTCAAAGACCTCGGCGTTGACGTTATCGTCACCGATCACCACGAAATTCCCGAACAAATTCCCGATTGTACGGTTATAAACTGCAAACTCGAAGGTTATCCGTTCGACGGGCTTTGCGGCGCGGGCGTTGCTTATAAAGTTATCCGCGCGCTCACGGGCGAGTCTGCCGATAAATATCTCGACCTTGTCGCCGTAGCCACGATTGCGGACAGTATGCCGCTCACGGACGAAAACAGAATTCTCGTAAGCGAGGGGCTGAAACTTATTAAAAGCGGCAGGGGGGCGAAAGCTTTAAGGGCTTTGGCGGAAGTCGGCGGAATGAAAGAGACGGGCGCGCAATCGCTTGCTTATTCGATCGCGCCGAGAATAAACGCCGCAGGCAGAATGGGCGACGCGTATTCTGCGCTCGCCGCGTTCACGTCGGACGATAATTTCGAAATAAAAATCCTTGCCGACAAGCTCAATTCCTATAACGTCGCGCGGCAGACCGAATGCGACGAATTGTATAAATCGGCAAAGGCGCTTTTAAAAAACAAATCGCCGTTTTCGAGGGTGATTGTATTATCGGACGAAACCTGGAAATCGGGGATAATCGGTATCGTTGCGGCGAAACTTATGGAAGAATACCGCAAACCCGCGATACTGTTCGCCGAGCAGGGCGACGTTCTGCACGGCAGCGCGAGATCGTTTGGCGAAATCAATATATATAAAGCGTTATCGTCCGCCAAGGACGTTTTAGAAGGCTTCGGCGGACACTCGCAAGCCGCGGGAGTCACGATAAAAAAGGAAAATCTCGGTCGGCTCGAAGAAATTCTGAACGATTACATATCCGAAAACTACGGAACGGAGATTTTCTCGGGCGATACGGAAGTGGACGGAATAATAACGGGTAAGTTCGGGATAGAGCTTGCCAGGGAATTAGAGCTTATGGAGCCTTGCGGGGTCGGAAACAGGCGCCCCGTGTTTGCGCTCGATATAAACGAAGCTTACGCTTCGCCGATCAAATTCGGCTCGCCGCACGTTTCGTTCTCCACGCCGAAAATCGACCTTATGTATTTCAACGGCTACGACGATTTGTCCGTTTTAAATTCGGCAAGCGAAAAGATAGTCGTTTTCGAACCGAAAATATCCGTTTATAACGGCAGAGAATCTCTGAAAGGATATGTAAAAAGCGTTTTCCCGATCGTGGACGACGGGGAAGCGGTAAGGCAGTCGCTTTTCGAAAATCAACTTTCGTGTGAGAAAGAAAACGAAAATACGGAGACGATAGACACCGCGAAAGCGCGGGAATTTATCCGCGAAGCCGAACGCGAAATTTACGGAACGCTTTTCGTTATAAACAATCCCGAAACGGCAAAGGTTTTTCCCGAGCTTCAAAATACGGAAAAACAACTGTTAAAGCCGTGCGCTCGCGGAAATCTCAATGTATTGTGCTACGGGCTTTCGGGCGGAGATTACGGCGAATACGAGCGGGTAGTCTTTCTCGACAAACCGCTTTTCGTGCCTTTTACCGCCACGAAAACGTATGTGAACGCGGAAATAAACGGTTTCGATTTCGACGGAACGTATGCCGACAGAGACAAACTTATCGGAATATATCTTAAACTTAAAAGTATAACCGACGGTTTTTCGTCGGTAAAGGAAGCATGTTCGAAAACGGGTGAAACGTATGCGGAAAAATTGATATTCGCGCTCAAAGTTTTCGAAGAGGTCGGTTTGATCGAAAAACGCGGCGCCAAATATTTTATCGCGAGCGGGAAAAAATGCGATCTGAACGCTTCCGTTATATATAACAGAGTAAAAAATCACTGAAATAAAGAACGTCAAAAACTAAGCAAAATCGAAAGTTATGTACGAAGAAATTGTAGAAAGCATCGAAAAAAGTTATTCGCCGAAAGAATGCGAAGTTCTGGAAAAGGCATTTTTGTTCGCGCAAAAAGCGCACGAAGGGCAGAAACGCGCTTCCGGCGAGGAATATTTCACGCACCCCGTTGCGGTCGCGCAAATTCTCGTCGACCTCGGAATGGATTATTACACCATTGCCGCGGCTTTTTTGCATGACGTAATCGAGGACACGCCCGTTTCGGAGGGCGATATAAAGGAGGCTTTCGGTGACGAGATTCTGGAACTCGTCGAGGGCGTTACGAAACTCGACAAAATCGAATTCAAATCTCACGAAGAAGAGCAAGCGGAGAACTTTAAAAAGATTTTCGTCTCGATGGCGAAAGATATAAGGGTTATCATTATCAAGCTTGCGGACAGACTTCACAATATGCGTTCGCTCAACTTTCTGTCCAAAGAACGACAGCTGAGAATGGCGCGCGAAACGCTCGATATTTACGCGCCCATTGCGGGCAGACTCGGTATTTCGCAGATAAAATGCGAACTCGAAGATTTATGTCTTAAATATCTCGACCCCGAAGCATACGAATATCTCGCCGTCAATATCAACAGTCAGATAAGCGAGAGAAAGGAATTCGTAAATTTCGTCGTGAACGAGATTAAAAAAATACTGAAAGACTCGAACATCGAGGGCGAAGTTTTCGGCAGAACAAAGCATTTTTACAGCATTTATAAAAAAATGAAGCGTCAGAACAAGACGCTCGATCAGATTTACGACCTTACCGCCGTGAGAATTATCGTCGACACGGTGGATCAGTGCTACGAACTTTTCGGAAAAATTCACCAGGAGTGGAAGCCTATTCCCGGCAGAATCAAGGATTATATCGCCACGCCGAAAGAGAATATGTACCAAAGTTTACACACAACGGTCGTAACGAATATCGGTAAAATCTTCGAAATTCAGATCCGAACCAAGGAGATGAACCGCACGGCGGAATTCGGTATCGCCGCGCATTGGAAATATAAGGAAAACAAAGAGAATACCGACGCTTTCGATAAAAAACTCAGCTGGATAAGAGAAGTTATGGAATGGCAGGGCGGACTTAACAATTCCACCGAATTCCTCGAAAGCTTGAAAGGCGACCTTTATAATAACGAGGTGCTTGTGTTCACGCCGAAAGGCGAGGTTATAAGCCTTGTAAAGGACGCAACGCCTATCGATTACGCGTATAAAATTCATACCGAAGTAGGCAATAAATGCGTCGGCGCGAAAGTAAACGGAAAAATGGTTCCGTTAAACACCACGCTTCAAGTCGGCGACGTAGTTGAAATAGTCACTTCCAAACTTTCGAAAGGTCCTTCGTGGGATTGGCTCAGGATTGCAAAATCTTCGGGCGCGAAAGCTAAAATCAAAGCCTTTTACAAAAAGGCGATGCAGGTCGATAACGAAAAACTCGGCAAATCCATGCTCGAAAACGAGGCTAAAAACCGCGGATATAATTTCGGCGAACTTCTTAACCCCGTGAGCTTCGAGCGGCTCAGTCAAAAGCTTTCGGTATCCACGCCCGAGGAAATGTACGCGGCGGTCGGTTGCGGAGCAATCACCATAAACAGCGTGCTTTTAAAGCTTATCGATTTCCACAGAAAGGAAACCCCCACGCCCGAAAAGATTGCGGAGAGCAAAATCAAGCGCAGTTCCGAGAACGTCGGCGGCGTTAAAATCAAGGGAATGAGCGGACTTCTGGTTCGTTTTGCGGGCTGTTGCAATCCCGTTCCCGGCGACGATATAGTGGGTTTTGTTTCGAGGGGCAGAGGCGTAACCGTCCACAGGCGCGATTGCCCGAATATGAAAAACGAAGACCCGGGAAGGCTTCTCGAAGCCGAATGGGTCGGCGATCAGGGGTCTTACAGCGTCTCGATAAGGGTTATCGGCGGCGAGGACGCGCCCATTCTCGTGTGCGTTTCCAATGCCTGCACCGAACTCGGACTCCTGATTGTTTCCGTCAACGGAAGAATAGACGTTAAAAATCATCAGTCGATAGTCGAGTTTACGATTAAGCTCGGCAAGAAAGGGGATCTGGACTTGCTTATAAACAAGGTAAACCAGAATTCCTGCATCACGGACATATTCAGAATATGATAAAAATAATCAAAAAACCCGTCGAACCGATCGATGCAAACGCTTATATCGTACTCGATACGGAAACTAAAAAATGCCTGATAATCGACTTCGGCGCGGACTTTTCACATTTAATGAGCCTTTGTAAGGACTTAAATGCGGAGGTCTGTGGCGCGATACTCACTCACGGACATTTCGATCACGCAATGAGCGGATATCTCGCGAAAGACTACGGGGTTAAGGTTTACGTTCCCGAGGGCGACGAGAAAATGCTTTATTCGGACGATAATTTAGCAAAACGTTTCGGGATAACGGGCGCGCCGTTTTATCACGCCGACGAAGTTTTAAAGGAGGGCAAAACGGAAATCGGGGGAATACCGATAGAAGTTATTTCCACGCCCGGGCATACCGAGGGGTCGAGTTGTTTTATCATCGACGGCAAACTCTTCACGGGCGACACCCTCTTTTTCGGGTCGTACGGAAACACGAGTTTTCCGGGCGGAAGCTTCGTAAAGATTAAAAATTCGATACAGAACAAGCTTTTCAAACTCGACGGAGACTACGAGGTTTTTCCCGGTCACGGCGAAAACACAACGCTCGATTACGAAAGAAAACATAATTACATCAACTACGATAATTATTGATAAAAAAATATGATAATCACCGATACGCCCTGGCTCGAAGCCGAATTTATCGAGGAAAGCAAATTTTTCTCAAATCTTACCGATAAAAACGTTATAACGCACTCCGCGAGAGAAGAGGGCGGTTTTTTCATAAACGAAATTACCATAGACAAAAAGCCTTATTCGTTTGCCGACAGGCACGCTTATAAGGACGAACTCGAACATAAGCGTTATTTCAGAAGATTCGCAAAGCTTGCGTTATATCTCGCTTTGTCGGATTTCACGGGCGAAAAGCTGGAATGGGGCGCGCTTACGGGCATACGTCCCGTTAAATTTGCATATTCCGAGGGTAAAAAATGGCGTGAAATTATGGGTGAAGAGATGAAAGTTTCGCCCGAAAAGCTCGATATGGTCGCAAGAATAATGGATGAGCAGAAGGGCATTTATTCGCTTGACGACGATAACGCCGATTTCTTTGTGAGTATTCCGTTCTGTCCGTCGAGATGCGCTTACTGCTCGTTTGTTTCAAACGAGATAGGCAGGGAAAAACAAGTTCCCGAATATGTTTCGGCGATATGCGAAGAAATCGAGGAGACTAAGCCGTTTTTTAAAAAATACCGCTCGTTTTACGTCGGCGGAGGAACGCCGATTTCCCTTCCGATAAAAGAACTCGAACGGGTACTGAAAGCCATAGGCAGCCCGAACGTCGAATATACGGTGGAGGCGGGAAGACCCGATTGCATAACGGACGAGGTTCTTTCGATGCTCAAAGAATACGGCGTTACGAGAATTTGCGTAAATCCGCAGACTTTTAACGACAAAACTCTGGCGGAAATCGGAAGAAAACATACCGTAAAAGATATTTTCGATAAGTACGCGTTGGCGAGAAAATACGATTTCGATATCAATATGGATCTGATCGCGGGGCTTACGGGCGAAACGTTCGAGGACTTCAAATACAGTATCGACGCATGTTCGGAGCTTTCTCCCGACAACGTAACGGTACATACTTTATCGCTTAAAAAGGGCAGCGTTCTGAAAGAAAAAACCGAGCGGCTCGGCGCGGGCGAAATTAAGAAAATGATCGATTACTCAGCCTATAAGTTGATTAACGAGGGTTTTTCGCCTTATTATATGTATCGTCAGAAGTATATGGCGGGCAATCTCGAAAACACGGGTTACACGAAAAAGGGCAAGGCTTGCGTTTACAATATCGACGTTATGGAAGAAATTTCGTCCAATCCCGCATGCGGGGCGAACGGAGTTTCGAAAAGACTGTTTAAAAATGACGACAGGATAGAAAGATACGGCGCGCCGAAAGACATAAAAACCTATATAGGGAAAATCGATAAAATTATCTCCGACAAGCGCGAATTTTTCGGCTCAAACAAGCGCTGATTTTTCGGCTCGGATAAGTGCTGTTATTCGGTTTAGACAAGTGTTGATTATTTACCTTAGACAAGCGTGAAGTTTTCGGCGCGGACGATAAAAAATAAAAACGGACGAAAAATCGGAATAAACTATATAAAAATTACGCAATCGCATTAAAACGATTGCTTTTTTTTATTATATGTGGTAATATGTTTGTAGTTGCTCGTTGCGCAGTACGGCGAATACTCGACGCCGCGCTTCGCTTTGAAGCGAAAATTTCCATTCAGGAGGATAAACAACATGGAAAAAGAAAGAAAATCGGAAATCATCAACACTTACAAAAGACACGACGGAGACACGGGTTCCGCAGAAGTTCAGATCGCTCTTTTAACCGAGAGAATCAACCACCTCAACGAACACCTTAAACTTAACAACAACGATAAGCATTCTCGTCGCGGACTTTTGAAAATGGTTGGTCGCAGAAAGGGTATGCTCGATTATCTCAAATCCGTAGATATCGAGAAATACAGAGAAATCATCGCTAAACTCGGACTCAGAAAGTAAAAATTCGGGGAGTATTTTTATACTCCCTTTTTTGCTATATAAAGCCTGTTTTATGGCGGTTCCGTCTTAAAATCCGTCTAAAAAAAGCTTTTATATCGCGCTCCGTAACGAAGAAATCTGCCCGCGAAAAAAGACAGACGTCTTTTTTCGCGGTATCCGATTAAAAAATCGTTTGCATTCGAACAATCGGTTGCATTAACGATTTTATGAAGTTTCCGACACATAAAATCGGAAAACTACTCGAAAAAAACGTAAAATCCGCTTCGGCGTTCGTAAGTAAATTCCGAAAGCAAATTTTGCAGGTAAATTTTGCAAATAAGTTTTGCGCGGCGTTATGCGCTGCGGACAAGCTTTCGGTAAGAACGCCCGGCGTTTCTAAGGCATGGCGAAAGAAAAGTTGCGCACTGCCGTAAATCAGAGAAAAAGGAGAACAAAATGTTAGAAAACCACAAACAATTCAAGACTTTGGTCGGCGGACGCGAAGTTACGGTTGACGTAGGAAAGTACGCTCAGCAGGCTAACGGTTCGTGCATCGTCAAATGCGGAGAAACTATGGTAATGGTAAACGTTACCATGGCGCCGGAACCGAGAGCGGGAATGGACTTCTTCCCGTTGTCCGTTGACTACGAAGAGAAAATGTATTCCGTCGGCAAAATTCCCGGGGGATTCAAAAAGAGAGAGGGCAGAGCGAGCGATAAAGCTATTCTCGTTTCGAGACTTATCGACAGACCTATAAGACCTCTTTTCCCCAAGGGACTTTTCAATGACGTAACCGTAGTAGCCACGGCTCTTTCGGTCGATCCCGATATCGCTCCCGAACCGCTCGCAATGCTCGGCAGCTCCGTTGCGCTCAGCATTTCGGATATTCCGTGGGCAGGACCTACGGGTTCGGTTGTCGTCGGTATGGTCGACGGCGAATACGTTATCAACCCCACCGTCGCTCAGAAAGAAAAGAGTACGCTTGCTCTTAACCTTTCGGGAACGAAAGACGCTATCATGATGGTTGAAGCGGGCGCGAAGGAAATCGACGACGAAGCTATGGTCGGAGCTATTCTTTTCGGTCACGAAGAAATCAAAAAGCAGTGCGCTTTCATCGAAGGCATCGTTGCGGAATGCGGCAAGAAGAAGCTCGAAATGGAGCTTTACCACGTTCCCGAAGATCTCGACAACGCAGTCCGCGCTTACGCGAGCGAGAAACTCGATTATGCGCTCGACACGTTCGACAGATTCGAAAGACAGGCTCGTCAGGACGAAGTGGAGAAAGACTGTCTCGAACATTTCGCGGAAGAATTCCCCGATATGGCGAGAGAAATCAAAGATTCTCTTTACTATATAACCAAGGAAAAGGTAAGAGCGAAGATTACGAACTCGGGTGTAAGACCGGACGGCAGATCGCTTACCGAAATCAGACCTATCTGGTGCGAACACGGAATACTTCCGAGAGTTCACGGCAGCGCGGTGTTCACGAGAGGTATGACTCAGGTTATGACCACTTGTACTTTGGGAACTATTTCCGAAGTTCAGAAACTCGAAGGTCTCGACAACGAAGAATACAAGAGATACATTCATCATTACAATATGCCCGGTTACGCTTCGGGCGAAGCTAAGCCGTTAAGAAGCCCCGGCAGACGTGAAATCGGTCACGGCGCTTTGGCTGAAAGAGCGCTTGAACCCGTTATCCCGTCAGAGGACGAATTCCCGTACGCGATAAGACTTGTTTCCGAAGTTCTTTCGTCCAACGGTTCCACTTCGCAGGCTTCCGTTTGCGGCTCGACGCTTGCTCTTATGGACGCGGGAGTTCCGATCAAACGTCCCGTAGCGGGTATCGCAATGGGTCTTATCAAGGATACCGAAAGCGGAAAAATCTCCGTTCTTTCCGATATTCAGGGCTTAGAGGATTTCCTCGGCGATATGGACTTCAAGGTTGCGGGTACCGTAAACGGTATCACGGCGATCCAGATGGATATTAAGATCAAAGGCATAAGCGAAGAAATATTGAGAAAGGCTATCAAGCAGGCTAACGAGGGTAGACATTTCATTCTCGGCAAGATGCTCGATTGCATTCCCGCTCCCAAGCCGGAACTTTCCAAATACGCACCCAAGATTATCTCGTTCAACATTTCTACGGATAAGATCAAGGACGTTATCGGAAGCGGCGGAAAGACTATCAACAAGATTATCGACGAGACGGGCGTTAAGATCGACATCGACGATAACGGTAAAGTTTGCATAGCTACTTACGGCGAAGATCTTTCCATGGCGGAAAAAGCAAAAGCAATGGTTATGAGCATTGCGAGAGATCCCGAGGTCGGCGATATGTTCATCTCCACCGTCGTAAGAATTCTTCCGAAAGTCGGCGCGTTCTGCGAGCTTGCTCCCGGAAAAGACGGAATGATTCATATCTCCAAAATGAGCGATAAGAGAATCAACTCCGTGGACGAAGTCCTTGCAATCGGCGACACCGTAAAGGTCGAAATCATCAAGATAGGCGAAAAGGGTATCGACCTTAAACTTCTTGAAAAAATAGTTCAGGAATAAAATAAACAAGGGTCGTCATGGCTTTCTGCGGCATTGCCAAAGCTTGTTATGACGACCTTTTTGTCTTTTAAATAAAAGGTTGTTCGGGTTAAATTTCCACGCGGCTTACGCGCGGCAAACAAATCGCAAAAGTCGGTCTATAAGTCGATTATCACGGCATATAATAGTGTAAAGTAGGGTAAAATTATGAGCTTTGTCGACGTTGTTCTGATAACGATAATCGGAATAATCGAAGGGGTAACGGAATGGCTTCCCGTATCGAGTACGGGACATATGATGATCTTCGAGCATTTCTTTTCGGGCGCGTTCTCGGAAGGATTTTTCACGCTCGGCTTTAAGGATATGTTCGATTATCTTATCCAGCTCGGCGCGATAATGGCGGTCGTAGTGTACTTTTGGAAACGCGTTTTCCCGTTCGGTTTGCAAAAAACCGAAAAAACGGGCGAAAACGGCGAAATTATCGAAAACAGAAAGATTGTTTCCCAAAAGGAAGTATGGTTGACCTGGGCGAAAGTTCTGGTCGCGTGTATTCCCGCGGTCGTCGCGCTTTTCGTCGATAAACTGTTCGATAATCTTGGCGAAACGGAGAAAATAATAGTCGTCGGTTCGATGCTCGTCGTTTACGGCGTCGCCTTCATAATCGTGGAGCGTATTCGCAAAAACAAAACGCCGAAAGTCGACTCCGTAGGCGAAATTTCTTATCTGAACGCTTTTCTGATAGGTTGTTTTCAGGTACTTGCGGCAGTCCCCGGAACGTCGCGTTCGGGCGTCACGATAATCGGCGCGCTGATCTTAGGTCTTTCGAGAACGGCAGCCGCGGAATTTACTTTTTTCCTTGCAATTCCCACGATGATCGGGGCGAGCGCGTATAAAATACTTAAATTCGCCGTAAAAGGCGTAGAGATAACGGCTCCGCAGATTTCCGCGCTTGTTCTCGGAATGGTAATCGCGTTCGTCGTTTCGATGTTCGTGATAAAATTCCTTATGAATTTCGTCAAAAATCACGATTTCGAGCTTTTCGGGTGGTACAGAATAGTCCTCGGCGTACTCGTCGTAGTTCTGTGCCTTTGCATACCCGTATAAAACTGTTTCGCTTAAAAAGGTTTTATGACTTTGTACCCGTATAAATCTGATTTTGTAAACAGGGTTTATTTAGCATAAACAGGGTTTATTTAACATACATAACAATTTTCGGTGTGTTTCAAATGAAGAAAAATTTCGAAATGAATATGTGCGAAGGGAAAATACTCGGCAAACTTATCGTTTACGCCCTTCCTCTCGTGTGTACGAACGTGCTTCAACTCCTTTTCAACGCTGCGGACGTTGCCGTTCTCGGAATATTCGTAAACGACGACGCGGTCGCGGCAGTCGGAGCGACGGGCGCGCTTATAAATCTTATAATAGGTCTTTTCGTCGGGCTTTCGGTCGGCGCGAACGTTCTCGTCGCACGGTTTGCGGGCGAAAAAAATATGGACGCCGCTCATAAAACGGTCGGAACCTCGATTATAATAAGCCTTATCACGGGCGTTATTCTCGCGTTCGTCGGTTTCTTTTTCGCAAGGACGTTCCTCGAATGGATGGACTGCGATCCCGACGTATTGAATATGGCAACGAAATATTTGCAGATTTACTTTATCGGCATGCCGATAATGATGCTTTATAACTTCTGCGCTTCGATTTTAAGAGCGGTGGGAGATACGATGCGCCCGCTTATTTTCCTTATAATAGGCGGAGTGGTCAACGTAATTCTTAACGTATTTTTCGTTGCGGTTCTTAAAAAAACGGTCGAGGGCGTTGCGATAGCGACGGTTACGTCCCAGGGCATATCGGCAGTTTTGTCGATAATAGTGCTTTTAAAAAGCGACGGCTACGGCAAGCTCGACTTGAAGAAACTGAAAATATATTTCCCCGAACTCAAAGAAATGACGAAAATCGGTCTCCCCGCAGGTTTGCAAGGCTGCGTTTTCTCGATTTCGAACGTACTTATTCAGTCTACGATAAATTCGTTCGCGAAAAAGTATATGACGGCGAACACAATCGCAAGTCAGTTCGACGGATTTATTTATAACGCTATGTATGCAATCGCGCTCGCGTGCCTGGCATTTGTCAGCCAGAACCTCGGCGCGAAAAAAATCGACAGAGTAAGAACGGTGGTGAGAGAATCTACTGCGCTCGTAACTGTCGTGGGGCTTATCCTCGGCGGAATAATAATATTGTTCTCCGAGCAGCTTTGCGGAATTATGTCGGATGACGAGGAGATAATAAAAATCGCGCAGCTAAGGCTGTACATAATGGCTTCGACGTATTTTACCTGCGGCATAATGGACGTTTTAAGCAACTGTATGCGAGGTCTCGGAAAATCGATGACGGCAATGATCGTAAGTCTGTCGGGAAGCTGTCTGTTCAGAATAGTCTGGCTCAAAACGATTTATCTGTTAAATCCCGTAATCGAAATGGTTTACATAGTTTACCCGATAAGCTGGGTTTTGACTATCGGCGTTTATATGATAATGTATTTCCCGACGCTGAATTCGGTGAAAAAGCACATTGCGGCGGCGCAGGCGAACGCTGCGACAGAACCTTTGACGGGCGACGTTATGTCGGAAACGATTGCGATAGACGATTAAAAAAACTACAAGGAAAAAGCGGAGAAATCCGAAGAGGTGACAAATGAAATATCACGTTTTATACAATCCCAAAGCAGGAAACGGTACGGGTGAAACCGAGACAAAGAACATCGAAAAGTTTTTGCCGGGCGAGGAAGTAGTTTATTACGACGTTACTTTAAACGATACGGCGGAGCTTATTTCGAAAATACCGCTCGGCGATAAAATCGCAATATCGGGCGGCGACGGAACGCTCAATCGTTTCGTGAACGACACAAAGGATATCGAACTTAAGCACGACGTTTATTATTTCGCGACGGGCAGCGGCAACGATTTTATTCACGATCTCGGCGGAAACAAAGGCGATAAGCCCGTTCTTATCAACGAGTACATACAAGATTTGCCCGAAGTTACGGTGAACGGCAAAACTTACAAGTTTATTAACGGCGTAGGTTACGGAATCGACGGTTATTGCTGCGAAGTCGGCGATAAGCTTCGCGAAAAATCGAATAAACCCGTAAATTACGCGGGCATAGCCATTAAAGGACTTTTATTCCATTTTAAACCGAGAAACGCGGAAATCGAAGTGGACGGCAAAAAGTACACGTTCAAAAAAGTATGGCTCGCGCCCACGATGCACGGCAGGTTTTACGGCGGCGGAATGAACATAACGCCCGACCAGAACAGGCTTGAATGCACTACGGAAACGTGCGGAGTTCTGCACGGTTCGGGCAAGCTCAAAACGCTTATCGTGTTCCCGTCCATTTTCAAAGGCGAACACGTAAAACACACCGAAATGTTCGCGCCCCTTTCGGGAAACAACATAACGGTTAAGTTCGATAAGCCCACCGCCGTTCAGATAGACGGCGAAACCATTCTCGGCGTAACCGAATATTCGATAGCTTCGAGGGCGGTAGTTATGGCGAGGAACGCCGAAGAAGAGGTCGGTTAAACGGTTTAAGGTGAGCAAAAAACCGAAAACTAAGAAAAATATCGGGATATTTGTTAAAATTTTCAAAATATTTGGCAAAACCCCTTGAAAAAATTCGCGTAATAGTATACAATGTATATAAGCAGGGGAAGAGCATTTCTTTCCCGCATAAGAAAAAACGGAGGAACGTTTTATGATAAAACTTATTTACGGCCCCAAGGGCTTCGGCAAAACAAAAATCATAATGGACGACATCAACGCCGCCGCAAAAACCGCGAAAGGCAACGTCGTTTTTATAACCGACAAATCCATTTGCTCGGTTTCGATAGACATTAACGTCAGATGCGTTTATACCGAAGAATACGGTATAGCGTCGGTAGAGGAGCTTAAAGGCTTCATTATGGGTCTCGTTGCGGGCAACAGCGATATCGAGGGAATTTTCATCGACGGTATTTTAAGAATAGGTCATTGCAGGCTCGATGAACTCGAAGATCTCTTTACCGCTATCAAAAAGGTCGACGGAGTTAAATTCGAAATGACCGTCAGCGCTGAAAAGGCAGACCTTCCGAAATTTATGCTCGAATACGTTTAATATTCAAAAGTAATTAAAGCGGAATTTTCGGGTCGACCGAAAATTCCGTTTTTTATGTATGTCGCGGCAGAGTAAAAAACTTGTCGGGCATAAAAGGAAACTAAAATGGAAAAAGAAAAGAAAAATTTAACGGCGGGTGCATCGACGGACGCTCCCGAAAAAAACAGCGAACAAGCGCAGAGCGTAAAGATTTATCCCGACATCGCTTTCAACAAGAAAGAACGCCGCAAATCTCTTATTTACGGCGCGCTTTTAGTCGTTTTGATGGGCGGTATGGGCGCAAGCATATTTATTCAGGGCTTAAACAATCCTGAAACAGGCACGATGGGTTATCTTATGGGCGCGATAATGCTTATTTTCGTGGTGATATTCTTGTCGATGATTCCTTCGTCGTTCAAACAATACCCCGTGGACGGCAAACCGCTTATTGAAATTTACCCTAAGGAAATAGTTATAAACGGCGAACGCAAGAAAATCTCGGATGTTTTAGAGGTAAGGCTCACGATAGCTCTCGATTCCGTCGGCAACAAGGAAGAAAACGAGAAATTCGTCAATTCGCTTTTAGACAAAGAACCCGAAAACCATATCACGGGCAATATCGATTTTGCCGTTAAGCATATCGGCAAGAAAGGCGAAACGTCCAAAACGCTTTACACGACCGTTGCTGACTCTTACGAGGCTCTCATCGCGTTGTATCAGGCGGGAATCAAGCATTACAGCATAGTGTATTCCTTAAAGAAAATCGCCAAAGCTTCCCGTTACAACTTAGGCGAAACTTTAACGGAAGACGGAACAAAACTTTCCGAACTCTCCAAAAAAGACAGAATGAAACAACTGTTCTGAAAAAAAATTATAAAATATACTGAAAAGCGGCTTAAAATGCCGCTTTTTATTTGACTTTTTTTACGTCGGGGAGTATAATCTACGGGTATGAATAGTATGAAAAGTATAACAAAACTTGCGTGGGGTGACGGATATGCCTAAGGGTAAACAAATTCTCGCTAAAAATGCGGAAAAACGAGTTTTCGGTACGGCAAAAGTCGGAGAAAAAGGGCAGATAGTTATCCCTAAGGAAGCGAGAGAAGCTTTCGGAATTTCTTCGGGGGACACGATGCTCATCTTCGGCGACGTTTCGTGCGGAATAGTAATCACAAAACTCGACGTTTTAAACAAAACGGCAGACGAAATCATAGAAAAAATAAAGGAAAACAAGTAAAAATGAACATACTTAACGCTTATAAGGAACTCGGAATTTCGGACGAGGTTTATTCTTTCGGCGAGCAAATTCTCGATTCTTTAAAGGAAAGATTTGAAAAAATAGACAAAATCGCGGAGTATAACCAGTGCAAGGTTCTTTCCGCTATGAAGAAAAACAGGGTAGACGCCGCGTGTTTCGCCGCTTCCACGGGATACGGTTATAACGACCTCGGAAGAGACAAAATCGAAAAGGTTTACGCCGACACCTTTCACACCGAAGCCGCGCTCGTCCGCCCGCAGATTGTTTGCGGAACCCACGCTTTAACGGTCGCGCTTTCGGCAAATCTCCTCCCCGGGGACGAGCTTTTGTCCCCCGTCGGCAAGCCTTACGACACGCTCGAAGAGGTTATCGGCATAAGGGAAAGCAAATGCTCGTTGAAAGAGTACGGCGTTTCGTATAAACAGGTCGATCTTCTTCCCGACGGTACGTTCGATTACGACAATATCGCCCGCGCTATCGGCGAAAAAACCAAACTCGTAACCATTCAGAGAAGCAAAGGCTATCAGACCCGCCCGACTTTTTCGGTTAAACAGATAGGCGAGCTTATAGCTTTTGTCAAGAAAATAAAACCCCACGTAATCGTTATGGTAGATAACTGTTACGGCGAATTCGTAGAGGAAATCGAGCCGTCGGACGTCGGTGCGGATATGACGGTCGGCTCGCTCATCAAAAACCCGGGCGGCGGCTTGGCTCCCGTCGGCGGGTATATCTGCGGCACGCGGGAATGTGTGGACAGATGTGCATACAGGCTTTCGGCTCCGGGACTCGGACAGGAAGTCGGTGCGAGCCTCGGCGTTATGCAGAGTTTTTATCAGGGATTTTTCCTTGCGCCCACCGTCGTTGCGGGCGCGGAAAAAGGCGCGATTTTTGCCGCCGAAGTTTATGAAAGGCTTGGTTTCAAGGTATTCCCTTCGGCGAAAGAGGAACGCCACGATATAATTCAGGCCGTCGAACTCGGCAGCAAAGAGGGTATGATAGCGTTCTGCAAGGGCATTCAGGCTTCCGCACCCGTAGACAGCTACGTAACGCCTATCCCGTGGGAAATGCCGGGGTATGAGAGCGAAGTCATCATGGCTGCGGGCGCATTCATTCAAGGTTCGTCCATAGAGCTTTCCGCCGACGGACCGATCAGAGAACCTTATGCGGTATTCTTCCAGGGCGGCTTGACCTGGTACCACGCGAAAATCGGCATACTCACTTCCTTGCAGGAAATGCTTAACGCAAATCTCGTAAAGCTTTAAAGACTAACGTGCGGCAATCGAATTTCGATTTAACGTAAGTCCCGCAAAATTTTAATATACAATAATATATAATGGAGAACAAAAGATAATGTGGTTTATTCTTGCGCTTATCGCGCTTGTTTGTTGGAGCGGATCCGATCTGTTTTCGAAAATCGGTTCCAAACCCGACGATAAATTCAGTGAGTGGAAAATGGTTGTTGCGGTAGGTCTCGTAATGGGCGTTCACGCGATCGTCGAAATAGTATTTTTCAAAGTGCCGTTTTCTTTCGAAGCGATGTGGAAGTATCTTCCCGCTTCCTTGTGCTATATATCCTCGATGTTTATCGGGTACATAGGTTTAAGATATATCGAGCTTTCCATTTCCTCGCCGATATGCAACACGTCGGGAGCGGTGGCTTCTCTTTTCCTTATTATATTCTTCACGGACAGAGCGGGTATCGAGGGGCAGACTCAGCTTGTTATGACTATAATAGGTATAGTCGTGTGCGCGCTCGGCGTAACAGGACTCGGCTTTGCCGAAATGAGCGAGGACGACGAGATAAGGGCGCGCAGACAAGAGACGGCGAACGTAAAATACAGCAAAAGCTGGATCGCGCTTGCTATCCCCGTGATATATTGCTTTATCGACGCGGCGGGAACCGTTGCCGACTCTTTTATTCTCGACGTGCTTGACGAGGACGTTGCGAACGTTGCTTACGAGCTTACCTTCCTTCTTTGCGGAATAGTCGCCGCCGTATACGCGTTTATAATAAAGAAAGACAAACCGACGGTCAAGCGCGAAGCTCCGAAACTTATCGGGGCGATCAGCGAAACGGCGGGGCAGTTCGCATATATTTCCGCAATTGCGGCTAACACCGTAGCCGCCGCGCCTATCATTTCGTGCTATTGCGTGCTTTCGGTTGTGTGGAGCGCGATATTCCTTAAAGAAAGGTTGTCGTGGAAGCATTATGCAGCGATAGCCGTAACGGTCGTCGGCATCGCGCTTCTCGGAATTTTCGGCGGAGAATAAGAGGTTGATTTTATGGTTAAAAAATTAACGGCGACGTTTTTCGCCTTTCTTGTTTTAGCTTTTACTTTCGGCTGCGCGTCGAGCGTGGGCGTAAAGGAGACTAATTACAAAAAAGACGGTAAAAGCGTTATAATGGTTTCTTATAAAAAACTGAACGCGAAAAAAAACTACGAGATAGCCGTAGGAGAGGGCGAAAGAGTAGCCGTTGAAATCGAAATCGTGAGCGAGAGCGGAAGTCTTGCGCTTTCTATCGGTCGTGTAGGCTATCTTGCGGATTACGGCGGAAATAATCTCGAAACGGGAAGTTTCACCGTTTATTTAAACGAAGCGGGTACTTACGATATGATATTTTCAGCGAAAGACCACGCGGGAAGTTTCAAAGCGACAAGTTATACAATAAAATAAACAAGTGAAGCGGCTTCGGCGAAAAATTATTTTTCGCCGAAGCCGCTTTTTCAGTGTAAAATTCAATAAAATTCCGCATAATAACTAAGTAAATCCGCCGCAGAACCGCCCTCGAAAAAAATTTAAAAAAATTTGTCTCAAAACGCTTGACAAACGGTTTTTAACGATATATAATGAGGGCGAGTTAGCACTTAAAGCTAATGAGTGCTAACATTCAAAGATAAGGAGTGCCAAAGATATGGGTCTGTCGGACAGGAAGAAAAAAATACTTCAATACGTCGTTGACGATTATATCGAAACGGCTGTTCCCGTATCGTCGAAAAGTTTAACCGAGCGGCATTTGAAGAACATCAGTTCCGCAACGGTAAGGAACGAACTTTCGGCGCTCGAAGAACTCGGTTATCTTACGCAGCTCCACACCTCGTCGGGGAGAGTTCCCTCGGCGGAGGCTTACAAGCTTTACGTAAGCGACCTTATGGTTAAAGATAAACTTTCCGTAAAGGAGCTCGACTATATCAAGAAAATCTTTCTCGATAAAGCCGACAATCTGGAAGAGGTTATCAAAAACACCACGAAGGTAATAAGCGAGCTGACTTCTTACACGTCGGTAGGTATTCAGAGTCACGACTTATCGGAGAAAATAGTAAGCATAAAGCTTATCAGGTTCAAACCCGACAGCGCGCTCGTCATAATCGTTACCGAGATGAGGCTTTTAAAGGACAACTTCATCGACATACCCGAAAATATGACGGACGATCAACTGAAAGACGCCGAAAAAGTTCTCGACAATATGTGCAAAAACAAAACGTTCAACGAGATATGCGATTTGAAGCCCGAAATGGAAGACGGTTTTATGGGTTACAAGAACATATTCGTAAACGTAGTCGAGGCGTTGAAAGCTTATATGACGACCACGGGCGAGGATGTGGTTACGGCGGGCGAGGATAAAATTCTCGACCACCCCGAGTACGCCGATATCAATAAGATAAAGGATTTCCTCTCTGTGGTTACGAGCAAGGATAAAGTTATGACTTTGCTTACCGAAGACAATCGGGATATAAAAATCAACGTCAAAATCGGCGCGGACGGTTACGACGAAATTCCCAAAGAATGTTCGCTCGTCACCGCAACGTACTCCGCAAACGGAACGAAGCTCGGAACCTACGGCGTTATAGGTCCTATCAGAATGGATTATCAAAAAGTCGTAGCCGTGCTTGAAAACGTCGGGAAAATACTTGAAAGCATAATAACGAACAGGTAGGAGGCGAACGAAAAAAATGTCGCAACACGGAAAAAAACATCACGAAAACAATAAAGACGAGGAGAAACGCGAAAATCCTGTTCCCGAACAGGAAGAAGAGATAGAATCCGAAGCGGACGAAATCGACAAGATGACGGAAGCCGAGGCAAAAGAACTTTTACGTAAATCCGAATCGAACGTTCTTAAGCTCCGAGCCGAAATAGAAAATCTAAAAAAAGAAAACGAAGAAACGAAAAACGACTATTTAAGAGCCAGAGCCGATTGCGAGAACGTGCGTAAGCATAAACACGAAGAAGTGCGCGCGGCGTTCGACGACGGCAGGGTTACCGCGATAGAAAAGATATTGCCGATAGGCGACAGTTTGGACTGGGCGCTTAAGATGCAGCTGGATGACAACACGAAAGACGGAATAGAGAAGCTTTTGAAAAAGTATCACGAAACGCTTTCCGCGCTCGGCGTAATCGAGTTTTCGCCCGAGGTCGGAAGCAAATTCGACCCAAGCACCGCAAACGCGGTTATGACCGTTCCGAAGGAAACCGAAGAGGACGAACCCGAGACGGTAAAACAGGTTTACGGCAGGGGCTATAAGCTCGGCGAAAAGATTATGAGATACGCTCAGGTATCCGTAATCAAAGAATAAATAAGGAATTTAACTTAAAAAAGGAGATAAATATTATGAGTAAAGTAATCGGTATAGATTTAGGAACAACGAACTCTTGCGTAGCCGTTATGGAAGGCGGCGAACCGGTAGTTATAGCAAACGCGGAAGGATCGAGAACGACTCCTTCGGTAGTAGGTTTCCAGAAAGACGGAGAAAGACTTGTCGGTCAGATCGCTAAACGTCAGGCTGTTGCCAACAGCGACAGGACGGTTATCTCGATCAAGAGACATATGGGCAGCGATTATAAAGTCAATATCGACGGAAAACAGTATTCCCCGCAGGAAATTTCCGCTATGATCCTCGCAAAACTTAAAAAGGACGCCGAAAGTTATCTCGGCGAACCCGTAAAGGACGCGGTAATAACTTGCCCCGCATACTTCACGGACAGCCAGAGACAGGCAACCAAGGACGCGGGCAAAATCGCGGGTCTTAACGTACTTCGTATCATAAACGAACCTACGGCTGCGGCTCTTGCTTACGGTCTCGATAAAGATAAAAAATCGCATAAAGTTATGATTTACGACCTCGGCGGCGGTACGTTCGACGTCTCCATCCTCGATATCGGCGACGGAGTATTCGAAGTTCTCGCAACCAACGGTAACTGTATGCTCGGCGGCGACGATTTCGATAAGAGAATTATGGATTACGTCGTGGACGATTTTAAATCGAAAGAGGGTATTGACCTTTCCAAAGATAAAATGGCGATGCAGAGAATCAAGGAAGCTGCCGAAAAAGCAAAGATCGAACTTTCCAGCATGAGTTCGACCAACATCAACCTTCCGTTCATAACCGCGGACGCCAACGGTCCTAAGCATTTGGACGTAACGCTTACCAAAGATAAATTCGACACTATGACGGGCGACCTCGTAGAATCGACCAAAGCTCCTATGCGTCAGGCAATGAAAGACGCGGGTCTTAGCTATAACGATATCGACAAAGTCATTCTTGTCGGCGGTTCGACCCGTATCCCCGCGGTCGTTGAAGCCGTTAAATGCGAAACGGGCAAAGAACCGTTCAAAGGCATCAACCCCGACGAATGCGTCGCTATCGGCGCGGCTATTCAGGGCGGCGTTTTAACGGGCGAAGTCAAGGACGTACTTCTTCTCGACGTAACTCCGTTGTCTCTCGGTATCGAAACGCTCGGCGGCGTGTTCACGAAACTTATCGAAAAGAACACCACGATTCCCGTTAAGAAATCTCAGGTATTCTCGACGGCGGCGGATAACCAATCCGAAGTTACCATTCACGTTCTTCAAGGCGAAAGGCAGTTCGCGAAAGACAACAAGACTTTGGGTCAGTTCAATCTTTCGGGTATCGCTCCCGCTCCGAGAGGAATTCCTCAGATCGAAGTTACTTTCGATATCGACGCGAACGGTATCGTTCATGTAACCGCAAAGGATCTCGGAACTCAGAAAGCCGCGGATATAACGATAACATCGTCCACCAATCTTTCGGAAGAAGACATTCAAAAAGCCGTTAAGGAAGCCGAAATGTACGAAGCCGAAGATAAGAAGAGAAAGGAAGCGGTCGAAAACAAGAACAAGCTCGACAGCCTTATCTTCCAGGTCGAAAAAACCGTTAAAGATAGCGGCGACAAGCTCACCGAAGAGGATAAAACCACCGTTGAAAACGCGGTTAAAGAAGCCAAAGAAGCTCTTAATTCGGAAGATAACGACAGAATCGTCGCGGCTACCGAAAAGCTTTCCAAAGATATCGAACCGGTATTCACCAAGCTTTATCAGCAGGCGACCGCTAACGCTCAGGGCGGAGCTAACCCGGGTGCGGGCGCAGGTTCGGGCGACGACGGCGACACGGAATTCCATCAGAACTGATTTTAACGAAAATGGTTTCGGCTTAAAAACCGCAACAAACGGGTAAATAAACCGATAAATAAGTAACAAAATAAGCAATTTTGCAAACGATTGCATAACGATTGTAAAGGCGGCGCGGGCGGACGGAAGTCCGCCCGCGTCAAAGACATAAATAAGGAAAAATATGGCAAAGAATTATTACGAAGTACTCGGCGTCGATAAAAAAGCCTCGCAGGACGATATAAAAGCGGCTTACAGAAAGCTTGCCCGTCAGTATCACCCCGATTTGCACCCGAACGACGAGGAATGCGCAAAAAAATTCAAAGAAATAAACGAAGCTAACGAGGTTTTGTCCGACCCGCAGAAACGTCAGCAGTACGATATGGAACTCGAACACCCGGGCGCGGGTAATTTCGGCGGCTTCGGCGGTTTCGGAAGCGGCTCGCAAAGCGCGGGCGGTTTCGGAGGTTTCGGCGATATTTTCGGCGACATTTTCGGAGCTTTTTCGGGATCGGATCGCGGCGGCAGAACGGCTGCGCAGGACGGAGACGATATCAATCTCGAAGTCGAGCTTTCTTTTCTGGACGCGGCTAAGGGTTGCAAAAAGGATATAACTTACACAAGAAAAGAGCCTTGCCCCGATTGCAGATCCACGGGCGCGAAAAACGGCACGTCGTATAAGCAGTGCGATAAATGTAAAGGAACGGGTACTATTCAGTATGTTTCGGGAAACAGCATTTTCAGAACAGTTCAACAGCGCGCGTGCGACGCTTGCGGCGGAAAAGGCAAGATAATCATAGAAAAATGCCCGACCTGCGGCGGGAAAGGTTATCAGCGTAAGCAGACGACCATTTCGCTCAATATTCCCGCAGGCGCGGACACGAACAGTTATATAACGAAAAAAGGTTACGGAGAAGCTTCCACTACGGGCGGCGAACCAGGCGACCTTATCGTCGTTTTCAAAGTTCAGCCGCATAAGCTTTTCAAGAGAAACAAATTCGATTTGTATCTCGATTTGCCGATCAGCTTCACGACGGCGGCTCTCGGCGGAAAGGTCAAAGTTCCCACGCTCGACGATACGGTAACGCTCGATATTCCCGACGGAACGCAGTCCGGGAAAGTTTTCCAGATCAGAGGAAAGGGTATCGCTTCGCGTTACGGAACGGGCAGTCTGTTCGTAACCGTTTACGTCGAAGTTCCCACAAAGCTCACCAAAGCCGAGAAACAGAGACTTCTCGATTTCGACAGCGACATCGAACTTAAACAGTACGATAAAATGAAAAAATACGACGATACGATGCAGGCTTTGTACGGCGCGAAACCGTACGAAAAATAATTTGCACAATATATAAAATTCGTATGGTATATAAAATCGGGGCAGAGTAAAAACTCTTACCCCGATTTTTTATCGCTTATAGAAATTTCTTCAAGCGTTCTTCGTAAGACTCTTCGAGTTCGGTAAGTTCTTTCGCGAGATTTCTCACCGCTTCCGAAATTCTGTCTCCGCAGCCGTTTAAAAGCTCGTGAAGTTCGGTAATTCCCATAACGGTGCCTTTGATCATAAGTTCTGCGACGTGCGAGGCGGAATCGTCCGTTAAGGTATTCATTTTAACGGAGGCGAACATAACGGCTTTTTTGAGCGGGTTAATGTCTTTTGTATCGGTCGAAGTTTCTTTCATATAAGAGGAAAGTTTACCGATATATTTTTCGTAGCCGTCGTATTCGTCGGCAAGTTCGCCGCGCATATTTTCGTCCGAAACCTCTTTGATTATGTCCGAAATGGTTTGAAGGGCGATGTGCGCGTTTTTGTAAAGGGAAACAAGCGCTTCCTTGTCTATATTCTGGTAATCGTTCATAAATTGGCTCCTTTTAAAAATTTTTATCGATAATAGTATGTATTTGTTTCAAAAAATAATGCAAAAACGTTTGACATATTCGTTGAAAAAGGTTATACTGATAAAGAACCGCTCGGAAAGGGTATAAAGTCGCGTTCAAACGCGCCCCGAAGAATTTTTCCCGGCGAGATTAGACAGGAGGGTCTATTTTTCAATGTACGCAATCATCGAAAACGGAAGCAAGCAGTACAAAGTAAGCGGCGGCGACGTCGTAAACTTCGAAAAGCTTGACGCAAACGTAGGCGACAAAGTCGAATTCAACGTTTTGCTTGTATCTGATGAAAACGGAATCAAGGTCGCAAAAGAAGCGGCGGGATTCAAAGCAGTAGGCGAAGTTACGGCGCAGGCAAAGGACAAAAAAGTCATTGTCTTCAAGTACAAAGCTAAGAAGAACGAAAGAAAGAAGCAGGGTCACAGACAGCCTTTTACCTCGGTAAAGATTGTCGAGATCGTTGCGAAGTAATAAACGGAGGGCGGTAATATGTTATTTTTCAGATTATTTGCACACCATAAAGGAATGGGAAGCACGAAGAACGGACGTGACAGCAACGCTAAGCGTCTCGGAGCTAAACGTGCGGACGGTCAGGCAGTTCTTGCGGGAAACATCCTTGTAAGACAGAGAGGAACTAAAATCCATCCCGGTAACAACGTAGGCATCGGAAGCGACGATACTTTGTACGCATTGGTAGACGGAGTCGTCAGATTTGAAAGACTCGGCAAAGACAGAAAACAGGTCAGCGTTTACGCAGCCGAATAATTTTCATTAAGCTACAAAAGGCAAACTCTTTTCGGGGTTTGCTTTTTTTATAATCGTTTCGGAACTGTCTTTGTAGCGGTTCGAAACGTTATTGCAAACAGGCGAAAACAACCCTGAATTACGTTTAACTTATGAAGACAATACGGACAGACGGTAAATTTTTCAATCCGAAAGATACGCTCGAATGCGGGCAAATCTTCCGCTATAAGTCGATTAACGGCGGTTTTTTGGTTCAATCGGGCGGTAAATGCTGCTTTTTGAAAAGCGTAAACGACGAAACTGAAATCACTTTCGAGGACGACGACGAAAAGTACTTCAAAAAGTATTTCGACCTCGATTCCGATTATTCGGGGATAGTGGAAAGAGCGGAAAAATGCGAATACGAAATCGTTCGCACGGCAGCCGAAAAAGCCTCGGGGGTAAGAATTCTTCGCCAGGACTTATCGGAAACTCTTTTTTCGTTCATCATATCCCAAAATAATATGATTCCGAGAATAAAAGCCATAATCGAACGCACGTCGGCTGCTCTCGGCGAGAAAAAATCCTTTATGGGCGAGGAGTATTATACGTTTCCGACAGCAGAAGCCTTAGCGACGAAAGACGCCGATTTTTATTTCAAACTCGGTTACGGTTACAGGGCGGATTACATTCCCGCGGTCGCGAATGCGATCGAAAGCGGCGAGTTCGATTTTTCCGCCGACGGGCTTTCCACGGCGGAGCTTAGAAAAAAACTCATCGCGCTTAAAGGCGTGGGACCGAAAGTCGCGGACTGCGTTGCGCTTTTCGGCTATCACAGAACGGACAGTTTTCCCGTCGACACCTGGATCGAAAAGCTTTACAGAGAAGATTTCGGCGGCGAACTTAAGGACAGAAAAAAAATCGCGGAGTTTTTCACTTCGCGTTTCGGCAACGATTCGGGTTTTATCCAGCAATATATCTTCTATTACAAGCGAAGCTTGTCGGGCAAATAATTCCGACAAACAATGCGGATGAAAAGAAAATAAAATATAACTGAAACGCAATGGAAAAAATATGTATTCTATTGCGTTTTTTTCTTAAAAATGTTATAATTTCGTAGAGAAGGCGAAAAGACCGAAAAGGGAAGATTTTGCTTTAAGGAATCAATAAAAAGGTGTGTTATGACGGACATTACGAAAAAACTTAAAGGCGATTTGAGGGATTACAGACCCGTACCGTTCTGGAGCTGGAACGACGATCTTGTTCCGGGCGAGCTTGTAAGGCAGATTGACGAAATGCACGATAAGGGCATAGGCGGATTTTTTATGCACGCGAGAGGCGGACTTAAAACCGAATATCTGAGCGAAAAATGGTTCGAGTGTATTAAAGCCTGCGTGGAAGAAAGCAAGAAAGTAAATATGAACGCATGGAGCTACGACGAAAACGGCTGGCCGAGCGGTTTTGCGGGAATGA
This sequence comes from uncultured Clostridia bacterium, assembly GCA_934247225.1. Lineage (GTDB taxonomy): Bacteria > Bacillota > Clostridia > Christensenellales > Borkfalkiaceae > UBA10281. Next base: position 27,759 of record CAKQJE010000012.1, read on the forward strand.
AGCTTCTGGAAGATAAAAACAATCACGAGAAATACCTCGATAAAAAGGTTACGGACAGTTTCGACGATAAAGCCACCGCGGTTTACTTTGTCGGAAAAGACAATGTTTTAAAAAGAGTGGAAAAGCCTGCGGGCGAGGGGAAGTACGTCAACGTATATCTCAAAACAAATCCGTCGGTCGTCGATATTCTCGATAAGAACATAGTGAGAAAGTTTATCGAACTTACTCACGAGAGATATAAAAAAGAGTGCGGCGAAGATTTCGGCAAATATATGCTCGGTTTTTTCACCGACGAACCGCAATATTACAGATGGGAAACGGCTTATTCGCCCGTCCTAATCGATTATTTCAAAGAAAAATACGGTATAGACCTTTGGGAAGAACTCGGAAAACTCTTTATAGAATGCGACGGAGCTTACGCTTTCAGGTATAAATATTGGAATGCGATGCATCGCTTCTTTATCGACAGTTTCGTTAAGCAGATTTACGATTGGTGCAGCGAAAACGGCTGTATGCTTACGGGTCACGGCGTGGAAGAATCGAAAATCTTCATGCAGATGTGGTGTTGCGCGGGCATAATGGAGTTTTACGAATTCGAGCATATTCCGGGGCTAGATTGGCTCGGAAGATGCGTTTCGAGCGAACTCGAACCCAAACAGATCGGTTCGGTCGCCGAGCAGCTCGGCAGAAAGCACGTTTTAACCGAAACTTTCGCATGTTGCGGGTGGGACGTTACGCCGCAGGAGCTTAAACGCATTGCCGAGTGGCAGTATGTAAACGGCGTAAACCTTATGTGCCAGCATCTCACCGCTTATTCGATCCGCGGTCAGAGAAAGAGAGATTACCCCACGTCTTATTCCGAGCATATGGCTTGGTTCGATAAATTCAAGGAATTCAACGATTATTTCGGGCGCCTCGGTTATCTTCTTTCGGAAAGCAGGAACAGAGTGAACACGCTCGTTCTTCATCCGATAAAAACGGCATACCTCACTTTCGACAGAGACAACGATTATAATTCGGTTAAAGATTTGGAAGACTCTTTCGATAAAACCATCGAAACTTTCGGCGCGAAGAACGTTCCGCACCATTACGGAGACGAAAATATAATCGCAAAGCACGGAAAAGTCGAGAACGGCAAGTTTATCGTAGGAAATTACGCTTACGAATATGTTTACCTTCCCGAAATGAAGTGTATGGATAAAACCACGCTCGACCTTTTGACGAAATTTATCGCCGAGGGCGGCAAGCTCGCGATCGAAAACGGCAAGCCCGAATATCTCGAAGGCGAGAAGTATCCGTTCGACGAGCTTAAAGCGACATGTACTTTCGATGATATCGAAAAAGCGACGGAATATAAAGTCGTGACGGACAGCAAAAATATCAGATCGGCTTACAGAGAGGGCGAGTTCGGCAAATTCCTTTACATAGTGAATATCGGAGAGGAAGCCGCCGAAGCGAAAATTAAGCTTAATTCCGCTTATCCTTACGGATATGACGTCGAAAAGCTCGAAAAATATCCGCTCGTAATAAAGGACGGTTACGTTCATATAAAACTCGACGAGGGCGGCTCGGCTGTCATTCTCGAGAGCGACGAGAAATACGACCCCGCGAAGTTCTATGACGGCAAATATATCGACCTTTCGGGAGAATGGAAACTTCTCGAAACGCCCGTAAACAGCCTTACGATAGATAAAGCCGAGCTTTCCTTCGACGGGGTGAATTACGGAAAAAAAGCATATATTCCCGCGATTTTCAACGGGCTTATTTCTCAGAAATACCTTGGAAAAATCTATCTTAAATACGTATTCAACGTAAAAGACAAAACAGACAAAATGTCGCTCGAATGCGAGAGAATGGACATTGAAAAATGCACCGTCAACGGGAGTGAGGTCAGGCTCGAAGAAAAAGGTACGTTGGATCGAAGCTTTTTGACGGCAGATATCGCGAAAGAGGTTATCGTCGGCGAAAACGTAGTTATTTTCACTATCGATTTCTACGAAAGCGAACATGTTTATTTCGTTCTTTCCGACGTAACGCCCGAAAAAGAGTCGCTTAAAAACTGTTTGTCTTACGACACCGAGCTTGAAAGCATTTATATCCGCGGCAATTTCGCCGTGAGAGACGATAACCTTAAAGTCGAAAACGATATGGTTATGCTATCTAACGGGGATTATTATATAACGACCGCAAAAGACGTTGTGAACGCCGCGAATATCGCAAGCGACGGCTACCTGTTCTTTATGGGCAAAATGAAGCTCGAAAAGAAAGTCGTAATCGAAAAAGGGGTTTCGGCGTTGAAATTCACGGGCAGATTTACGGCGGCGGACGTGTTTGTGGACGGAAAATTCGTCAAAACTGTTCTCTTCGACCGCGAAGCCGATCTTTCCGCTTTTGCGGACGGCAAAGAGCATACTTTAACGCTCACTCTTTACGGCAGCAACAGAAATATTTACGGTCCGCACCACTTTACGGAATACGAACCGCTCAGCGTTTCCCCCTGGACGTTCGATCTTACGGGCGCGTGGAAAGAGAATTATAAGAGTGATTTTTACAGAGAAAATTATTCTTTCGTCAAGTTCTCGATTATTTAAATCGGGTATTCTTGGCTGGCATATTGTCGGCGGCAGGTCGGCTTGAAATAAAAGAGGTAATATGAAAAAAACAAAAATCGTTTGCACGCTCGGACCTTCGAGTTGCACCAAAGAAGTGATTTCCGCAATGTACGACGCGGGTATGAACGTTTGCAGGCTTAATTTTTCTCACGGCACTCACGAGGAGCATGCCGCAAAAATCAAGATAATCAAAGAACTTCGCGAGGAAAGGGGCATTCCGCTTCCCATTCTTCTCGACACGAAAGGTCCCGAATTCCGTACGGGCAGATACGAAAACGGGGCGGTAACTCTCGCCGCGGGCGACGAGTTCACGTTCACCACCGAAAATATTCTCGGCAACGAAAAAATAGTTTCGGTAAACTATCCCTATCTTTGCGAGGTTTTAAACGTCGGCGACACCATTTTGCTCAACAACGGGCTTATGGAATTTCTCGTCACCGAAGTAAACGAAAAATCGGTAAAGACGGTCGTTAAAATCGGCGGAGTCACGCGCGACCACAAGAGTATGTTCTTCCCGAATAAAGACTTGAAACTCGACTTTTTGTCCGAACAGGATAAAAACGATTTGCTTTTCGGCATAGAGCAGGGCATAGATTTTATCGCGCTTTCGTTCGTTTCGGATAAGTCCAACATAGAAGAAGTAAGAGAATTTCTGAAAGCCAACGGCGGAGAAGATATCGATCTTATCGCAAAAATCGAAAACACTTCGGGCGTTAAAAATCTCGAAAGCATAGTCAAGGCTTCGGACGGAATAATGGTTGCGAGGGGCGATCTCGGCGTGGAACTTCCTTACGAAACTATCCCGAACGTTCAGAAAAGAATGATAGATATGTGCCGAATTCTCGGCAAACGTTGCATAACGGCAACCGAAATGCTGGAATCGATGATTCATAGCCCGAGACCTACGAGAGCGGAGATTTCGGACGTCGCCAATGCCGTTTACGACGGCACGAGCGCGGTTATGCTTTCGGGCGAAACCGCCGCGGGCGAATATCCCGTCGAAGCGGTTAAGGCTATGGCGAAAATCGTCGAGCAAGCCGAAAATTACGACGAATATCTTCAAATCATCCCCGACGATCAATTCGTTATTTCTTCGCCCGTGCAGGCTTTATCTCATTCCGCTTGCACGCTCGCCAAAGATTTGCACGCAAAAGCAATCGTCGTTTGCACGCACACGGGTATGACGGCGCGAATGGTTTCCCGCTTCCGCCCGAGGGTTCCGATTATCGGGCTTACGACAAGCGATAAAGCTTTCAGAAAACTCGCCCTTTCCTGGGGAGTCGTGCCGATGACGATAGATAATTTCGATTCGGTCGATATTCTTTTCTATTTCGCAAAAGACGCCGCGAGAAAAAGCGGACTTGTCAAAAAAGGCGAAAGAGTTGTTTTAACGGGCGGAACGCCCACGGGCAAAGGCGGCAACACGAGCCTTATAAGCATAGACGTTATATAAGTTCATTAAAATGCAAAAAACCTTGTATAAGTCGATTAACTCGGCTTTTACAAGGGTTTTATGTTTTAAAAATTCGGCTTTATAAATGCCGCGTCGCGTTTTATTGTGCGTTTCATCGATATAAATATTTACAAATCGGTCAACTTCTTTAATTTTTCTTGATAAAACTTGATTTTTATGATACAATGAACGTATCAAATCTGCGTTTGTATCGAGGATAAAAATCAAGGATATTTAACGCTTTGGAGCGTACGCGTGTCAAAAAAACTTCTGCTCGTAACTTCGCCGCCCGCTTGCGGCAAAACGAGACTTTCAAGGAGAATAGCAACCGAGCTTTACGGTTCGGTTTATCTCGATAAGGATAGCCTTATTTCGCTTTCAAAGCGTATTTTTTCGGTTGCGAGAAAACCTTACAACAGAAGTTCGGAGTTTTTCAAACGCGAAATACGAGACTATGAATACGAAGCAATTCTCGACATCGCTTCCGAAGCTTTGAAATATAACGATACGGTTATTTTAAACGCGCCGTTCACTTCGGAACTGAGAGACGAAGAGTATATGGGGCGGCTCAGAAAGAAGATAAATTACGCGGGCGCAAAGCTTGTGATAATCTGGATCGACTCCGACGAAGAAACTTGTTTCCGCAATATGAAAAGAAGAAATTCGGACAGAGACAGGTGGAAGCTTTCGCATTGGAGCGATTATATCAAAAACGTTAATTTTTCGGCTCCCGAGAATTTAGCCGACGCGCTTCTTTGCTATAACGGAAAAAGAAACGACGGCGGGGCGGGGGAGTTCGAAAACCTGATAACCGACATAAAACAAATTTAACTAATAATAGCTATAAATAATAATAAAAAGGCTGCAAATCTATTCGAAAAAATAGAAGTGCAGTCTATTTTATTATGAAATCATTATTCTTGCCTTCCCCACTCGGGGAAGGTGGATTTTGCACGCGTAAACGTGCAAAAGACGGAAGAGGACAGAATGCCTTCTCCCTTTAGAGAAAGTTGAAATGAGCGGTTTTCCGCGGAGATTTAACGGAAGAGGACAGGAAACCTTCTCCCTTTGGAGAAGGTGGATTTTGCACGTGTAAACGTGCAAAAGACGGAAGAGGACAGATGCCTTCTCCCTTTGGAGAAGGGGGACCGCTTGCGGTGGAAGAGGACAACATCAAATAAATACAATGCGACGAAAGAGAAAAACACCTTTGTTTGCAGTTCCTTAAAGCAATTAAAAAGCGAACGGCTTAAATTAACCGTTCGCTTTTGTTTTGTCGTTTTTGTTTCGGTATAATAATCCGTTAATGATATCCCGATATAACGATAAATGTTATTCGGGGAGACCCCGTAATATTATTCCGAGATAACCGCGGTTTCGGCAAAACGTTTAGCCGAATCCAAAGCTTTTTCGCACTGGAATTTCGCGCCGTACTGATCGCTCGTTACAATCGTTCTGCCCGACGGGGTAGAGATCTTGAATACAAACTTTCCGTTCTTGTTTGCGGTGATATTAACGTTATCCGTCGCAAGACACTTCTTTATCGAAGCTATGCCGTTTTTAAGTCCGATTTCGGAGGTGTAAACGGGAGTTGTAAGAAGTATTCCGCCGTTCGAAGCGCGAAGTTTTGCGAAAATCTTGCCGTCTTCCGTTTTCTCGACTTTCCATTTGCCGAGATACGCGCTCTTTCTCGGTTCTTCTTTCTGCGGAGCGGCGGTTTCCTGGCTTTCGGTAACCGTGGGCTTTTTGACGAGAAGTCTCGTAACGGGTTTGGAATATTTGCTCTTTTTATGAATGGGCGTTGCGGGTATGCCGTCGTTATAGTAAACTTTCGGCATACGGATGATTTTTTCTTCTTTAACTTCGGGTTCGACTGCTTCGGGTTCGACCGCTTCGGTTTCAGCCGCCGCGCCGAGCGTATCTGCCGTGCCGACCGTTTCGGGAGCGACTTCCTCTGCGGTCGTCGCGGTTACTTCCTCGGCTGTATCGATTGCGGCGATTGCGGGTTCTTCGGTAGCCGCGATTTCGTCGCTTTCAGCCGTTTCGCCTGCTTCTTCAACCGCTTCGCCTGCTTCTTCAACCGCTTCGCCTGCGCCTTCGTCGGTTTCGGGGATTTCGCTTTCCTCGTCGGAAATTTCTTCGTCGATTTCGTCCTCGACGCCCGTAACGCCTATTTCGGCGATTTCGTTTTCGAATTCGTCGATAGAGCTTTCGGTAAGCGGTTCTTCCGCTTCCTCGGAAATCTCTTCGTCGGTAATGGTTTCGGTGTTATCCGCCGCTTCGCTGTCCGTTCCTGCGGCAACTTCCTCGGTTTCCGTAGCCGCTTCTTCCTCGGAAGTCGTTTCTTCTGCGGCGTCTTCGGTCGTCGCGGTTTCCGCGGTTACCTCTTCGGCTTTTTCTTCGTTTTCGAGTTTTTCTGCTTCCGCGGCTTCTTCTTCGACTTCCGAAAGAACCTCTTCCTGAGCGCTCTTATCGACGCCTTCCATGGTATTTTCGAGGTTTTCAAGAGCTGCGAGAGCTTCTTCGTCTATCGGTTCTGCGGCGTTGTTTTGTTCGTCCTTAGCTTCCGTTTCCTTTGCTTCCTCTTCGGAAACGATTTCTTCGGCTACGTCCTTGTTTTCCTCAACTTCCTTGATGTCGGTCGTTTCCGCGTCGGCAACAATCGTAGCTGCCGTATCAGCCGTAGCCGCCGTGTCAGCCGTAGTAGCCGCCGTATCGTCCTCGGAAGCGGCGTTTGCCGCGTTTTGGAATTCCTCAATGGTCTTACGGGCTTCCGCGGTGTTGATGGCGTCGGTAACCTCTTCGGTTTCTTCCTTGCTTGCAAGCGCGGCGTTCGGAGAAGAGTAGCCGACTTTGGCTTCCGTTTCCGTCTGAGCGATTTCCAGAGTGCGTTTGCGCTTAGCGTCTTCCTTGGCGGAAGCGACGGCGTCGGTGCGTTCGCGATCGTAACGCGAGCGAAGTTCCTGCGCGCCGAGGTATTCGTTTTTGGCTTTCTCGACGTCCTCTTCGGCTTGCTTTATGCGAAGTTCTTTTTCGGCTTCGTCGCTTGCGCGGAATTCCGCGAGGATAGCTTCCGCGTCCTTAACGCTTATCTTAACCTGAGAAGCTGCGAGTTTGTCGAGTTCGTCGGTAATCTGTTTTCTTTCTCTTTCCTTTTCGGAAAGTTTAGAGGCGTAATCGTTCTTTTTGAGCGTTCTTTCGGCTTCGGCTTTGTCGAGTTTTTCTTTAAGCGATTTGTCTCTTTCGTTTTTGTCATCGCGCATTTTCGCGACGTCTTCCGAAAGATCCTCGTGTTCGGCTTCGATTTTTTCGAACTCTTTTTTAAGCGCGTCCGACTCGTCCTGCTTAATCCCTTTCTTTTTAAGGCGCAGGGAAATATCCCTGAGCTTTTCGTTGAGTTTAAGGAGCTTATCGCAGGAAATGTAATATTCGCTGTCGACTCTGCCGTATTCGTTGCGATAGTCGGAATTTATCTTGACTATCGAAGCGTCTGCGGCGGCTTTTTCGTGGCGATATTCGAAATTTATCGCGGCGATCTCGCTGTCCACGGCGCGGAGTTGCTTTCTTAAAAGTATCGCTTTTTCTTCGTTTTCGATATACTTTCTTATGCGAACTTTGCGCTTTTTACCCGATCTTATCGCGGCGATAACGATGCAGACGACAAGCGCGACGAGGAGAATTCCCACGACGGCGATTTGCCAAATTTCCACATCGAACCCTAAAAGGGTTACCAAAGAATTTTTCAGTGATTGCATCGAAAAAGTTGTTCCCGGCATAATTTGTGACCTCTGAGTAAATTTCGACTGAAAGAGAGTTATTTTCAGGTCGCGCATCATACGCTTGCACGCGGTATGCGCGATTACTTTAAATAACTACTACTATATTTTAAAGTAAAAACAAATTATTGTCAACCGAAAACAGTAATTTATGTTAAAACATATCAAAATATTTTGAAAAATATGACGAATGTGGTATAATTATGGGCGTAAAACACAATCTTAACGGCATCGGCGGAGGGTAAATGAAAAAATACGAAGTCGCAATCATAGGCGGAGGCTTTTCGGGGCTTGTTGCCGCAATCGTTTTGTCGGAGCGTTTCGGCGGCGAAAATATTGCCGTTTTCGAACGGAACGACAGGGTCGGGAAGAAAATTCTCGCCACGGGAAACGGCAGGGGAAATATCTCCAATTTAAACCTTACCGCGGAGCATTACCATTCCGCAGGCGAAAAAACGAATGCGGCGAACGCAATCGAAAAGTACGGATATAAGTCGATTATCGGCTTCTTTTACGATTTGGGAATACCCGTGGCGTATGAGGGCGACAGGGTTTATCCGTCGAGTTTGCAGGCGTCCTCCGTCCTCGATATGATGCGGATAAAACTTTCCTTTTTGAAAACCGATATAAAAACCGATTCGGAATGCTCGGAAATAAAAAAAGTCGCGGGCGGATTTTCCGTTTTTACGAAAAGCGGAGAATATTTTGCGAAATACGTCGTGTTTGCGGCGGGCGGAAAGGCAGGCAAACAGTACGGCACGGACGGAAAAGCGTTGGGGATTTTAGAAAAGCTCGGCGTTAAAACAACTCCGCTTTATCCCGCGATCGTTCAACTTAAAACGGAAACGACTTATCTTAAAGGTTTGAAGGGGCTTAAAGAAAAGGCATTGGTAAAAGCTTACGACGGCGAAAGGTTTTTAAGCGAATTTTACGGCGACGTGCTTTTCACCGATTACGGCGTGAGCGGAAACGCCGTTTTTTACCTTTCGTCTTATCTCGTCGGCGCGAAAAATCCCGAAATTTCGGTTTCTTTTACGGACAAAACCGAAAAGGAGCTGTATGATTTCCTTTTAAGAAAAGTAGAAACGATGCCGTATATTTCGTCCGACGACGTTTTAACGGGCGTTATCAACAAGCAGATAGGCAGAGCGATAGCTAAAAGGTGCGGCGCGGTTGATTTAAGCGAGCGTTCTATAAGAAAAATCGCGGTTTGCGCCAAGGATTTCAGGCTTAAAGTTACGGGAACGCTCGGGTTCGATTACGCTCAGGTGACAAGGGGCGGCGTTAAGCTCAGCGAGGTTACGGACGATCTCCAACTTAAAAAGGCGAAAGGACTTTTCGTTACGGGCGAAGCCCTCGATATAGACGGCGATTGCGGCGGCTACAATCTTCAATGGGCTTATTCTTCCGCGATGACGGTTGCGGAAAAAATTTCGGCAAGCAAGCAAAGTTAGCCGCAGGCGATTGTGTTTGAACCCGCCAAAACGCCGCAATTTTCGCGCTTTTTGTTAAATTCTCGCTTGAAGTACGTCAAGTACGTCTGCGTTCGCCTTTACCAAAAATCATCGAAAATATCGGCGTTTTGGTTGTCAATTAGTCCTGCTTTGTGTTTTTAGGCTAAAACAAGGCGCGTGAGCGCGTTAATACTATACGTATAACACGCGAACGCAACGATGTGTTAGTCAAAAACACAATGCAAGACCGGGTCCAAACGCAATCGCCTGTGGCTAAGCAGACAGGATAATAAAAATGAAAATCGATAACATAAAATTGCCCGTCACGGCGACGATCGGTGAAGTGAAACGCGCCGCGCAGAAAAAGTCGGGCATAAAAAACGCCGCATATTTCCGGATCTTAAAAAAGTCTCTGGATGCGAGAGATAAAAGCAATATATATTATGTATATAGCGCGGAGATTTCCGAAAAGCCTTTCGGGGATTTGGTTTCGCCGCTTATAAAGCATGCGGAAAAGCCTTGTGAAATTGTTATCGCGGGGTTCGGTCCCGCAGGCGTTTTCTGCGCGTTATACCTCGCGAGGGCGGGTTATAAGCCGACTGTTTTAGAGCGCGGAAAAAGCGTCGACGAAAGACAGAAGTCGGTCTATAAGTTCGTAAACGACGGTTTTTTGGATCCAAACAGCAACATTCAGTTCGGTGAAGGCGGAGCGGGGACGTTCTCGGACGGTAAACTTAATACAGGGATCGGAAGCCCGCTTATAAAAACGATTTTGCACGATTTCGTTTCTCACGGAGCGCCCGAAGATATAGAGTACCTCGCCAAACCGCATATCGGCAGCGACAAGCTGCCGTCGACGATAAAGAGTATGCGCGAGGAGATAGAACGGCTCGGCGGAAAGATATTGTTTTCGCATAAACTCGAAAAAATCAACGCTGTAAACGGCAAAGTCGTTTCGGTTGTCGTAAACGGCAAAGAAATGAAAGCCGACGCAGTCGTTCTCGCGATAGGACACAGTGCGAGAGATACTTTTTCGGAGCTTTTAACGGAAGGCGTGCCTATGGAAAGAAAAGCGTTTGCGATGGGCGTGAGAATAGAGCATAAACGCCGCGATATAGATATCGCGCAGTACGGCCCGAAATTCGCTTCACTTCTTCCCGCGGCGGATTACAGACTTGCGAGTCATAAAGGCGACAGGGGCGTGTTCACGTTCTGTATGTGTCCCGGCGGTTACGTTATGCCTGCCGCTTCCGAAGAAAATATGGTTGTCACAAACGGGATGAGCCTTTACGCGAGAGACGGCGAAAACTCGAACAGTGCGGTTTTGTGCGAAGTTTATCCCACGGATTTTGCGGAGGGAATTCTCGGCGGAGTGGAACTTCAACGTCGGCTCGAAAGTGCGGCTTTCCGCCTTGGCGGAGGAGACTTCAAAGCGCCCGTGCAGACTTTGGGCGACTTCTTTTCGGGGTGCCGTTCGGACAGGCTTTTTGCCGTTAAACCGACTTATAGCCGCGGATATGAGCTTTCCGACCTTAACGAAGGCTTGCCGAAATTTATATCCGAAAACTTAAAAATCGGCATAAAAGATATGGGCGGAAGGCTGAAAGGTTTCGATAGCTTTGAGGCTGTTATCACGGGCTTCGAGACGAGGTCGTCCTGTCCTCTGAGAATAACCCGCGGCGACAATCTGGAAAGCGTCGGCGTGGAAAACCTTTACCCTTGCGGAGAGGGATGCGGCTATGCGGGCGGAATAATGAGCGCGGCGGCGGACGGAATAAAAGTCGCGATAAAAATCGGCGAAAAGTTCTCTTAAAAAGATTTTTTGAAAAATTTTTAAGGAAAATCCGATCTCGAAAACAAAAAATAATTTGAAAATTAGCCGAAATAGACGATTTCGGCTTTTTTTGTTTTACTTTTTTAAAAATTTACTATATAATGTATTGTGCTTAATTATGATACGCGCCCGCGCACGCACACAAGGCGCATGGGGAAACGTTACGAACGCGAAAAACGTTGTAAACGTGCTTGGGCGGATTGATTTTTATTTCATTTTCGGGAGTTTTTATGAAAATCGAATATCTCGGACATTCGTCGTTTTTTTTGCAGGGAAAAGATAAAAGCGTAGTAACCGACCCGTTTAACGGAATAGGTTTCGATTTAAAAAGGGTGACGTGCGATTACTGTACCGTTTCGCACGAACATTTCGATCATAATTTTACGTCCGGCGTGAACGCGAAGAAGATCGTTACTTTAAGCGAGGACGGATTTCTCGCGATAGACTCTTACCACGACCCGCGTCTCGGCGCGCTTCGCGGCGAAAATCGCATTTTCGTTTTCGAAATCGACGGAATAAGGTTTTGCCATATGGGCGATATCGGGGAGTATTTCACCGACAGGCTCGTGGAAGAAATCGGAGAAATAGACGTCTTGTTTATCCCCGTCGGAGGGAATTACACGATCGGCGGAGCGGAAGCGGCTAAATACGCGCAGGCGATAAAAGCAAAAATCACCGTTCCGATGCACTATAAAACCAAAAGATCGGAAATCGATATTTCGGACGCGAGCGATTTTTTAAGGCGTATGCCCGGAGTTACGAAAGTTTCCAACCCGATCGAAATCACGAAAGAGACTTTGCCCGAATACGAAAGCGTTTACGTTTTCGCGGACGATAATTTTTAAGCGAACGACGATTTTTAATCGGAAGATAATTTTTCAATCGGGCGATAATTTTTAATCAGAAGAATAATTTCGACAGACAATTTCGAAAATTTTTAAAGAATAAATAAAAGATATTTTTTGAGAGGTGACCATATGGCTTTAAACACCACTACGACCAACTATACGGAAGAATACCTGAAAGCAAAGAGCATTTACGATCTCAGAAGAATTCTGAGAAGTTTAGGCGGAGTGCCCGGGGGAAAGGGAAAAGCGGAACTCATATCGGACGTTTTATCCATTCAGCAAAACATACTCGTGCCTAAACGCAGCGCGAGGGGGAGAAAACCGCTCGAAATGAAGGAGTACGCCGACAATTTCGAAAAGAACGTGCTTAGCGGAAGCGGAGAAGGACAAACCGCCGAACCTTCCGAGCCTTTCCGCGATAAAACAGAAATTTCCGAAAACAATCTTATGGAGAATATCGGGCGTTCGAGTTTTTCCGACGTAGAAAAAAAAGAAGTGCCGGCTGCGATCGACGAAAGGGCGGAAGGCGTTTTGGAGCTTCATCCGGACGGCTACGGATTTTTAAGAGCCGCCAATTACGAATGTACGACGAAAGACGTTTTCGTCGCGAGACCGCTCGTTAAACAATTCGGACTCAGAAGAGGCGATTTTATCGTCGGCACGAGCGCGAAACTTCGCGAAACGGGCGCGGCGGCTCTTCGCACGGTTTATTCCGTGAACGGGCAGCTCCCGGAAAGGCTTTTCCGTCGCCCGAATTTCGACGATCTCACCGCAAGATACCCCATGGAGAGATTTACGCTCGAAAAAAAGGACGCCGAGGACGATCTTTCTATAAGAAGCATGGATCTTTTCTGTCCGATAGGTAAAGGGCAGAGAGGACTTATCGTCGCGCCGCCCAAAGCGGGAAAAACCACTCTTTTGAAAAAAATAGCAAACTCGATAGGCGACAATTATCCCACCGCGCATCTGATAACCCTTCTTATCGACGAAAGACCCGAAGAAGTTACCGATATGCGCGAAAGCGTTAAAGGCGAAGTCGTTTATTCCACTTTCGACGAAACCGCGGAACATCATATCAAAGTTTCCGAACTTGTAATGTGGAGAGCAAAAAGGCTTGCCGAACTCGGCAAGGACGTGGTTATTCTTCTCGATTCGCTCACAAAGCTTGCGAGAGCGTACAATTCCACCGTGCCGTCTTCGGGCAAAATATTGTCGGGCGGTATCGATCCGATAGCTTTGCAGCCGTCCAAGAAATTTTTCGGCGCGGCGAGAAATATCGACAAAGGCGGAAGCCTGACGATAATCGCGACCGTACTCGTCGAAACGGGTTCGAGAATGGACGACGTTATCTACGAGGAGTTCAAAGGCACGGGCAATATGGAACTTATGCTTTCCCGTCAGCTTTCCGAACGCAGAATTTTCCCCGCAATCGATTTGTACAAATCGGGAACGAGAAAGGACGAACTTTTATTGTCGAAAGCCGAACTCGATTGCGCATATTCGTTAAGAAGACTTCTCGCCGAAGATAAAAACGCAAGCGAGAACGTCCTCGATATGCTGATGAAATGCCCCGACAACGCGGAATTCGTAAAACGCGTACCCGAGTGGATAAAGCTCGCGAGAAAATAAGCGGCGTTTTCGGCTGACAAAGCTCGCGAAAAAAACAAACGAACGATCACGGAACTTTGTTCCGCAAAAAATTTCAACGATAAACAGAAATCAATTTTTTAAACTCGCCGAAAACCTTTTCCGTCGCAAAGCGGGAAAGTCTTTCGGGGTGAAACTGAACGCAGATAATATTATCCCGATAAACGGCGGCTTCCGCCGTCAGATCGGGCGCAACGGATAACAGGCTCGCGGCGTCCGGTAAATCGCAAACGGCTTGGCGATGGCAGGAATTGACTTCTTCGAACTCGCCGAAAATTTCCCCCGCGGAAGAAACGGGGTGATAAATATCTTGTTTGCCCATATGACCGCTCACGCATTTAAGCGTTCCGCCGAAAAACACGTTCACGAGCTGAAAACCGCGGCAGATTGCCAGAACGGGCTTGTTTTTTCGAATAAATCGGTATAAAATGTTGAATTCAAGCTTGTCTTTGACGAAATTAACGTTAAAACATTCGATTTCATCGCCGCAAAAGCCGTAATAAGCGGGGAGAACGTCTCCGCCGCCGATCAGAAGCAAACCGCCGTAATCGTCGGCGTTTTCGGGAGAAAGCGAAAAATCGTAACCGAGACCGACGGCGTTTAAGGCGTCGGTGTAAGTTTTCGGCGGATTTTCGCTCGCGATAAGAACTTTTCGTGGTTTGTCGGCAGAATAAATCCGATCGGAATACGTGGTAACGGGTGGAGTAATCAAAGGTTTTTTCATACGATATATTATTATATAAATTTTTCAAAAAAGGTGACAGATGAAAAGGATAGGAATGGTTATCGCTTTGGAAGAGGAGCTTGCTTCTTTTCTGAAAAAGCAGACCGTAGACATAAAAGAAAAACACGTCGGAGCGTTCAAGGTTCTCGAATTTAAGCTCGGGAACTGCGACGTGACGTGCGTTAAATCGGGCGTCGGCGAAATTTTCGCGGCGGCGGCTACTCAGTATATCATCACGACGGTTAAACCCGACGCGATAATAAACTTCGGCGTTTGCGGAAGCTTAACGACCGACCTTAAAGTTGAAAAAGTCGCGCTCGTTAAGGGCGTGGTTCATTACGGTTTCGATACGTCTGAGATAGACAACGTCGAAGTCGGCAGATACGAGCAGTTCGACAGCACGGTTATCCCGTGCGACGAAACGCTTCTTAAAAAAGCCCGCGAAGTCTCGGACGAAAAACTTCCCGAGGTCATTTGCGCTTCCGCGGATAAATTCGTGGCGGATAACGCCGAAAAGAAAAACCTTCGCAAAAAATACGGCGCGTCGATTTGCGAAATGGAAAGCGCGGGCGTGCTTATAACCTGCAAAAACGCAGGCGTTCCCTGCCTTATAGTGAAAGCCGTGTCGGACGGCGAGGGCGGAGCGGAAGAGTTCAACGAGCTTGTTCACACCGCTTCCGAAAAGTACGTCAACCTTATCGGCAAGCTTTGCGAAGATTTGTAAAAACGGCGGTTAAAAGCGGCGATTTGTAATAAAAAAACCGTAAAAAACGATACTTTAAATATGAAGAACAAAAACAAACGCAAACTCGGTCTCGCGCTCGGCAGCGGCGGGGCGAGAGGAATGGCTCTTTTAGGCGCGCTCAAAGCGCTCGAAGAGGAGAATATAGAATTCGATATCGTCGCGGGGACGAGCATAGGCAGCGTTATCGGCGCGCTTTACGCGAAAGGTTACACCGTAGGGGATATGCTGAGGCTCAAAGAGTCTCTGGGCGTGAGCGATCCGCAGAATATCCTGCTTTTTTATCTCGGCGGCACGGGGCTTGTCGGCATTATGCGGCGCGTAACGGGCGGAGCTTATTTCGACGATCTCGTAAAGCCTTTCAGGGCGATAGCGACAGACCTTTTAAGCGGCGAAGAAGTGGTTATGGGCGCGGGCGAAGTGTCAACGGCGATAGCTGCTTCGAGCGCGATTCCTCCGGCGTTCAGACCTGTTTTAAGAGACGGGCGGCGGCTTGTGGACGGGGCGTATGTAAACAGCGTTCCCGCGGACGTCGTGAAATCGCTCGGCGCGGAGAGAATACTCGGCATAGACCTCGGGAAAGAGACCGACACCAATCAGAACATCAAAAAGGCTCTCGACGAGCTTTATCCCGAAAACGGCGTAAAACTCGGAAAAAAGAGCGTTCAGGGATACTCTTTTTCCGATTTTGTTTTAGCGCCCGATCTTAAAGATATTTCGGGAGCGGATATAACCAAACTTGACAAAATGTACGAAATCGGTTATGAAGAAGCGGTAAAAAATATGAGCTATATAAAAGCCGCGCTCGAAATAGAATAACCGTCGGACGATAATATGAGAATAAATTCAAAAGACAACATTTTCGGGCAGTACAGCGTTTCGCCCGACCCGTCCGTAACGCTCAGAGCATTGATCCTCGGGAGCGTCGCGAAGGGTAAAACATATGTAATAAATCCGTGTCTGAACGACGATTCGTACACGGCGATTTCCTGTATAAAAAAACTCGGCGCAAAGGTGAGAGTGAAGAATAACGTAATCGAAATCAAACCTCCGAAATACATTTCGGGCGGGGCGAGGATCGATTGCGAACGCAGCGAAACGATCATGCGTTTTCTTTGCGGAATAGCCGCGGGCAGCGGACTCCGCCTCGAACTCACGGGCGACAAATGGCTTTGCCAGAGATCGATGAGAAACGTCAAAGAACCGCTCGAAGCTATGGGAGCCACGGTCGCGCTCAAAAATTACAGCGTTCCGCCTATTCTGGTCGAGGGCGAAACGGTGAGACCTATCGATTATTTCCTTCCGATAGGCAGTTCGCAGGTCAAATCGTCCATTCTTCTCTGCGCGCTTACGGGGCAAGTCAAGGCCAGGGTAAAGGAAGGAATACAATCCCGCAACCATATGGAGATCCTTTTAAAGGAAATGGGCGCGGACATAACGGTGAACGAAGCCGAAAACACGGTTAATATAAACGAAAGCGAAATAAAAGGCACCAGGCTTTACGTCTGCGGGGATTTCACGCAGGCGTTATACTTCCTTGCGCAAGGGCTTTTAAGCGGCAGGGCGGAATGTAAAAACGTCGGGGTGAACCCCACGAGAACAAGAGTTCTGCATCTTTTAAAACGTATGGGCGCAAGGATAAAAATCGTCAACAGGCGTATGCTTTGCGGCGAGCCTATCGCCGATCTTATCGCGGAAAAGAGCGATCTTAAAGCAATTCTCGTTACCGACGAGGAAGCCTATTCGGTGTTCGACGAGCTTCCCGCGCTCGCGGTGGTTATGGGTATGGCGAAAGGCGAAAGCATCATAGCCGAGCATAACGCCGTTCGGGAACTCGATAAAAGTTACTTCGACGAGATTTCCGAAACCATAAACGCCGTCGGCGGCAAATGCAGAAGATTTTCGGGAAAAGGCGTGGGGGGGATCGCCGTAACGGGCGTTGAAAGATACCTCGGCGGAGAAGTGAAAACGTTGAATTCCGCAAAAGTCGGAATGGCGGCGGCTATCGCTCTTTCCGTTTCGGAAAACGGCGGAGAAATCATGGACGAAACCATTCTGAACGCGGAATACCCCGACTTTTTGTCGACTCTTGCCGCAAATCATTACGCATACGTTTGCAGAACGAAAGATTACGCGGATTATTCGGCTATGAACTCTTTCGTTCTGGAAAAACTCGGCGTTAAAAGCTACGTCTGCGAGGTGAAAGAAGCCCGCGGCGCGAAGAAAATGTTTTCCGAAACCAAGGATTCGGAAGGTTATGCCGCATGCTTCGAACTTGCTTCGGACGCGGCCAAAAAAGCTATAAAATATAAGGGAACGGCGAGAAACACCAAAGCTCCCGACGTGATTTTGGGAACGGAAGGCGTTTC
Organism: uncultured Clostridia bacterium; assembly: GCA_934247225.1. GTDB lineage: Bacteria > Bacillota > Clostridia > Christensenellales > Borkfalkiaceae > UBA10281. The sequence goes on from CAKQJE010000012.1 coordinate 45,218, forward strand.
GACCGATTCCACGGCTCTGGAATACGCTTTTTCGAGGAGAAAAGCCGAAATCGAGAACAAAAAAGTGCTGCTTCTCGGATCGGGCGTGGCGGCTAAAAACGTCGCGAATTATTTATCGGAAAACAAAGCGATTATCGACGTTTTCGACCCGCTCAGGAAAAACGCTTCGGATTCTTTGAAAAAGAAATTCACGGACGAGGTTTACGCGCTCGGCGAACTTTCCGAAAACGTTAAGTACGACATAATCGTGAACACGACGCAGATCGGCGGAGGCGGATATACGGGCGAGTCGCCCGCCTCGGAAAAACTTGTCGAAAATGCCGGGGCGGTAGTCGATTTTGTCTGCAACGGGGAAGATACCGAACTTATTTCGCTTGCGAAAAAGCACGGAATAGAGTTTATCGACGGCAAAGAACTCGCGTTTTTCAAAGCCTATGCGGGGAGTTGTTTCTTTGCGGGCGGCGATCCTTCCATAAGCGAAGGCATAGCGTTTTACGAAGAATATACAATATCGGAGAAAGTATCTTAATGATAAAACTTGTCGGGATAAAAAAGACATACAGATTCGACGAGAGAAAAACCGAGGCGCTTAAAAGCGTTTCGCTCGAATTCCGCCCTGCGGAGTTCGTCTGCGTTCTCGGTCCGTCGGGTTGCGGAAAAACAACGCTCCTGAATATAATCGGGGGGCTTGACCGTTACGACGGCGGAAATATGTATATCTCCGGCAAGTCTACCAAGGAGTTCTCGGAAGAAGATTGGGATACTTACAGGTCGAGACAGGTCGGGTTCGTTTTTCAGAGTTATAATCTTATTTCTCATCAGACGGTTCTCGAAAACGTCGAAACGGCGCTCACGATAAGCGGAATTTCGGGCGAAGAACGCAAAAAACGCGCGGTAGACGCGTTGGTGAAGGTCGGTCTTTCGGAGCATCTGCGTAAAAAACCGTCCCAGCTTTCGGGCGGAGAAATGCAGAGAGTCGCGATTGCGCGAGCAATCGTAAACGATCCGAAAATGATACTTGCGGACGAGCCTACGGGCGCGCTCGACAGCAAAAACAGCGTGCTTATAATGAATCTTCTGAAAGAAATTTCGAAGGACAGGCTCGTTATAACCGTAACGCATAACGACGAACTCGCCAAAGCTTACGCCACGAGGACGATAAAAATGACGGACGGACAAATCGTGTCCGATTCCGCGCCGTACGAGGGAAAGAACGAAGTTTTGCTTCAAACCGCGGACGGCAAAAAAGCCAAAGACGGCAAAAAGAAAAAAGAAAAAGGTTCTTTCATGTCTTACGCCTTAGCGGCGAAACTCAGCATGCAGAACCTTGCGGGCAAAAAGGTGAGAACGGTTTTAACCTCGGTGGCGGCGGCGATATCCGTTTTGGGCATCGCACTCGTCGTCGCCTGTACGAACGGACTTAACGCCTTTGTAAACAAAGTTCAGAAAGACGCGATGAGTTCTGTCCCCGTAACCGTCAGCAACAATCCCGTCAGCGATTATTCTGCGTATTTAAGCGATTTTCTTGACGCGTACTTTACAGATACGACAATGCCTTTCGATAAAAACGAAAAGACGATCGCGATAAGAAAAACTCTTTGGGAAGCGGCGGAAAGGGCAAATGCTTCCAAAAATTCCATAAGCGAAAATTACCTCGATTATCTCGATAAAAACATAGACAAATCAAAAGCTTCTTACACGACGGAATATAAGGTCAAAAAGAATGTTTACAAAACGATAATGGCGCCTATTTATTCCAATAACTCGGTTAAATATCCGATAAACGCTTTCGTTCCGACCTCCGACAGCTGGACGTGCCTTCCCGAAAACAGAAGTCTTGTCGACGAGCAGTACGAAATCCTTGCCGGGGAATATCCGACGAAAAGCAACGAACTTATGCTCGTAACCGATAAAAACGGCAGGATTTCCGATTCTTATCTCGTCGCTTATTTTATCGACGTTTACGCCGCGCTTTACGGCAATCTGGCAGACGAAAGCAAAATCGGTTATTCTTACGACGAAATTCTCGGTTCCGACATGGGAAAATTCTATATCGCGCTTAACGACGATCTGTATTACCGTAGTGCGAACGGGAATTTTTCGGCTAACGAAATAACGCTCGAAAAATATATCAACAAGCTCGATCATATCGGAAACGGTACCGACAAAAGCAAGAAATGGGACGATACGAACGCGAGCGGCGGCACGCGCGGAAACGTGGTTTTGCTTTCGCTCAAAAAGCAGCTCGGAACGAGCGCGGTCGAAAAAATCACGCAGATTTTGGGCGACGATATCAACAATCTTAAATGTTACGATAAAAACCCGTACGACGAAGAACTTCACCCGACGAACGCGGACGCGTACGAGCTTAAAATAACCTGTATCGCGAAACTTAAAGACGACGCGCAATACGGAATGCTTTTCTCTCCGATTTGCTACACGAAGGCTTTGAACGATTTTCTCATCGAAAACGCGTCTTCGTCGGAAGTCGTAAACGCTCAGAAAAGTTCGGAAACGACGAGCGTCGTTACGGGCGCGGAGTTTAAAAATCTGACCGCCGCGCTCGAAAATCTCGGTTATGCCGAGTTGCCCACGAGAATAAATTTCTATCCTTACTCGATAAAGGATAAGGAAGAAATGCTTTCCGTTCTCGACGCGTATAACGACGATAAATCCCCGGAAGAGAAGATGTATTACGTCGATAACGTCGGCTCGGTTATGGGGCTTGTGAGAACTATCGTTAACAGCGTTGTTTCCGTTCTCGTCGTTTTAACTTCCGTTTCGCTTATCGTTTCGGCGATAATGATCGCGATAATAACGTATGTCTCCGTTATCGAAAGAACAAAGGAGATAGGCGTTTTAAGGGCGGTCGGCGCAAGGAAAAAGGATGTCGTGCGGCTGTTCGTAACCGAAACGGGAATGATCGGCGCGATTGCGGGCGCAATGGGAATTATCGCCACGTTTATCGCCGAAATTCCGCTTAATATAGTAATGAAAAACATAACGGGTATAAGTTCTCTGGTCGTTCTTTCGCCGCTGCATACGGGTATTTTATTCGTTTCGTCGGTGATCGTAACTATCGTGGCGGGGCTTATTCCGTCCTTGCTCGCGGGTAAAAAAGACCCCGTGAAAGCACTCAGAAGCGAATAAAAACGAAGATAGCAATGAATAACGACAGAAAAAAGACAAATGCAAAATTTACGTCGGTCGGCTTCGGCGCGGCGTATTTTTCCGTTGCGATAATTTCCGTGCTTCTCGTCGCGGCAATGTTTTCCTTTATCGTCGCGGCGCTTACGGGCGGCGGCTCGGGTGAAAATTCGCCCGCGGGGAAAGATTGGTATAAACTTTTAAGCGCGTGCGTTACGCCGTTTGCGCTCGGCGTTTCGGGGCTTGTTTTCTGCAAGGCTTTCGGAGAGGACGTCAAAGAAGTTTGCAGAATGAAAAAAGCCGAGCCTAAGTATTATTTATATGCCGTTCTGCTCGTTGCGGCGTGTTTTTTCGGGTTGTCTTCCTTAAACGGCTTGTTTATAAGTTTTTTAAGCGAGCATTTCGGGTATAAACCCGCCGAGTCCTCGTTGCCGTCTTTTTCGGCGGTAAACTTTATTTTAACGGTGATAACCGTTTGCGTTCTGCCCGCATTTTCGGAAGAATTCTTTTTCAGAGGAATTCTCACGGGAAGTTTAAGCGGCGCGGGGAGACTTACCGCCGCGATAATCGCAGGCGTGTATTTTTCGATTTTCCATATGAATCCCGCGCAGACGCCTTATCAGTTCGTCGCGGGGTTCTGTTTTTGCCTTCTCGCGCTCGACTCGGGTTCGGTTTTTCCTGCGGTCGCAGCGCATTTTCTCAACAATTTCGTAATAGTTCTTTTAAATTATATCGTTCCGTCGTTTGTCGGTTTCACGGGAGTTTGGCTCGTCGTTTCCGTTATCGGCGGACTATTGTGCCTTGCGGCGTTTCTGATTTTAACGCTTAAAGGAAAAATCAAGGACGGGAAAACGGAATACGGGTACGATTATAAAACGTTTTTCCTTTATTCGGCGATAGGCGTTTCGGCGTGCCTTCTTATGTGGATCTCGGGGCTTTTCGTATGATAAAAATAAGAGTGGTCGCCGTCGGCAAAGTAAAAGAAAAATATTTTTCGGACGCGATAGCGGAATATTCCAAAAGGCTGTCGAGATTTTGCGAATTTTCCCTTATCGAGGTAAAGGAGGAGAATTACGACAAAGCCACGCCGTCCGCGATAGAAAAAATCCTTGCCGCCGAGGGTGAGAGAATAGAAAAAGCGGCGAAAGGTCTTATCGTCTGCCTTGCGATAGAGGGCAGAAACCTTTCGTCGGAAGAATTTGCGAAATTTATTAAGGGCAAAACCGATTTCGGCGCAGGCGAAATAACTTTCGTGATCGGCGGAAGTTACGGGATAGATAAAAAGATAAAGGCCGCCTGCAAGGATAAAATTTCCTTTTCGGCGATGACTTTCCCGCACACTCTCGCAAGGGTTATGCTTGTAGAACAAATTTACAGAGCGTTTACGATAATTTCGGGCGCGGAATACCATAAATAGAAAAAAATAAAAGGGCGGAAACGCCTTAAAATAAAGTCAGAATGAAAACCGAAAAAGAAAAATTTATGACGCTCGCGCTTAAAGAAGCCGACAAAGCGGAAAAAAAAGAGGAAGTGCCGATAGGTTGCGTTATCGTGAAAGACGGAAAAGTCGTTGCAAGAGCGCATAACTTGAAGCAAACCAAAAGGCTTGCCACGGCTCACGCCGAAATCCTCGCGATAGACAAGGTTTGCAAAAAACTCAAAGATTGGAGGCTCGAAGATTACGAGATTTACGTAACGTTAGAACCTTGCGCCATGTGCGCGGGGGCGATCGCGAGCGCGAGAATGAAAAAAGCATACTTCGGCGCGTACGAACCTAAGGGCGGAGGGGTAACGAGCAAGTTCGATATTCTGTCCGAAAGCGGACTCAATCACGTCACGGAATACGAGGGCGGCGTTATGGAAAAGGAATGTTCGGAGAAAATCAAAGGGTTTTTCAAGGCGAGAAGAAAATAATCGCCGAAGAAAGCAAATAATCGTCGCGCGAAAAAATAATCGCCAACGGAAATTATGAAATTATTTTTTCACCCCGTTTTTACTTGCTAAAATTTTAAGTATTATATATAATTATAAGGAAAGGGAAGAATAAGTCGGGAAAAGGACGAGCGCTCAAGCGAAACACGATAAAAGGCAATAACGCAGGGGAGACTTGCGTAAAAAACGCGTTGCACGCGTAATATTTTGGAGGAAGCAATGATTACACACAGCACGGAGATAAAACTTTTTGCAGGCAATTCCAACAGAGAGCTTGCCGAGGCAATCGCCAAAGAGCTTAAAATTCCTTTGAGCGACGTAGAGGTAGGGCATTTTTCGGACGGAGAAACGAGCGTCCACCTCGGCGAATCGGTAAGAGGCAGAGACGTATTCATAATTCAGTCAACCTGCACTCCGGTAAACGAAAACCTGATGGAGCTTCTCATTATGATCGACGCCGCAAGAAGAGCGTCGGCGGGAAGAATTACAGCGGTTATGCCTTATTTCGGCTATGCCCGTCAGGACAGAAAAGCAAAACCGAGAGATCCGATCACCGCAAAGCTCGTCGCGGACATCATCACGTCGGCAGGAGCGGATAGAGTTCTTACGATGGATCTTCACGCAAACCAGATTCAGGGCTTCTTCGATATCCCAGTCGATCATCTCGTCGGCGGACCTATTCTTTATAAATATTTCCAGAAATACGTCGACGACGATTTCGTGGTAGTCTCTCCCGACGTAGGTTCGGTTTCGAGAGCGAGAAACGTCGCAGCGAAACTTAATTGCCCTATGGCGATCGTCGATAAACGTCGTCCCAAAGCAAATCAGGTCGAGGTTATGAACATAATCGGAGACGTTAAAGGCAAGAGATGCCTTATGGTAGACGATATGATCGACACCGCGGGAACTATCTGCCAGGGCGCGGAAGCTCTTTACAAAAACGGAGCAAAAGAAATTTACGCTTGCTGCACGCACGCGGTTCTGAGCGGTCCCGCCATCGGAAGACTTCAAGAGTCTTACATAAACAAACTCGTCGTTTTAGACACCATTCCGCTTCCGGAAGAGAAGAAAATCGACAAGATCGAAGTGCTTTCGGTTGCGAAGGTATTCGCGCAGGCTATCAATATCGTATATAAGGACGCAAAGATGTCCGAAATATACGGAAACTGAAACGAGTAGTTGTCAATCGGATCCTGCCTGGGATATATTGACTGAAATATTAAACAAAAGAAAGGGTTGCCGTTAATTTCGACAACCCTTTTCGGACGATATAAGCGAATGATAAAACGCATAAATTTCGCCCGATAAAGGATAAAAATGTACATTGTTGCAGGTCTCGGCAATCCCGGAGACAAATATTTGAAAAATCTTCATAACTTAGGGTTTATGGCGGTGGAGCTTCTTGCCGAAAAGAACGGCGTTTCTTTCGACAAAAAGGGTTTTAAAGGACTTTTCGGAACGAAAACGACAGGCTCCGAGAAGGTGATTTTCTTAAAGCCGCAAACCTTTATGAATTTAAGCGGGGAGTGCATAAGAGAAATCTCGGCGTATTTCAAAGTGCCGAGCGAAAATATTCTCGTTATTTACGACGATATCGATATCGACATAGGCGCGCTTCGGATCCGCAAAAACGGTTCGTCGGGAACGCATAACGGTATGAGAAATATCGTGAAAGAACTCGGCACGGAAAACTTCCCGAGGATAAGAATAGGCACGAAGCCCGTCGGGGATTATGACATTATGTCCTACGTTTTGTCGGACGTAAAAAAAGAAGACGAGCCGAAATTTCGCTTTTCGGTGAACGAAGCCGTCGCCGCCGCGAACGAATTCATTCACGGCAAAAAGATAGAAGACGTAATGTGCGCGCATAATGCGAAAAAATCGCAGAATTAAGAAATATGCTTAAAGAGTATTTAAAAGCCGAAAATTGCGGCGAAGAAGTTTCGTCTGTCGTAAACGCAGTCCGCGGAGGGGTTCCCTCCGCGGTTTTCGGCGTTACTTTTGCCGAAAAATGCCATATATCTTCGGCTTTCGACGCGCCTGTTTTATATATCGCGAAAGATAGTCTTTACGCGATGAAAGTCGTCGAAGAACTTAAAGGTCTCACGGGCGAGGACGTCGTCTTTCTGCCCGCCAAGGACGACGTTCTTCTTTTCAAAACGGCGTTCGATAAATCCCGTTTTTACGAGAGATTATCCGCGATTTACAAAATCGAGAGGGGCGCGAAATACGTCGTCGCCACGTTCGAAAGCTTATTGCAGCTGTTTCCCAAAGAAATTCCTTTCGTCGAAGTAAAAAGAGGGCAGACAATCGATCCTTACGAACTCGTTTCCGTTCTGACGAAAATGGGGTATAAAAGGTCGGAGTTCGCCGAAGAAAAAGCCACTTTCGCGCTCCGCGGAGATATTTTCGAAATTTATCCCGTGAACGGAGATAAAATTTACAGAGTGGACTTTTTCGGCGACGAAGCCGAGACTATCACCGCTTACGAAAAAGACAATAAAGACGAAAAGATAAAAGTAAGCGGATTGACGGCGATCGCCGCGACGGACGCGATAGTCCGCGAAGATGATAAAGCGGCGATAAAAGCAAGGCTCAGAGAGTCCGTTTTGAAGTTCAAAACGCTTGCCGTAAAGGACGACGCGAGGAGAATAAGCGCGGAAATTTCAGAAAAAATCGACGAAAACTCCTGTTCGGACGCTTTTCAGTTCATAATGCCGATCCTTCCCACGGTCACGGACGATATTTTATCGAAAATGCCGAAAGAAACGATCGTCGTTTTCGACGAATGCAAAATGCTTTCGGACGGTCTTTCCGCACTCATAAAAGAACACACCGAAAGAGTTCTGACTCTTTCGAGGAACGGAAAAGCGATGGATTTTTCCGTTTTACAGCTTTCGGACAGCAATAAACTGATATCGAGACTAAGCGGATTCCGCAGGGTTGCGATGCAAAATATCACGACCGCAGTAAACTTTTTCAATCCGCTTAAAACGTTCAACGTGAAATGCTCGCCGCTCGCGAGATATTCTGCAAAACCCGACGATTTGTTCCGCGACGTTTCGAATTGGAAATTTTCGGGTTACAGAATTATTCTTTGTTGCGGAAACGAAACGCGGGCGCAGAAAATGGCGGACGAGCTTTTAGCTCACGGTTCGCCGTGCGTAAAATCGGATAGTCCCGAGCTTCGTTACGGCATAGCCGCGGTAACGACGTATTTTCTCCCGTCGGGATTTATTTACCATTCGGGCAAACTCGTCGTTATAGGCACGGGTGATATTTATCTCGATTCATCCAAAGAAAAGAGGATAAAGCGTAAGAGGGGCGATTTGTTTCAGGCTCCCGAAGTCGGCGATTTCGCCGTTCACGAGGTACACGGCGTAGGCTACGTAACGGGCGTTCAGAGGATAACCACGCAGGACGGCAGCAAGGATTACGTCGCGGTTCGTTATCTCGGCGGAGATATGCTTTACGTCGGCGTGGATCAGATGGACAGGCTCACGAAATACGTCGGCGGAGACAAACCCACGCTCAACAAAATCGGCGGCAAGGAGTTCGACCGCATAAAACAGCGCGTCAGAGCGTCCATCGCCGAAATGACGATAAACTTAAAGAAACTCTACAAGGCGAGAAAAGAAAAGAAGGGTTTCGTTTTTTCCAAGGATAACGAGCTTACCGAGCAGTTTGACGAAAGTTTCGAGTTCGAGCCTACCGAAGATCAGCTTCAATCGATCGCCGAAATAAAAGCCGATATGGAAAGCGACAAAGTTATGGACAGGCTTCTTTGCGGAGACGTAGGTTTCGGCAAAACGGAGGTTGCGTTCAGGGCGGCTTTCAAAGCGGTTATGGACGGTAAGCAGGTCGCGCTCGTCTGCCCGACGACCATTCTTTGCGAACAGCATTACAGAGCCGCCGTTAAAAGGTTTTCGCCGTTCGGCGTAAGGGTCGCCGCACTCAATCGTTTCAAAACTCCGAAACAGACGGAAAACGTCGTTAAAGGACTTATAGGCGGGGATATCGACTTTGTTATAGGCACTCACGCCCTCTTTAACAAGGAGATAAAGTTTAAAGATTTAGGGCTTCTGATTCTCGATGAAGAGCAGCGTTTCGGCGTAGAGCATAAAGAAAAATTAAAGCTTTTAAAAGACAACGTCGACACGCTCACGATGACGGCGACGCCCATTCCGAGAACGCTTCATATGTCGCTCAGCGGCATAAGGGATATAAGCACCATTTCCACGCCGCCAAAGGTGAGAATTCCCGTTCAGACTTACGTCACGGAAGAAAGCGACGCGCTCATTGCCGACGCGGCGAGAAGAGAACTTTCGAGAGAAGGGCAGGTTCTTATCCTTTACAACAGGGTCGAAACCATTTATAAATTCGCCGAAAGGGTAACGGGGATTTTGCCCGAGGCGAAAATAATAGTCGCTCACGGAAGAATGGATAAAAGAACGCTCGAAGACAGCGTCATGAGCTTTTACGACGAGAAATACAACGTTATGATAGCCACGACCATTATCGAAAACGGCATCGATCTTCCCAAAGCCAACACTCTTATCGTTATCGACGCCGATTATCTCGGGCTTTCCACTCTTTATCAGCTTAAAGGAAGAGTCGGAAGAAGCAACGTGATGGCGCACGCTTACTTCACGTTCAAAAACCAAAAAGTAATCACGGATACGGCGTATAAAAGACTTTCCGCGCTTATGGAATTTACGGAAATGGGCAGCGGCTATAAAATCGCGCTCCGTGACCTCGAAATCAGGGGCGCGGGCAACGTTTTAGGCAGAGAACAGCACGGGCATATGGATAAGATCGGTTACGAGCTCTACAGTAAATTATTGAAGGAAAGCCTCGGCGAAACGGTAAAGGATTTCGACACCGAACTCGATATAAATATGGACGCTTACATTCCCGAAGGCTACGTTTCTTCGCCGCCGTCGAGAATGGATTCTTACAAACAAATTGCCGAAATCAGAACGGCGGAAGACGAGAAGAGGGTTCGCTCTTCGCTTGAAGAAAACTACGGAAAAGTCCCCGTAGAAGTCGATAATCTGATACTTATCGCAAAATTGAAGGTCGCCGCGAGAAGACATAACGCAACGAAAATAACCCTCTCGGGAAGAAAAGCCGAGGTCGAACTCAACGGACTCGACAGCTTAAAAGAAGAGGGATTTCTCGATAAAATCAACTCGGAGAAAAACGCCGTCACGCTGTCGTTTAAAGAAAATCCGTTCCTTGAATTTTCATTGAAGGAAACGCCGAGAGAAACGGCGGAAGCTATGCTCGAATTTTTCTCGTTTTAAACTCGGGATAATACGGAAATAACCTTGGACGGGGTCTTGTTTTAATCCGTAATTCGGGGATAAAAAGCCGAACCTTGGCAACGAGCCGACGGAAAAAAGGACAAAAACGGAGGAAGTGAAAAAAAATTTTTGTCATTTTCGCAAAAACGGCATAAAATGCCTTGCAATCATCGTCTAAATTTAGTATAATATTGTCATTACGTAAAGTAAAAGGGATATAATGTAAATTTATCCCCGAGCTTGACAGGAGAACGTTATGAAAAAATTATTGTTCAAACTCATTGCGGTCATCTCGCTTGTCGCCGTTACGTTCGGAACGCTCGCAGGTTGCGCGCTTTTCGAAACCAACAAGGACAGGGATATGGCTCAAAAGGCGGTCACCGTCGATATTTCCGCCGGTGCGGAAAAGGGCGTTGCCACCGATATTTTAAAGCGTGATTTAATCGCGGGTTATATGTCTTACGGTTATTATTACGTTCAGAACTACGGTTACACCACCGCGAAAGCTTATCAGCTTGTTCTCGATAACCTCGTAAACAATGCGGTAATTATTCAGCAGTCCAAAAAAGAACTTGCGGGCGATTATAAGTCCAAAGTTTACGTAGACGACGTAAAGGTTCTCACTGCGGGCGACGTTGAAGCTTTGGAAAACGGCGCGGAAATGCTTTCGCTCATCGCTTCGGACAACGATATCGCCGCTTACACAGCTAAAAAGGTGGGCGAAACGGGTTACGCGGCAGGTCTTGCGGATTACGTTAAGAGCGTTTACGGTTCGACCGATCTTAAGAGAACGGACGCTTCGTTCAGATTCATAGGCGACGTAAACGAAGTTCTTAAAGCCGTTTCGGATGCGATCGACAATCTCAACTCGTTTATCGAATCGTTTATGGACGAAGACGATCACGAACATAATCACGACGAAATAACTTATTCGCCGAGAACAACCCCCACGATGGATAAAGAAGAAGACAAAATCGACGTCGAGGCTTGCTACAAAGTAATCAAAGACGATCAGACCGGTCTTAACGCGGAAATCACGGGCGACAGACTTAAAGCTTTCAAGAAAGGCTATAAGAGACTTCAGGAACTCGGACTTGTCGAAACCGATTCCAACAACGATAAATATTTCGAAGGCAAGGAAGTTCCTACCGTTCTTTCGGCTCTTCAAATCGATTATTTCAAAAGTTCCGTACAGTCCGCGCTTGACAGTAAAGCCGTTGACAAGTACGAAAAAGCTTTGAGAGCGGACAGAGTTGCTACTCCCGACGAGCTTTGGAACGAATATAAGGAACTCGGCGAAAAGCAGTCTTCCGAATATGCGGGCAATATTTCGGGTCTCGAAACCGCGCTCGGCGAAGTTTCCGACAGCAAGTTCGTCGTTTACAATTCCGGTATCGGTTATGGTTATGTTTCTCACCTTGTCGTGGAATATACCGAAGCTCAGAAAGCTCTTATAACCGAAAAGAAAGCCGAAAAAGATATAACGAAAACCGAAATCGCAGACTATATCAAAACTCTTGCCGGCGACGTAGTCGTTAAAGATCTCAGAGATTCCTGGGTAAAAGCAGGTTACGGCAACTATGACGCTATAAAGGGCGAATTCGTTTTCTCCGACAAATATGTTTACAACACTTCCGATAAGGAATGGAACCTCGCAACGTTCAAAGGAACAGTCGGCGGAGTTACTTCTTACGAAGAAGAAACGGACGACGGAACGGTCATAAAATTCCACTTTGAAAACGTAACGGCAAACGAACTCGGATATAAAGATTTCGTAGGTATCGTAGAGGGCGCGCTCGGCGTTGCTCCCGTACTCGACGAAGCCGTGGTCATCCCCGATTTCACCGCTAAAAAGTACGACGAAAGAAAAGAAATTCTCAACAGATTCGAAGATGTCAAGTTCGCGTTCAGCACCGATACGGGCAACTTCAATAAATATCTCGGATATGTTTATTCGCCTTTGACGTCCAAGGATCAATACGTAACCGAATTCGTCGACGCTTGCGCTAAGGCTCTTGAAAAAGGCGAGGGAAGCGTTGTAATGTTTATGTCCGAGTCTTACGGATTGCATCTCCTTGTTTGCACCGCAAAAGAAGGCGACTACGGTTATTACACCGATTTCGAAACTTTCAAGAACGATATGGAAATCAAGGGAACCGTTGCTTATAACTTCAAAGAAGCAAACGCTTCGCTTATCGAAAGCAACTATGTTTCCAAGGCTGCGGATCGTTTCATCAAGGAATACACCAACAAGAACAAAGACGGTAAGTACGATTACATCACTTACAACGAAAAGGCTTACAAAGATCTTGTTACCGAATAATGAATTAAAACAATAATTAAAACCGCGACCCGAAATTTTCGGGTCGCGGTTTTTGCGTATATGATTTTTTTCGAAAATGAAAGCCGTTCGGAATTTGCGTTGCACAGCGCATCCCGAACGGACTTAAATATACAGAGCTTTACTTATAAAGCCTTAAAATAGAATTTGCGGCGTAAGAAAGATCGTCTATAAGCCTTTTCGGGCGCAAAACGCGTACCTTTTCGCCATATCCCAAGAGTTTAGAGATAAGCCAATCGTCCAACGGAAGTTCCGCCGAAGCGTAGTATCTTCCGTTCACGCCCTTGTAAACGGCTTCAACTCCTAACCATTCTTCGACGTCCGCACGAGCGGGATCCGAAATTTCGAGTTCAATGGTTTCGCATGGCAGATTTACAAACCATCTGTCGAGTTGCAAATTGTTTTTCGCGTCTTCTCTCGGGGTGTAAGTTTTATTCGTCAGATTGGCGTAAACAATCCTCGAAGCTTTGAAAATTCTGAAATCGTCTCTGAGCAGGCAGTAAGCGTAAACGTACCATAAACCTTGCTTTAAAATTATTATCTGCGGTTCGATTTCTCTCAGCGTTTCGTCGCCCGATTTATCGCAGTATTTGATTTCAAGCGTAACGTGGTTTTCGATAGCTTTTTCGACGGTGTAAATAACGTTTTTAACGTTGTCGTTTCCGTTCCAGCTCGACCCGTCGATAATAAAATGCGACGCGGGCATTTCGTCGCTTACAAAGTCCGAGCGTTTAAGCGAGCAGAGTTTGTCGAGCGCGGATTCGAGGTCTTTGCTCCCGAGTTGTTCGTTGCACGATTCCAGCGTCGAAACAACGGCGTTGAATTCCTTTTCCGTCATAACGCTCGCGGGGAGTTTGAATGACTCCGCGATATAATATCCGCCGTTTCTTCCCGGTTCGGATATAAGCGGAATGTTCGCTAAGCTTATCGTCGTGAGATATCGGAAAGCCGTTCTTGTCGAAATTTCGAACCTTCTCGCGATATACGCCGCGCTTACCTTCTTTTTCGATAAAAGCAAGAATAAAATTCTTAGCATCAATTCGTATTTCATATAAAATTCCGAAAACTTTTTTTCTCCATTATTTTACAATAGCACATATTTTTTGTCAATAAATTTTGTCAATAAAAAAGCCCGCGTTTGCGCGCGGGCTGATATTTTCGCGCTTTCTGCCGAATTCGCCTTCGCCCGTACGGCAAGTACGAACAAAATCGCCTTCGACACAAATCATCAAAAATAGCGGCGTTTTGGCGGGGTTCGGATTGTTCTTGGCTGACATAGCGAAACAAAGATTTTTATCAATCGTTTTTTTTCATCATCGTTCCGAAAAACACGATCGCGAGAGCAATCGAAATTGCGAGATAAACCGCCAGAACGATTACGGAAGTTATTCCGACTCCGTCGAAAGCGTAGTAAACGGGAACGGGATTAGTATAATCCGCAGGCGTGTGCGCGGCTCTCGTAATTATTCTTCCGAGGTAAACGGAAGGGTAGAACGGAAGAAATCTGCAAAACACTTCGAAAGAGCCCATCGTGTCGAGCGGCATCCACGCGCCGCCGAGTATTCCCGAGGCGGAAATGAACACCGAAGTTATCGCCGGCGCGGACTTTTCGTTTAAAAGACTTCCTATAACTATTCCGAGGAAAACGTTTATAACAAGCGACGGAAGCTGTTCGGGTATGAGAAGAAGACACTTACCGAAAGCGATATAATCCGAGCCGATTATAAGCGAAATAATATATCCCGAAAGAAGGGTGATGATCGTCTGAGCGAGACCGACCGCCAACGACGGAAGAACATATCCGACGACGAAATCCGTTCTTTTCATCGGCGAAGTGTAAAGTCTTTTAAGGAGCGAACTCGTTTTGTCTTTCGAAACGAGCAGGCACACCGCAAGCATTAAAAAGGAATAAGAAAACGTAAGCACGCCGGGGAGTAGCGAAGCGAATTCGAACACGGGAGTATGTCCGCCCGCGAATTTATTTATTATAACGAAAAGCGCGAGCATCGCGACGGGAAAAGCAATACAAAAAATGTAAATAACGGGGTCTCTCGTCATTTCCTTAACGTTCCTGCCCGCAAAAATCAAACCTCTGTTTTTTGTTTTGCCCGTCATATTCGGTTTATCCGTCATAATCGATTTGTCTGTCATAATTCACTCTCCGTAATTTTGATAAACGCGTCCTCGAAATTGTCCGTTCCCGCCGCTGCGATAAGTTCTTCCGGCTTACCGACCGCGCAAACCTTGCCTTTTGCCATAATAGCGACTTTATCGCATAACGCTTCGGCTTCTTCGAGGTAATGGGTGGTGAGAATTATGGTTATTTCGCCTTTGAGCTTTCTGATTATTTTCCAGAGTTCTCTCCTTGCGATAACGTCGAGACCGAGCGTCGGTTCGTCCAGAAACAAAATTTTCGGCTTTGAAATTATGCCTATCGCGATCGAAACGCGCCTTTTCCAGCCGCCCGAAAGGGTTTTCGTCTTTCTGTTTAAAACCTCGCCCAATGAAAACGCTTCTACGATAGAAGAGAGATATTCTTTATCGTTCATACCGTAAAGCGAAGCAAAAAATTCGAGATTTTCCTCTACCGTAAGGTTCGGCGCGACAGCCGTTTCCTGCGGCGAAACGTCGACGATTTTCTTTATTTCGTCGGGATTTTCGGTGACGGAAACGCCTTCTATTTCAGCCTTTCCGCTTTGAGGGAGAGAAAGGCAGGTGAGAATTTTAATAAGCGTGGTTTTGCCCGCTCCGTTTATGCCCAGAAGACCGAAAAGCGAGTTTTTTTCGATTTCGAGCGACACGTCTTTAAGAGCATGGATTTTTCCGTAATATTTGTTAAGATTTTCGATTTTGATTTCTGTCATTTTCAGTATTATTCCTTGTTTGTCTATGCGAAAAACGCTTTGAACGTCGTTGAAAGTATGTCGGAAACGTCGTCTTCGGAAAGGGTAAGGTATTCGGTCGCGATCTGCGTCGCTATGCCGTGAACGACGACCCACATTATAAGGTGGAATTTCTTCGCCGCTTCGAAGCTTATGTTATACCTTTCGGCAACGCTTTTGACCGTCTCGATAAAGTATTCGTCCTCTCGTTTTCCGTCCTCGTTCTTTCTCGAACGCATAAAAAGCGCCTTGAAAAGCTCTGGTTCCCGCCTTGCGAAATTAACGTAACCCATTCCCGAAGCTTTATATGCGGGGTATTTACCCGAATCGGCTTCTTTTTTTAAAAAACCGAGATAAATATCGTTAATTTCTCTTAAAACCGAGTCTTTAAGATCGTCGAGATCCTTAAAATTGCAATAAAGCGGTTGAGTGGAGACGTTCGAAAAGTCCGCCAAAGAGCGCATTCCAAGGCTCAAAAATCCTTTTTTTCTTATCATTTCCACGGCTTTTTCTATGAAAAATTGCTTTGAGTATTTCTTTACGTTCGGCATTTTCGCTCCAAAAAATAACATATGTTATTTTTCCATAATAATAGCACCGATTTATTTTTGTGTCAAGCGTTTTAAGGTTATATTTACTTAAAAATAACCGACAAAATTTTATCAAAAGCAACAAAACAGGCTCTTTTTTAGCATTTAAAAAATTTTATAATGGAAATATGGAAGTGTACATAGAGTATGTTGCGATAAATAATTTTCTTATCGATTATATGCTCGTTTCCCTGACGAGAAAATCGATGAAATTACCCTATAAAAAAGCGTATGTGTGCCTTGCTGCGCTTTGCGGAGCGTTGTTCGCGATAATAACTCCGCTTTTTAAGATGAACGCGGGGTTTACGTTTATAGCGAAATTTTTCGAAGGGACGCTGATAATTTTAATATCGGGGAAGTTCACGAATTTCCGCGCGTATATAAGGAGCTTTTATTTATTCCTGTTCTTTACGTTCGCGTTCGGCGGAGCGGTTTTCGGGGCGTTTTATTTATGCGGCACGTCTTACGACGTCTTCACCCGCACGTCTCCCGAGGAGCTTACGCTCACGATTATTCTCGCTATCGTTTTCGCTATGTATTTCATAACGGGAAAAGTGGTGGGGAAGTTATATAAAAAGAGCGAAATTACTGATTTTATAAGAAAATGCGAATTTTCGATAGGCGGAAAAACTTATGTCGTGAACGGTTTTTTAGACAGCGGAAACAGACTTCGTTACAAAAACGAACCGATAATAATCGTCTCGCAGAAACTGTCCGAAAAACTTTTAAAAGACGGAGCGTTTTCGGGCGTAATTCCGAGATTTGCGGGGATTTCGACCATTGCGGGAGAAAGGCTTATAAAAGTTTATAAGATAAGCAGAATTAAGATATATAACGGAAAAAACGAGAATATAATAGATAACGTAATGCTGGGAATGACGGACAAAAACGTCAGATGCGGCGGGGAATACGATCTTATTCTCGGAACGGTGTTTGCATAGCATAAAATCAGCGTGCTTAAAGGAGAACTGAAATGTTGTCGAAAATTATTGCTTTCATAAAAAGAATTTTTGAAGAAGAAGGCGGAAGCATTCACTATCTTTCGGGAGCCGAAGCCCTTCCGAAGCCTTACACTCCGGACGAAGAGCAGGAGCTTGTGTCCAGGCTCGGCGGCGACGACGAAAACGTGCGGCAGGGACTTATCGAGCATAATTTAAGGCTCGTTGTGTACATAGCAAGGAAATTCGATAACACGGGCGTGGAGACCGACGATCTGATTTCCGTCGGCACGATAGGTCTTATCAAAGCCGTGAACACCTTCAACGCAGGCAAAAACATAAAACTCGCGACTTATGCTTCGAGATGTATCGAAAACGAAATACTTATGTATTTAAGGCGGGTGGTGAAGCTTAAAGGCGAAGTCTCTCTGGACGAACCGCTCAACGTCGATTGGGAGGGGAACGAACTTCTTTTATCCGACGTACTCGGGACGGACAGCGACGTGGTGTATAAGGATATCGAACTCGGAGCGGAAAAGGAAATGCTTATGGAAGCAATCGGAAAACTTTCTCCGAGAGAAAAGGAAATAATGAATATGCGATTCGGACTTAACGGGTGTAAGGAAAGAACGCAGAAAGAGGTCGCGGACATGCTCGGGATTTCTCAAAGCTACATCTCGCGGCTCGAAAAAAAGATTGTTTTGCGGCTTAAAAAAGAATTGTCGAAAATGAGTTGATTAAGGTCAAAACCAAGCGTTAATCGACTTATAGACTGACATTTTCGACTTTTTGTATTCAAAAACGCCAAAGTGTGCTTTTCTTTTTAATTCATTGTAAGATAAAATATCTGTAACGCCGTCGGTAGGAAACGTAAATCGGTATCCGTAACCGATCGGCGGAAAGGAGGCTTAATGAAACAAAAAGTTGTCATTTGCGGCGTGGATACGTCAAGGCTTAAAAGGCTTTCCGTTAAAGAAAGCGAAGAGTTGCTCGGAAGAATCAAAGAGGGCGATAAAGCCGCCCGCGACGAATTTATTCTCGCTAACATCAGGCTCGTGCTGTCCATAATAAGAAGATTCGATAAATCTAAAGTCAGCGCGGACGATATGTTTCAGGCGGGAATGATAGGGCTTATCAAGTCGGTAGACAATTTCGACCTGTCCGTAGGCGTGCGTTTTTCAACGTATGCCGTACCGATGAATTTCGTCTGTCGAAACGTTGCGACAAAACAATTTACTTATTCTGATAAAAAACCTCTCGGAAGCTGCTTTTCCGAGAGGTTTTGTTTTGCATTTAAAAGCAAATAATCGATATTCGTAGGGGAAATCGCCGATCTCCCGCTGTTACAATAAATATTTAAAATAGCGAGGTGTTTAAAATATTACCAACTCTGACACCAGTCTGCAAAATCGCCTGCGAGATCCTCTCCGTTCGCTTCGATGTTCTGTTCTGCGATTTCGTCGTAATATTCGAGTTCGTGGATCAAAATCGGCAATTCTTCCCCGAATTTTTCCGTTAAAACGCCTTTTTCATGAATGTCTTTTACTATATCGACAAGAACGGCCACGAAAGCTTTGGTAATTTCAGAAGAGCCGTTTTCGTCGGAGAACTCGGAGTCGTCGCTGTTTTCCGAATATTCGAAACCGTTTTCGATAACCCATTGTTTTACGGCTTCGGCTGTTTCTCCCGTGCCGAAAACAAAAAGTTCGTTTTGAAGCCAGCACGCATAATTCCATCTCGCTTCCTCTTCGTCCGAAGCAAGTCCGTCGCCCGCTGCTTCCGAGTCGTATTGTCGTTCGGTGTTGTATCCGAGGGTGACCGTCGGTTTGCACGGGTTCCCATCTTCATCGGAAACATAAAGCGAAACGGCGTAAACGTCCTTATCCGTCCAGCTTTTTATGCTGTCGATAATCATTTTTTCAAGCAACTCTTTCATCTGATTTTCCTCCAATTTTTTTTACGGCTGTCGAAGCCCGGCGGACGGGCGATCGAAATCTCAGTCTCTGTCGTCGATTTTATAAGTCGGAACGATTCTTTGAACGAGAGCTTTCATATCTCCCGTTTCGGAGTACGCCGCCTCGTAAAGCTCGTTTAAGTTGTTCCATAAAGAAGCTTCGTCGAACTTTATCGGCTGAGCGATATTTATGAGTCCGTTGGGGGTTTTCTGCATACCCTCTTCGTCCATAAGCCTTTCCTCGAAAAGCTTTTCGCCCGGGCGAAGACCCGTGCATTTGATATCGATATCGACGTTCGGTTCGAAGCCCGAAAGCTTTATGAGGTTGTATGCAAGATCGTAAATCCTCACCGGTTCGCCCATATCGAGAACGAAAATCTGTCCGCCTTTCGCGTAAGCTCCCGCTTGCAAAACGAGCGAAACGGCTTCGGGAATGGTCATAAAGTATCTTATAATGTCTTTATGCGTGACGGTGACGGGTCCGCCCTCTTTGATCTGTTGTCTGAAAAGGGGAATAACCGAGCCGTTCGACCCTAAAACGTTGCCGAATCTGACGGCTACGAATTTGGTTTTACTGTGTCTTCCGAACGCCTGAACGATCATTTCGCAGATACGTTTCGTCGCGCCCATAACGTTGGTGGGGTTGACGGCTTTGTCCGTCGAAATCTGAACGAAAGTTTCAACGCCGTAATCGTTCGCGCAACGCGCCGCGTTGAACGTTCCGAAAACGTTATTTTTAACGGCTTCGTTGGGGCTTGTTTCCATTAAGGGAACGTGTTTGTGCGCCGCGGCATGGAAAACTATCTGCGGGCGGTATTTTTCGAAAATATCTCTGATTTTGCCGAGATCTCTCACGCTTGCGATCAGAGTGACGAGGTTTAAAGCAGGGAGTTTTCGTTTGAGTTCCTGTTCGATATCGTACGCGTTGTTTTCGTAAATATCTACGATAATAAGCCGTTTGGGGTTATGCGTTGCGATCTGCCGACAAAGCTCGCTTCCTATCGAACCGCCGCCCCCCGTAACGAGAACTGTTTTGCCTTCGATATAACCTATGATTTCGTTGATATCGACTTCCACCGCGTCCCTTCCGAGAAGATCCTGAATGTCGACCTCACGCATGGCGGAAACGGAAACCTGACCGTCCGCGAGCTGATAAAGTCCGGGAAGAATTTTAACGGGGCAACCCGCGTCGTTACATCTCGTGATGATTTTGCTCAGCCTTTTTTTATCCACGGAAGGCATCGTGACGTGAATTTCGTTCACGCCGTATTTTTTAACGAATTTCTTTATCTCGTAAGTCGACCCGACGACTCTCACTCCGTTTACCGATCTGCCTATTTTTTCGGGGTCGTCGTCGATGACGCAGACGGGATTGAAATCGGTTTTATCGGAAGTCTGCATTTCGGCGATAAGCGTCGCGCCCGATTTTCCCGCGCCGACAATCATAACCCTCGTTTTTTTGTGGTTGCCTAAGGTGAAATAGTGCCTTCCCACGTTTATCGCGCGCTTGAAAAACCTCGTCATTCCCGTGAAAACGAAGAGGAACGAAGCGTAAACGCAACAGGTTGAAAATCCGATTACGTCTCTTCCGATAAGCGCGGCGTAAATAATATTAGCAACGGCGATGCAAGCCATCGCAAAGCATAGCTTCATCGCGTCTATAATGCTTGCCGAACTGAAAATTATCGAGTAAAGTCCGAGTGCCTTATAAACGGAAACAACCAGCAGAATATTTCCGACGAACCATATCACGACCGACAGATAATTCGTGTCGGGCGTTGTGTTTTTCGTAATTATATACGAGAAAACGAGCGATACCAATATGGAAATCACGTCGATAAAAAGTACGATTATTTTTTTGAACGTATCGTTTTTTCTATGTTTCATAAACACCGCGATGATAAAGCGACGGACGAAAACGTCCCGTTCGCCTGATAAAAACCGCAGTTTAACGGCAAATAGCATAAAATGCCGTCCGCGGCTTACACGATTATATCACTTTAATGAAATTTCGTCAATGTTTTTAAGTGGATTAACCGAAATGTTTGTTTTATTAAGAATTTAGAAGTAAAATGCGGTCTAATATTTGACTTTTCGGCAAATAAAGTATATTATAATGACGTAAAAGCAAATTCTTGCAAAAAAAGGAGTTAAGACTATGAACAAAAAATCGATAAGAGACGTTGACGTAAGCGGAAAAAGATGTCTTGTAAGATGCGATTTCAACGTGCCTATGAAAGACGGGGTTATCACGGATGAAAACCGTATTCAGGGCGCTCTTCCCACCATCAGATACCTTATGGAACACGGAGCCAAGGTAATTCTTTGCTCGCACATGGGTAAACCTCATAATATATTCACCGAGGGATTCGGTCTTAATAAAAAGGAGAAAAAGGCAGTCGAAGCTCTTCCCGAAAACGAGAGAGCGGCGGCAAAAGCCGAATATATCGCAAAGGCGCTTAAAGGAGACCTTAAAAAGTTCACGCTTGCGCCCGTCGCGAAAAGACTCAACGAACTTTTGGACGGCAAAGTCGCGTTCGCAACCGATATCGTAGGCGACGACGCGAAAGCGAAAGTAGCCGCGCTTAAAGACGGCGAATGCGTACTTCTCGAAAACCTTCGTTTCGACGCGGGCGAAGAGGGCAGAGACGAAGAGTTCTGCAAAAAGCTTGCTTCCTTCTGCGATATTTACGTAAACGACGCTTTCGGAACGGCTCACCGTTCTCACGCTTCCACTGCGGCTATCGTCGAATACGGTTTCGTTAAAACGGCTGTATGCGGATTTTTGATCGAAAAAGAACTTTCCGTTATGGCGGACGCTTTGGAACATCCCGTAAGACCGTTCGTGGCAATTCTCGGCGGAGCGAAAGTTGCGGATAAACTCAACGTTATCTCCAACCTCCTCGAAAAATGCGACACGCTCATCATCGGCGGCGGAATGGCGTATACTTTCCTTAAAGCTCAGGGCTACGAAGTCGGCGCTTCGCTTGTCGACGACACCAAGATCGATTACTGCAAGGAAATGATGGCGAAAGCCAAAGCCGAAGGCAAGAAACTTCTTCTTCCTATCGACGGCGTTCAGATAAAGAGCTTCCCCGATCCTATCGACGCTCCCGTAGAAACTTTCGTAAGAAAGGTCGGCGAGTTCGATCCCGATATGGAATCGTGCGATATCGGTCCCGCAACCGCTAAACTTTACGCGGACGCACTTGTCGGAGCAAAGACGATTATCTGGAACGGACCTATGGGCGTATTCGAAAACCCCACGCTTGCGGCGGGTACCAACGCGATAGCGAAAGCAATGGCTTCCTGCGAGGGCGCAACCACCATTATCGGCGGCGGCGACAGCGCGGCGGCAGTCGCTCAGCTCGGCTATGCGGATAAGATGACTCATATATCCACGGGCGGCGGAGCTTCCCTCGAACTTTTCGAAGGCAAGAAACTTCCCGGTATCGAATGTCTTAACAATAAGGACTGATAATATTTACTGCAATTAAAATTCGGAGACAAATCATATGAGAAAAGCAATTATCGCAGGAAATTGGAAAATGAATAAAACCATGGCGGAGACCAAGGAAATGATCACCGCTTTGAAACCCCTTGCTGAAAACGCGTCTTGCGACGTAGTTCTCTGCGTTCCGTTCACGGATATTCAGACCGCAAAGAAAGCGGCTAAGGGTTCCAACATTAAAATCGGCGCGGAAAACGTGCATTGGGCGGAGAAAGGAGCTTTCACGGGCGAAATTTCCGCAGATATGCTCAAAGAGCTTAAAGTAGATTACGTTATCATCGGACACAGCGAAAGAAGACAGTATTTCGGCGAAACCGACGAAACGGTAAACAAGAGAGTTCAGGCTGCTTTGAACGCGAGACTTAAACCTATCGTCTGCGTAGGCGAAACGGAAGCGGAAAGAGAAGGCGGACTTACCGAAAAAGTTCTCGAAAGACAGATCGTCGAAGGTCTTAAAGGCTTCAAGTCCAAGGATTTCGACAAAATCGTTATCGCATACGAACCCGTCTGGGCTATCGGAACGGGCAAAACCGCTACGGCTACCGACGCAAACAACACTATCGGTTATATCAGACACATTCTTGCGAAGAAATTCCACAGATCGATTGCCGAAAAGACGAGAATTCAGTACGGCGGCTCGATGAACGTCAAGAACTGCAAAGAGCTTATGGCTCAGGAAGAAATCGACGGCGGACTTATCGGCGGCGCTTCTTTGAAAGCCGAGGATTTCTCGGTTATCGTCAACTACGATAAATAATTTACATCGGGCGGAAAACAAACTTTCCGCCCGTTTTTAAAGAAAAGCCGAACGCGAAAAACCGATTGCGGTTCGGCAAAAGGAGTTTAAATTATGAAAATGAAAACGAGACCCGTATGTCTTTTCATTATGGACGGTTACGGGCTTAATCCCGACAAAAAGGGCAACGCGATAGAAATCGCGAACGAAGGCGTAATCAAAGGTCTTATGAAGAAATATCCTTCCGCAACGCTCGGTGCGAGCGGACTTTGCGTCGGTCTCCCCGACGGGCAGATGGGCAACAGCGAAGTCGGTCACCTCAATATGGGCGCGGGAAGAATAGTTTATCAGGATCTTACGAGAATTACGAAATCCATTCAGGACGGCGACTTTTTCGAAAATCCCGAGCTTATCAAAGCTATGGACGGCGCAAAAAACAACGGCAAAAAGCTTCATTTGTTCGGTCTTTTGTCTTCGGGCGGCGTTCACAGCCACATAACCCACCTTTTCGCCCTTCTCGAAATGGCTAAAAGAAGAGGACTTACCGAGGTTTACGTTCACGCGTTTATGGACGGCAGAGACGTTCCTCCCACGAGCGGAATAGATTTCGTTAAAGAACTCGAAGAAGAAATCAAAAAGGTCGGCGTAGGCAAAATCGCCACGGTAAGCGGCAGATATTACGCAATGGACAGAGATAACCGTTGGGAAAGAGTGGTTAAAGCTTACGAAGCTTTGACTCTGGGTAACGGCGTTAAAGCAAACAGTGCGGAAGAAGCCGTCGAAAACAGCTATAAGAACGAAGTTACGGACGAATTCATCGTTCCCGCAAACGTTTACGAAAACGGCGCGCCGATAGGTCTTGTCGAAAAAGGCGACTCGGTTATTTTCTTCAACTTCCGCCCGGACAGAGCGAGAGAAATCACGAGAGCTTTCACCGAAGAGGAATTCGGCGGCTTCGAAAGAAAAACGGGTTATCTCGGCTTGACTTACGTCGGTTTCACCAAGTACGACGAGACTTTCTCGCACGTTTCGATAGCTTTCAAAAAGCAGGAACTTCATAACACGCTCGGCAAATATCTTTCCGATAAGGGTTACACGCAGCTGAGAATTGCCGAAACCGAAAAGTACGCTCACGTAACGTTCTTCTTCAACGGCGGCGTGGAAGCTCCCGAAAAGAACGAATACAGAGATCTTATTCCTTCTCCCAAGGTCGCGACTTACGATTTGCAGCCCGAAATGAGCGCGTATATCGTAACCGACAAAGTTCTGGAAGAAATCGCTTCCGATAAGTTCGACGTTATCATTCTGAACTACGCGAACTGCGATATGGTCGGTCATACGGGCGTTCTGGACGCGGCGGTCAAAGCCGTTAAAACGGTTGAAGATTGTATCGCGAAGATTACTGACGCCGTTTTGAAAAAAGGCGGAAGCTGTATAGTAACGGCGGATCACGGCAACGCGGATAAGATGATCGACTCCGACGGCGAACCGTTTACCGCTCACACGACTAACCGCGTACCCGTAATTTTAGTCAGCGAACAGTATAAGAACGTTAAATTGAGAGAAGACGGAGTTTTAGCCGATCTTGCTCCCACGCTCCTCGAAATGATGGGCGAAACCATCCCCGAAGAGATGACGGGCAAGTCGTTGATTGTTAAATAAAAATGCCGTTAATCGGCTTATAGGCGGGTTTTTGCGTTTTATTGCGTAATAAATCGGCTTGAAGTCACGTTTACGAAATTTAAAATAAAACTATAAATTTTTGCGTACGCCTTAACACGGCGTACGTATTTTTTTGTCTCGGGAAAGGGTATGTCGTCCGCGGAAAGTTTTCCGCCCCGTTCTCTTTTCCAGAGTTTAACGTTCCCTTCGCCGGCGTTGTATGCGGCAAGCGTTTCGGTTTCGTTTCCGAATTTTTCACGCAGATAGTTAAGGTAAAAACAGCCTGTTTCGATATTGTCTTTCGGCGACGTCAAGTCGATTTTCCGTCCGCCGAAAAATTCCCGTGAAACGTAATTTGCGGTTGTCGGCATAATCTGCATAAGTCCCGTCGCCCCTTTTTCGGACGTTTTTTTGCTGTCGAAACCGCTTTCGGTTTTAATGACGGCAAAAATCAGTTCTTTTTCTAATCCGTATTTTTTCGAATAAAAGTTTATTTCGTCGACGTATTTCAAAGGAAAGCGTACAGCCGAAAAAACAATTGTAAAACATACGAAAAAAGCGATTAAAGCCGTAAAAAGCACTGTCTTTCTCATACAAATATTATATTTCATATTATACGAGATATAAGAAAAACAAAAAAACTTTTATTTCAATACGATTGACAGTTTATTCTCACGCGACTATAATAAAATAGTTGTTTCGGAAGACCGAAATTCTTTTTCGCGGGTAATTGCCTGCGGACAGCGGAGGATTAAATGAAATTCGAGGGCGAAAACGGAACGAGAATTCCGTCCGGATGCGCGATCGCGGGTCTTTTTTCCGCGTCGGGCGAAAAAGTGTCGGGCGGAGTAATCACAAACGCCATGCGTACCATGCGGGAGCGTTCCAACGGACTCGGCGGAGGTTTCGCGGGTTACGGGATTTATCCCGAGTATAAGGATTACTACGCTTTTCACGTTTTTTACGAGGATAAAGAGGCGAAAAAGGCGTGCGAAGAATATCTCGACGAAAAGTTCGAGATCATCAACCTTTCCAAAATTCCCGTAAGGAAGAATCCGCGGATAACGGACGAACCGCTTATTTGGCGGTATTTCGTTATGCCCGATCATAATCTTTTAAGAGACAGTCAGCTCGGCGAAAGAGAGTACGTTGCCCGCCGCGTTATAAAAATCAATAACGAAATCAAGGGCGCATACGTCTTTTCGAGCGGCAAAAATATGGGCTGCTTCAAAGGCGTGGGTTACCCCGAGGATATAGGCGATTATTATAAACTCGACGAATATTCGGGTTACGGCTGGACGGCTCACGGCAGATATCCTACGAATACGCCCGGCTGGTGGGGCGGCGCGCATCCGTTCTCCCTTCTCGATCTTACCGTCGTTCATAACGGCGAAATCTCTTCTTACGACGCGAACCGCAGATTTATCGAGATGTTCGGGTATAAATGCACGCTTTTAACCGACACCGAAGTCATAACTTACGCTCTCGATTTCCTCGTAAGGAAAAAAGGACTCACTATGTCCGAAGCGGCGGCGGTTATCGCGGCGCCTTTCTGGACGACGATCGAAAAAATGCCCGACGAGAGGCGCGCGGTATGCGATTACCTCCGCAGAGAATTCCCCGGGCTTCTGATGACGGGTCCGTTTTCTATTCTCGTCGGCTGGAACGGCGGAATGATGGCTTTAAACGACAGATTGAAACTTCGTTCCATGGTAACGGCGAAAAACGGAGATACGACCTATTTTGCAAGCGAGGAATGCGCGATAAGAAAAATGGACGAAAACGTCGGCGAAATATTTGCGCCTCGCGGCGGCGAACCCGTTATCGTAACTTTAAACGGCGAACGTTCCGATCCGCCGATAACAAATCTTAACTGTTTTGCGGAGGGGAATATATGAGCTACGTTTACGCCGATTACGAAATAAAAAGAGATACGTACAGATGCACGGGTTGCGGCGCGTGCATAGCGCAGTGTTATAACGGCGTTCATTCTTTCGTCGAAACGCCTAAGGGAAAAATTCTCGTTTCGGACGAATCGAAATGCGTCGATTGCCACAGGTGCGTGAGTTTTTGCCCCACGCGCGCATTGAAAATCGTCAGAAGCGATTTGTGTTTTAGGCAAAACGATAATTGGAGCGATTCGATTGTCAAAGAAATATACAAGCAGTCCGAAAGCGGCGGGGTTTTGCTTTCTTCTATGGGTTGCCCCGAAAAATACCCCGTGTATTTCGATAAAATCCTCATCAACGCTTCGCAGGTAACCAACCCTTCGATAGACCCTCTCAGAGAGCCTATGGAAACAAAGGTTTCTCTCGGCAAGCGCAATCACGAAATAGTAAGGGATAAAAACGGACATATCGTCTGCAATCCTTCGCCGAGAATAGACCTCGAACTTCCGATAATGTTTTCGGCTATGAGTTACGGCTCGATAAGTTACAATGCGCATAAGAGCCTGGCTCTCGCCGCTACAAAGCTTGGAATTTGCTATAACACGGGCGAGGGCGGCTTGAACAAGGACTTTTTCGAGTACGGCAAAAACACGATAGTTCAGGTCGCTTCGGGCAGATTCGGGGTGTATAAAGATTACCTCGAAGCGGGCGCGGCGATAGAAATTAAAATGGGTCAGGGCGCGAAACCCGGCATAGGCGGACATCTCCCGGGAGCGAAAATCACCGAGGACGTTTCCATGACGCGTATGATTCCCGTCGGAACGGACGCGATCTCTCCCGCTCCTCATCACGATATTTATTCGATCGAAGATTTAAAACAGCTTGTTTTCGCTTTAAAAGAAGCGACGGAATATAAAAAGCCGATAATCGTCAAAGTCGCCGCCGTTCACAATATTGCGGCTGTCGCAAGCGGAATTGCGAGAAGCGGCGCGGACATAATCGCGATAGACGGTTTCAGGGGCGGTACGGGCGCAGCCCCCACGAGGATAAGAGACAACGTCGGAATTCCCGTGGAACTCGCTCTTGCTTCGGTCGATTCGAGACTTCGGGAAGAGGGCATAAGGGAGAACGTTTCGCTTGTCGTCGGCGGCTCGATAAGAAGCAGCGCGGACGTCGTTAAGGCGATAGCTCTCGGCGCGGACGCCGTTTATATCGGCACCGCCGCTCTCATAGCTTTGGGCTGTCACCTTTGCAGAAATTGTCAGTCGGGCAAATGCAATTGGGGTATCGCAACGCAGGTTCCCGAGCTTGTCGGCAGACTCGATCCCGAAATCGGCAGCAAAAAGCTCGTAAATCTTCTCACGGCGTGGGATCACGAAATCAAGGAATTTATGGGCGGAATGGGTATTAACTCGATCGAAGCGTTAAAGGGCAACAGGCTTATGCTTCGCGGCGTCGGGCTTAACGAAAAGGAGCTTTCCATTCTCGGCATAAAGCATGCGGGTGAGTAACGGAGATATAAGGAGCGACGATTTATGAAAATCATCGATTGTTCGGGTAAAAGCTACGAACAGCTTAACGAAGAAATAAGAAAAGAAAAGGAAGTCGAGCTTATAAACTGCGAAGGTCAGCGGTTTATCGGTTGCGGTACGGAAAATAAAACGATTGTGGTAAACGGCATTCCGGGGAACGGTCTCGCTTCGTTTATGAGCGGCGGAAACGTGGTCGTTCGCGGCAACGCGCAGGATCAGATCTGCGATACCATGAACGACGGAAAAGTGGTAATTCACGGTTCGGCGGGCGACGCGGCGGGTTACGCAATGCGCGGCGGAGAAATTTATATCGAGGGCAAAGCGGGTTATCGCACGGGCATACATATGAAAGAGTACGGCGATAAAAAGCCCGTGATAGTCATCGGCGAAACGGCGGGCAGTTTTCTCGGCGAATATCAGGCGGGCGGACTTATAATCGTCCTTAATCTTGCAAATTCCCGCCCCACGGGCTTTTTCACGGGTACGGGAATGCACGGCGGCAAAATGTTTATAAGAACGGAAAAATCGCCCGAAAACCTTTCCCCGAAAATCGAAGCCGAAAAAGCGAGCAAAGCCGATTTAAAAGAAATACAAAAATATATAGAGGAGTTCTGCAGGCTTTTTTCCAAGAATAAGGACGAAATTCTTAACTCTTCGTTCTATGTGATAACTCCCGATTCCAACAACCCGTATAAGGAACTTTACGTCCAGAATTAACCGAAACGCATAATTGAAAGAATAAAGTATTCCCCGCTTGTTATGTACGCTCGAATATATTTTAAAAAATTTTCAAATACTTGATAAATTTTTTAAAATATACTTGACTTATTTTGTACAATATTGTATAATAACGTCAAAAATATAACATAATGTCGATTAAATGATGAAAAATCTTATTTTTAACATTATTTTTTCAAGAAAAAAACAATCGGCATTAACGGGAGAAAAATGAAAGGGATTTTTATCAGTAATGATGAGGAAACGGAAAAACTGGCGCAAAAACTTCAATTCTGTTGCGATTTCGACGCATATAAGGTTGACGAATCGGACGTTTTGAATTTGTGTAACGTAATCACGGGTAACTACGATCATATCCTGATCGGCGAGAATCTTTACAAGTCGTCGTTTTACGAAATGTCTTTAAGGCTCGGTTGGTTCAATATGCGATCGGGAACGATAAACTTCGTGAAAGGGTTCTCGACTTACCGTCTGTATCACGTTTGCAGAGGAGACTGCGAAAGAATGTTTCCTATCGAGCTTTACACGAAGCGGCTCGACGAAGACAAAATCGTCGATCTGTTCCGTCGCACGATAGGCGGAGGAGTTCGCGGCGGCGCGCCCGTCAAAATCAATGCGTTCTTCAACAAAATCGGTTTATCGAGAACGCTCAAAGGTCACGATTATCTGGTCGAAGCCATTCGCCTCGTAAACTCGTCTCCCGAACTTATGAGTTCGCTCACGAAAGGTTTGTATCCTATGATCGGTCACAGATTCGGCGTAAGCGGAAGCGTTGTCGAAAGATGTATAAGAAACGCAATCGATTCCGTCGTGAGCAAAGGCAAGTTCTTCGAAGTTGCAAATTGTCTGTACGGCGGCAATTTCGGGAAATACGAAAAGCCTACCAACGGCGAATTTATATCGTTTATCAGTCTGATATAAGTTTTTCGCTTAAAAAAATCCAAAACAATGCAATTAAATTGCAAAAGCCCCGTTAATCGACTTATACGGGGCTTTTTTCATGATATTTTACTTTTTTAAAGAGGAAACGATATGCTTTGCGTAAAGCTCGGCGACGTTTATTTTCGTCGCCTTTTCAAACTCTTTAAAAAAAGCGTTGGAATTCACTTCGCAAAGCACAAGCCCGTCTTTTCCGAAAAGAAAGTCTATCCCGCAGTAATCGAGTCCGAGATGATTTGCGATTTTTTCGGATAAAGCGATCGTTTTTTCGTCCGCGGAAAAGTTTTCGCCCTTGCCGCCCGCGGAAACGTTGGAGCGGAAATCGTTATAAGAAGTTCTTTTCATTGCTCCGACGTATTTTCCGCCGATAACGATAACCCGAAGATCGGTTCCGAAGCTTTCGGAAACGAATTTCTGATAAACGTGCGGTTTCAGTTTCAATTCTTTCGAAAAGACTTTCAATTCGTCCTTGTTTCGGGCGAGTCTCACGCCTTTTCCGAGCGAACCGTAACATTCTTTAACAATCATCGGAAAACCGAGTTTTTCTTCGAGAAAATCGAAATATCCGTTCGGAATGTCGGCGAAGGGCGTGTAGCAAAGCGGTGCGGAGTAGGTTTCGGGCATCGGGATATCCGCGTCCGAAAGCGCGATGTAAGTGAGCATTTTGTCGTCGCATAAAGTCATCGCGCGGTAATTGTTGAAACACCTTATTCCCGTCTTTTCTATTTCCGAAAGCGCATAGCGATCCTTGTCGTAAAACACGCAGAAATCGCAGCCGTCAAATGTCGAACGAATTTCTTTGCCCGTAATCCCCGTAAGGGAAACGTCAAGCGGAACGATATCCGTTTTCACGCCGAGTTTCAGAAGTTCTTCTTTGAGCCTTAACGGCTGGTTAAGCATGTTTTCGTTTTGGGAATACGCGTTAACGATTATAAGTCCTTTCATTCGGTTTCTCCTCCCGAAAAATTTGACGGATTACCGTAAAATAATCCTTGTACGCAGATTTTAAGCCAAAAAAAATAAAAAGTCAATCGTTCGCAAAGGAAAGGGCGAATAAAGATATTTTTCAAGTTGAAAAATATCGCGATATGTGCTATAATGACCGTATGATTTACAAAATTGCCGATTTGAAAATTAAAATCGATGATCCCGATATTTACACGGAAAGAGCATACCGCGATTTTATTTGCTCCGAGAATGACTTCGATTTCGAGGTGGCGGCAACGGAAAAGCAGATCGAAGAAGAACGAAAAGCTCAGCCGGATCTGGACAGCGGGAAGTCGCCCGAAAAAATGCGGGAATATTTTAAAAGCGTGGCTTTGTTCCGCGATTTATGCGGAAAACTCCCGATATTCGATCGAATTTTACTTCATTGTTCGGTTGTGGAAACAAACGGCAAATGTTATGCGTTTCTGGGAAGAAGCGGGGCGGGCAAAACGACTCATTCTCTTTTATGGCTGAAATATCTTCCCGAGGCGATAATTTTGAGCGGCGATAAGCCCGTTATAGCTTACGAAAACGAGCGATTCGTCGTTTACGGAACGCCGTGGAAAGGCAAGGAAAATTTCGGCGTAAACGAAAAAGCCGAATTAAAAGGTATATGTTTTATCGAACAAGCCGAAAAAAATTCGATAACGAAATTGACTTCGTCCGAGATCGGCGAAAGGTTGTTTTCTCAGGTTTATTTCCCGAACGCGCCCCTTGCCGCGGCGAAAACTCTTAATTTTTGCGATAAAATCGTAGAGGAACTTCCCGCGTACCTTTTAAAATGCGATATCTCGGAAGAGGCTTTTCGCCTTTCGTATTCCGCGCTTACGGGGAAAGGTGAACGCAAATGAAAAACGTAGCCGTGGATATGAAAACCGCGCTCGAAAAATATGGGCGATATGTGGGAACGACCGTCGGCACGAGTATGCGCCCGATGATAAAAAGCGGAAAAGATATCGTCGTTATCGCGGCGAAAAAGCACCGGCTCAACGTATACGACGTAGCGCTTTATAAGCGCGGCGACGAGAACGTT
This sequence comes from uncultured Clostridia bacterium, assembly GCA_934247225.1. Taxonomy (GTDB): domain Bacteria; phylum Bacillota; class Clostridia; order Christensenellales; family Borkfalkiaceae; genus UBA10281. The sequence goes on from CAKQJE010000012.1 coordinate 77,335, forward strand.
TTGCATCGCGTGCTTGAAGTGAAAGAGGACGGTTACGTAACGAGAGGAGATAATTGCTTGCAGAACGAATTCGTCGCCGAGAAGGATGTTATAGGCGTACTCGAAACCTATTTCAAAGGCGATAAACAGATCGATTTAAAGAGCAAAAAGTATCTGAAATACGTAAAAAGACGATTGAAATATTATCCGTTAAGGAAATTTTTCTTTACCGTCGGACAAAAATTTAAAGGAATTTTCAAAAAGCGCAAATGAAGAAAGATAAAACAACCGAGCGGCTCAAAAAAACAATAAAACCGTACTCGTCGGCTATAAAACTTATATCCGTTTTTTCGGTCGCGGCGGCGCTTCTGTCGGTGGGGTTTGCGTATTTCGCAAAGTTTCTCGTAAACGGCATCGCCGATAAAAATTCCGAAATAATTCTGATTTTTGCCTGCTGCCTGGTTGCGGCGGCGAGTTTAAGAGTGGTTTTTTTATCGCTGTCGAAATACCTTTCGGAAAAAACGCGTACCAAAATGAGCGTAGATTTAAGAAATTACGCCTTTTCGAGGGCGACGGGCGCGGAGTTTTCCGAAATCGGGAAACGCCACAGCGGCGAACTCGTTTCGATAATAACTCAGGATTCCGACGAAATCGCATCCGACACCGTTGCGTTTATGCCCGCGGTTTTGTCTATGGCGGTTCAGCTTTCGGGCGCGCTTGCCGCGCTTTTTATCATCGATTGGATTTTCGGCGTTATAATCGTTATCGGCGGTATTTTTATTCTCACGCTCAACGCTTTAAGCAAAGGCAAGTATAAAACTTTTCAGTCGAAAATTATGGACGCAGACGCAAAAAATCGCGCGTTTATGCAAGAAAGCGTTTCTTCTTCCGTAACTTTAAAAGCATACGGCGCAGAAAAAACGTCTGTCGAAAAATCGAAAAAAGTATTGAATGAATATCTCGAAAACCGTATTGCGAGGGCGAAATTCAACGTCGGCGTAACCGCCGTTTATTCGGTTGTCGCAAATCTCGGGCTTGTTTTCGCCATAATCTGGTGTTCGGCGCGCGCGTTTTCTTCCTCGGCGGATTACGGCGCGATTTTATCCGTGGTTTTGCTTATGGAGCAGTTGCAACGCCCGTTCACGTCGTTCTCGTCGGTAATGCCCGTGTATTATTCGAGATATGCGAGCGCGGAAAGATATTTCGAAGTTTGCGATTTAAAGCAGGAACATATCGAAAGATCTATCGGCGTGGCGGAATTTGAAAAACTCGAAATTAAAAATCTTTCGTTTTCATACGGAGAAAAAACCGTGCTTGAAAACGTGTCGTTCGATATCGAAAAAGGGCAGACAGTGCTTATCGAAGGTATGTCGGGCGCGGGAAAAACAACGCTTTTTATGCTTATTCTCGGGCTTTTAAAACCGCAACGCGGCGAAATAACCGTAACGGCGGGCGGTAAAGAAATCGTCGTAAACGAAAACACGAGGGAAATGTTCGCTTACGTTCCGCAAAAAAGTTTCGCGTTTTCGGGAACAATTTACGAAAATCTTACTTTTTTTAACGACGAAAACGGCGGAGAGTCGGATGAGCGGATCAACGAAGCCTTAAAAACGGTTTGTGCGGAATTCGTTTTCGATTTGCCCGAAGGTTTAAACACAAAACTCGGCGAGCATGGCGCAGGTCTTTCGGAAGGTCAGCTTCAACGGCTTGCCGTCGCAAGGGCTTTATCGAGCGGCAGACCTGTTCTTTTATTGGACGAAGCGACTTCCGCGCTCGATAGTAAAACCGAAGAAAAAATGCTCGAAAATATAAAAAAGAAAAACATTACGTGTATCGAGATTTCGCATAGATCGAAGTCGGAGAGTTTTGCGGATAAAACGGTAGTCATTTAATCCAAAGCTCTGTTTGGGGTTTTAATGGATAGCAATTTAAAGATTTCGATTAAGCGTTTATTTTCGGCAAAAGCTCGGGCTTAAAAGCCCGAGCTTTTGCCGAATTCCTTATTTTTATTGAAAATTTCGCTGTAAAAATATGTAAAATATTTTCAATTTCGGTATTGACAAATATAATATAGTGATATATAATTAAATAAAAGTAAGTTATTAAAAATAATATGTATAACAAACACACTCAGACGAATAAACAGTGAGGTATCCGCCAATGAATCGTGTAGAATGAAAGCGCAAACGAAAAAAATCCGTTTTTTTTGGTTGCGCTTTTTTAACTGAAATAAAAAGGGAAGAGTAAAATATACAAAAGGCTTCTTTGCTTTTCAAAAAGGCGAAGCCTTTTTGATTGTCCTCTTCCGTCTTTTGCGCGCGAGCGCGCAAAATCCACCTTCTCCAAAGGGAGAAGGCAAGAAAAATTTAATAAAAAA
>CAKQJE010000013.1 GCA_934247225.1 uncultured Clostridia bacterium
TGACTAATACTGCGTTCCGCTCCCGTGTTATACATAGAGTATTAACGCGCTCGCGCGCCTTGTCTTAGTCTAAAAATCCGCCGTCAGACTCGTTCCGACCAAAACGCCGATATTTTCGATGATTTTTGGTAAAGGCTCGTGCAGACGTACTATACGTACTTCAAGCGAGAATTTGCCGAAAAGCGCGGAAATAGCGGCGTTTTGGCAAGGTTCGTTTTATTCTTGTCTGGCATGCCTTACGGCAAATCCGCCCTCGTAGTATTTGTATACAACTTCTGTCTCCTTCGCCATAAATCATTAGAAAATACGGCTTCAAGGTTGCCCTATATATTAAGTCATCGATACCGCAAATTTTCAGGTGCGCCTTGCGATTAAGGCAAGGCGTTTCCGCGGGTTAGTATACAAATACAAGCCGTGGAAAGAACGAAGAATTAAGCGTAAGGCACGCCTGAAAATCGAGTTTAGCAGGGGTTCTTCTCGACTATCAACCAAAACGCCGATATTTTCGATGATTTTTGGTAAAGGCGAACGCAGATGTACTATATGTACTTCAAGCGAGAATTTGACAAAAAACGCGAAAATTGCGGCGTTTTGGCGGGTTCGAACGCAATCACCTGTGGCTAACCGAGCAGAATGCTGTTTTTATATTCTCTCGGGGTCATGGTCGTTATTCTTTTAAAGGTTTTGGTAAAGTGCGGGAGGGAATCGAACCGCAAAAGGTTGGCAATCTCCGAAAAACTGTTGTTTTCGCGGATAAGCTTTTTGCTTTCGTCGATTTTCAGTTCGAGATAGTAGTTTATTATCGATTTGCCGGTGCGCTGGCGGAAGGTTTTGCAAAGAGTGGTTTTGCCGTAATGCAATTCCTCGGAAATTTGGTCGAGGCAAACTTTTCCGTAAATATTCTGTTCCAGAACGCGGATTATTTCGTCCTCTATCGCGTCCGAATTTTCGATTTTGGAGATGAAAATTTCGGATGACGTGGGCTTGGAAGTTTCTTCGCGGATAAGTTTTATCAAAAGCTCTTCGAGATTGTTCGTGATGATCTGCGCTCCGCCGATATTCGGATCGGGCTTTAATTCCAGCTTTTGAAGATTAGGGTTGAATTCGGGAATTTTGAACGTGTCTTTTGCCTCGCCCATAATGGAAGCAAGCAAAAATCTGAGTTTATCGGGGACGACGAAATGTTTGTTTTTAAAATATCCCATCGTTTTGGATTTACACACGAAACTTATAATGAAAATGTTCGCGTCGATCTTTTTGTCGCATTCCACGCTGTGGATTTCGTTAGGCGAAAGGAAAATGACCTCTCCTTTTTTAAGCAGAGTTTTTCCCATGTCGCAGTTTACGTAAATATTATTTTTATCGCAATAAATCATTTCCCAGAAATTGTGTTTTTCTTCGGGGAAAGCGTAGTTTTTAGCGAGTTTCTGGTAATGAATGGTGACTATCTTCGAAACACTCAGAAGAGTAGATACCTTGTACATGTAAAATATCTTATCGTCCATGTTCTGCCCCTTTGCCGAAACGAGGAGTTTATTCCGACAAAAATTCGTTCCCGTATATTTTACCACAAAAAATAAAATTTTGCAATATATTTTACAAAAAAATTTACGCAAGATTTTGCAAATAAAATGTAATATTTTCTATTCACATTTTATAAAAATAGGTATATAATATATTTGCATAAATTATGTGGAGGACTATTCTATGAAATATGTACCCGTTCTGGATAAAAATTTCCAACCGATGTACGCGGAGTTTAAAAAGTATTCTGCGGAAGTCGAAAAGGCGGATAATAAAACGCTTAAAATATGCGTCGAAAGAAACGACGGATATAACTATGTTTACGAATATAAAATTTTTGCCGACGCAAAACACGCAGGCGAGAACAACCGTATGGCGGAAAGACTCGTCAAAACCATTTTGTGGCTTGTCGGCGGATATAAAATATATCTTGCGGGGGACGACTCCGTATACGATTATATAAAAGCCGCTTACACCGACGACGGTTTAAGAGCTTTCGATAAGAAGTTTATGGAAAGAGTTTACGAAAAGCCTTTCGAAGTCGTTTTGTGCGACGAAAAGAACTTCCCGAACGAAAAGAAATGTTCTCTTTCCGTCGGCGGACATCTCGACGGTTGCAGAATAGGTTTCGACGCAGGCGGAAGCGACAGAAAAGTCAGCGCGGTTGTGGACGGAAAAGTCGTTTACAGCGAAGAAGTCGTATGGTTTCCGAAAATCAATTCCGATCCCGACTATCATTATAACGAAATCCTCACGGCGTTCAGAACTGCGGCTTCCAAAATGCCGAGAGTGGACGCGATCGGCGTTTCTTCCGCGGGCGTATACGTAAACAACAAAATTATGGTCGCCTCGCTTTTCCTTAAGGTAAACGACGAAGATTTCGAAAAGAAAGTTAAAACGATGTATATCGACGTCGCGAAAGAACTCGGCGAAAACATTCCGCTCGAAGTTGCGAACGACGGCGACGTAACTGCTCTTGCGGGGGCGATCGACTTGAACGACGACAGCGTTCTCGGTATCGCTATGGGAACGAGCGAAGCTGTAGGATATATCAATAAAAACGGCGGTCTCAACGGCTGGCTTTCCGAGCTTGCTTTCGTACCCGTAGATTACAATAAAGAGTCTATGGTCGACGAATGGAGCGGAGATTACGGCTGCGGCGTTAAGTATTTCTCGCAGGACAGCGTAATTAAGCTTGCCGAAATGGGCGGGTATAAGTTTGACGAAACGCTCAGCCCCGCGGAAAAGCTTAAAGTCGTTCAGAAGATGATGGCGGACGGAGATCCTCTCGCCAAGCAGATTTACGAGGATATCGGAACCTATCTCGGTCATACTATGCCTTATTACGCTATGTTTTACGGTATCAAACACGTGCTTTTGCTCGGAAGAGTAACGAGCGGCGCGGGCGGTAACGTAATTATGGAAAGAGCGAACAAGATTCTGGCGGAGGAATATCCCGAACTTAAATTCAGAATCGAAATGCCGGACGAAAAGAACAGGAGAGTGGGGCAGAGTATCGCCGCCGCGTCTCTTGCCGCAACAAACAAAACGAAATAATTGTTTTACGGGAGGATTTTACCCTCCCGTAATATTTATATAAGGTAAATATATAAGGAGAAACGAAAAATGAAAGTAATTATAACGAAAGATTACGATGAAATGAGCAAAAAAGCTTTTGAAGTTATGGCTGGCGTAGTAAAATCCAACCCCGAAGCCGTTATCGGACTTGCAACGGGTTCCACGCCTATCGGTCTTTATAAAAATATGATAAAAGACCACAACGAAAACGGAACGAGCTACAAGAAAATCAAAACGGTAAACCTTGACGAATATGCGGGTCTTGACGTGAACAGCGATCAAAGTTACGTTTACTTTATGAGAGACAATCTTTTCAATCATATTGATATAGATTTGAAAAATACCAATATCGAGAACGGCAAAGCGGCGGACAGAGAAGCGGAATGCGCGAGATATAATGCTCTTTTGGAAACCATGCAGCAGGATATTCAGGTTCTCGGAATCGGCTCGAACGGACACATCGCTTTCAACGAACCCGGAACTCCTTTCGGAAGCGTTACGCATATCGTCGATCTTACCGAAAGCACGATAAAGGACAATTCGAGATTGTTCAAGAGTATCGACGAAGTTCCCCGTCAGGCGTTTACTATGGGTCTTAAAAACATTATGAACGCGAAGAAAATCCTTATCCTTGCGAACGGCGCGAACAAAGCCAAGGCGGTTTACGGTCTTGTTAAAGGCGAGGTAACTGAAAACGTTCCCGCAAGTATTTTACAGCTCCACCCCGACTGCACACTCGTATGCGACGAAGCGGCGGCAGAACTTATCAAATAAAACACAAATAAAATTTCGCTTGATTTCGGAGAAAAATATGAAAGGATTAAAAAACGTTAAAGCGTATATAAAGAACGTGGGCGTCGTAACGACTAATATCGGTATCGAAAACGGCAAAATAGTTTATATCGGCGATAACGGCGACGATATAGAACCGATTTTCGAAACGGACGGGGTAGTTCTCCCCGGATTTATCGACGAGCATATCCACGGCGCGGGCGGATCCGACGCGATGGACGGAACCGTCGAAGCGTTGCAGACTATTTCGGAGTATGTCGCGAGAGAGGGAACGACGGGTTTCCTTGCAACGACCATGACTCAGAGCAAAGAAAACATAACGGGAGCAATGAAAGCCGTTAAGGAGATAAGAGCGAAAGGGGAGTACAAGGGCGCGGAAGTTCTCGGCGTACACCTCGAAGGGCCGTTTATCTCTCCCAAGCATGTAGGCGCGCAGCCGCTCGAATACGTTGCCGTTCCCGACGCAAAAGTTTTCGACGAATACAACAAAGCCAGCGGTAACGCGATAAAAATCGTAACTCTTGCCCCCGAAGTAGACGGCGGTCTCGAACTTATAAAACACCTTAAAGATATAGGCGTTGTTGCTTCTGTCGGTCACACGGGCGGAAAGTATGCCGACGTGGTTAAGGCGGTTGCGGCGGGCGCGACCAACGTTACGCACACTTACAACGCGCAGACCGGTCTTCATCACAGAGAAGCGGGCGTTGTCGGCGCGGCAATGCTTTTAGACGAGCTTAACTGCGAAATGATTTGCGACACCATTCACGTGAGCGTTCCCGCGATAAAGCTCGTTATCAAAAACAAACCGCACGATAAATACACGCTTATAACCGACGCTATGAGAGCGAAAGGTATGCCCGACGGCAAATCCGAACTCGGCGGACAGGAAGTTTTCGTTAAGAACGGCGAAGCAAGGCTTGCCGACGGCACTTTGGCGGGCAGCGTACTTAAAATGAACGTCGCGATAAAGAACCTTGTGGAAAAAGTCGGAGTTGCGTTTACGGACGCGGTAGATTTTGCGACGTACAATCCCGCAAAGAATATTGGCGTTTTAGCGGACAGAGGCACTATCGAAGTCGGCAAGAGAGCAGATCTCACGGTTTTGAATTCCGATTACGAGGTAATGTATACCGTAGTAGGCGGGAAGGTTGTATATTCCCGTTAAAATTTATTGACATAATATAATAAGAGTTCGAATAATGTAAATTTGATTTTCGGGGCAGGCGATATTTGCCCGGATGATCGGATTTATATCCAAATAATGTTATATGTTAATATGCGTATATGTACGCGGGCGGTCGTTGACCGCCCGCGCTTTCTTTTGTTTTATCTAAGCCGTTTTTGTCCTCTTCGTCTTTGCTGATTGTCCTATTATGTTTTTCAATTGTTTTTTCGGTCTTTGCGGTTGTCCTCTTCCGTCTTTTGCCCGCTCGCGCGAGCAAAATCCACCTTCCCCGACAGGGGAAGGCAAGAAAAATAATACAAAAAAGCATTGATAGATAAACGATAAGTAGGGGCGATCAATGATCGCCCGCCCGCGAGAATTCTGATTTACCAGGGAAAACCCCTCATCAGTCGGCGCAAAATGCATAATATGCAAAAAACTTTTATAATTATTTATATACCGTATAAAATAAATGAAAAATTATAAAAAAGCCCATAAAAACGTGTATTTTATAGGGGGTATAAGTTTTTTTAATATAGAAACGACTCGAATACAGTAGACAAGATGAAAGTATTATGATAAAATACTCGTAAATTCAACAATCAAAGTAGTGCAATGTATTTTCAAATCAGCGGGAAATGCATAAATTATCAAAACGATTTTCGTTTTTTGGGGTGACTCGTCACAACAAAGGATAATTGAAAGCGAAAAGTTGTTGAATAAAATTTTAAATGTCGCAGAAATTAAAATGCGATAAAATTTATTATGGAGGCAAACAATGAAAAAAAAGTCAATTCTTTTTGCTGTCATCGCAGTAGTAGTTGCGGCTGTTCTTACGCTTACTATTGTGTTGTCGGTAAGAAATTGCGGCGGAAACTCCGATTCGACGTCGGCCGGTGAGTCCACGAAAACTTCCGAATCGACTCCGGACAGCGTAACTCCTGCCGTAATCAAGAAAGGTACTTACCACACTACTACGGCAACCATGCCGAGTAACTGGAACGAACTTACCTATCAGGATAACAACGATATCCAGATTTTGAATTACATTATGTCCGGGTTCTTTGAATACGATTATAAGTTCGACGATGCAAAAGGCGGCAAATATAATGCCGACGGAAGCATTAACGTAGACGCAATCGTTCCCGGCGGTTACACCACCAATTATCTTGCGGCTACCGATCTTAAAGACGTAACCGCTACGGTTGACGCTAAATGGGGTTACACCGATAAGCAGAAAGCCGACGGCGGATACGCTTGGCAGATTACTTTAAGAAAGGATCTTAAATGGGACGACGGAACGGCGATCAAGGCAGACGATTTCGTTTATTCCATGCAGGCTCAGCTCGATCCCGATTTTCTTAACTATCGTGCAGATACTTACTACAATACACTTCAGGTAAAGAGGGCTAAAGCTTATTTCAATAAAAATCAGGCTGAAACTTATCCTTCTGTAGGAACTAAGTACGAAAGCGCCGACGCTGCAATTGCGGCAGGTGAGACTCTTTACCTTGACGTATATAGTTTGTGGGGTGCAAGCGGGTATGTAGATAAAGACGGAAACGCGGCTCCTCAGTGGATTCCCATAACCGATGAGACCGTTTACGATACTCCCGACGCGTGGGCAGCCGGAAAAGCGGAAGACGCATTCACGGCAAAAGCACTTTTTGAAGGGTATAAAGGATATGTCGATGTCGGCGGAAGCTACCAGGCTTGCCTTGCTTACAAGGTAGTCAACAACGATCGTGACGTTACTTTCGAAGAGGTAGGTTTCTATAAGGTTGACGACTATTCCTTTGTTATTTTGATGGATAAATCGTATAAGTTCCTTAAAGACGACGGTTCGCTTTCGTACCTTGCGGCTTACTATATGCAGTCGCTTCCGCTTGTTCACAAAGCAAAATACGAAAAGAGCAAAATAGCTCCTGCGGCAGGTTCCACTCTTTGGACAAGTAACTACAATTCGAGTCTCGATACGACCGCAAGCTGGGGTCCTTACAAACTCGAATCTTTCCAGAGCGGTAAAGCTTACACCCTTGTAAAAAACGACAACTGGTTCGGTTATGGACTTGAAGAGTATAAGAATCAGTATAACGTAACAAAGATCGAATGTGAAAAAGTTGAAGAAGCCAGCCAGAACTGGATGAAATTCCTTGCAGGCGAAATCGACGGCGTTGCGCTCGACAGCGAGCATATCAATGATTATATGCATTCGAAATATGTCGTTTACACGCCCGGAACAGGTACGTTCGGTATGCAGCTTTTCAGCGATCTTAACGTATTAAAGAAGAGCGGTAACAATAACGGAATTCTCGCAATCGACGAATTCAGACAGGCTATCTCGCTTTCTCTTAACAGAAGCGACGTTGTTGAAAAGATCTGGCCCGGTACTTCCGTTGCCTGCTTCGGTCTTATGAACAGCCAGTATTACTACGATGTTGAAAACGGCGGCGTTTACAGAGATACTGTAGAAGCTAAAGAAGGTTTGCTTCGCGCATATGGCTTTACTAAAGGCGCAGACGGAAAGTGGTCAGGCGGTGAAATTACCGGAGCTTCGCTTGATGACGCATATGAAGCTTTGACCGGTTACAACCCCGTTAAGGCTAAGGAACTTATTAAAACTGCTTATGACAAACTCGTTGCAAATGCGGAATTCTATGGTTATGACGCAAGCAAGGGTATTACCATTGTTTACGGTTCGTCGATAGATAATGCTAAACAGCGTCAGCGTTGCCAGTACGTTCAGGATCTTTTGAACACTCTTTGCGCCGGCACCGGACTCGAAGGTAAGATCACTCTTACATTTGACGCCTCGGCAGGAAGCAAGTGGTCCGACGCGTTCAGAAGCGGCGCAACTCAGATCGGTTTCGGCTACGGTTTCAGCGGTAACCCGTTCAACCCGTTCGATATCGCAGGTTCCTTCGTAGATCCCGACAACTCCCTTAACTATCATGCGTATTGGGATACGAAGAATGAAAATATGACTCTTACGATGCCTGCAGGAGACTATGAAGGCGCAGGTAAGACCATAACGATGAGTTTGTGCAACTGGTATAAGTGCCTTAACGGTTTAGCTGATAAAGCCAATGGCGATACCGAAGTTTATAACTGGGATGCGGGTTATGCGCCTGCTAGCGCAAGATTGGTTGTTCTTGCCGCTCTCGAAGAGAAAGTTATTCAGAAAGCATATTCGATAATGCTTATCGGCGAATACAACGGCGAGCTTTCCAGCCCGAAATTCAGCAATATCTCTTATGACTATAACACGTTTATGAGTTACGGCGGAATGAGATACCTTGTTGTAAATTATACCGATGCAGAATGGGCGGAATATGTTGCTGCTCATAACAACGACCTTACCAACGAATATAAGAAAGCTGAGTAATAGTCGGTTGTCAACCAAAACATAAAATAACAAACGTGCGGCGGACGAAGTGTTTTTCGCCCGCCGTCGTTTTTCGTATTCGATTATTATCTCTTTACAACACTTGTTTTTGCGGATAAAATGTTGTAAAGACATAATAATACGACTCAGAATAAGGAGACACAGCCTATGTATATGTTCAAATATGTTATGAAACGTTTAGGTCTTATGATTTTAACGTTTGCAATAATTATGATCATGTGCTTTTGTTTAATTAAACTTTTGCCCATTATTGTTACGCAGGGCGGACCAAACAGCGACCCGCTCATACCGTATAAACAGCTCGAAGCGCGCGGATACATACAAAACGTCGCTAAAGGCACAAACGGAATTATAACGTACGATCGCGTGCCGATTTTATCTCAGCTCTGGTCGTATCTTACAAGGATTTTTACCGAAGGCGATTTCGGTATAGCCACGACTTACGGCGAATACCTCAATCAGCCCGTGTGGAACGTTTTCATAGAAAAACTTCCTCCTACGATTCTGATTAACCTGTATTCGACGATTTTAGGTGTTCCCATAGGTTTGGGTCTTGGCATTTTTGCCGCGCTTAAAAAGAACAAATGGCAGGATCAGGTTATAAACGTCGTTATAATTTTGCTTATTTCCGTTCCGTCGATTATAATGGGTCTCCTTATTCAGTATTTTATGTGCTTCAAATGGGGCTGGTTTCCGATAACGATGAACAAGGGATTTGATTATTTCACTCCCGAGATGTTTCGGTCTATGCTTCCCGCGGTATTTGCGTTAAGTTTTGGCTCGATAGCGGGTTACGCCCGTTCTACGCGTGCCGAATTGTCGGAAGTTTTAACGAGCGAATTTATGTTGCTTGCGCGTACGAAAGGTCTTACGAAAGGACAGGCAACATTCAGACACGCAATGCGTAACTCGATGGTGGTAATTTTCCCGTCCATACTTGCGGAATTCGTTGCCGTTTTGTCAGGTTCGCTCATTATAGAAAGTATGTTTTCCGTTCCGGGTGTCGGAGGGTTGTATCTTAATTCGATTAACTTCCAGGATTACGATTTCTTTATGCTTTTATCGGGCTTTTACACTTTAGTAAGTCTTACGGCGGGTATCGTCGTCGATATTTCCTACGGCTTCATCGATCCGAGAATAAGAATGGGGGCGAGATAATATGGCATACGAAATGAATAACATCCCTAAGGAAAAATTTAAATTCGTGGATAAAAACGATTACACCCACGATATGAAATTGGAAACGAAGCCGATCGGATATTTCCGCGACGCATTCAATCGTTTCTCCAAAAATAAAGGCGCGGTAGTCGGCGGTATCGTCGTTATGTGTCTTATACTTATGGCGATAATCTGTCCGTTTTTGACTCAATATACGCCTTCATACTACGATTCGAATTATTCGACCATAAGTCCTAAGCTCAAGTTGTTTGAGAATACAAACTTCTGGGACGGTTGCAGAGTTAAAAAAGTAGGTTTCGTAGGTTATTTCGAGGACTATGCGGTAGGTCTCGAAACGGGGAATCTCGTCGTAAAAAACAACAAATACACCGAAAAAGACGGCACTTACACTTATCGTTACAACACTTATTACGGAGTAGGTTTCGGTAAGAAATATAAAGTGATAACGATGGAAGAATATAAAGATATTCAGCGTTATCAGGATGAAACGGGAAGACAGATTTTGTATCCCGTGGTGAAACTTTCCGACAGACCGCAGACAATTCAGGATAAAGAACGCCCGAATATTTACTATAAGACAAAAGTTGTGGGCGGAAAAATTCAGCCGATATTGGATTCAGACGGAAATCTTATTCTTAACTACTGGACTTATAAGGAGTCGGACGGTAAGCCGCTTCTTGCAGCCGAATACGACTCTATACGAATCGCCGGCGAAGAGGGTATAACTAAAGACGGCGAACCCGCGCATTACGTTTACGGCAGAATAGTAGACGGCGGCGTCGAGGTCAGGGCGTACTACTACGAATATTATACTTATTATCACTCGCAGGTTTTAAAAGACGGAATAACAGAACCAAACTTCATTTTCGGTACGACTTCCGGCGGTAAAGATATTTTTGCTTGTCTTTTCTCCGGCGCGAGATTTTCGTTCCTGTTCGCCGTTGTTGTTGCGGCGGTAAACCTTTTGATCGGCGCGATATGGGGATCGGTTTCCGGATATTTCGGCGGAAGAGTAGACCTTATAATGGAACGTATAAGCGATATATTAAGCGCTGTTCCTACAATGATTATAATAACTCTTTTAAAACTTCATATGGGAACTTCGAGTCAGGCGCTTGTTCTGTTTATTGCGTTTTTCGCAACGGGCTGGATAGGTATGGCGGCAACGACGCGTATGCAGTTTTACAGATATAAAAATCAGGAATACGTTCTTGCGGCAAGAACGTTAGGAGCTAAAAACACGCGTATTATGTTCAAGCATATTTTCCCGAACGCGATAGGAACGCTTGTTACAAGTTGCGCGCTTGTAATACCTTCGATGATATATTCGGAGACGAACCTTTCGTATCTCGGTATTATAAACCTGGAAGCGGGTAATATAACCAGCGTCGGAACAATGCTTGCGGCAGGTCAGCGTGATATGCTTGTCGCTCCGTACGTTGCGTTATTCCCCGCGGTATTCCTTGTTTTGTTAATGCTTAGTTTCAACTTGTTCGGAAACGGTTTGAGAGACGCGTTTAACCCGTCGCTTCGCGGTTCGGAGGGCTAAAAATGGAAAAAGAAGTTAAATTAGAAGTTAAAAACTTAAAAATTTCTTTCAGAACCGACGCGGGCAAAGTGCAAGCCGTCAGAGGTATCGATTTTAATCTTTATAAGGGCGAAACTCTCGCTATCGTAGGCGAATCCGGTTCGGGTAAATCGGTAACAAACAGAGCGGTAATAGGTATTCTTGCCAATAATGCGATTGTTGAAAGCGGCGAAATAATTTACGACGGGAAAGATTTATTAAAAATTTCCGAAGAAGAGTTTCATAAAATCCGCGGCGATAAAATAGCTATGATTTTCCAAGATCCTATGTCAAGCTTAAATCCTATTATGAAAATAGGAAAACAGCTTACGGAAGCGATGATTTTAAAAGGAAAAGCAAGCCAGAGAAACGCGAGGGGACTTTTTAATACGACGCTTAAAATTCTTAACGAGCATATGGATGTCGTAGCGTCGAGCGAACAGGAAAAGGCAGCCAACAACGAGCAGTGCAAAACGTTTAACGAATTTTGCGTAAACAGCTGTAATCTCGAAAGAAATTACAACGCCATTCACCGCGCTACGGTCGAGCTTAAAGAGGATATCGACAACTTCCTTTTCCTTATCGAAAGAAAGCAGGCCGTCGACGCAAAGCATTTCGTCCGCAGCGTTTTAACGAGAATAAAAGATACCGTTCACCCCGATATCGTTGTGATGGACGATACTTTGAAAGCGACTCTTGCGGTTTTGGAAAGCGAATGTAATCGCGAAGGTGCGGCAAAAGAAGTTTCGGCAGAATGTCTCAAAGCCCTCGGCGAAATTTCTTCGATTCTGGATAAAGCGGCTAACCGCCCCGAACCGAACTATTTCACGCTCGGATATTATATGATGCGTAATCCCGATGCGAATCTCGACGATATGCCGATAGACGAGCTTACGAAAATGACGAGAGAATATCTCGACAAAGAGTTTATGCTCGAATTTATCGATAAAGGGGCTAACGCTCTTCGTAATTCGAGAGAAGTTTCGTTTGAGAAAAAACGCGAATTATTACCGAAAATCGATAAAGCAATCGAATTCTTCAATATAGAATTGATTGAAGAAAGTGAAGCGAAAACCGTCGTTAAAGATCTTGCTAAAGACGTGGTTTTTGCAATCGATAAGCTCGAAATTATCAAAAACAGCACGGAATATACTTTTACTTCGTCTATAAATATGGCGGTCGCAAAGTTTTTCGCCGCGATAAAGAACAACCCCAAGGAACAGGCGCGTTTCGATAAGCAGACGGCAAAAAGAGATAAACTCGTTGCTGCAGGCAAAGAACCCGATTGGAAAGTCGTTCCCGCTTCGCTTATAGATCTCGACGTTCAGCGCGAAGAAATTATTCATATTCTCGAAAACTTAAAGGCAAATTACGAAAGACAGCTTGCCGTCAAGGACTTCGATTATCAGACGGCAATGGTCGCTATAATCGATTACCTTAAAGAGCAGGCTTCGGCGTTCGTTTACAAGGTTACGCCGAAGATTGCGAAAGCAAAAGCTCTTAAACTTATGGAAGAAGTCGGTATACCCGAAGCGCGTATCAGATACAATCAGTATCCCTTCGAGTTTTCGGGCGGTATGAGACAGCGTATAGTTATCGCTATCGCGCTTGCCGCAAATCCCGACATACTTATCTGCGACGAACCGACGACGGCTCTGGACGTTACCATTCAGGCGCAGATTCTTGAGCTTATCAACAAACTTAAAGAAGAAAGGCATCTTTCCGTAATATTCATAACTCACGATTTGGGCGTTGTTGCGAATATGGCAGACAGAATTGCGGTTATGTATGCGGGAAAGATCGTTGAAACGGGAACGGCGGACGACGTATTCTACGATCCCCGTCATCCTTATACGTGGGCGCTTTTGTCGTCGATGCCCGACCTCGATACGAACGAGAAGCTCGACGCAATCCCCGGCACTCCGCCGAATATGATTTACCCGCCGAAAGGCGACGCGTTTGCTGAAAGAAATAAATACGCAATGCAAATCGATTTCGAGCAGCAGCCGCCGATGTTTAAAATTTCGGACACGCATTACGCCGCAACCTGGCTTTTGCATCCGGACGCGCCCAAGGTGGAAATACCTGCGGTTATAACTAATCGTATCGCAAGAATGAAAGAAAAATTCGGAGGCGGAGAAGATGGAAAACAATAATGAAGTTTTGCTCAAAGTAGAGCATCTCTGCCAGTATTTCAAAATGGGCAAAAAACAGCTCAAAGCCGTCGACGACGTAAATTTTGAAATAAAGAAAGGCGAAGTATTCGGTCTCGTCGGCGAATCCGGTTGCGGAAAAACCACAACGGGTCGTTCGATAATCAAGCTTTACGATATAACTTCGGGCAGCGTGTATTATAAAGGCGTAAGAGTTTGCGCAGGCACGAAGTCCTATAAGGACGCTATAAAGCAGAAAAGAACAGAAATTTCCGCAAAAATCAAAGGTCTTAAAGAAGAAGCGAAAAACAATCCCGAGCTTGCCGAAAAATCGGCTGCCGAGATTGAAAAGCTTACGAAAGAGCTTAACGAATTCGTAGCGGAGCAGAAGAAACTTATCGCAAGCGCGGTTCACGACCATAAGCATTGCGACAGAGATCATGCCGACAAGCTCACCGAGCAGGTTGAAGCGGAATACGCTCCGAAATTGAAAGCCGCGGAAAACGATCCCGAAGCTTTAAAGAAAGTTGAAAAAGAGTATAAAACAAGGCTCAGAATAGCTAAAAAATCGAGACTTACGACGCAAATTCAGATGATTTTCCAGGATCCTATCGCTTCGCTCGACCCGAGAATGACCGTAAGAGAGATAATTTCCGAAGGTCTCGTTATAAGCGGAATAAAGGATAAGGCATATATCGACGAAAAGGTATACGAAATTCTCGAAACGGTAGGTCTTGTCAGAGAACACGCAGGTCGTTACCCGCACGAATTTTCGGGCGGTCAGAGACAGAGAATAGGTATTGCGAGAGCGGTTATTATGCATCCCGAGATGATCATCGCGGACGAACCCGTTTCCGCGCTCGACGTATCCATTCAGGCGCAGGTTATAAACCTTCTTAACGATTTAAGAGATAAACTCGGACTTACGATTTTGTTCATAGCGCACAATCTTTCGGTCGTTAAATATTTCTCCGATCGTATCGGCGTTATGTATTACGGAAAAATGGTCGAACTCACGACCTCGGATGAACTTTTCGCTCATCCTCTTCATCCGTACACGAAATCGCTTTTGTCGGCAATTCCGCTTCCCGATCCGCATTCGGAAAAATCGAGAGTAAGAATAACTTACAACCCGATCGCCGAACACGATTACACGGTAAACAAACCGTCTATGAGAGAAGTCGCTCTCGGGCATTTCGTTTACTGCAACGACGAGGAAGAAGCTAAATACAAAGCAATTTTAGCCGAAGATAATCCTTGCGGAAGCGAAAAGAAGGACGATTGAACGTGATAAACGACAATTTCAAATCGGACAAAGCGGCGGACGAAAATCTTAATAAGTCCGCCGATAAGTCCGTTAATTGCGATTTTTTCGAAAATCGAAACGACAAAGCAACGGAGAAAACGGCATTCGAAACGCCGAAAAAAAATAATAAAGCAAATCAAAGCGCGGTATCGCCTGCCGAGGAACACGCTGCCGTAAAACGAGCCGAAATTGAAAAAAAAGAGACAAGGTCGCTTATAATTTCATATTCGGTTTATTTTGCCGTTGCGGCGGGGTTGTGCTTGTGGATAATAGCCGCTCAGGGAATTTTCGGAATGACGGACAAAAGAAAGATATTCGGCACGCTTGCCGACGGTTTTTTTGTCCCGGGAATTTTGCTTTCGGGCTTCGGTGTGTTGTACAAGATTTCCGCAGGCGGTTTTTTCGACGGTATAGCTTACGGCTTAAAAAGAGCTTTTTTATCGTTTATTCCGGGCGGAAGGTTGAAAAAAGAGGAAAATTACGCCGCATATAAAGAGAGAAAAACAAAAAATCGTAAAAAATTCAGAACGTGGGCGCCGCTTATCGCAGGGGGTGTTTTTATTCTGATTTCGGTTGTGTTTTTGTTTCTTTACGAGTCGGGTAGTATGTTAAAATAAGAAAAATTTAAAAGTTTTTATATGAATGCGGGAGCGTTTTTAATCCATTTTCGGATAAAAACGCTCCCGCATATTTTAATATTAAAGATTATTTTTTAATTACTTTTTTGACTTTTTCGACAACGTTTTCGACGGTAAATCCAAAGTGTTTCAAAAGATCGTCGAACGGCCCCGAGGCGCCGAAAGTCGTCATGCCGAGAACGTCTCCGTCTAAACCTACGTATTTATACCAGGGTGACGGCGTAGCCGCTTCGATTGCGACTCTCGCTCTTACGGAAGAGGGAAGAACGCTTTCTTTGTATTTCTTGGTTTGTTTATCGAAAAGTTCCATACAGGGAACGGAAACGACCCTTACGTCGATATTCTCTTTCAAAAGAGCGTCTTTGGCATTCATCGCAAGTTCGACTTCCGAACCGCTTGCGAGCAATATCGCGTCGGGGCGTTTTTTAGCCGAATCGGAAAGAATATACGCTCCTTTAAGCGCACCGTCGCCCGAATTTTCGTATTGCGGAAGATTTTGGCGCGTAAGAACAAGACAGGTGGGACCGAGGTCGTTAAGCGCCGTTATCCAGCCGTAAGCCGTTTCTTTTCCGTCCGCGGGGCGGAAAACCTTCATTCCGGGGATTGCGCGAAGACCCGCAAGTTGTTCGACGGGTTGATGCGTAGGTCCGTCCTCGCCGACGCCTATCGAATCGTGCGTGAGAACGTAGGTTACGTTCTGCTTCATAAGCGCGGAAAGACGCATGGCGTTTTTCATGTAATCGGAGAAAACAAAGAACGTCGAGCAGTAGGGTTTAAGTCCGCCGTGAAGAGATATGCCGTTGCAGATAGCCGACATAGCGTGTTCTCTTATTCCGAAATGGAAGTTCGAACCCGCACGGTTTGTAGCGGAGTAGTATTCCCTGTTTTTCATAACCGACTTGTTCGAAGGACCGAGATCGGCACTTCCGCCGACGAGATTAGGAATTATTTTGGAAAGTTCGTTCAGAACTTTCGAGCTTGTGTTTCTCGTTGCTTCGGGTTTCGTGAATTCGAAAAGTTGTTTTTCGTTCAGAAGGTCGGGCGTGTCTCCCGAAAGATAGAGGAGGAATTTATCGGCAAGTTCGGGGTATTCTTTCATATACGCGTCGAACAGTTTTTCCCATTCTTTTCTTATTCTTCTGCCTCTTGTAATATATTTATGAAGATATTTTTTGACTTCTCCGGGAACGGTGAACGGGGGATAATCATAGCCGAGGTTCTTTCTCAACGCCTTGATTCCCTCTTCGCCAAGCGGCGCGCCGTGAGCTTCGGCGGAACCGGCTTTGGGAGAACCGTAACCGATAACCGTTCTGACGATAATAAGCGACGGCTTTTCAGTTTCTTTTTTCGCTTTTGCGATAGCTTTGGAAACGGCTTCGACGTCGTTTCCGTCGTTCACGTAAAGAACCTGCCAACCTTGCGCTTCGTGGCGTTTACCCACGTCTTCGGTGAAAGCTCCGTCCGTATCGCCCTCGATAGTGATATTGTTTTTATCGTATAAAACGATAAGTTTTCCGAGTTTTAAAGTACCTGCGAGAGAAGCGGCTTCATATTCGATGCCTTCCATCATACAACCGTCTCCGCAAAGAGCATAAGTGTAGTGGTCGACGACGTTATATCCCGGCTTGTTGAACACGGCGGCAAGGTGAGTTTCGGCAATCGCCATACCGACTGCGTTTGCGATTCCCTGTCCCAAAGGTCCGGTCGTTGTTTCAACGCCCGGCGTAACGCTCCATTCGGGGTGTCCCGGCGCTTTCGAACCGAACTGACGGAAATTTTCAATCGCGCTCATCGGCAAATCGTATCCGAAAAGGTTAAGGAGCGAATATAAAAGCATCGAACCGTGACCTGCGGAGAGAATAAATCTGTCTCTGTCGGTAAATGCGGGACATTTCGGGTCGAATTTTAAATGTTTGGAAAAAAGAGCGTAGGCAATCGGCGCGCTTCCGAGCGGAAGACCGGGGTGTCCCGATTTGGCTTTCTCGATTGCTTCCGCGGAAAGAACTCTGATCGTGTTTACAGCAAGTTGATTAACGTCCATTTGTTTCTCCTATCGTGGGAATAATTTCTATTCGTCGCATAACATTATACATTTTCTCCGATTTTTTTTCAAGTGAATTGACAGGTAAATACGCTTATTTCGGAAATTCTTTTGCTTATCTCGCTTTCGGTCGGAATTTAAAAGCATACTTTTACTTTATTTTCAGCCAATAACCTTTATATCGCTTTACTTTTGACAAAAAAATGACTATAATAAATTTTGTCGACGTATAAAGAATTAAAATAGACGGTATAGAAAAATCTTAACGGAGAATGAAAAATGTTAGTAAGAAACTTACTCGGCGCAAGATTTAAAGAAACGCCGAAGGATTGCGTTATAGCAAGTCACGCTCTTATGACGAAGGGCGGATATATGAAATATATGAGTACGGGGACGTACTCTCTCTTCAACCCCGCGAAGAGAATAATGATGAAAATCGAGAAGATAATAAGGGAAGAGATGGACGCTATCGGCGGACAGGAAGTCCTTTTCCCCGTGGTAATGCCGGCGGCTTTGTGGGAAGAGTCGGGAAGATATACGAGCATCGGCAGCGAAATGGCGCGTTTCACCGATCGTAACGGAACGAAAATGGTTCTCGGTATGACTCACGAGGAAGCAGCCGTTCATCTCGCGAGAGATATAGCCGCTTCCTACACCGATTACCCGTTTATGATCTATCAGATTCAGACCAAATTCCGCGACGAACCGAGAGCGAGAGGCGGACTTATAAGAGTAAGAGAATTCACTATGAAGGACGCTTATTCTTTCCATACTTCGCAGGAAGATCTCGAAGAATATTATCAGAAATGTTATGAAGCATATGTCCGCATTTACAAGAGAGCGGGCGCGAAAAACGTTATCGCCGTTAAAAGCGACAGCGGAATGATGGGCGGCAGCGTTTCTCACGAATTTATGCTTTTAACGGATATCGGCGAGGACACTCTCGCGATTTGCTCGGACGAAAATTGCGGATATAAAGCAAATGTAGAAGTTGCAGATTGCATAACTCATAACGTCGAGAGCAAAAAAGAAGATCTCCGTAAAGTCGAAACACCCAACGTAAAAACGATCGAGGGGCTTAAACATAAACTCGGCGTAGAACCTACGAGAATGTGTAAAGCCGTCGTATATCAGGAAAATACTACCGACGAATACGTTATCGTGTTTATAAGAGGAGATCTCGAAGTCAACGAAACAAAACTTCGTAATTATCTTAAAACCGAAGTTCACCCTGCAAGCGGTATAACGGAGGACTCAGGTATCGTAGCCGGATTTATCGGTCCCGTTGGGTTTAACGGTAAGGCAAGACTTGTTTTCGATCGTTCGCTTAAAAATATAGAAAGCTTTGTTTGCGGGGCAAACGAAAAGGATTACCATTTTGTCGGAATGAACGTTGAAAGAGACGTAGGCAAAGTCGAATACGTAGACGTTGCGAAAGCTTATAACGGCGGAATTTGTCCCGTTTGCGGCAAGCCGACGATAACTTTAAAACGCGGCGTCGAGGTTGGCAACATATTCCAGCTCGGAACGAAGTATACTAAGTCTATGAATATGACCTACGTCGACAGCGACGGAACGAGAAAAAATCCGATTATGGGTTGTTACGGAATAGGCGTCGGCAGACTTTGCGCGACTATCTGCGAAGAACAGCACGATAACTACGGACCTATCTGGCCTATGCCTATCGCGCCGTGGCAGGTTGAAATTTGTTGTTTGCAATCCGAAGACCAAACGGTTAAAGGCGTTTCGGATAAGCTTTATAAAGAGCTTTCGGACGACGGCGTAGAGGTTCTTTACGACGACAGAGACATAAGAGCGGGCGCAATGTTTGCGGACGCGGATCTTTTCGGTATTCCTATAAGAGTGGTTATCAGTCAGAAGACGTGCGAAAAGGGCGTTGCCGAAATAAGTTACAGAGACAAATCGTTTAAAGGCGAAGTTCCGATAAACGAAGCCGTTTCGGATATTAAAAACAGAATCGCGGAAATAATGTCGAGATATAAGGTTTGATAAAAGGACAGATAAATGCCCGTAAACGATTTTTCGAAAAACAACGCGGAAAGATCGCGTTCATACAATCCTAACAGATTCAACGCTTTGGACAGCGGAATAGTTTATGTAATCGTTCTCGTTGTCTTTTTAGGAGTGTCGTATTTTGCGGGGAAAATTTTAGGCGAACCGCTTCGGAGATTGTATCGATTCGACGTTTATGCCTATCTTGTCGTCAACATTCTTATTTCGCAACTCGCGATTTTTCTCGTCGCGCTTGTGTATTCGCTGATAAGAAAAACAAATCCTTTTCGCGGCGGTGGTTACATTGCCAAATTCGACGGCGTACAGACGCTTATGGCTGTTATCCTCATAATGGGAATAATGATGTCGTTTTATCACGCGCACCTCAGGTTCGGTTCGGACGCCGAAACGATTTTGGGAGAGGGTTTTGTTCCCGATAACAATTTAAGTCCGTATTCGGCGGGTTTTGCGCTTATATATATTGTTTTAACGACGGTTTGTCCCGCGATATTCGAAGAAATGCTTTTCAGAGGAATCATAATGCGAGGACTCGAACAGTTCGGCGTTATAGCATCGATAGTTTTGTCTTCGCTCGCGTTTGCGCTTATGCACGGCAATTTCTCGCAGCTTATCCTGCAATTTATCGGGGGATTGGCGATAGGTACGGTAGTTACGATAACGGGCAATTACCTTATAGGCTCTGTTATGCACGGATTCAACAACTTGTTTTCGGTTGTTTACGGCATACTCATTCAGAATTTCGGAAAAGGGTTCGTAACGCTTTATCTTTCTTCCGTAACGGAAGCGGCAACGATACTTTTCGGCGTAGCATTTCTTACGATAAGCATTATTTATTTCGGAAAACTTGCGTTTGAAAAGAAGAGAAAAGAAATTCTCGGGATATCGCCTGTCGGCAAATTCGAAAAAATCACTTATTACGAAAAGGAAGAAAACGGCGAACGGGTTTTGGTTCCGTATTATGTTAAAGCCGAACAGAAATCTTTCGGCGAGAACGACGACAGACTGTTTAAAATAGGTAAAAAATACAGAAAACTTAACGAAAAATCGCCTTTTATGTTTTCTTGCATAATTTTCGGCGCGGCGATTCTGATCGCCGTCATTTCGATTTTTATCTGAGCAATGCATCAAATTCGCACAAGCGAAATAAAGGAGTAATATGATATATTTCTTTTTACAATACATTTACGTTTTATCCGAAGCAATTCACGACACTTCCGATAACGGCATGAGAATAGGTTATGGCGGCGTAATGACGTCCTTGGCTTTTTATTTGTCCACTCTGCTTATACTATTTGCCGTTTATTATTTACTGAGATCTTTCGGATTGTATAAAATGGCTAAAAAAAGAGGCTTTGAAAAGCCCGCTTTGTGTTTCGTGCCGTTTTACGCGTTGTTTATGATATCGAAGCTCAGATCGGATTGCAACGCGTTTAAAAAACACAATTTTTATCCGATAGCCGCGGTGATATCTGTCGGAGTATTTATTTTATGTTCGGCGGCTCTGGACGCGGTCTATTCCGTAAACGTATTTACGCAACTTTCAAAAGCCGAAAAAGCCGCGCCGGGAATGGCTTATCTTACCGAAGAAATGTTTCCTCAAAATGCGGCGCTTTTAGAAATCCTGAATTATCTTATGGATATAGCAAAGCTTGGCTATATTGTTTTTATTGCTATGCTTTATTCGGATTTGTTCCGTACTTACGCGCCGTTCAACGCAAAAACGCATCTTGTTTTATCGATAATCTTTACCGTTATTACGGGTTCATCGTTTGTGTTCGGAGCATTTACGCTCGCTCTTTCGGGTAAAACTGCGGTTAATTTCGACGAGATACTCGAAAAGAGGAGATTTTATTACGGCTACAACACGCCATACGGAAGAAACGGCGGTTTCGGAAACGGTAACAATAATAGCGCGGGGAGTCCTTCTCCGTCGGACGATCCGGATCCGTTTTCCGATTTTTCATCGCAATCTTCCGCTAATTCGCAGGGTTCGGCTTCTTCGAAAGACGATGATCCGTTCGGCGAGTTTTCGGGCGGCAAACAGAATAACACCGCGAGCGCTAACGATCCGTTCGGCGAATTTTCTTCGTCCGACAACGGGAAAAATAATACGGGAAACGGCTCCGACGACGCCGATTCTTTGTTCTGATTATGAATAAAACGATTTCCGCAATATCCACCGCGCCGGGCGTGGGAGGAGTTGCGATTATAAGGGTAAGCGGCGAAAATGCTTTGCAAATCGCCGAAAAAATGTTCAGACCTCTCGGAAAAACGAAAGTTTTCGATTTCGAACCGTATAAAATGTATGTCGGAGAAATCGACGGCGGAACTTTCACCGATTTCGGTATGTGCGTTTATTTCAAAGCGCCGAGAAGTTATACGGGCGAAGATATGATTGAGTTTCATTGCCACGGCGGTATAGCCATAACGCAGGGAATACTTAAAAAAACTTTCGAACTCGGCGCCGTTCCCGCGTCGAGGGGCGAGTTTACGAAAATAGCTTTTTTGAACGGGAAAATGAGTCTTTCTTCATGCGAGGGGCTTATCGATATGATAAACAGCGAGAGCGTCGGCGAGGTTAAAGCGGGGTATTATCTTTACAGAGAAAAGCTTTACAGGAAAGTATGCGATATGCAGGACAAGCTTACTTTCGCGCTCGCTTATATAAACGCGGGTATAGATTATCCCGAGGAAGGCGTTACCGAAGATAATTACGACGAAATTTTAGCGTCCGTAACGGAAGTGAGAGACGAAATTTCGACGATGATAAGTAAATACGGCACGGGCAGGAAAATCAAAAACGGCGTAAAGGTCGTTATTTTGGGAAGACCCAACACAGGGAAAAGTTCGCTCTTAAACAGACTTTTGGATTACGACAAAGCGATCGTTTCGTCCGTTGCGGGTACGACGAGAGACGCTGTGGAAGGCGAAATCGATATCGACGGCGTGCGTTATACGTTTTACGACACGGCGGGAATCCGCGAAAGCGGAGACGAAATCGAGAGCGTCGGCATAGAAAAATCGTTGAAACTTCTTCGTTCGGCGGATATCTGCCTCGTCACCTTAGACGGCTCGGTTCCCCTTTCGGAGGATGACGATAAAATTCTCGAAGATACAAAAGAAACAGAGAGGATTATCGTCGTAAACAAAACCGATATAGCAAAAAATCACGATATAAAAGGCGACGTTTATATTTCCGCGAAAAACGGGGACGGTATAGACGGGCTGAAAAACTTATTGCAACAAAAGGCTCTCGGCGGTAAAATAGATGCGGGAGCGGACTTTATAACGGAAGAAAGACATTTAATCGCTTTGAAAGACGCATTTGAGTCGCTTGAAGAAGCGATAAACGGTTTTTCCGTTGTTTCGGCGGATCTTGCTTCGATCGACATAACCAACGCGTGGTCGAGTCTCGGCGAAATAAGCGGCGAAACCGCTAACGAAGCGATTATAAACGAAATTTTCGGCAAGTTCTGCGTGGGTAAGTAATTAGTCCGCGAAGGATGAGCCTCACAGGAGGATAAAATGGTAGATCTCGATTTATACAGGGTGTTTTACACCGTCGCGAAATGCGGCAGCCTGACCAAAGCCGCAGAGGAGTTGTACATCTCCCAACCGGCTGTTTCGCAGGCGATAAAACAACTCGAAACACAACTCGGCGGAAAGCTTTTCAACAGAGTCAGCAGAGGGATGGAGCTTACGGAAACGGGCGGCGTTCAGATGCTTGCCATTGTCGAACAGGCTCTTAAAATGCTCGACAATGCGGAAGACAGATTCAAAGCGAGCAGAAATATCGCTACGGGTACGCTCAGAATAAGCGCGTCCGATACGAATATCACTCACTTTTTGATGCGATATATCAAGAAATACCACGAATTATATCCTAACGTTACCATAATTTTAAAAAACAGCACGTCAAAAGAGACGATTGAGTTTATAAAGCAGAACAAAGCCGACGTCGGGCTTATAAATCTTCCCGTATACGATAAGGATATTCTTCTTACGGGGCAGACGGGCGAAGTCGAAGATATATTTGTCGCTTGCGATAAATATTCCAATTTATTCGATAAGACGATAGAGCTTAAAGATATTCCGAATTATCCAATTCTGATGCTCGATAACAACACGGCGACATCGAAAGAGATTTATAATTTCCTCGAATCGTTAAACATCAAAATCGCACCCGAATTCGAGGTCGGAAGCGTTGAAATGCTTGTAGAAATGGCTAAAAACGGTCTCGGTATCGCCTGCATTCCGAGGAGATATATTCTCGACGAGTTAAAAAGAGGCGAACTTTCGGAGATTAAAACTTCGCCGAAATTACCGCTTCGTATGACGGGCGTTGTCGTCAGCAAAGAAGGCGCGGAGCATTCTTTCGCGCTGAAAGAATTTATAAGAATTCTCGACGACGATCAGTATAAATAAGAAACGAATAAGAGATAAAAAACGGGCTTCGGCAAATTTGTTTGCCGAAGCCCTTGATCTGTGATATTTTATTTTAATCTGCGTAAATCTTTTCCGTTGATTTCTATCCTTATTCCTTGTCTTTTATCGTTCAGTCTCGATAAAATTCTGTCGCCGTAACGATCGAGAAGTTGTTCCTGCGTTAAATTCGTGGTAACGATATACGGCGTGTTTTTTGCGTTCCTTTCCGATAAGACGGTTAAAAGATATTCAAGCGTAACGTTTTTGTAAATCGGCTCCGTTCCGAGATCGTCGATAATAAGTAAATCGCAACCCGAAAGCAGGGAAATATAAAACGATTTATCGTAAACGGGCGCAGTGTGATATGTTAAAAATATCGTGTTGAGCTGACAAGCCGAAAGAAATACCACGTTGAATCCTTTTTTCGTGAGTTCGCCTGCGATGCATTCCGTCAGATGACTTTTGCCTGTTCCCACGCTTCCCGAAATGATAACGTTTTTGCTCGTAGCGGGGAAATGATCGCAAAATCCGCGGAATTTAGCATAGATTTTGTCAAGTCCGTTTTCGGTAAGATTGCGTGATTTTTCGAAAGACGGAAACTCTTTTTTGCCTATCCCGAGTTCGTCGAGCGTTATTTCCGCGGCAAGCTTTTCAAAGCATTTGCATTTTTTGCCGCTCGGCAAAGATCCCGTGTCGTTGCACGCTTTGCAAAAATATCTCGGCGAAAGCATTTCTTCGGAAATGCCGAGAGATTTTTGTATTTTCTTCATTTCCGCTTCGGCTTTCGTGATTTTTCCGAAAGCTTCTTTCGCGGCTTTTTCGTCGGCGGCAAAACGGGCTTTGGAGTAGTCGAATTTAGCGGCGGCGCGTTCTTTTTCTAATTTGGCATAGCTTTCGTTTCCGTTTAAAACGTCGGCATATCTTTCCGAGGCAGCTTCGGCTTTTTTCCTTCTCGCCGCAAGCTCGTCGTTAATTTCTTTGATAAGTCTGTTGTCGTAAATCATATTGTTTAAAATTCGATATCGTCGATATCGTCGATAAGTTTGTCAAACTCTTCTTTGGAGTAATTTCTTGTTTTGATCGCGCTTGCGGAGCTTTTGGCAGGCGTGCGGACGATTTTGTCGGGCGAGAAAATACCTTCGGATTTCCAACCCGATAAAACGGCGTTCACATAGGACATAGGATTGGATTTCCCTACGGCGATTTTAGCCGCTTCCGAAATCATCTCGTCCGAGAAATTCCAGCTTCGCCAGATTTTTAAATTTTGCCTGTCCCATTCGGTCGGTCTTCTCGAAAGTCCTGCGGATTCGAGCAGTTTTCTGATAAAACCGTCGTCTGCCGAAACCGATTTAAGAAATTCCGCAATCGCGGTGAGAGTGATAAGCCCGTTTTTGTAAAGTTTTTCTACTATATCGTTCATCTCTTCGAGCGAACGCTTGTTTTTCTTGAAACAGTAAGTCGCAAGGAATAAAAGCGTTTCGCCGTCGTAACCCATATTAAGCCACGGCGTAACGTAGTTTTCGATAACGGGGTCTATAACTTCCGTGTAAACCGAAAGAGAACGGTTGATCGAATATGCAAGTTCGGCAGTGGCGGCTTTGGATTTATAGTAATCCGCGATTTCCTTTTCGGAAAATTTCTTGCTTGCATAAAGAACGTCTATTTCCTTATCGAGTTTTTCTATATTTTTAATTTTAGCCGTTTTTGCGATAAAAATTATCGTATCAATATCGTAGAGGAGTTGTTTGTTCCATTTTTCGAACATTTTAAGATCTTCGATCTGCGGCTTTTTCCCGGGCAGGATATAGTTCATAAGCGTAGCGAATTCGCCTGTTTTCAGCGAGTAATCGGAAAGCTCTTTCTCTATTTTCGTCGTCGTGGTAACGCCCCTTGCGATAAAATCCCCCGCGACTTTAAGAATGTATCTGCATCCGATCGCCCCGCCTTTTAAGTCCACGCAATATTTTACTATCATTAAAAGAGCCTCGGGCTTTATGCCGTTATCTTCCATAAGCGAAAAATAAGCCGCATATTCGTTCGTGGTTATCATTCTTTCGGGAATCAGAACTTGCAGCGCCTTGTTGAATTCGCCGTATTTTTCCGCGCTGTATTTTCTCGGTTTCGAGGAAGCAACGGGCAGATATTTTACGATAAACGGGTCGGTTGAAAGAACGTTGACAACGCCTAATTCTTCCCAGAATTTAAAGCAATCCATAGCGGCGGATTGTTCGATGTTTACGTCTTTGCAAAATTTTTCGAAAGAAATATCGTCGTCCGATTCCTGGCAGATGAAAAGCCCGTAAACATATACTTTTACGGCGTCCCCGTTGGCTTCGGGTAGGTAAGTGGAAATAAATTTGTTGTCGATTACCGTCGATGAATTTTTAACCGATTCTTTTGTAAACGAGCAGAAAGACATTAAAATCTCCCTTTATCGGCAACGGGTTTAACTCGTATCGCCGAATGTAACGTGTATTTAATAATTCAATGTGCTTTTAATAATATTATAAATCCGACAAAAAAGCAAGTCGTTTTTTATCGTTTTTTTTCAAACACAACATTTAGTTGCGGTAAAGAAAGAAAACCACATAGACGAACGGTTATTTCATAAAATCGTCACAATTTAGAGACAAATACAATGCTTAAAGCATCTACAAACCCCGTGTTATGTTTGCGAACCGAAAGTTTTTCGGAAAAATGAGAAAAATTTATGGAAAATTTTATAAAAAGTCAAAAAAACGCTTAATATTTGTCGCAAATTTTAAAAAAATGTAGTATAATAAAACTCGGTATATTATAACTTCCGATCAGGAGCGACAATGATAGAACAATCGGTGATTTTAACTCCAATATCCTTATGGGAAGGTTTCGACGCGTCGATGCCTACCAAAGCGAATATGTTAAGCGAAATTCGTTACGACAACGTCGTTCACAGAGACTTTTTCTTTTCGGGACGGGCAGTCGGCAACGAAAGGGTTCGTATATTCGGAACGTATTTCACGCCCGACGACACTTCTTCGCACGAGTGCCTTCTGTATATCCCCGATATAAAAGAAAGGATAAATTACGAAGAAGTGATCGACTATGTTAAAATGGGCTTTTCCGTTCTTATGGTCGATCTTTACGGAAAGAGAGATAATGCCGAAAATTATACCGTCTATCCCGAAGCCGTTTCGTATGCGAATTACGAAATGCGCGGCAGAAGAATGGACTATGTAGACAAAAGCGCCAAGGAAACCTGTTGGTACGAGTGGGTCGCGGCAACGAGATACGCTATGACGTTCTTGCTCGAACAAAATCCCGCCGTAAAAAAAGTCGGAGTTATCGGCATAAAGAACGGAGCTAATATCGCATGGCAGCTTGCCGCCGTCGACGACAGGGTTAAATGCGCCGTGTTTATGTTCGGCGCGGGTTGGTCGGCTTATAAAGGGGTTTGCAAATTTTCCGATTCCGATATCGTTATGGACGAGGAAAGACGTAAATTCATAGCCGCCGTGGACGCGCACGCTTACGCTCAGTACGTTAAATGCCCCGTGCTGTTCCTCACTTCCACAAACAGTACGGAATACGATTTCGACAGATCGCTCGACACTCTTTCGAGAATAAGCGCCGACGTTCCGTATGCGTTCAACTTTTCTCCGGGATTTAACGTGTATCTCGACGATTATTGCAAAAAGGACGTCGAACTTTTCCTTTACGGACAGTTCGGGATAAAGAAATACGAATTTCCGAGATGCCCCGAAGTAACCGTCGAGCAGGACGGAAATCTTCTGTCTTTAACGCTCGATTATTCGGATAAACTGAAAATCGAAAGCGCGAAGGTGTATATAAACGAGGGTGTTATCAATCCCGCGATAAGAAATTGGAATTCCTGTGATTTCGTCGGCGACGACGATTACGGAAAAATGAAGTACGAGTACGTCGCAAACGGAAGCACGAAAAAAGTATTTGCGTTTGCGATAGTCAGATATAAAAACGGACTCACGCTCAGTTCGAAACTTGCTTATAAAAACCTCGAAACGTCTTCGTCGAAAAAATCCAATCTCATTTATTCGAGCAGAGACGGACTCGACGGTATTACGTTCTACGATAAAAACGCTTCCGAAAAAAGCATATTCGTGGAAGAGGGGAAATTTCTCGAACTCGTTAAGGGCGCGAACGGAATTTACGGAGCTTATTCCCACTGCGGACTTATAAGCTATAAATTCAGTGAACCGTGTTGCGCGGTCGACGAAAATTCTATCCTCGAACTCGATTTTTACACGTCGGAATTCTGCGTGGTCAAGCTTTCGTTTATGGCGGAAACGCCGTCCGGGGTAAAGGAATTTTCTTATTCGTTCGAAATGAAAAGCAGAAGCATCTGGCAGAACATAATAATAAAAATCGGCGAATTCAAGTCCGGAGAAGGGATGAGTATCAGAAAATTCAAAGATATATTTGCCTTAAAAATAGAGTCGGACGGCAAATATGCCGTAAACAATATTTTATTGATATAAAATGAAAATCAGCGATTGCCGCGCCGTAGAACCGGAAATAAGTCAAAGACTTCTCGGCGCGAAAAAAGAAAAAATATTTTCGGTTTCCGATATAATTCTTCTCGTTCTGATTGTCGTGCTGTTTTCGTTCTCGTTGATTCAGAGATTCTGGCTATCCCCCGTTTTAATTTCGGGAAACTCCATGAATCAGACGATTGACGACGGCGATTGGCTCTTGATGAACAAACTGAAAAAGCCGACTTACGGAGACGTGGTTGTTATCGAAATTTCGGGCGAGACGAACTATATCAAGAGAGTTATAGGTCTCCCCGGGGATACGCTTTTTATGTCGGATAACGTCGTTTACAGAAAAAAATCGGGAGACGGCGAAAATTTCGAAAGGGTCGACGAGCCTTACGCTTATTATTCGGATCCGAAAGCAAAACTGAGTTTTCCGACGGTTACCGTCGAAGAAGGAAAGATTTTTTTCCTCGGCGACAACAGGTGCGACAGTCGGGACAGCAGAGCTATCGGGCAGAAAAGTTTTGAAGACGTTATAGGCGTCGTTCCCGAATGGGCGATAAAATCGAGAAAAAGTTTAAGTGCTTATTACGGCACGGTTGTTAAAATAGATAATTTTATTCTGTCTTTATTCGGTATATCGGACAAGAATGCGGGAGGTAAAAAATGACGAACGTATACGCCGAAAGCGATTATGAAAACGCATTGAAGTTAAAAAAGAAACTGCTTTATATTTACTTTGCCGTGCTGGCGGCAGGCGTCGCGGCTTGCGTGGCGGTGTTTGTTTTATACCTGCGTATGCCGTACATTTCTACGCCCGAGCTGGAATCGAAGAAAAATCTTTATCAGTTCATCGTGTGCGCCGTATCGGCGATCGAAGTCGTATTTTCGTTTATTTATCTCGGAATACCTTATAAAAGAGCTAAATATTATTTCAAATTGATGGACGACATAAAAACAGGCAGAAAAATGATAAGCGAAAGCACGTTTTTGCAGAACGAAACCTATATAAACGAGGTCGGAAACGTGGATTTCCATGTTATGGCGGTTCTGGAATGGTCGGATAAAACGCAGGAGTATATGCGCAGGAACGTTCTTGTCGACAAAGAAAAACCGATGCCCGATTTCAAAAACGGAGATATAATCAGGTACGTAACCCACGCAAACGTACTGCTTGCTTACGGGCTTAAAAGCGACGACGACGTTTTCGAAGATTTCGAAACGCCGCGCGAAGGCTCGAAATAATCTTAAAATACGATAAATAATAACTTTACGATAAAAAACGGAGGAATTTAAAAATGTCAAAAAGCAGAAACGAAGTAGCCGAAAATCTCAAATGGAAACTCACCGATATTTTCAAAGATCAGAAAGAATTCGACGATCTTTTGGAAGATATTTCGAAAAAAGCAGACCTTTCATCATATGAGGGAAAACTTTCGGATAAGAAAACGTTGTTAAAATGTCTTAAAGAAATGGACGAAGTCGAGGCGATTTTAGAGAAACTCGACGTATACGCATATATGAAAAAAGATCTCGACGCAAGAGATTCCGAAGCCAACGCCCTTTTGACGAGAGTCGAAAACGTAATCATTAAATACAGTTCGAGCGCTTCGTTCTTAACGCCCGAGATTACCTCTCTTCCCGACGAATATCTGAAAGACGTAATCGCCGATCCCGAATTTTCGGATTACGATTATATGCTTAAAACTCTTTTGAAATCCAAAAAACACGTTCTTTCCAAAGAAAGCGAAAATATTCTTGCCATGGGCGGACAGGTTTTCGGCGGATTTCATGATATTTTCGGAATGATAGATAACGCCGATATGCCTTTCCCGACAATCGACGTAAGAGGAGAAAAGGTCAAAGTTACTCACGGCGTTTACGGTCTTTTGCTTCAAGATAAGGACAGAGACGTAAGGGAAAGAGCTTTCAAGGCTTATTACAACGCGTATATTTCCTTAATCAACACGATTGCCGCAACTTATATCGGAAACGTCAATAAGGACGTTTTCCTTGCGAGAGTTAAAAAATACGACAGCTGCCTTTCCAAAGCTCTTGAAAACGAGGACGTTTCGCCCGTAGTTTACGAAAATCTTCTCGAAAGCGTAAACGAGGGATTCCCCCTTATGCACAGATATATCAACGATCGCAAGAAAGTTCTCGGTCTTGACGCAATGCATATGTGGGATATTTACACGCCGCTGGTCGAAAACAACGATCTCAAACTTTCTTATGAGGACGCTTTCAAGCTCGTCAAAAAAGGACTTGCTCCCCTCGGCGAGGATTACGGCAAACTTTTACAGACCGCTCACGATAACGGTTGGATAGACGTCGAAGAAACCGACGGAAAGAGAAGCGGAGCTTACAGCATCTGCGTTTACGCAATACCGCACCCGTACGTTCTTTTGAACTATCAGCCGACTATTCATGATATATTTACGATCGCGCACGAACTCGGGCATTCCATCCATTCGTATAAGTCCGTCGCGGCTCAGCCCAAGGCAAAAGCCGATTACAAGATTTTCGTCGCGGAAGTCGCAAGCACGGTAAACGAAGTCCTTCTTCTCAAATACCTTCTTAAAAATACCGATAACAAAGATCTTAAAAAATATCTTTGTTCTTATTATATGGATATGATCCGCACGACGCTTTTCCGTCAGACAATGTTTGCGGAATTCGAGTATATCGCGCACGACGCTTGCGAAAAGGGTATTCCGCTCACCAAGGATTATCTCAACGAAAAGTATCTCGAACTCAACAAAAAGTATTACGGCGACGGCATAGTTTCGGATAACGAAATCGCTTATGAATGGGCGAGAATTCCGCATTTCTACAATGCGTTTTACGTTTACAAGTATGCAACCGGCATAATCAGCGCGATTTCCATTGCGGAAAGAATTTACAAAGAGGGCGACAAAGCCGTTGAAGATTACTTCAAGTTCCTTTCTTCCGGCGGATCGGACAGCCCCGTAGAACTTTTGAAGCTTGCGGGAGTCGATCTTACCAAAAAAGACGCTTTCAAAGCGGCGATGAAGTCTTTCAAAGACACACTTGCGGAATTCGAAAGTCTTTAAAAGCCTTTAACGGTCGGGTGTTTTTATAAAAAGTCGACAGTAGTGTATTGTCGCAAAAAAAGAACGAGGAAGTTTTTATGCCACAAACGAAAATAAACGCAATGCCGTATAACCTCGAAGCGGAGCAGTCCGTTTTAGGATCTATACTTATAGATATGGAATTGCAATACGAAATAATATCCAAGCTTAAAGAGGGCGATTTTTATCTCGAATCTCATAAGCTTATTTTCGCCGCGATGTTTTCCATATCTTCGGCAAACACGCCCGTCGATCTCGTAACGTTATCGGACGTTATGGAAAAAAACGCCACGCTTGAAAAAGCGGGCGGAATGGATTATCTCACGTCGCTTGCGCGCATAACGCCTTCCGCCGCAAACTATTCTTACTATCTCGATATAGTAAAAAGAGACAGTACGCTCAGAAAGCTTATAAGAAGCGCGGACAAAATTTCGGAAGAATCGAGAAATTCCACCGATTATCTGAAATCCGTGGCGTTTGCGGAAAAGTGCATTTACGATATTTCCGAGCAGCTCGACACAAGCTCGCTTTCCAATATCAACACGGCGTTTAACACGATTCTCGATAAATTCGAGAATATTCAGAAAGATAAAGACTATTTCCAGGGTTTGAAAACGGGCTTTACCGAGCTTGACAAGATGACGAACGGTTTGCATGCGGGCAATCTTATAATTCTCGCCGCAAGACCTTCTATCGGTAAAACCACGCTCGCTATGAACATTGTCGAAAACATAGCGATAAAGGAAAAAGCCGTTTGCGCGGTGTTCGCGCTCGAAATGACGAAAGAAGAACTTGCGCAAAGAATGATGTGTTCGGTCGCCAACGTATCGAACCAAAGCGCGCTGAAAGGAAAGCTCGAAGACGAGGATTGGCAAAAACTCTGGCAGGCTCAGAAAGTTCTGAACGACACGAAAATTTACGTCGACGATACGTCTATGACGACTTGCGCCGAAATTCTTTCCAAATGCAGACGTTTAAAAAGCAGAGAAGGTAAACTCGACATCGTCGTAGTCGACCACATTCAGCTTATGAACGCCATAAAGCCGAGCGACAGCCGTCAGCAGGAAATAACCGAGATTTCGAGAGGCTTGAAGATGATTGCCAAGGAACTCGATATTCCCGTTATCGCGCTTTCTCAGCTTTCCCGTCTCGTAACGGGCAGAAAGGGGCAGAAACCCGTTCTTTCCGACCTTCGTGAATCGGGTGCCATCGAGCAGGACGCGGATATAGTTATGTTTATTCACAGACCCGACCTTGCCGCGGAAGAAAAAGAACTCGAACAGGGAAAGGTTAAAAAGAACGTCGCGCAGATAATAATCGCCAAAAACAGAGCGGGCGAATGCAGGGATTTCGACTTGCTTTTCAAGGGCGAAAACTCCAAGTTCATAAATCCTCCCGCTTCATATATAAACGATATAGAACCGCCTGCCGAAAAAGGCGGCAGGAGCGGAATGAAGAGACTTACCGAAAACGACGCGCCTCCCGTTTCGGACGCGGACGCGCCTATGGACGGCGGAAACGATTTAGGCGATATATTCTGATAAAAACGGTCAGGCGAAATGTACGAAACTAAAATACTTAAAATAAACGACGAGTCCTTAAAACTTGCCAAAGAATATATAATGAACGACGAACTCGTCGGGTTTCCCACCGAAACCGTTTACGGACTCGGGGCGATCGCTTACAACGACGAAGCGGTAAGAAAAATTTTCGAGGCCAAAGGCAGACCGCAGGATAATCCGCTTATAGTTCACGTTCATAAGGATTACGACGCAGATAAACTCGTTTACGTCGATTACGATTACGTTTATAAGCTCCGCGAAGCTTTTCTTCCCGGACCTTTAACAATGGTTTACAGAAGCAAAGGACTCGTAAGTCCCGTTGCGGCGTGTGGTCTGGATACGGTAGGGATAAGAATTCCGTCGAGCGAAGCGGCTCAGGAATTTCTTAAAGCCGTGAACGTACCGATAGCCGCGCCGTCCGCAAACGCTTCGAAGCATACAAGTCCCGTAACCGCAATGCACGTTTACGAAGATTTATGCGGAAAAATCCCGCTTATTTTAGACGGCGGGAAGTGCAGCGGCGGTATAGAAAGCACCGTTTTAGACGTTACGACGGATACTCCGATAATTCTTCGGAGCGGACTCGTAACCGCGGAAATGATTAAATCCGTTGTCGGAAAATGCGAGTATTCGCAGAATAAACCGACGGATAAAATCCGCGCGCCGGGTATGAAATACAGACATTATTGTCCGAAGTGCGAAACGGCGTTATTTAAAAGAAATCAGGCGGAAACTGCCCAAAGACTCTACGACGAGCTTGAAAAACAAGGCAAAAAGCCGTATTTTATGTGCGACGATATGATGCTCGGGAAAATCCGTGGAAATGTTTTAAGGCTCGGCGGTACGGCAGGAGAAATCGCTTCCAATCTGTACGATAAGCTTCACGAGGGCGAACTCGTCGCCGACACGCTTATAGCGTTCGAGGTCGAAACGGGCAGCGATGTGGATGTAGGGATAATGAACAGGCTTTCCAAGGCTTGTAAAAAATACGAAAATTAAATTTTCAGAGGTGTTTTTAATGAAAATCGCAATCGGATGCGATCATGCGGGCATTTATCTTAAACCCGCGCTCATCGCTTATCTTGAAAAAAACGGTTATGAATTTACGGATTTCGGTACTTACACGGCAGAGTCGTGCAATTATGCCGATTACGGCGCGAAAGTTGCCGAAGCGGTTGCTTTCGGCGGATACGACAGAGGAATTCTTATTTGCGGAACGGGCATAGGTATGTCGATTGTCGCGAACAAAGTTCCCGGGATAAGGTGCGCTCATTGTCACGACAGCTTTTCGGCGAGAGCTACTCGTATGCATAACGACGCGAACGTCATCGCTTTCGGCGAAAGAGTTATCGGGTCGGGCGTTATGATAGATATAGTCGAAGCGTTTCTGACAACCGAATTCGAGGGCGGCAGACATCTTGCGAGAATCGCGAAAATCAACGAAATAGAAAAGAAATATTCTAAATAACACAGTCGGAATCCGATGATTACGCGTCGGATTTTTCCGACAATAAAAAATAAGAGGAAAAATATGAGCAGTAAAGTCAGAAAAGCTGTTATTCCCGTTGCGGGTTATGGAACGAGATTTCTTCCGTTCACAAAAGCCGTACCGAAGCCGATGCTTCCTATTTTGAATAAACCGGCATTGCAGGTGATTTCGGAAGAGGTCGTTAAAAGCGGCATAACCGATATACTTTTTATCGTAGGTTACAAAAAGGAAATACTCGAAAGTCATTTCGACGCCGCGCCCGAGCTGGAAAATATGCTTGCCGCAAAAGGAAAAAACGAATATCTTCAAGAAGTCGTTTATCCGCAGCATATGGCGAATTTTACATATAAAGTTCAGGAAGTGCAGAACGGAACGGCAAGCGCGATAAATCTTGCGAAAGAGTTTGTCGCGGGCGAACCTTTCGCCGTACTTTTCGGCGACGACGTTATGTTTAACGACGGTCGCCCCGTAATCGGACAGCTTATCGACGTGTACGAAAAATACGGCAAAACCGTTCTCGGTTGCAAAAGGGTGAGTATGGACGTGATTTCCAAGTACGCTTCCGTGGAATACGACAAAGTACTCGAAAACAACGTGTACAATATGGTTAAGGTAACCGAAAAACCCAAAAAAGGAGAAGCGAAGAGCGATCTTGCGCCTCTCGGGAGGTATGTCTGTTCGCCCGATATTTTCGATATAATCGATAATTTGAAGCCGGGCGCGAACAACGAGTATCAATTTACCGACGCTCTCGATATAACTGCGAGAACGAACGGCGCGCTTGCTTATGTTTTCGACGGTACGAGATACGATATGGGCGACAGATTCGGGTATCTAAAAGCGAATATAGAATACGGACTCAGAGACGAAGAATTGAAAGATAAGTTGAAAGAATATCTCAAAGAACTTGTAAAGGAATAAAGCCGACATTTATTTTATTTCGGGCAAAGTAAAGGATTTATGAACGAATTCAAATGCACACAAGGCGTTGTTTACGCTATCAAAAATGCTCAGATTGTTTCCAGAAAGTACAAACTTAACTACGTGGGAACGGAAGAGGTGTTATATGGTCTTTTATGCCTTCCGAAATGTGTGGCGTGCAAAGCTTTGAACGAACACGGCGTCGATAAGGACAACTATTTCGCATTTTTGAAAGACACGTTCCGCTATAACGATAAAACGGGCGGATTTACGCCGAAAGCGAAAGCCGTTATCAATAAGGACGCCGAATACCTTGCGGATTATTCTAAAACGAAATATATTTCGACCGAGCATGTTTTGCTTGCGATCGTAAATAAACGCGACTGTATCGCAATGAGCATTCTTCGCAGAATGAACGTCGATTTCAATTCCTTAAAGCACATGCTCGAAGACAAGATTTTCAGGCGCGACGAAATAAAAACCGATACTACGGAAGAAAGCGTAAACGAAGAATTAAAGACGGAAAACGAGATTGCCGAAGTTGCGGAAAAAGACTTGAGTGAGGAAAATCCTTTATCCAAATTCGGGTATGACCTTACCGAAAAAGCGAGAGACGGTAAGCTTGATCCCGTAATAGGCAGAGAAAAAGAAATAAATCAGATTATACAGTCCCTTTCGAGAAGGACGAAAAACAGTCCCGTTCTTGTGGGTGAACCGGGCGTGGGCAAAAGCGCGGTCGTCGAAGGTCTTGCGCTGGAAATCGTTGCAGGCACGGTTCCCGACGTTTTGAGAAACAAGACTATTTTTTCGCTCGATATATCGGGAATGATAGCGGGTGCGAAGTATCGGGGAGAACTCGAAGAGAGATTTAAAACGGCGATAGATTATGTTATATCCCGCGGAGACATAATTCTTTTTATAGACGAAATTCACAATATAATGGGTGCGGGCAGTACGAGCGAAGGCGGTATCGATATCGCCGAAATGTTGAAGCCGATGCTTGCGCGCGGCGAGCTGCAAACGATAGGGGCGACGACGATCGACGAATACAGGACGTATATCGAAAAGGATCCCGCCGTAGAAAGAAGGTTTCAGCCGATAACGATAGATGCTCCGAGCGCGGAAAATTCCGTGCTTATATTGCAGGGGCTGAAAGATAAATATGAAGCGCACCACAACGTAAGGATAACCGACGAAGCTATTAAAGCCGCGGTAACGCTTTCGGATAGATATATAACGGACAGAAATCTTCCCGATAAGGCGATAGATTTAATAGACGAAGCGGCGGCGAAAGCTCGGTTAAAATATTGCTGCACGCCTAAGGAATATTCCGAAAAATCGGCTCAGCTGAGAAAAGCCGAAAACGAACTCGATTACGTTTTGTCGATGGGCGAAGAGTATGCCGACGAAAAAAGGCAGCTGCTTGAAAAAATCGATACTCTTCGCGACGAAATGGACAGCATTTACGAAAGATCTCTGGACGAAAGGAGCAATTCCACGCCCGATATAACGGAAGAAGATATTGCGGAAGTTGTTGCGGAATGGACGAAAATTCCCGTAACGAGAATAACGTCGGACGAGTCCGATAAACTCTCCAATATAGAAAGCGAACTTCACGACAGAGTGATCGGTCAGGACGCGGCTGTAAACGCGGTCGCAAGAGCGATAAAAAGGTCGAGAACATGCATAAAAGATCCGAACAGACCGATAGGTTCGTTTATATTCGTAGGACCTACGGGCGTAGGTAAAACGGAGCTGTCGAAAGCGCTTGCGGATATAGTTTTCGGCGATAAAAACTGTCTCATAAAAATTGATATGAGCGAATATATGGAAAAAAATTCCGTGTCGAAACTCATAGGCGCGCCGCCCGGATACGTCGGTTACGACGAACCGGGAATTCTTACCGACAGGGTAAGGAGAAAGCCGTACTCGGTAGTTTTGTTCGACGAGATAGAAAAAGCCGATTCGGAGATTTTCAATCTTATGCTTCAAATTCTCGATGAAGGAAGGCTTACCGACAGCAAAGGAAAACTGATAGATTTCAGAAACACCATAATAATTCTCACTTCAAACGTAGGCGCGGCGATAGCTTCCAAAAAACCGACTTTCGGTTTTACGGGCGAGGGCGACAGAGAAAGGGAGACGAAAGAGAGAATATCCGAGGCGCTGAAAAGCAAATTCAGCCCCGAGTTTTTAAACAGATTGGACGATATAATCGTTTTCCACAGTTTATCGAGAGAGGATTGCGGCAAGGTTGTGGACGTGCTGCTTGAAAAGCTTATAAAACGCCTTGCGGAAAACGGAATAAAACTTAAAGTCGCGGGGAGCGCGGCGGACGTTATTATCGCGAAAGGATATAACGAAGTTTACGGAGCGAGACCCTTGAAGAGAGCGATAACGTCGCTCATAGAAGATATGCTTACGGACGCTTTGATCGACGGAAGAATAAAAAGCGGCGACGATATTCTCGTTTACGCCGAAAACGGTAAAATTTCTTTCGTAAAGGTGAACTGATATGGAAGTAGGCGTATCGACGGCGAGTTTATTTTTAAGAGAATATAACGAAGACGCGCTCGTGACGCTTGATGAGCTGAACGCGAAAACCTGCGAGATATTTCTTGAATGTTTTTCGGAATACACCGAAGAATTCGGAAGACTTTTGCTTTCGAGAAAGGGAAATCTCGACGTCCACTCGATTCACGTTGCGACGCTCAATTTCGAAACGGAGCTTTTTTCGGGGTTTCAAAGATCGTTTAACGACGCGGTTTCGTGGCTGAAAAAAGTTTTGTCTACGGGCAAACTTCTCGGCGCGAAGTGTTACACTATGCACGGTAGAGCGAGACTTAAAACGGGAGCCGATTACGACGACTATAA
Source organism: uncultured Clostridia bacterium (assembly GCA_934247225.1). Lineage (GTDB taxonomy): Bacteria > Bacillota > Clostridia > Christensenellales > Borkfalkiaceae > UBA10281. The sequence goes on from CAKQJE010000013.1 coordinate 38,243, forward strand.
AAAGGCGGGCGAAAGGCTCGAACTTTTAGGCGGAATTACCGAAAAGTACGGAATAAGGATATGTCTCGAAAACGTATCCTGGGCATTTTGCAATCGTCCCGAGTTTTTCACGAACGTTAAAAAATATGCTCCGAGTCTCGGGGCGACGCTCGATATAAAACAGGCGAGGAGAGCAAATATCGATTATCGCGAATTCTTAAACGCGATGGGAGAGAATATACAGACCGTTCACATTTCGGATGTGGACGAAAACGGCAGGATAAAGCTTCCCGGTAAAGGAAAATTCGATTTCGAGGAGCTTTTCAAACGGCTTAAAGACGTCGGTTTCGACGGCGCCGTACTTATAGAAGTATACAAGGACGATTACGGTGAGATAAAAGAGATCGGGGAAAGCCTCGATCGGATGCGCGAGTTGGCGTACAAAATTTTTTAAATCTTCAAGGAGAAAAACATTATGGCAAAAAGGTTTCAGAACAAAGATTGGAAAAGAGCAATGACGTTAAGGCTTGATTACAATAATATGATGGAAGAGTTTATAGGAACCGAAGGGATCACAAAGGACGAGCTTAACGAATACAGGATAAAAGCCGACAAGGCGGTTGAAAAGATTTCTTCCGAAAGAGGTCAGGGCTGGCTCGGTTGGACGGAACTTCCGTTCAATCAGAGAGAAATAGTCGCTGAAATAAATAAGGTTGCAAAAGACATAAGAAAAAATATGAAATACTTCGTGGTACTCGGTATAGGCGGAAGCGCTCTCGGACCGATCGCAGTCTTTCAGGCTCTTTGCCACCTTCATTATAACGACCTTCCCACAAGAGAGAGAAAAGCTCCGAAGTTTTACGTAGAGGATAACGTCGACCCCGAAAGAATGGCGGCGCTGTTTGACGTTATAGACGTGGAAAAAACCGTTTTCAACGTTATAACCAAGAGCGGCTCCACTTCCGAAACGATGTCGCAGTATCTTATTATTTACAATATGCTTAAAGATAAGCTCGGAGATAACGTAAAAGATCACGTCATCGCAACGACTTCGAGAGAAACCGGTAACCTTATAAAAATCGCGAAAGCGGAAGGGTATAAAACGTTTTATATTCCCGACGGCGTAGGCGGAAGATTTTCGGAGTTAAGCCCCGTAGGGCTGCTTCCCGCAGCGGTGACGGGCGTCGATATCGGCGAACTTCTCGCAGGCGCGGCGTATATGGACAGGATTTCCATGAATAAGAACCTTAACAAAAACCCTGCGCTTATGAACGCCGTTTTGCAGGATATCGCTATGAAGAGAGGCAAAAACATTTCCGTTATGATGCCTTATGCGGACGGACTTAAATATTTCTCCGATTGGTATTGTCAGATATGGGCGGAATCGCTCGGCAAAGAAGTCGATAATTCGGGCAATAGGGTAAACGCGGGACAAACCCCCGTAAAAGCTCTCGGCGTAACCGATCAGCACAGTCAGGTTCAGCTTTATGCGGAAGGACCTTACGATAAAGTCGTAACGTTCCTCGCCGTAAGTAAATACAGAAAAGAAGTCGTTATTCCCGAGGGATGCAAAGATATTCCCGACGTTCATTTCCTTTGCGGACACACGCTCAACGAGCTTATTTCCGCGGAAAGGGTTGCTACCGAATATGCGCTCACGGTTAAAAAGAGAATGAATCATACGATTATTCTTCCCGAAATCAACGCTTTCACGATAGGCGAGCTTATATGCTATTTCGAAATGCAGACGGCATTCGAAGGCGAATTCCTTAATATCAACACTTACAATCAACCGGGCGTAGAAAACGGCAAAAACGCCACTTACGCGCTTTTGGGAAGAAAAGGTTACGAAACCAAAAGAATAGAGCTTGAAAGAGCGCCCGAAAAACTTGACGGATACATTATTTAAATTAAAATCAACGGTACAGGAGCGAAAATGCCAAAGAAGGATGAGCTTGCAAAATACCTTTTTCATCAGGGAACGAATTATAAGGCATACGAATATCTCGGCGCGCATTTTACAAAACGCGGCAAAAAAGAGGGCGTTGTATTCAGAGTCTGGGCGCCGTCGGCGATATCCGTTTCCGTCGTCGGGGATTTCAACGGCTGGGATAAGTCGGCAAATCCTATGGTCAGCGACGACGGAGTTTTCGAAACTTTCGTCGAGGGGTTAAAGGTTTTCGATAATTATAAATACTGCGTTGTTTCTCAAAAAGGCGAGGTTTTAAAAGCCGATCCTTATGCGTTTCACGCCGAAACCACACCCGAAACGGCTTCTAAAATTTACGACCTCGACGGGTATAAATGGAACGACGAAGAATACGTCGGGCAGAGGGCGAAGAGAAACACTCACGCGCTTCCGATGAATATTTACGAAGTAAATCTGCTGTCTTTTAAAAGGAAGGAGAACGGCGATTATTATTCTTACGAAGAACTCATCGGCGAGCTTGTGCCGTATGTAAAAAACCACGGCTATAACTACGTCGAGATGATGCCCGTAACCGAATATCCGTTCGACGGTTCGTGGGGATATCAGCCTACGGGATATTTTGCGGTTACGTCGAGGCTCGGCACGCCGAAAGATTTTATGAAGCTTATAGACGCTTTTCATAAAGAAAATATCGGCGTAATTCTCGATTGGGTTCCCGCGCATTTCCCGAAAGACGAATTCGGTCTGTACGAATTCGACGGCGCGCCCCTTTACGAAAATAAAGGTTGGGACAGAATAGAACATAAAGGCTGGGGAACGAGAAGGTTCGATTACGGCAGAACGGAGGTTCAGTCCTTCCTTGTTTCTTCCGCATGCTTCTTTTTCGAAAAGTACCATATAGACGGCATAAGAGTGGACGCCGTAGCTTCGATGCTTTACCTCGATTACGATAAAAAACCGGGCGAGTGGCTCCCTAATCAATACGGAGACAATAAAAATCTCGAAGCGATTTCGTTTGTAAAAAAGCTTAACAAAGCCGTTCACGACGAATATCCTTACGCGATAATGATCGCCGAGGAATCGACCGCTTATCCTTATGTTACGAGACCTGTGGACGACGGCGGACTCGGGTTCGATTACAAATGGAATATGGGTTGGATGAACGACGTACTTTCTTACGTCAAAGTCGACCCGCTTTTCAGAAAATACGAGCATAACAAGCTTAATTTTTCTATGATGTATGCTTTTTCGGAACATTATATTCTTCCGATTTCGCACGACGAAGTGGTTCACGGAAAGGCTTCGCTTTTAAACAAACAATTCGGCGATTACGACGATAAGTTCGCGGGCGACAGGGCGTTTATGGGTTATATGACTGCTCACCCGGGGAAAAAGCTTATGTTTATGGGATGCGAATTCGGGCAGTTTAAGGAATGGAACTATAAAGAAGGTCTTGAATTTTTCCTGAAAAGCTACGAAAAGCATAACAAACTCGACAGGTTCTTTACGGAACTCAACGAGTTTTATCTCTCCGAACCCGCGCTTTACGGCGACGACGACGGCTGGAACGGATTTGAATGGCTTGCCGCGGACGACAGCGATAAAAATTCGCTTGCTTTCGTCAGAAAATTCGGAGAAAGGCAGATCGTCGCGGTGATAAATTTCAGCGGAGCCGACTTGGCTTATCGTATAGGCGTTGAAAAAGGCGAATATAAAATCATTTTCAATTCCGATAAAACTATATACGGCGGCAACGGAAAGAATAAAAAGAGAATTTACAAATCTGAAAAAAGGGAATGCAACGGCAAATCGGAATCGATAGAAATCGAAATGCCGAAATTATCCTTTATATATCTTTTAAAAACTAAATAATTAAAAAACTAAATAAACCCGTCGGGAAATCCGACGAAAAAACGGGAGGGTAAAATGATAAGCAAAAAAGAGTGCGTAGCCATGCTTCTTGCCGGAGGGCAGGGGAGCAGACTGTTTGCGCTTACGAACAAAATAGCAAAGCCTGCGGTAACGTTCGGCGGAAAATACAGAATAATCGATTTTCCGCTTTCGAACTGCGTTAATTCGGGTATAGACACGGTCGGCGTTTTAACGCAGTACCAGCCGCTTATTTTAAACGATTATATCGGTAACGGCGAACCGTGGGATCTCGACAGATCGAACGGCGGAGTACACATTCTTTCGCCGTATCAGGCGAAGCACGGTTCGGAATGGTTCAAAGGAACGGCTAACGCCATTTATCAGAACATTTCGTTCATAAAAAGATATAATCCCGATTACGTTCTCGTGCTTTCAGGCGACCATATTTATAAAATGGATTACGCCGATATGCTCAGAAGACATAAAGAAAGCGGCGCGGATTGCACGATAGCGGCGATCAAGGTTCCGCTTTCCGAGGCTTCGAGATTCGGCATATTAAACGTTGATAAGGACGGGATAATTTATCAGTTCGAAGAAAAGCCGAAACAGCCGAAAAGCGACCTTGCGTCTATGGGAATATATATTTTCTCGGCGGAGAAAATGTATAAGTACCTCGAAGAAGACGAAGCCGATCCGTCCAGCTCCAACGATTTCGGAAAGAACGTTCTTCCGAAAATGCTTAACGCGGGCGAAAAAATGGTATCTTATACATTCAACGGATATTGGAAAGACGTCGGAACGATAAATTCGCTTTACGAATCGAATATGGATTTATTGGGCGAAGCTCCGAAATTCGATATCGCGGATCCGTCTTGGAGAATACGTTCGAGAAACCCGATCGCACCGCCGCAGTTTATCGGGAGCGACGCGCGGGTTGTAAACTCGCTGGTCGTATCCGGTTGCGAAATCGACGGAAACGTGGAAAACAGCATTTTGTCGCACGACGTAAAAATTGCCAAAGGCGCGATAGTTAAAAATTCGATTATTTACGCTTGCGCCGAAATAGGCGAAGGCGCGGTCGTCGAACACGCCATAATCGACGAAAACGTAAAAATAGGTAAAAACGCGGTTGTCGGCGAAGGTCAGAAAGACGAGTCGCTTTCCGTCGCGGTACTCGGAAGAGACATAACCGTTTCCGATAACGCGGTTGTCGGCGCGGGACAGATCGTCGACGAAAACGTTTAAGGAGGGAAGAAGATGAGTACGCTCGGTTTAATTTTTTCAAATATACACGATAACAACGTTCCCGAACTTACCGCAAAAAGAACGGTTGCTTCCATTCCTTTTTGCGGAAGATATCGTCTTGTCGACTTTGCGCTTTCGAACATGGTCAATTCCGATATCACGAAAGTCGGAATAATCACGAAAAGCAACTTTCAGTCGTTGATGGATCATATCGGAAGCGGAAAAGATTGGGATCTTGCCCGTCACGTCGGCGGATTGTACATTCTTCCGCCGTTCGGAGTTACGGAAAGCAATATGCTTTATTCAACAAGGCTCGAAGCTTTAAAAAGCGTTACGGGTTTTTTAACCAAATCGCACGAGGAATACGTCGTTATGAGCGACTCCGATATGGTATGCGCGGTCGATTTCAAACCGATTATCGCGGAACACATTTCGAAAGGCGCGGATATGACGCTCGTTTACGTTAAAAAGCACAGAAGCGAAGTAGGCGGAAGGGAAAACGCGTTTTTGAATATCGACGAAGACAATAAGGTTAAGGAAATCGTTTACGATTCTCAGGACGAAACCGTAAACGTATATACGAATATGGTCGTCATTTCGAGAACGCTTCTCATAAGTCTTCTTGCGGACGCGTTTTCGCACGGGGCTAAATCCTTTGTCAAAGAGGTTATTTCGGCTCAGCTTTCGTATGGAAAGGTAAGAGCTTACGAACATAAAGGATACTACGAAGAGATCACCTCGCTTCAAAAATATTACGATGAAAATTTAAGGCTTTTAAACAAAGAAGTGAGAGAAGAGGTTTTCAGAAAGTCCAATATTTATACCAAAGTAAAAGACTCCGCGCCCACGCGCTACGGAGAAAACGCTATCGTAAACAATTCGCTTATAGCTGACGGTTGCACGATAGAAGGCGAAGTTTATAACAGTATAATTTTCAGAGGCGTTACGGTCGGTCGCGGTACGGTTATAAAAAACTGCGTTATCATGCAGAATACAACCGTCGGCGAACAGGTAACGATGAACTGCATCATAACCGACAAAAACACTCTTGTAAAAGACAGAAGAACGCTTTCGGGCAGTGAAAATCACCCGTTCTACATAGCAAAAGGAACGGTTATTTAAAAGGAGTTTGATATGGCAAAAATTACTGTAAAAAACACCGAAGAAAAGGTTGAAAATAAAAAGAAAACTAAAACCGCTAAGGAAGAAAAACCCGTTGCTGCAAAAAAGACGGCAAAGGCAATAAAGGAAGAAAAACCCGTTGCGGATAAAAAAACGGCAAAAAAAGAAAAAAAACCGACTGAAAATCCTAAGACGGAAGAAAAAACCGTTGAAACCGCTATGCCCGAAATCGCTTCGGGAGAGGTTAATTTCACGGTAAAGACTTTGAATTCCGTATTGTTCGTCGCAAGCGAAGCTAACCCCTATCTCGGAACGGGCGGTCTGGCGGACGTTATCGGTTCGCTTCCGAAAGCTCTTGCAAAAAACGGAAATTACGACGTAAGAGTAGCTATGCCGCTTTACGGCGATATAGATCAAAAATACAGATCTCAGATGAGATTTTTAATGAATTTCAATGTTCCTCTTGCGTGGAGAAATCAGTATTGCGGCGTGTTTTCGCTTAAAGCGGACGGCGTAACGTTTTATTTCATCGATAACGAATATTATTTCAAGAGAAGCGGGCTTTACGGTTATTTCGACGACGGGGAAAGATATGCGTTTTTCTCCAAAGCCGTTCTCGAAATGATGGTTCATCTCGATTATTATCCCGAAATTCTCCATTGTCACGATTGGCAGGCGGCTCTTTCGGTGATATATCTCAAAACGCTTTACGCAAATCGTTACGGCTACGACCACATAAAAGCGTTATTTACTATCCATAACATAGAATATCAGGGGAAATACGGCTACGAATGTTTAGCAGACCTTTTCGGACTTCCCGAAAGCGTTAAAAACGTTCTCGATTACGAGGGGTGTCTTAACCTTATGAAAGGCGCGATTCAGCTTGCGGACAGATTTTCGACCGTATCTCCGATGTATGCGAACGAGATCAAAAATCCGTTTTTTGCTCACGGACTGCAATATGCGGTATGCGAAAACGAATTTAAACTTTCGGGCATACTCAACGGTATAGACGAATCGGTATACAATCCCGCAACGGATGAAAAACTTTTTAAAAATTATTCCGTGAAGGATATGAGCGGAAAAGCGGTATGCAAATCCGAACTTCAAAAAATGCTCGGACTTCCCGAAAAAGCCGACGCTCCGCTCATCTCGGTTATATCTCGTCTCGTTCCCGCAAAGGGGCTTGAACTTATCAAATGCGTAATAGAGGAACTTCTTGCCGAAAACGTGCAGGTCGTCATTCTCGGGAAAGGCGAAGGCGAATACGAAGAATTTTTCAAGGGATTAGCCGAAAGATATTCGGGCAAGTGCAGAGCGATCATCGCTTACAACAAGGATCTCGCAAGCAAGCTGTATTCTGCTTCGGACATCTTCCTTATGCCGTCCAAACAGGAGCCTTGCGGACTTTCGCAGATGATTGCCTGCAAATACGGCGCAGTTCCCGTGGTAAGAGCGACGGGCGGACTGTTCGACAGTATCGCGCCGCATAATAACGCCGAGAGAAAGGGCGGAAACGGATTTGTTTTCGGAAATTACAACGCTCACGAAATGCTTTACGTCATAAAAGACGCGATTTATACTTTCGGCAACAAAAAGGAATGGAACGAAATTGTGAAAAATGCGATGTCTACCGATTTCAGCTGGCAGAGATCGTCGGGAGAATATGAGAAATTATACGACAAAATGTTGGGGCTTATAAAGTAAAATCCGACAAACAGGAGACTTAAATGGGAAAAACTGAAATCACGCCCAAAGAAATGAAGGACGTAATAAGCGGAAAACTTTCGAGATATTTCGGCGTTTCCGTCAAAGAAGCCACCACCGAACAGCTTTACAAAGCGGTTGTTATGGCGGTAAGAGATATACTTTTGGAAAAACGCAACGCTTATCACTACAAAACGAAAGCCGCGAAAGCAAAAAGAGTATATTATCTTTGCATGGAATTTTTGCTCGGACGTTCGCTTAAAAACAACGTTTATAACCTCGGTATAGAAGAACAGGTAAGCAAAGTTCTGAAAACGAAAGGCCTAACGCTCGAAGATCTTTACGAACTCGAACCGGACGCAGGTCTCGGCAACGGCGGTCTCGGTAGACTTGCGGCTTGTTTTATGGACGCTTTGGCAAGCGGCAACTATCCCGCGATGGGTTATTCTATCCGCTATGAATACGGTCTTTTTAAACAAAAAATAGTCGACGGTTGGCAGACGGAATTGCCTGACGTCTGGCTTCCGGGCGGCGAAGTATGGCTTACGCCTCGTTCCGATATGGCTGTAAGGGTTAAGTTCGACGGAAAAATCAACGAGGAATGGACGAGCGAAGGAATGAAAATCGTTCAGACCGATTGTCAGGAAGTCGAAGCCGTGCCTTACGATATGATGATTTCGGGAAAGGATTCCGAAGCCGTGTCTGTTTTAAGACTCTGGGCGGCGAAAAGCGTAAGAAATTTCGATATGAATTCGTTTTCCGAGGGCGATTACGTTCGTTGTATGCAGGAAGATAACGAAGCCGAGCTTATTTCAAAGGTTCTTTATCCTTCCGATAATCATTCCGAAGGTAAATCGTTAAGGCTTAAACAGCAGTATTTCCTTGTCTCGGCAACGTTACAGAATATCATAAACGAACACGTCAGAAGATACGGCGATCTGCACACACTTCCCGATATGGCGGCTATTCATATCAACGATACCCACCCCGCGCTTTGTATTCCCGAACTTATGAGAATTCTTATGGACGAACACGGATTCGGTTGGGACGACGCGTGGGATATAGTAAAAAGAACGGTCGCATATACCAATCATACGGTTATGAGCGAGGCGTTGGAGAAGTGGAACGAAGACCTTATCGAAAGAAGACTCCCGAGAATTTACGCTATATTAAAGGAAATAAACCAAAGATTCTGCGCAGAAATGTGGAACAAATTTCCAGGCGATTGGGATAAAATCGAGAGAATGTCGATTCTTTCGCACGGACAGGCGAGAATGGCTAACCTTTCGGTTGTCGCTTCGCACACCGTAAACGGCGTTTCCAAACTTCACAGCGATATTATAAAGAACAGTATTTTCAAGGATTTCAACGATGCGTATCCCGAAAAATTCACAAACGTTACGAACGGTATCGCGCACAGAAGATGGCTTTGTCAGTCAAATAAAGAACTCACCGAACTTTTGACCGAGTGTATCGGCGACGGATTCGTTATGAATTCCGAAGAACTTCGGAAATTCAAAGCTTTCGAAAACGACGAAACGGTTCTGAAACGCCTTGCGGAAATAAAGAGAATAAAGAAAAGTCAGCTTGCGACCTACGTTTACAAGAAGACGGGTTATACGCTTTCGCCCGACTCGATTTTCGACGTCCAGGCAAAGAGATTGCACGAATACAAGCGCCAGCTTTTAAACGCTATGTATATCATCAATCTGTATAATAATCTCAAAGAAAATCCCGACGCGGACGTTATCCCGAAGACCTTTATTTTCGGTGCGAAAGCCGCTCCGGGATACTATATGGCAAAGAGAATTATCAAGCTTCTTTGCTCGATTGCGGAGGATCTCAGAAAGAATCCCGACAAGAGAATAAGAGAAAAACTCAACGTTTTATATCTCGAAGATTATAACGTTACGATGGCGGAAACTCTTATGCCGGCAACCGAAATTTCCGAGCAGATATCAACTGCGGGAAAGGAAGCGAGCGGCACGGGCAATATGAAGTTCATGATAAACGGCGCGCTCACGATAGGAACTCTGGACGGCGCGAACGTCGAAATGAAAGAGTCCGTCGGCGACGAAAATATATTTATATTCGGAATGAACGCGAAGCAGGTCGAAAATCTCTGGAAACACGGCTACGACGCGTGCGCTTTCTATAACAACAACGTTGTCCTGCAAAAGGTTATCGCAAGCCTTAAAAACGGTTTCGCGGGCGAGAAGTTCGAAGATATCGCAACGTATCTTCTCACGAATTCGCCTATCGCAGACCCGTATATGTGTATGGCGGATTTCAGCGATTTCCTCGCCGTTCACGACAAAGCCGACAAGACCTATAAGGATGTTTTGAAGTGGAACAAAATGTCGCTTAACAATATAGCGGGCGCGGGGATTTTCTCTGCGGACAGAAGTATCAAAGAGTATGCCGAAAGAATATGGCATTTAAAACAGATAAAGTAAGTTTATGGTTGTAAATTACGACCCGTTATCCCGTGACTTTAAAAGCGTCACGGGCGCGCTCGAAGAGGGTAAACGGCTCGATATAAAAATCGGAATAAGCGGAGCGGAGAAGTGCGTTCTCGCGCTTTTCGCAGACGGAAATCCGACAGAAACGATTTTCGACGGCGTAAAAAACGGAGAAGAGTTTTCCTTTTCGATAAACGGTTTATCCAAGGGACTGTATTTCTACCGCTTTTACGCCGACGGGAAAAGAATAGGGAAAAACGATTACGGTTTCGGCGAAGAAGGTGCGTTAAACGACTTTCAGCTGCTTTGTTTCAAAGGCTCAGATAGTAGGTTGAGCGGCTTTGCCGGCGGAGTTATGTATCAGATTTTTCCCGACAGATTTGCGAGAGCGAAAGGCTTCGGCGACGCTTCGGGAAAGAAGTTGAGAAACGATTGGGGAGGTGTTCCCGAATATCTTCCGGACAAATTCGGCAAGATAAAGAATAACGATTTTTTCGGTGGCAACTTCGAGGGCATACGCCGAAAAGTCGATTATCTGAAAAAACTCGGCGTAACTCATCTGTATCTAAATCCCGTGTTCAAAGCTTATTCAAACCACCGTTACGATACGGGCGATTACACTCGCTTCGACCCGCTTTTAGGTACGGAAGAAGATTTTACGTCTCTCGTAAAAACTTTAAAAATCAATGATATTTCCTTGATTTTTGACGGTGTTTTCAATCATACGGGGGGCGACAGCGTTTACTTTAACAAGTACGGAAATTATCCGTCGGTCGGCGCGTATCAATCGAAAAACTCTCCTTATTACGGCTGGTATGTGTTCGAGGATTTTCCCGACATGTACCTGTCCTGGTGGGGTATCGACGTTTTGCCCACAATAAACAAATCGAGTGAGGATTTCGAAAATTTTATTGCGGGAGAAAACGGCGTTATCGATAAAATGATGAAATTCGGAGCGGGCGGAGTAAGGCTGGACGTCGTGGACGAGATAACCGACGAATTCGTAGAGAAAATTAACGAGAGAGTTAAAGCTTACGGAGGCGACAAGATAGTCATCGGCGAGGTCTGGGAAGACGCGACGAATAAAATCGCCTACGGAAAACGCAGAAAATATTTTCAGGGCGGCGAGCTTGACAGCGTAATGAATTATCCGCTGAAAAACGCGATTATAGATTTCGCGTTGAGCGGAAAAAGCGATTTATTGTATAAAACAGTCAGGGAACAGATAGATAATTACCCTTTTCACGCCCTGAATTCCCTTATGAATATACTCGGCACTCACGATACGCCGAGAATATTGACCGTTCTCGGAAAAAGAGGAAAACTCGAAACCGAACGGGCGAAAATGGCAACGGAAAAGCTGACCGAAACGGAGAAAAAAGAAGCCGTTAAAATGCTTGAATGTTGTGCCGTCTTGCAGTTCTGCCTTTACGGCGTTCCCTGTATTTATTACGGAGACGAACAGATTACGGAAGGGAATAAAGACCCGTTCAACCGCACTTGTTTTGTCGAAAACGAAAATGCGGAGCTTTTCGGACATTATTGTTTTTTGTCCGGATTAAGGGGAAAATACGATTGCTTTAAAAGCGGAGAAACGGGAGATATAGTATCTTGCGGAGGCTTCTTTTCTTTTTCGAGAAAATGTGAAAACAAGAAGATTTTTATCGCCGTAAACTTCGGCGACAGACCCGTGGAGATAACATCCGATTGTGAAGTTGTCGAAATGTCGCGTAACGTAAAACTTTCAAAAATCACTTTATATAACAGCGATTTTGCGATTTTTTACAAATGCGGATAGTATATTGTGAAGATTATGAATGTTTATGAAAAAACGGTTGTCGAGCTGAAACGGAACGCCGACGCGGAGTATAAAGAATTTAACGATAAAATAATAGCTTCGGCATATAAGACGATAGGCGTAAGAATTCCCGTGATAAAACAAATCGCGAAATCGATTGCGCCCGACGAGATAAACGATTATCTCGAAAATTGCAAGTTCGAATGTTACGAGTGTACGCTTATTTACGGTTTACTTATCGCTCGGCTCGGTTTCGACGAAATGTGGAACAGAAAGGACTTTTATCTGTCGAAGTGCGACGGTTGGGGTCTCGTCGACTCCTTTGTTCCCGCAATCAAAGTTGCTGCGAAAGACAAAGAGCGTTTTTATTCGCTTCTGAAAAACGGAATAGAAAATCAGAAAGATTCTCAACTGCGTTTCCGCATCGTGGCTCTTATGTCTTTCTTTACGGGCGGGGAACATACCGAAGAGATTTTGCATATCACCGAAAAGCTCGACGGGAAAGGATATTATAACGATATGGCGATAGCTTGGCTCGTATCGACCGCTTTCGTAAAACAAAGAGAAACGACTTTAAAATTTCTCGAAAACGACAAGCTCGGTAAATTTACGCACAACAAGGCAATTTCGAAAATAAACGATTCGCTGAGGGTGAACGTCGAAGATAAAACATATTTAAAAACTTTAAGGAAGCAATAATGGACATTTTAAAACAAATCACGCAGGAATTCAAGCTCAGAGAAGATCACGTCAAAAACATCGTCGAGCTTCTCGACGAAGGTAACACCATTCCTTTCATCGCGCGTTACAGAAAGGAAATGACGGGGCATATCGACGATCAGGTTTTAAGAGAATTGTCGGAAAGACTTACATATCTTCGCAATATCGAAAAGAGAAAGGAAGAAGTCGCTAAGTCGATAACCGAACAGGGAAAGATGACGGAAGAAATCGAAGCCGCTCTTTCCGCTGCCGAAACTTTGACCGAAGTAGAAGATATTTACAGACCTTACAAGCAGAAGAGAAAGACGAGAGCAACGGTTGCGATCGCGAAAGGACTCGAACCTCTTGCCGATATAATTTTCGCTCAGGACGTGACGGAAGGAACTTTGGAAGATCTTGCGAAACCCTTCGTGAACGAAGACCTCGGCGTGGCGACCGTGAAAGAGGCGATAGCGGGAGCGGAAGATATAATCGCCGAAAGAATTTCGGACGACGCGGAACTGAGAAAGAAACTCCGCAGAATTTATCTTAAAAACGGAGAGATTTCCTCGAAAATACAAAAGGCGGAAGAAGACGGCGCGAAAACTTACGAAATGTACGCCGATTATTCCGAACCCGTTTCCGAAATCAAATCGCACAGAATTCTCGCGCTTAACAGGGGCGAGGACGAAGGCTACCTTAAAGTTAAAGTCGCAATCGACGAAGACTTCGCGGTTCGCGTTTGCGAGGTGGGATTTGTAAAAGAAGGAAGTATAACCACGCCTTGCGTTAAAGAATCCGTCGCGGACGCGTATAAACGCCTTATCCAACCGTCCATTGAAAGAGAAATACGAAATTACCTTACGGAAAACGCACAGGAGCAGGCGATAAAAATGTTCGACGTAAACCTTCGTCCGCTTCTTATGCAGCCGCCCGTCAAGGATAAAGTCACCATGGGTTTCGACCCCGCTTACAGAACGGGTTGTAAAATCGCCGTCGTCGACGGTACGGGTAAAGTCCTCGACACAACTGTCGTTTACCCCACGCCGCCGCAGAGCAAAACCGCCGAAGCCAAAGCCGCGCTCGAAAAACTTATCGATAAATATTCGGTAGACGTTATCTCGATCGGTAACGGAACCGCTTCCAAGGAGTCCGAAATTTTCGTTGCGGATATGATAAAAGATTACGGCGGAAAAGTCGGTTATGTCGTAGTGAACGAAGCGGGCGCTTCCGTTTATTCGGGTTCGCCCCTTGCCGCAAAAGAATTCCCGCAGTACGATTTAACGCTTCGTTCGGCGATTTCCATAGCGAGAAGATTGCAGGATCCTCTTGCCGAGCTTATCAAAATAGACCCGAAAGCCATAGGCGTAGGGCAGTATCAGCACGATATGCCCGCAGCTCGTCTCGACGAGGTTTTAGACGGCGTTTTAGAAGACTGCGTAAACAGCGTAGGCGTTGATCTCAACACGGCAAGTCCGTCGCTTTTATCGAGAGTTTCGGGGCTTAATTCGGGCATTGCGAACAACATAATAACTTACCGCGAAGAAAACGGAAAGTTCACGACGAGAAAACAGCTTCTTAAAGTTCCCAAGCTCGGGGCGAAAGCCTACGAGCAGTGCGCGGGCTTCCTTAGAATAAGAGACGGCAAAAACATTCTCGACAATACTGCCGTTCATCCCGAATCGTATGAATCGACCGAAAAACTTCTTTCGCTTTTCGGCTATACCGATAAAGACGTCGAGGAGAGAAAACTCTCGGCTCTTCCCGAACAGATAAAGAAATACGGCGAAGCGAAAGCCGCCGAAGAATGCGGAATGGGCGTACCCACTATGAACGATATAGTCGTCGAGCTTTTAAAGCCGGGCAGAGACGTGAGAGATTCTCTTCCCAAACAGGAACTTCGTTCGGATATTATGGATATCAACGATCTTGTCGTCGGAATGGAGCTTACGGGAACGGTCAGAAACGTTATAGATTTCGGCGCGTTCATAGATATCGGCGTTCACCAGGACGGACTTGTGCATATATCCGAAATTTCGGATAATTACGTAAAGCATCCGTCGGATGTTTTAAAGGTCGGTCAGGTCGTAAAAGTAAGGGTGCTTTCGGTTGACGTAAAAAAGAACAGAATAGGGCTTACGATGCGTTCTCCGAAAAAGAAACAATGAAAACCCGAAAAAAGGTTTGACAAAGACGAGAAGAAAGTTTATACTCATAAAGACGGCTGTTTTGCCGCAACACTTACGGAGGAATTAAATGGATACATATTCTAAGGTTGTTTCGATTATTGCGGAACAGCTCGGCATTTCGGAAGAAAGCATAAGCGCAAACAGCGACGTTGTGAAAGATCTCGGCGCGGATTCCATCGATATCGTTCAGCTTCTCATGGCAATGGAAGACGAGTTCGGCGTAACCGTAACCGAAGACGACGCGGACAGGCTTAAAACCGTCGGCGATATAGTCAAAATCATCGAAGAAAACAACTGAAAAATCAAAAACGCCGTCAGCGGCGTTTTTTTGTTGCCCGAATTTTAAAATTTCAAACGCGGGGAATAATTTAACCGTTGGTATTCCGCAGTAAAATTAAAGTTGTAAAATTTTATAAAGCGAACACTCAATACGCTTGAAAAACAATTGCCGTTATGTTATAATATTTACAGACTATAAAAATATAAGAGGTGTTTTCGTTGGCACGGAAAGACGATTCGTTTATAAATAAAGAATTATGCGGAATGGCTTTGATGCTCGTGGCGATTTTTCTGTTTTTTTCACTCGTCACGGGTAATTCCGTTTTTTACCCCGTCGGCGGCATCATGCAGGCGTTCTTGCTCGGCACGGCGGGTTATTTTTCCTTTCCCGTACTCATTCTGTTTTTCTTTTCGGGGCTGAAAATGCTCGTCGGCAAAATAAAACTTTCCAAACGGAGCGTTCTTGTTTCCGTCATGATTTTCATATGTCTTTTCTGCGGCTTTGCGATAGCTCATCTTATCGCGACGCCGATTGACGCAGGCGAAACCTTCGGCGACTATGTCGCGCGCGTTTTCGGAGCGGCAACAACAAAAGAAGACGGAGGATTATCCGCTTCGACGATAGGCGGCGCATTGTTCGGCTCGCTCGATTTTCTTCTTGTTTCTGGGGTGTCGCTTGCGGGGACGTATGCTATCTGGTCGATAATCGCTCTTCTTTGCGGCTTTGTAGCCGTTAAATTTGCGATGCCCGCAAATCGTGCGGATAAAACGGCGGAAAGAGAAACCGTCGGGGAAAACGGCGGAAAGACGACGAACGCGTCGGTTTCAGACTCCGATGACGAGTATGCGACCGTTTCGCACGTAAAACCCGAAGGCGAAAAAGCCGCGTATAGCGAAAGAACCGCGTATGCGGGAAAAAAGGCTTTCACACCCGCTAACGTCGTTATGCCGCGTAAAAAGAAGACTCTTGTCGTCGGGGATTCCGATTTCGAAATGAGAGACGACGAAGAATACGATCCGGTCGGCGCGGGACAGAACGCAGGTTATAGCAGAGATTACGGCAACCGCGGAGGAAACGCGATCGATTCTTCGCAGGGAAGAACGACGCTTTACAGCGAAGAATACAATAAGGATTTCGAAAGCAAACTGAGATACGTCAAATCGGGTTCGGGGACGACTTCGGGAACGGGCGGTTACGGCAGCGGCGAAAGAGCTTCCGATCGTTACGATAAACGCAAAGAATCTTACGACGCGTCCGACGGTATAGACGAAACGGGAATAAACGGCGATATATATATGCCCAATTCCTTTAAAGCTGCCGTTTCCAAACACGCCGCGAAAAAAACCGCCGATTACACGGGCGGAGATATCGAAACGGATATGGAAGAAGTTAACAGCAAAGTCAGCGACGACGTTCTTTCCGATTCCGACGGGATAGATTTTGACGAACCGTTCGCGGAAGAACCCGAAACCAAATATCCCGGATATGAAGAATACGAAAGCGTGAATAAAAGAAAAACCGATTCGTTAAAACCCGAGAAAAACGAGTCGGAAACGGTTTCCGAGAAAAAAACCGTAAAATCGAGCGCGGGCGAAGAAGAGAAAGAGCATAATCCGTTCGACGAAATGCCGCTTAACTTCAAGTACAACGCGCCGCCTTTGGATCTTCTGAAATCTTATTCTTCGCAGGAAAATTATGCCGACGTAGAATTTTTCAAACGAGACAAGGCGACGAGAATCATAAATACTCTTAAAGTTCTCGGAGGAGTCGAAGCAAACCTTGCGAATATCGTTCACGGACCTACCGTAACGAGATTCGATATCGCGATCCCCGATAACGTTTCGATAAAAACCGTTTTAAAATACGCGGACGACTTAAAGCTTCGTTTGCAAACCAAAAACGATATCCGAATAACGCCTATCCCCGGCACTTCGCTTATCGGAGTAGAGGTGGCGAACGAACAGCGTTCTATCGTAGGACTAAAAGACGTCATAGAAAGCGACGTTTTCAAAAACACCAAGAAAACCGCGCTCACGTTCGCAATCGGTAAGGATATCGTCGGTAACCCCGTTGTCGCCGACCTTACAAAGACTTTGCATATGCTTATCGCGGGCGCGAGCGGAACGGGTAAGAGCGTGGGGCTTAACTCCCTTCTTATCAGTTGGTTCTATAAATACAGTCCCGCCGATTTAAGACTTATAATAGTCGACCCCAAGCTTGTCGAATTCAAGGTCTTCGAAGGCATACCGCATCTTTTGTTCGGAGATATCATAACCGACGCAAAAACGGCGGTTGCGATGCTCGGTTGGGCGGTCAAAGAAATGGAAGCGAGATACGCGAAGATGGCGGAACTCGTGGTTCATAACATCGACGAATATAACGACCTTATCGATCCGAGAAAGGAGCGCAAGCTTCCGAAGATAGTTATCATAATAGACGAGTTCGCGGACCTTATGTCTACGGACAAAAAGGTTATCGAGGAGAAGATCGGAAGGCTCGCCCAGAAAGCGAGAGCGGCGGGTATGTATCTTATCCTTGCGACTCAGCGTCCTTCGGTAAATATTATCGAAGGTTCCATAAAAACCAACTTCATTTCGAGAATGGCGTTCAAAATGTCCAACGCGACGGACTCTTCGACGATTATCGGCGAAGGCGGCGCGGAAAAACTTCTCGGCAACGGCGATTTGCTTTATCGTATGAGCTATATGGCTAATATGGAGAGAGCGCAGGGCGCGTATATCGATATGGACGAGATCAAAGCCGTCGTAAATTACATTCGCGACAACAACGAGTGTTATTTCAACGAAGCGGCGATGAAGGAGATAGACAAAGACGCAAACCCGCAAATAGAAAACATTACGGGCGGAGAAGAAAAAGTTCCCGATTATTATGTCGAAGCTTTAAAGATTGCCGTCGAAATGGGAAGTATTTCAATTTCGATGATACAAAGGAGACTGAAATCCTGCGGATTCCCGAAAGCAGCCAAAATATACGATTGGATGGTTTCCAAAGGATATGTTCTTGAAAGTCAGGGCGGAAAACAAAAACAGGTAACGCTTTCCGAAGAAGATTTCAAGGAACTTTACGGAGATTATGACGTTTAATACATTCAAGGAAAAAACAATCGGCATTATTTCGCTCGGGTGCGATAAAAACAGAGTAGATACCGAGAAAATGCTTGCAATTTTAGGCAGCGACAAAATCACGCAGGACAAAGAAGACGCCGAGATAATAATCGTTAATTCCTGCGCTTTCCTCGAAAGTTCGAGAAGAGAAGCGATCGAAACGGTTTTAGAGGTAAACGAATTAAGGAAAAGCGGCAAGCTCGAAAAGATTATTTTAACGGGATGCATGCCGCAGAAATTCGTGAGCGATATGTTCGACGAGTTCACGGAAGTGGACGTGTTTTTAGGAACGGCGGATTACGAGCTTCTTCCCGAAGCGATAGAACGGGCGTATAAAGGCGAAAGAGTTAATTTCGTTGGTAAAGCCAAAGAGTTCAAGCTCGAAAAAAGGGTTGTGACAACCCCTCTTCATTACGCTTACCTTAAAATTGCCGACGGATGCGACAATCATTGCACTTACTGCCTGATCCCTTCTATCCGCGGGAAATACCGTTCGGAAAAGACGGAAGACCTTATAGAAGAGGCGAAAGCTTTGGGCGACGTTAAAGAACTTATTTTAGTCGCGCAGGATATAACGAGATACGGCGAGGATTTATACGGTGAAAACAAGCTTGTCGAGCTTTTAAAAAATCTTACGAGGCTTGATAATATTCATTCCGTACGGCTTCTTTATTGTTACCCCGAAAAGATAACCGACGAACTTATCGCCGAAATCAGGAATAACGATAAAATCATCAAATATCTCGATATTCCTTTGCAACACAGTTCACCCGAAGTTTTAAAGCGAATGAACAGGCAGGGTACGGGCGAGGGCTATCTTCGTTTGTTCGATAAGTTAAGAAGCGAAATTCCCGATATTGCGATAAGGTCCACTTTTATCGCGGGGTTCCCCGGGGAAACCGAAGAACAGTTCGAAAATCTTGTCGGGTTTATAAAAACCGCCAAACTTACGAACGCCGGTTTCTTCGCTTATTCGAGAGAAGAGGGAACGCCCGCATATAAACTTTCGGGGCAGATTGACGAAAGCGTTAAAGAAGCAAGAGTTAAAAAACTTTACGATACACAGAAAAAAGTCTCGAAAGAAAGAAACAAAGGCTACATAGGCAAAACGCTCGATGTTCTTTGCGACGGCGTGGATTACGAAAAGCAGTCTTTTTACGGCAGAGCGTATTTTTCCGCTCCCGAAATCGACGGAAAAGTATATTTTACTTTCGACGGCGAAATCCGGCAGGGCGAATACTATAACGTAAAGATAGAAAAAGCCGACGCTTACGATCTTTACGGCGTGGCTACGGAGGCATAAAATGAATCTTCCAAACAAACTCACGATGCTGAGATTGATTTTGATTCCGTTTTTCATAACGGCGTTTTATCTCGGTTTTTTCACGGGGCATTATTTTGTCGCGCTCGGTATTTTTACGGCGGCTTCTATTACCGACTTTTTCGACGGTTATATCGCGAGAAAATACAACATGGTAACCGACCTCGGAAAATTTCTCGATCCTATCGCCGATAAAGTGCTTGTTTTGTCGGGGCTTATCGTTCTTATATCCGATCCTTACGAAACAAACGTTTTCGCACAGGTCGGTACGATCGGAACGATTTACGGCGGCGTGGGCGTCGCGATAATCATGGCGAGAGAAATGGTCGTATCGTCGCTTCGTATGATGGCGGCGAAAAAAGGCGTCGTTTTAGCCGCGGAAATGACGGGTAAGGTTAAAACATTTTTCACGGACGTAACGATTATCATTTTGCTTATTACGGGAGATTTGCTTACTCTTGCGCCGTCCGTCGGAATAATTTTCGATTATGTCGGACTTGTATGTTTCGGAATTTCCGTTATTTTGACGATAATTTCGGGCTGCTCATACCTTATAAAAAACAAAGAGGTTTTTAAAGGCTGATGAACGAAGAAACCGATTTCGGCGGCGAAGCCGTTTTAAAAGCGTTCGGAATTTCGGAAGATAAGCTTGAAAATAAAATCGCTTCGATAAAAAGCCTGTATAAAAACGTTGAGATTTTCATTGAGAGAAATTTGTTCGACGTGAAAATAACTTTTAAATGCTTATCGCAGGCGGATGCGGAGGGAGCTAAGAAAGAATTCGTTCTTTCGTTTCCCGAAAACGTTTATGCGGAATACGACGCGGATTTGCAGGACGTTCTGGTTTACATTTTAAAACTCGGCAAGTTGAAAATCTCAGCTGCGGAGTCTTTTACGGGCGGAAATCTTTCCGCAAGGATTATTTCCGTTCCGGGCGCAAGCAACGTGTTTTACGAGGGAGTCGTCGCTTACGACAGCGAAGCGAAAATCAAAAGGCTTAATGTTTCCGAAGAAGCGATAAGAGTAAACAAACCCGTTTCGTCTCAGGTAGCGGGAGAAATGGCGAGAGGACTTTTTGACGAGGGAAAATCGGACATAGTGCTTTCAACAACGGGTCTTGCGGGACCGAATACCGACGAGTCGGGGTTCCCTGTGGGATTATGTTATATCGCCGTGGGAACGGCGCAAGGCGTTTCCGTTTACAGATATAAATTTGAGGGAAGCAGGGCGGAGATCACCGAGAAGGGCGTTCAGACGGCTTTGTTTCTGGCAATTAAAAGCGTAAAAAATATTTAAGGGAGTAAATCCCTGACAGGAGATAAAATGTTAGAAGAAAAACAAAAAGCTCTCGATCTTGTTTTAAAAGAGATCGAAAAGCAGTACGGAAAAGGGGCGATTATGAAGCTCGGTCAGAGTTCCGCCGACATTGCGATCGACGTTATTCCCACGGGTTGTCTCACGCTCGACTTGGCTTTGGGAATCGGCGGCGTTCCGCGCGGAAGAATTATCGAGATCTTCGGACCCGAATCTTCGGGTAAAACGACCGTTGCGTTGCATGTTATCGCTCAGACGCAAAAAGCGGGCGGCGTTGCCGCGTTTATCGACGCAGAACACGCTCTCGATCCCGTTTACGCCGCAAAACTCGGCGTCAATCTCGATGATTTATACGTTTCGCAACCCGACACGGGCGAGCAGGCTCTCGACATAACCGAAAGTCTCGTTCGAAGCGGCGCGGTCGATATCGTCGTTGTCGATTCGGTTGCCGCGCTCACGCCTAAGGCTGAAATCGAGGGCGATATGGGAGACAGTCATGTCGGTTTGCAGGCAAGACTTATGTCTCAGGCTCTTCGTAAGCTCACGGGTATCACGAACAAGTCCAAAACCTGCGTTATCTTCATTAACCAGCTCAGAGAAAAGGTCGGCGTTATGTTCGGAAACCCCGAAGTTACGCCCGGCGGCAAGGCTTTGAAATTCTATGCTTCGGTCAGAATAGACGTAAGAAAAGCCGACGCTTTAAAAGACAGCGACGGTATGTTCGGTAACAGAACGAAAGCAAAAATCGTCAAGAACAAACTTGCGCCCCCGTTCAAAACGGCGGAGTTCGATATCATTTACGGCGAGGGGATTTCTCAGACGGGTTGTCTCGTAGATCTCGGCGTCGAAAAAGGTATTCTCGAAAAGAGCGGTTCGTGGTTCTCTTATAACGGCGAGAAAATCGCGCAGGGCAGAGACAAAGCGAAGGAATATCTCGCAAACAATCCCGAAATCGCTAAGGAAATCGAAACAAAAATAAGAGACTCCGTCGCGCAAAGCAAAACGGACTCCGAAAAGTAAAAACAGTATAAATTTTGCGCCTTTTCCGATTAACGGAAAAGGCGCAAGTAAAATAAAAGCGAATTTATTGTTGTAAATCAGGTTCGGTTTTCGAAACAGGAAATTCTCGTGCAAAGATCTGCGTCGGCGATTTTTGTTTTCTTGCCGTCCGTGCCGATTACGATTATGTGTTTACCGTTTGTGTAAGCGACGGAACCGTCGGAAAGCAGACAGTAATCGATAACGCCGTTCGCAAGATTTGCGGTTTCGCCGTTTTTCGAGCGTTTGACAAGTTGCCACGACCATGGCGCAACGCCCGCAAGATTGTCTTTATGGCGAAGATTTTTCTTGTATTCTTCGTCGGCGTTTATAAGATTGTCGTCGATTATAATCATGCCCTGAGATTTCTTCATTGTTTTTGCGGGGTTTCCCGATTTCTCGGTAAAGCCTTTGCCCGTAAACATTGTCGTGAAGAGTTCCGCAAAGTAATAAAGAGCTTTCAGAAGTTTCCACGGGATAAGAATAATGTCGAGAAGCAGTCTGAAAAATCCTGTTTTGTGTTCTTTGTCGTCAGGGCGGGTTATGTAATAGATATTTCCGTTTTCGTCGTCTTTCGGTTTTGTAAGAGATTTATCGGGGTCGGAAAGGATTTCGTCGATATCTCCCGTGAAGAAATCGTAAGATAAGATCGACGAACGGGAAAATTTAACGAATTCGCCGTCGCCGCTTCTTCCCACGCCTTTGCTTGCAAAATAAACAAGCGAATCGTTGTTGCGGGAAAATTCCGCGTCGAAATCGCAGCTGTCGCCGTCGGTAAGAGTCATATAATCGTCTGTTTTCAAGTCGTAAACGGCGAGATGCGCGTTTTCGTAATTCGTTCTTATGCAAGTTACGAATTTATCGTTCGCCTTATTCGGGCAAGCCCCGCAGTACATATCCTCGCGGGAATGAATAACGTGACTTTCACTGTCTTTATCTGCTTTAAGGTCTTTTTTCATTACGCCCGAAAGCTCGTTGACGGTAACGGAATAGATTATTTCGTCGGGAGAGGCGAAAAATTCAAGGGAATTGAAGTAAGAAACGTCGCTTTTCTCGTCGTACGTATCGTCGTCCATCCCTTCGCGCATAAATCTTGCGCCCGCACCTTTGGTTTTCCATTCGTTGTTTTTCACGGCTTTCCGAGCGGATTCGATATAGTTCGTGTGGAAATCCGAAGCGTATTCTTTTATGTCTCCGTTTTCGTAAGTTTTTATCGTAAGACGGTCGTTGAAAAGTAATTTATCCATAAAAAGCATTTTATCACAAATAGCGTATTAAGTCAACAAAAGGTAATAATTATGTCAAGAGGAGATAAGGCGTTTTCATATTTTAACGACGGTTATAACTGCGCGCAGGCGGTAGTTCTTGCTTTCGGCGATCTTTTCCCCGAAAAACAGGACGATATGATAAAAATCGCTTCGTCGTTCGGCGGAGGATTCGGCAGAATGCGCGAGGTTTGCGGAACGTTTTCGGGCGTTTGCATAGTCTTAGGGCTTTTATGCGGATTTGACGGCGAAAACGGAATTTCCAAAGCCGAGCATTACGCGCTTATACGAAAGCTCGGCGATAAATTTAAAGCCGACAACGGCTCGATCGTTTGCAGAGAACTCCTCGGCGAAACGATAAAATTGTCTTCCGATAATCCGTCCGAAAGAACGGCGGAATACAAAAAGAAACGCCCTTGCGCAGAGCTTTGCAGATATGCGGCAGATATGCTCGAAAAAGAGCTTAAAGAGAAAAATTTGCTATGAAATCATTAAGATATCTTTACAAAATAGGCAGAGGACCTTCGAGTTCGCACACGATGGGTCCCGAAAAAGCCTCGAAAATTTTCAAATCCGAGTACCCGCAGGCAGATAAATTCGAAGTGACTTTATACGGTTCCCTTTCGGCAACGGGTAAAGGTCATCTCACGGATAAGATTATTTCCGAAACGCTCGGCGGCGATATTACGAATATTATTTTCGGTGAGACCGAAGGCGATTTTCGTCATCCGAACAAAATGATGTTTCAAGCGTTCAAAAGCGGAGAAAAAATCGGCGAAGAGATTTTTTACAGCGTCGGTGGCGGAGCGATCGAAACGGAAAACGGAAAACCGATAGAGGAAAAGGAGATTTATCCGCATGCAAGTTTCGAAGAAATAAAAACTTTCTGCGAACAAAATAATTTAAAGCTTTGGGAATACGCCGAAATATTCGAGGGCGGCGATTTCTTTTCATATCTTAAAGAGATATGGGAAGCAATGAAAGAATGCATTAAATCGGGACTTTCGGTAAGCGGAGTTCTGCCGGGCGAACTGAGAACCGAAAGAAAAGCAAAAACTCTTTTCGAGCAGTACGCGCTTAACGAGTCCTCGATTGCAAAACAGAACAGAATCGTATGCGCATATGCTTTTGCATGCTCGGAAACGAACGCTTCCGGAGGAACCGTCGTAACCGCGCCCACTTGCGGTTCGTGCGGAGTTCTGCCTGCGGTTTTATATTATCTCGAACAGAAAAACGAAGTACCCGAAAGGGAGATATTAAAAGCGCTCGCTTGCGCGGGAATAATCGGCAATCTCGTTAAAACAAACGCTTCTATAAGCGGTGCCGAGTGCGGTTGTCAGGCGGAAATCGGCGTTGCGTGCGCTATGGCTTCCGCCGCCGTAGCCGAGCTGTACGGGATGAATCTCGATCAGATAGAATACGCAGCGGAGATTGCAATCGAGCATCACCTCGGACTTACCTGCGACCCTATCTGCGGACTCGTGCAGATTCCGTGCATAGAAAGAAACGCCGTTGCGGCCCTTCGCGCATTGAACGAAGTAACGCTTCCTATGTTTATAACGGGCAGCAGAAAAATCTCGTTCGACGACGCAGTGAGGACAATGTACGAAACGGGCAGGGATTTAGGTAATAATTACAGAGAAACCGCAAAAGGCGGGCTTGCAAAATTATATAAAGAATAATATGTATACAGTATTTCTTAAAAAGAACGAAGAAAAGAAAATCCTCAACGGCTATCCATGGGTTTTTGCCAACGAGGTTTGGAAAATCGAGGGTAAAGACAAACAGGGGTCGGTCGCCGAAGTGCGCGGAGCGGACGGAAGGTTTATAGGTCTCGGAACGATCAATCACCATTCCAAAATAATCGTGAGAATGCTCACGAGAAAGCAGGAAATCATTGACGAGGATTTTTATCGGAAGAGAATTATCGAAGCCGTAAAATTCAGACAGGAACTCGGCTACGACGACAATTATCGCGCCGTGTTCGCCGAATCCGACCTGATCCCCGGGCTTATCGTCGATAAATACGGTGAATATCTTTCCGTGCAGTTTTTGTCGCTCGGCGTAGAGGTTATAAGGGATATGCTTATTCGTCTTCTGATCGAGATTTTTTCACCGAAAGGCATTTACGAGAGAAGCGACGTCGCAGTAAGGCTCAAAGAAGGTCTGGAAGAGCGAAAAGGTATTATTTACGGTGATTTCGACCCGAAAGTAACGATTGCGGAGAACGGATTGAAAATGATCGTCGATCTCGAAAACGGGCAGAAAACAGGCTATTTTCTCGATCAGAAAGAAAACAGAGACGATCTTAAACATTACGTAAAAGGCAAAACCGTTCTCGATTGCTTCTGTAACGAAGGAGGATTTTCGCTTTGCGCGAAAAAGTACGGCGCAAGCGAGGTAACGGCGGTAGACATAAGCCAAAAGGCTATCGATTTAGTTAAAGAAAACGCAAGTTTGAACGGTCTCGAAATAAAAACCGAAACGGCTGACGTTTTCGAAAAATTGAGAGAATACAGAAAGGAAAAACGCAAATTCGGCGTGGTCGTTCTCGATCCGCCCGCTTTCACGAAATCTTCGGATACGGTAAAAGAAGGATACAAGGGATATAAGGACGTCAACATAAACGGACTTAAACTCGTGGAAAAGGGCGGCTATCTGGTTACTTGCAGCTGTTCACAGCATTTAACGCTTAATTTGTTTTTGCAAATGATTAAGGAAAGCGTTCTGGAAAGCGGCGTTTCGGCAAAACTCGTGGAACTTAGAATGCAGAACAAGGACCACGCGACGTTTATCGGCTACGACGAGAGTTTGTATCTAAAAGTGGCGGTAATAAAAGTAATGTAATATACTGATACAAGGATAATGTATTATGGCGAAAAAACAAAAGAAACAGAATAAAAAACAGATTTGGCTCTATTTTATAACGCTGATTGTCATAATAGCGATAGTTCTCGCCGTTTTCTATGTCTCGAACGGCTATAAGTTCGATTTCGGATTTTTGGGGAAAGACAGCGGGTCGGAATCGGAGTCCGTTTCGACTTCCGCTACGCATTCCGAAGTCGAAGATATCAGAGATCTGAAAGTTTATTTCCTCGATATCGGGCAGGGCGATTGCATTTTCATCGAACTTCCCGACGGCAAAAACATGCTTATCGATACGGGCGATAACAGAAACGCAGGAAAAGCGGTTATCGATAAATATCTTACCGACGATAAAGGGGAAAAGGTAAAAATCGATTATTGCGTAGCGACTCATCCGGACAGCGATCATATCGGACTTATGCCGTATGTTTATAAGGAATACGATATCCTGAAATCTTATCGTCCGTATGTGTATTCGGAAAACAAACAGTCGCCGAACCTTCCCGACGGACTGAACGACGGCAGGAAAATCAAAAATTCGAGCAATATTTATTACGAATACATAAAGAGCGTTTACGACGAAAAGACTCCTTGGGAATTTTTCAAAGACGATTCCGATTTTACGAACAGATTTTACGATAAAAACAAAGAGGAATATGAGTATACGGTAGATTTCGAAATGCCTTACGCGGCTACGTTGAACGGGTATAGTTATTTTACAACGCCAAACGATTTTTCCGCGGTAATTATGCTCGAATATGCCGATCGTAAGGTTCTGTTTACGGGCGATATCGAATACGAAACGGGTAAAAAGGGTGCCGAGCAAAGCTTTATCAGAGAATTTGCCGATCTTTCTTATATGGTCGATTGCGACGTTTTAAAGGTTGCTCATCACGGCAGCGATTCGTCCACGTCAGAAGAATTTCTGAAACTCGTCAAGCCGGAATATTCGGTTATTTCCTGCGGGCTGAGCAACAAACACGCTCATCCGCTGAAATCGACCTTGAATAATCTTACAAGCGCGAACTCTAAAATATACAGAACGGATTTGCAGGGAACGATCGTTCTTACGATTAACAAAAAAGGCGAAATGACTTTTGAAAAACAAACGGACGCGTACGACTACATGCTTTTAGACGACGGCGACACGATAAAAGTTTATGAAACGGAACATAAAGACGAAATAGAAAATTTCAAAAAAAGTCTTGACGCCGCTTAATTTCATAAAACGTAAAACATTGAAAAAACCTCCGAGATAATCGGAGGTTTTTAAAGTTTTTACGAGAAAGAAAAAACTATTTTTTTATCGCTGTCGAGGATAAGACGGGCGGTGAATTTCTTTCCCGATTTGGAAATGAAATCGAGTTTATCGGTCTTTCCCTCGGAAAGGATTTTAGCCGCCTGTTCCTTTGAAACGGCGCAACTTAAAATTCGTAAGTTTATTTTGAAATCGCATTTTTCCGCGGTGTTTATGCAGTTGTATGAATATCTGCCTCTTACAACCTTTTTCCCGCATTTCGGGCAAACGCCTATTTCGTCTCCGTAAAAACCCGACCCCGAATTTTTATCTGCCGAGAAAACTTCTTTGATTTCGCTTTCCGCCATTTTAACGCTGTCTTCGACGGTAATTTCGCCGTGATAAACCTTTTTCAGAGCTTGTCCGAGCTGGCTCGTTTTATATTTATCCATGGAAATGTTCATATCGGAAAGCTGTTCGATTAAGAATTTTCCGCCGTTTTCTATGTAATATACGTCCTTTTTAAGCGAAATGTATCCGCTTTTCTTTGCGTTGTCGATAATCCCCGTTCTCGTCGCTTCCGTGCCGAGTTCGAGACCTTTGAAAATCGCTTTGTAATCCTCGTCGTCGTTATCGTCGGAAGAATTCTTTTCGTCTTTGAACGGATTTTTGAGATAGTTATTGAGCGTTTCTATAGTGTAATGCTTGGGCGGGGTGGTCTGTTTTTCTTCGGGGCGGAAGTCAACGTTTACCTTGTCGCCTTTTTCGAGTTTGGGCAAAATCTTGTCCTTACGTTCGCCTCCGTCGTATTTCGTCCAGCCCTCGGTTAAAATTATCGAACCTTTTATCGAATAATCCTCTTTTCCGCCGAGAGAAATCGTGAGTTCGGATTTTTCCACGTAACATTCTTCTTCGCAGAAAACCGCCACGAAACGCCGCAAAATAGAGGAATAAACAGTAAATTCTTCTTCGGAAAGAGCGTTTTTGTCAGGGATTTTGTATGTGGGCGTAAGCGCGGAGTGCGATTCTATCTTGCTGTCGTCGAAAATGGTTTTCTTGTCTTTAAAGATTATCGGGTAGCCTATTTTTTTCACTCCCGCGATTATCTGTCTGATTTTGTCTTTTTCGTTGGTAGCGAGATATTCCGAGTTCGTTCTCGGATAACTGACGTAACCGTTTTCGTACAGTTTCTGCACGATAGAAAGGCTCTTTTCCATCGGCATTTTGTATTTCTTGCCGAGAAAACTCTGTAATTTCGAAAGAGAATAGAGTTTTCCGGGGAAGAGTATTTCCTTTTTGGATTTTTTATCGGTGACGATCGCTTCCAGCATGTTCATTCTTTCACAGCATCTTTCGGCTTTCGCCTTTTCCTGCGAGGAAAATTTGTATTTGGAAACGAGTTCGATAACTTCGCCGTTGGTTTTCGCTTTGGAAACGAGAGCATAGTATATGTCGGGTTTAAAATTTTCGATTTCGAGATCTCTGTCGTAAATGGCTTTTACTATCGGGATGATAACCCGCCCGACCCTTAAAAGAGTTCCCGTTTTTATGCTCGCGTATCTCGTGAGATTAACGCCGTAAAGCCAATCGATATATGTTCTCGAAAACCCTTCGTTCGCAAGGTTTTCGTACTCCTTTTCTTCTTTCATTTCGGAAAGAGCCTTTCTTACGGTTTGCGGCGTCTGATCGGGAAGCCATAATCTGTAAAAAGGTTTTTCGTTATCCAACGCGTTGAATACGCAAAGTCTGACGATTATTTCACCCTCTCTGTCCGAGTCTCCCGCATTTACGATTTTGTCTACGTCGGCTCGGTTTAAAAGGGCTTTTATCGTTTCGAATTGTTTTCTCACGCCTTCGTCGGGCTTTCCGTCGTCGTTGTTTTTTAATTTGAACCGGAATTTTTCGGGAAAACAGGGGAGGTTGTCGAGCGTCCATTTTTTGCTTTCGGGAGCGGATGAAGAGTAATCTTCGATATCGCAAAGCGAAAACAAATGTCCGAATGCCCACGTGACTATATAATCGGAATTTTCAAAATAACCGTTCTTTTTTTTCATTTCGCCGATGCCCGAAACTATATTTCTGGCAAGACTCGGCTTTTCGGCAATGATCGCAATCATAAGCATATGTTAGCATTTTTTTAAGCCTCGTGTCAATTAAAAATCACCCATTATATATAAGGTTTATATGTAAAAAAAAATTGTAATTTTTTTTGAAAAAGCGCGTTAAAACGTTTGACAAAGTTATAAATGTGGGTTATAATTCAGTTATAAAAAACAAATACACGTTGCCAATATAAGTTTGAAGATGATGGTTCAAACGTTTCTACCGCGCACCGCAAAAGACGCGACTATTGGAGCTTTTTTCGTCGTTACGTCAAGTTTCGGCGCAAAGGGTAATTATTGGCAAACAGGTTTTTAAAAACCTGTTTTTTGTTTTTTCGTTTTTTATTACTTTTAGAGGAAGTCCTATGAGAATTTTGGAAGAGAGAATCGAAAAAGAAGGGAAGATTTATCCCGGAAATATCGTTAAAGTAGGGACGTTCCTCAATCATCAGCTCGACACGAAGCTTTTAATGCAGATGGGCGAGGAGATTGCCCGTTTGTACGAGGGCGCGGGAGTAAACAAAATTCTCACCGTGGAGTCGTCGGGAATAGCCATCGCCGTTTTTGCGGGCTATAAAATGGGCGTACCCGTGGTTTTTGCAAAGAAAGGCGAAACCAAAAACATTCAGGGGGACGTGTACGTCACGAAAATAGAAAGTTTCACACACAAAAAAGTTTACGACGTTATAGTAAGCAAAGAAGTTTTGTCATCCGACGATAAGGTTCTTATCGTTGACGATTTCCTTGCAAACGGAAAAGCTCTCGAAGGTCTTATCGATATAGTAAAACAGGCGAACGCCGAAGTCGTCGGCTGCGCGATCGCTATCGAAAAAGGTTTCCAGGGAGCGGGGGACAGATTGAGAAAAGAAGGAGTCAGGGTCGAATCGCTCGCTTTGATAGACGAGATGACCGACGACTCGGTCAAATTCCGAAGATAATATTTCGCGATATTTTCTTTGGGATTTTTTATTTGCTTCAATTTGATAAAAATCGCAGATTCTGCGAAAAAAAGGAGATAATGTAAATGAAAAAACTCTTAACTTTGTTGCTTGTTGCAGCGATGGCGATCGGAACGATCGGCTTCACGTCTTCTTGCAAAGGCGATGAAAAAATTGCCGCTCTCATTGCGTTACACGGCGATACTTCTTCTTATGACAAGAACTTTATCGACGCGTTCAAAGCCGCTTGCGAAGCAAAAGGTCTTACGAAAAAACAGTATACTATCGTAACCGATATCCCCGAAGAAGGCGACGATTGCTACCAGAAAGCAGCTCAGTTCGCAGACGCCGGTTACAAAGCCGTATTTGCGGATTCTTTCGGTCACGAAGCAAATATGCTTAAAGCCGCTAAGGAATATCCTAACACCACTTTCTGTCACGCAACCGGAACGAAGTCCTCGCTCAGCCTTGACGACGATAAAACCAACGATACTCCCGCAAACTTCCACAATGCTTTCGCTTCCATTTACGAAGGAAGATATCTTGCAGGTGTTGCCGCAGGTTTAAAACTTAACGAAATGATCGCGAACGGCGAATTCTCCGCGGAAGAAGCTAAAATGGGTTACGTCGGCGCACATCCTTATGCGGAAGTTATTTCCGGTTTCACTTCTTTCTACCTCGGCGCAAGATCCGTTTGCCCCACCGTTACAATGGAAGTAAGATACACTTATTCCTGGTACAGCGAGAAAGGTGAAAAGCTCACAGCCGAAACCCTTATCGACAACGGATGCAAGCTTGTTTCCGGTCACGCGGACTCTAAGGGTGTTCCTACTGCTTGTAAAGAAAAAGGCGTTCCCAACGTATTCTACAACGGAACTACTTCCGAAGATACTTTCGTTATCGCTTCGAAAATCAATTGGCAGCCTTATTTCGAGCTTATGCTTGACAGCGTTATGAACGGCGCATCTCTTCCCAAGGATTATGTAGGAAGCCTTCATACCGGTTCGGTTCAGGTAACCACACTCGGAAAGGCAGCTGCAAAAGATACTCAGGCTAAGCTTGACGAAGTTAAGGCTAAGCTTGAAAACGGAACTTTAAACGTGTTTGATTGCTCGAAGTTCACCGTTAAAGGCGCAAAAGCAGACACTTCCGCGTTCTCCAAAGCCAACAATATCACTATGAGCGAAGACGGACATCTTCTCGGATATAAGGCAGACGTTATCGATCTCGGAGATTATAATGGCGAAACCGAAGTTGTCGAAAACGGAGTATTTAAGGAATCCGACAAGAGATCCGCTCCTTACTTCGATATCATTATCGACGGTATTTCGGTAGGTGCAGACGTCAAGTACGAAGACTGATAATAAATTTATCGCAAATAAGCTTTATGTAAGCATAGGCGGAGTCTGAACTCCGCCTATGCTTAAACTTTTAAAAAAACATTTAAAATTTTTCAGAAAAGAAATTCCCAAGGAGGTCGACTCTTGGAAAAACAGATTGCAATCGAACTCAGAAATATTACGAAAACGTTCGGCAAAACGGTTGCCAACAAAAACGTTAATTTAAAGGTTTATAAAAACGAAGTACTTGCTATTTTAGGGGAGAACGGTAGCGGGAAAACTACGCTTATGAATATCATCAGCGGAATATATGCTCCCGACGAAGGCGAAATATTTATCAACGGTGAAAAAGTTTATATAAATTCTCCCGAAGACGCTTTTAAGTATAAAATAGGTATGATTCACCAACATTTCAAGCTGGTGGATATCTTTACAGCTGCCGAAAACATAATTCTCGGAGTAAACGAGGGCAGAGGTCTTAAAATTAAAGAAGTTAATTCCCGCGTCGGCGCGATAGCCGATAAATACGGTTTTAACATAGACGTAAAAAAACACGTATACGATATGTCCGTTTCCGAAAAACAGACGGTTGAAATTCTGAAAGTTTTGTATCGCGGTGCGGATATTCTTATTCTCGACGAGCCTACTGCGGTTTTAACTCCGCAGGAAACCGAAAAGCTTTTCGACGTTCTTCGTAAAATGCGCGACGACGGCAAAGCGATAATAATCATAACTCACAAATTAAATGAGGTTATGGAAATTTCCGATGAAGTTGCCGTTCTTCGGAAAGGCGAATACGTTACGACCGTTAAAACAAAAGAAACAAACGGAAACGAACTTACCGAAATGATGGTCGGAAAGAAAACGGAACTCAAAATCGACAGGCCAAAAACCGAAAAAAAGCTTCCGCTTTTGGAAATCAGAGATTTGAACGTCAATTCCGACGACGGAAGTAAAGCTATAAAGGATATAAACTTTTATATCAGAGGCGGCGAAATTCTCGGCGTCGCGGGAGTTGCCGGATGCGGACAAAAGGAGCTTTGCGAAGCGATTGCCGGACTGAGAAAAGTTCAGAGCGGTCTTATAACGCACAAAGGCGAAAGCATAATAGGTCTTCCCGCAAAAACGATTATCGAAAAGGGTATATCGATGAGCTTTATCCCCGAAGACAGACTCGGTATGGGATTAGCTCCGTCGTTTTCTGTGACGGATAACGTTATGCTTAAAACTTACGGTGAAAGCAAATTCCATATAGGAAAGATAGAAGTTAAAGATACAGATAAAAAATTCAAAAGAATTTCCAAAAACGTACTTAATTCGATAGGCGGTTTTATCAACAAGTTGCCTTGCGCTTTTGTCGACAGAACTTCGGCTCGCGAAAAGGCGAAACAACTTGTCGAAAAACTTGAAATCGCAACTCCGTCCACGGAAACGCCGGTAAGAAGACTTTCCGGCGGTAACGTTCAGAAAGTTCTGGTAGGAAGAGAAATCGAGTCGGCGCCCAACGTTATTATAACGGCTTACCCCGTGAGAGGACTCGACGTAAACTCGGCATACACTATTTACGACATTTTAAACGAGCAGAAACTCAAAGGTACAGGTATTCTTTTTATCGGTGAAGATCTCGACGTAATGCTTGCTCTTTGCGATAAAATTATGGTTCTTTGCCACGGTAAAAACATGGGTATCGTTCATGCCGACAAAACGACGAAAGAAGAACTCGGACTTATGATGACGGGTTCTCTCGATTTGACGGAAGAAAAGAAAGATAAGAATTTCGGTATCGCAAAGGACAGTAATCTCACCGAAGAGCAGTGGGAAAAAATCAGGGAAGAGGAGGCAGCCGATAATGAGTAAAGGAAGCGAACAAACAGCTCGTTTAAACGAGAAAAAAGTTAAAGAACCTCTTTTCCATGTTGCAAAACGCGATGAAATAACGTTTTGGAAAAAATTTACGATATATGCGGTGTCGATAATTCTTTCGCTTTTTTTGGGTGGAGTTATTTGTTCGATAGCGTCGGGCGGAGAAGGAAACCCGTTCTCGTTTTTCTTTTCGCTTTTCAGCGGAATTTTCGGATCGTCCCGTAAAATATGGTATTATTTACAACAGACGGCTCTTTTGATCGGCGTTTCGATGGCGATTGTTCCTGCGTTCAAAATGAAGTTCTGGAACCTCGGAGCAAACGGACAGGTTTTGATCGGCGGACTTGCAACGATTTCCTGTATGTATTATCTTGGCGGAAAAATGAGCGACGGACTCGTCATTCTGTTTATGGTTATATCGAGTATCGTGGCAGGTGCGATATGGGCGGTCATTCCGGCGCTTTGTAAAGCATTTTTCAAAACAAACGAATCTCTTTTGACGCTTATGATGAACTATATAGCGCAAGGACTTGTTACATTCTTCGTCGCGGTATGGGTAAAAAGCGGTTCGGGCAACTTACAGCCTATTCCTTACGGAAATATTCCGCAAATCGGAAACCCCTATCTGCTTACGATTATTGTCGGCGCGCTCATTACATTGTTTATGTGGATTTATCTGAAATTCAGTAAACACGGATATGAAATTTCGGTCGTCGGAGATAGTCCTAACACGGCGAGATATATCGGTATAAACGTTAAGAAAGTAATTATCAGAACACTTTGTTTGTCGGGTGCGATATGCGGTATCGTAGGACTTATGCTTACGGGTGCAATGTCGCATACGATAGGTACGAACACTGTTCAGAATATGGGATTTACGGCGATTATGACAACATGGCTTGCAAATTGCAACCCGTTGATGATGATTTTCACCTGCGCTCTCGTAATGTTCGTTTCGAGCGGGATGCAACAGGTAAGAATGGATTTCGCACTTACAAACGATTCTACGGCGAACGTGGTTATCGGTCTTGTGTATTTCTTCATTATTGCTTGCGCGTTCTTTATTCAATATAAAGTTGTTTTCAGAAAAAATCTCAAAATCGTTGATTTTTTCAAGAAAATTTTCAAGGAAAAAAGCACTGAGGAGGGTAAGTGATTATGATATCTTTTTTGCAAAGCGCAATAAGATTTTCGGCAGTTTTTATTTACGGTTGCGTCGGTGAAATTATAACCGAAAAATCCGGTCATCTTAACCTCGGTATCCCGGGAATTATGTGCGGCGGCACGGCAGGAGGATGTCTCGGAGTTTCTATCTATATGTCCACGCTTTCGAACCCGAACGCCCCGAATTACATTTTGCTTTTGTTGTTCGCAATTCTTTTTGCTGCGTTGTTTGCGGCGTTTCTCGGCGGAATATATGCATTTTTGACAGTATCGTTAAAATGCAATCAGAATATTTCCGGTCTTGCGCTCACAACGTTCGGCGCCGGTTTTACGCAGTTTTTAATGGATAACTATGTAAATCACGAAATGTTAAGTCCCGCAAGTACGTACATCGCAAAATCGCTCCCGTTTGCTGATAAACTCGGAGCTTTCGGCGAATTGTTTTTCTCTTACGGAATGCTTTTCTATTTAGCGGTTGCCGTTGCTGTTACGGCTTTGGTTATATTGAAAAAGACGAAAGTCGGTTTAAGGCTCAGAGC
>CAKQJE010000014.1 GCA_934247225.1 uncultured Clostridia bacterium
GCTTATAATGTTTCCGATGGCAGATTTTGTAAATTGTATTACAAATAATCTGTAAAGAAGTTTAAAAACTGTGCGTAATGAAAATAATCATTTGGCAGAGTAAATTTTAATTTTCAAAAAGGAGTAAAATTATGGCTAAAAGATTTGTACTGAACGAAACGAGTTATCACGGCAAAGGCGCAATCGCCGAAATCGCAAACGAAATAATCGCTCGCGGTTTTAAAAAGGCTTTTGTTTGTTCCGATCCCGACCTTATCAAATTCAATGTTACTAAAAAAGTTCTCGACGTTCTGGATAACGCAAAAATCGATTACGAAGTGTATTCGAACATCAAACCGAATCCGACGATTCAGAATGTCCAGACGGGCGTCGAAGCCTTTAAAAAGAGCAAAGCGGATTGCCTGGTTGCAGTCGGAGGCGGTTCGTCTATCGACACGGCAAAAGCTATCGGAATTATCGTAAATAACCCCGAGTTTGCCGACGTTCGCTCGCTTGAAGGCGTTGCGCCGACCAAAACCAAATGCGTACCGATAATCGCCGTTCCGACGACCGCGGGTACGGCAGCCGAAGTCACTATAAATTATGTTATAACCGACGCCGAAAAGGACAGAAAAATGGTTTGCGTTGACGTACACGACATCCCCGTCGTAGCCGTTATCGATCCCGATATGATGAGTTCGATGCCGAGAGGTCTTACTGCGGCCACGGGTATGGACGCGCTTACGCACGCGATCGAAGGATATATAACGCTCGGGGCGTGGGAGCTTTCGGATATGTTCCATATCACCGCGATAAAAATTATTTCCGAAAATCTTCGTTCTGCCGTTAAAAACGAACAGGCGGGCAGAGAAGGTATGGCTCTCGGTCAATATGTTGCGGGTATGGGATTTTCTAACGTCGGTTTAGGTCTTGTTCACTCAATGGCTCACCCCTTAGGCGCGCTGTACGATACTCCGCACGGAGTTGCAAACGCGATAATTCTTCCCGTGGTTATGGAGTATAACGCTCCCGCGACGGGCGATAAATACAGAGATATAGCCGTTGCTATGGGCGTTGAAGAAGCAAAGAGTATGCCGATAGAAGAGGCGAGAAAAGCCGCCGTAAACGCCGTAAGGAAACTTTCCGAGGACGTGGGCATCCCCGCAAATCTTAAAGATATCGTTAAAGAAGAGGATCTTGATTTCTTGGCGAAATCCGCATACGCCGACGCTTGTCGCCCCGGTAATCCGAGAGAAACTTCCGTCGAAGAAATAAAACGACTTTATAAAAGTATGTTGTAAATAATCCATATTTTAGTTTATTTATAAAGCAGACCGCGCAAGTTTAAATTTTGCGTTGTCTGCTTTTATTTTATTTGCAATAAAGAATTGACAAAGCGCATTTATCAGGCTAAAATAAACAGTGAAAAACAACTAAAAAGGATTATACTTATGACTGAAAACGAAAAAATGTTAAGCGGAAAAATTTACGATCCGCTTGACAGAGAATTAAATAAAAAACGTTCGAGAGCGCACGAACTTTGCGTTAAATACAATCAGACTTTCGAGGGAAATAAAGAAATTCGAAAAGAAATTCTCGACGAACTTGTTCCCGATAAAGAAGAAGGCGTTTACATTCAAGGACCTGTTTATTTCGATTTCGGATCGAATACGAAATTCGGCAAAAACAGTTACGCGAATTTTAATCTGACCGTCCTCGACATTTGCCCCGTAACGATAGGGAATAATGTGTATATGGGTCCGAGCGTGTCGCTTTTAACTCCGCTTCATCCGCTTTGCTACGAAGATCGTAATCAGTATTACGACAAAGAAAAAGGATATGTAACCGACCGCGAATACGGTGTGCCGATAACCATCGGAGACAATTGCTGGATTGCGGGAAACGTTACCGTTTGCGGAGGCGTGACCATAGGCGAAGGTTGCGTTATCGGCGCGGGGAGCGTTGTAACGAGAGATATTCCCGCGAACAGTCTTGCCGTCGGAAATCCTTGCAGGGTAATAAGAAAAATAACGGAAGCAGACAGTCTTAAAAATCATCCCGAAGTTTTTGCCGACGGAGACTATGATAAATTTTGCAAATAAATTCATTTAATACAAAAAATATCGGAGTATTTATTAACAAGGAACGAGAAGAGATGAAATTGACCGTAGAAATTGCCGAAAAATCGTTGGCGGAAGCCGAAAAGCAAAATCCCGGAGCGTGGGGAGACCATTCCCGTTACGTTGCTTCGGCGTGCCGTAACATTGCCGAAAAATGCGATAATTTATCTGCCGAAACAGCGTATATTTATGGTCTTTTGCACGATATCGGGCGTTATGCGGGAGTTTCCTCCGAAAAGCATCTTATCGACGGGTATCGTTATTGCACCGAAAGAGGTTGGAAAAAAGCCGCGCAGATTTGTATAACGCACGCATTTATGATTCAGGATATTACTTCGTCCATAGGTAAATTCGACGTAACCGAAGACGATTACGATTTTATGCGCGATTTTATCAAAAACGCCGTATACGACGATTACGACAGGTTGGTGCAGCTTTGCGACGCGCTTGCTCTTCCGTCGGGATTTTGCCTTTTGGAGAAGAGGTTTATAGACGTCGCCCTGCGTTACGGAATGCACCCGTCCACGATAGAACGTTGGAAAAAGACATTGGAAATAAAAGCCTATTTCGAAAATAAAATCGGTTGTTCGATTTACGATTTGCTTCCCGGAGTGAGGGAAAATACTTTTAAATAAAAAATCAATTCAAATTTTCGGAACGCTGAAATCTGCGTTCCTTTTTTTTTGCCATAAAAGGAATAATTGATTTGTTTTTAAGTATTTTTTAATTCTGTTTACACAAAGTAAGTTTATGAAGTCGACAATTTTCTTTAAAAACAAGCCGTCGATTATCGCAACGTCGACGGTTACGGGACCTAAGGAAGCCGAGGGGGAACTCGGAAAATTTATCGAAAACGTTTCTTACGACGATACGTTCGGCGAAGAAACTTATGAAAAAGCCGAATGTAAAACGATCACTCTCGCCATAGAAAACGCAATGAAAAACGCAAAACTCGGCGAGGACGACCTGAATGCGATTATATCGGGGGATTTATTAAATCAGATAATATCTTCGAGCTTTTCGGCTCGTAAATTCAACGTTCCGTATCTCGGGGTTTATAACGCCTGTTCAACTATGACGGAGGCTCTCGCGATCGGTTCGGCGCTTGTGGACGGAGGATATTTTACAAACGTTATCGCGGCGACGGGAAGTCATTTCGCGACGGCTGAAAGACAGTATCGTTACCCTCTCGAACTCGGCGCGGTGAGACCTCCTCAGGCGCAGTGGACCGTTACGGGCGCAGGCGCGACGGTAATTTCCGCAAAAGGAAAAAATAACGATTATTTTCCTAAAATTACTTCCGCAACATTCGGAAAAGTCGTAGATTACGGTGTGACGGACGCTAATAACATGGGTGCGGCAATGGCTCCTGCGGCGGCGAATACGATCGTAACCCATTTTAAAGAAACGGGGAAAGATCCCGATTATTACGATCTTGTTTTAACGGGCGATCTCGGCGCGTTGGGGTCGAGGCTTTGCAAGAAGCTTTGCTTCGAAAAATGCTACGATATCGATAAAAATCACGTCGACTGCGGCGAACTTATTTATAATATCGACGAAGAGGAGTTTCAGGGCGGAAGCGGAGCAGGGTGCAGCGCGGTTGTTTTTAATTCGTATATTTACAGAAAATTATTGAAAAGACAAATCAAGCGGGTTTTATTTGTCGCAACGGGCGCGCTTTTATCGACGTTATCGACCCAGCAGGGCGAATCGATACCCGCAATAGCTCATGCGGTAAGCGTGGAAACGGAGGAATAGAATATGGTAGATATGCTTTTTATGTATCTGAAAGCTTTTGTCGTGGGCGGACTTATATGCACGATTGCGCAACTTCTGATAAATTACACAAAAATAACTTCGGGTAAAATTCTTGTATATTTTATGCTTTCGGGGCTTGTTTTACAGGCTTTCGGACTTTATCAATACATCGTCGACTTCGCGGGAGCGGGCGCGACCGTTCCGATAAGCGGATTCGGGTATCTTCTTGCGAACGGCGCTATAAAAGGAGCGAAAAACGGACTTTTCGGCGCGTTCACGGGCGGACTTTCCGCCGCTTCCGCGGGCGTTACCGCAGCGGTTGTATTCGGCTACTTTATAGCTCTCATTTTTAAAGCGAGATCGAAAAAAAATTAGTCAAATTATCGTTTTGCTTTCATATAATTTAATATGAAACGCAAAAAGAAAAAATTTTTCAAATTTCTTGTTTTTCTGATGATTTTTATAATCATATTTCTTTCGGTTTATTTTTCGTCCGATAAAATCGTAGTGGGGTACGCTGAAAAAAACTTTTATTCGCTTATTTCTTCGGCGTCTTATCATGCGATAGATTTCCTCGTGAGCGAAAAATATAAGTACGGCGATCTTGTGGAAGTTAAAACCGATAATTCGGGGAATGTAAGTATGGTTATAACGGACAGCCTCGAAGTAAACAGACTCGCCACGACTACCGCGAACAATGCCTACGATTTTCTCTCCGAAGAGATAAAAAAGGGTGTGGAAGTACCCGTCGGAGCGTTTACGGGTATAAGGCTTTTAAGCGGTTTCGGGAAAAAAATCAGAATGAAAGTTATTTCCGTCGCTTCCGTGAAATGTGAATTCGTTTCCGATTTTGCGGGGGCGGGGATAAATCAGACGAGACATTCTCTTTACATAAACATTCACTGCGTGGTGAATATCGTAACTAAAACGAAAAAGGTCACGGCTCAGGATAAAATAACCGTCCTTATTTTCGATAATCTTATCGTCGGAAAAGTGCCGCAGGTAATGATTACTCCTATGACGATAGGAAAAGGCGCGGCGGAAATATAAAAAAGTTTAAAAAACGGGAGTTTTTCTCCCGTTTTTTGTTTCCAAATCGATTATAATCTGTTAAAATATACTTATGATTGAATTGCTTGCCCCCGCGGGGAACGAAGAATGCTTCTTTGCGGCTGTAAATAACGGCGCGGACGCCGTTTATCTCGGTTTAAGTTCCTTTTCGGCGCGAAAAAACGCCGCAAACTTCAACGAGGAAAATATCGGATATTTCGTTTCGTATGCTCATGCCGTCGGCGTGAAAGTTTACGTCGCGCTGAATACGATCGTTAAAGACGGCGAATTGTCCGATTTTATAAAAACCGCGGGCGTCGCTTTATCCGCAGGCGCGGACGCATTGATTATTCAGGATATTTTTCTCGGAAAAGTTCTTAAAGAAATTTATCCCGATTGCGTTATTCATTTAAGCACGCAGGCGGGAATAAATAATCTCGGCGGTGCGAAA
Organism: uncultured Clostridia bacterium; assembly: GCA_934247225.1. Classification (GTDB taxonomy): domain Bacteria; phylum Bacillota; class Clostridia; order Christensenellales; family Borkfalkiaceae; genus UBA10281. The sequence continues at coordinate 5,359 of CAKQJE010000014.1, forward strand.
CTTGCGAAAGAATACGGTTTTTCCCGCGTGATACTCGCCCGCGAAACGAAGATTTCCGAAATAAAAAAGATTGCGGAAGAAATCGAAACCGAAATATTCGTCCACGGCGCGCTTTGCAGTTCTTTTTCCGGGCATTGTTATTTAAGCTCGTTTATCGGCGGAAACAGCGGAAACAGAGGGCTTTGCAAGCAACCTTGCAGAAAAAAATACGCAATCGAGACCAAAGTCGGCGGAGGGGAATATTCTTTTTCGCTCGCGGATTTAAAGCTCGATAATAAAATAGACGAGATAATTTCGTCCGGTGTTGCAAGCGTTAAAATCGAAGGCAGAATGCGAACGAAAGAGTATGTCGCCGCAGCGGTAAGGCTTTACAGAAACGCCATAGACAAAAAAACGGCGGATATTTCCGAAATCAGACGAACTTACAACAGAGGGGATTACACAAAAGGCTATGTTTTCGGAATAGACAAAAACATAGTCTCGGATAAAATTCAAAATCATTGCGGGGAATTCTTCGGAAAAGTCGCAAAAGTTTTCAAGGATAAAATTACCGTCGAGAGCAGTCGGCTTTCCGCAATCGGCGACGGATTCAAAATTTTAAGAAACGGCTTCGAAACGGGAAACGCCGTGTGCCTTGCGAAAGGCAGAGACTTAGCGTTTAAAGGAGACGTAAAAATCGGCGACGACGTTATGATAACGAGAGACGCGTTGCTGTCGGACAAGCTTGACAGCGTTTCCGAAAAACGCAAAAAGATTAAAGTCGAGGCATATTTTGCGGAAGGAGAGAAACCGAAACTCGTTACAAACGGCATAAGCGTAGAGGACGAGAATGTTCTCGAAAAGGCGAAAACAAGCCCTTTGACGAAAGAGCAGATAGAGGATAATTTACACAAAACGGACAAATATCCGTTTGAAATCGAGCCTTGCGTAAATGTGAAAGGAAATCCTTTCATTGTGAAATCGAAGCTTAACAAAATGCGTTCCGAGCTTTATCAAAAGGTTTTTATGCAAAGCGTAAAACCTTTAAAAATCACTGATAAACACTTTAATTTTTTAACAAATTACAGTCCGTCGTACGGCGGGGTTGTTTTATCGGACGGGTTTGTGAAAGTACCCGAAAATTACGCTTTCGTGTTAAGACCCGTTTCTTACGACGACGAAGAAAACATTAAAAACATACTCGATAAAATCGACGCGGACAAATTTCTGTTCGTTCCGTCCTTTCTGCCCGAAAACGACGAAAAAAGAATAAGAGAATTGTTAAGTCTGTTCGATGGAATTTATGCCGACGGGCTTTCAGGAATCGGGCTTTGGAAAAATTCGAGTAAGAAGATAATTGTCGGAAGCGGCTTAAATGCCTTTAATTCCGTTGATTTTTACTATCTTAACAAACTCGGCATAACAGATATCGTGTATTCCAAAGAGCTTAGCAAAAAAGAATCCGATTCGATAACGGCAAACGGATATCTTTTCACGTTCGGGGAAGTAAAACTCGCGGAGTTTTTGTATTGTCCGTTTAAAAGAGACTGCGCAAAATGCAAAAGAGGAAACAGCTTTTCCGTTACGGACGAAACGGGACATAAATTTGTTCTTTCACGGTATAAAATCAACGGCAGGTGTCGCTTCGAACTTTTGAACGGCGATATTATAAAATTCGCAAAAAACGATTATAATTTCTTTAATTTTACAGGGTTTTCCGAAAAGGAAATTCAGGCTGTTTTAAATGGAGATGAGCTTTCCGACGGTAAATACGGATTTACGAGCGGGAATCTGAAAAGAGGTATATTATGATAACCGAAAGAGTAATAAAGGCGTTGGAATTCGATAAAGTTTTAAAACTTGCGTCCGAATACTGCGTTCTTTATCAATCAAAAAACATTATGCAAAATTTCGTTCCGTGCGACAATTTTTCCGACGCGCAACTTCTTCTCGATAAAACAGAGGAAGCCTACAAACTGCTTTTCGACAACGGAGCAAGTTCTATCGAGTTTTACGACGATTTGGGCGACGAACTCGAACGAGTGAAAAAAGGCTCGACGCTTTCTATGGGCGAACTTTTAAAGGTTGCGAGACTTTTAAAAAGCGGAAGAATACTTTATACGTCCGTCGGAGACTCAAAAGCCGACGCGCCGTATATAAAACAGGAAGTATCGGGCATTTATACCGATTTGTATCTCGAAAACGAAATCCGCGAAAAAATTCTCAGCGAAGACACGATGAGCGACAATGCGTCCGAAAGACTTTCGTCGCTCAGAAAGAGTATTAAGAGATTAAACGAACAGATAAGAGAAAAACTTCTTTCGTTTATCAGAAGCGGAAACAATAAATATTTGCAGGAAAATATCATAACCATGCGCGGCGACAGGTACGTTCTGCCCGTAAAAAGCGAGTACAGAGGACAAATCGGCGGGTTTATTCACGATCAGTCGTCTACGGGTTCGACGGTTTTTATCGAACCGACCGCCGTTCTCGAACTTAACAATGCTTTGAAAACGGCCAATCTCGAAGAACAACTCGAAGTCGAAAGAATTCTTTCCGAACTTTCGCAAAAAGTCGGTATGATCGCGGCGAGGCTCGAAACGAATATCGAAATTATCACCGACGTCGACGGATTTTATGCGAGAGCGATTTACGCGTACAGAACGAAATCTCACCGCCCGAAATTCAATCGTTTCGGGAAAACGGTTATAATAAACGGCAGGCACCCGTTGATCGACGCGAAAAAAGTCGTCCCGCTTAATCTTTCGTTTGGCGAAAAATACAATTATCTTCTGATAACGGGACCGAATACGGGCGGAAAAACGGTTACGTTAAAACTTACGGGACTTTTTGCGCTCATGACTATGAGCGGATTTTTCGTCACCGCTTCGGAGGGTACGGAAATTTCCTATTTCGATAACGTTTTCTGCGACGTCGGCGACGAGCAGAGTATCGAACAAAATCTTTCGACCTTCTCGTCACATATAAGAAATATTATCGAAATAACGAGCAACGTCGACGATAAATCGCTCGTTTTAATCGACGAAATCGGCGCAGGAACCGATCCCGAGGAAGGAAGTGCGATCGCTCGCGCAGTTATAGAAAAACTTCTCGATAAAGGCAGTTTCGGAATCGTTACGACGCACTATTCGGCTTTAAAAGAATATGCTTATACGGACGAAAGAATTCTGAACGCTTCTATGGAATTCGATCCGGAAACATTCGCGCCGCTCTACAAAATCAATCTCGGAATCCCGGGGTCGTCCAACGCGATAGAAATTTCTTCTATGCTCGGGCTTGACAAAGGAATAATCGAAAGGGCGTTTTCCCTTCTGAAAGGCGAAAAAGTATCGTTCGAAAACGTTTTGAAAGAAGCCGAAAAATCCCGCAGAGAAGCCGAAGATATTAAAGACGAGCTTGCTAAAATCAAAGAAACGGAGAGTTTGAAACTTAAAGAAATCGAAACGGAAAGGGATAAGTTAAACTCCGAAAAAGAGAAGTTTTATCAGAAAGCCAAATCCGAAAGCAGACGGATAGTGAACGAAAAACTCGAAGAAGCGGACGAAATTATCGACGAAATCAAAGTGCTTTTCGATAAAGCCGAGCTTGACAGCGGCGATCTCATAAAAGCGAGAACGCTCAGAAACAAACTCGAAGACAAAAAGTATTCCCTTGAAGACGTCGAAGAAAAAATAGTAAATTACGCTCCCGTCGACCCGGAAAAGTTAAAGATAGGGGATAAGGTTTACCATAAACCCACCGAATCGCTTTGCGAAGTAAGCTCCGTTTCCCCGAAGAAAAAGGAGTGCGAAGTGTTTATGGGATCGGTTCGTTTTAAAGCTAAAATATCCGATCTGTTCTTCGTTTCGCATAAAACCGCGCCGAAAACTTCGGTTGCTTTGAAGCGCGAAACGGTTAAACCGATAACGGAAATAAACGTTATCGGCGAAAACGTTATGGAAGCGTTGCCGGAAGTAGAACAATTTATCGATCAGGCAGTCTTAAACAATCTCGAAGAAGTCAAAATAATTCACGGCAAGGGGTTGAAAATCCTTTCCACCGCTATTCACGACGCGTTAAAACGAAATAAAAACGTAGAAAGTTATCGTTTCGGAAAATACGGCGAAGGCGAAAGGGGAGTTACTTTTGTCAAACTCAAATAATTGCTTTTTTTATGTATTAGTGATATAATACGGTCTGACGAAATTTTATATCGGAGAATTTATGAAAGAAATATTATACGAAGAATCGGCAAATCCCGTAAACGTCAAATTTCAGAAAGTTATATATATAATTTATACCGTTCTTGTCTGGATTTTCGGCATTTTCGATGTGCTGACGTTGTTGTTTTATCCGACCGAATATTGGCTCGGAATGATTATCTCGCTTGTATTCTGTACGGGTTCCGCCGTCGGATTCTGGTTCTTGCGCAGAAAAATTTATTACTGCGTCGACCTTGTTTTCGTAACGGGGCAGACGAGAATAATTAAAGTTCTGCATTATAAAGTAAGAAGAAAAGTACTTGTTTATGATTACAACGACGTAATTCAGGTCGGAAAAATAGGCAGCGAGTCGTTTGAAAAACTTTATTCTATGCCGAAACTCAAAAAGATTTACGGAACGCCTAACAGATATATTTCCGAAGGGTATTATGTTTACCTTTCGCAAGACGGCGTAAATTATCTCGTTATGCTCGAATGTAAAGAAGAATATCTTATCAACCTCGTTAATTTTACGGGAAGAAAAGTTATCGAAAAGGACTATAAGTAATGATTTATCTCGATAATGCGGCGACGACAAAGCCCGATAAAGAAATACTCGAAAAAGCCGTTCGATACTATGACGAAAACTTTTACAATCCGTCGGCATTATATCGCGGAGGCTTGGATGTAAAAAAAGTAATTTCCGAGATAAAATCGGAAATTTTGAAAGGTTTTCCGTTTATGGAAGACGTTGTTTTTGTCTCTTGCGGAAGCGAAGCCGATAACACGGCGATCTTTTCTTTCGCAAGGCGCGGTAACGCTGTGACGACTTCGGGCGAGCATTCCGCCGTGTACGAAAGTTTTAACGAACTTAAAAAAAGAGGAGTCGAACCTCGCTATGCAAAACTTAACAAAGACGGAAGCGTAAACGTAGAAAATCTTCTTTCGCTTATTGACGAAAAAACTTCGTTTGTATCGGTTGTTCACGTTAACAACGAAACAGGCGCGATAAACGACGTAAATTATATCGCGGAAGAGGCGAAAAAGATAAATCCGTCTTTGGTTTTCCATTGCGACGGCGTTCAGGCTTACGGAAAAATTCCGTTTAAAGCTAACGGTAAGATCGATTTGTATTCTGTAAGCGCGCACAAGATAGGCGGACTTAAAGGAGTGGGAGCGCTTGTAAAAAAGAAAAACCTCGTTATGACTCCGCTTATATTCGGGGGCGGGCAGGAAAACGGCGAAAGAAGCGGAACCGAAAATGTTCTCGGAATCGTAGATTTCGGAATGGCGGCAAAAAAACACAACGACGAGATTTTGAAAAACTTTGAAAAAACACAGATGCTTAAAGGGATTTTTCTCGATAATCTCGATAAGCGGTTCGTTGAAGTTTTAAGCGGTGATAACGCTTCGCCGTATGTTATTTCGTTATCCGCAAAAGGTCTTCGCGGCGAAGTCATTATGCATATGCTCGAAGAATTCGGAATTATTATAGGTACGGGATCGGCTTGCTCTTCGAGGCAGCGCCACAGCAGAGTTTTGAAGAACTGCGGCTACGGAGCAAACGTTCTGGACGGAGCTTTAAGAATAAGTTTGTCCGACGAGACAACCGAAGATGAAATGCTTTTCGCTTGCGAAAAGCTTAACGAGTGCGTAAAAAAATTAAAAGGCGTAATGGACAGAACATAAAATACAGGATAAAAACAATGAAAAAAGTAATTATTGTAAGAGTATGCGAAATATTCCTTAAAGGAAAAAACAGATTTTACTTTGTAAATCTTCTCGAATCTAATATTAAAAAAGCTCTTTCGGGCATAAAGTTCGAAATAGTCAAACTTCAAATGAGATACCTAATCGAGGATTTCGATGAAAGCGACTATGAGCTTATAATGTCAAAGCTTCTGAAAGTCAGCGGAATACATACGTTAAGCAGTGCGCTTTGCGTGGAAAGCGACGTCGACGAAATAGCGAAAGCCGCCGTTTTGGTTTGCGAAAGGCAAAAAGGATCGTTTAAAGTCGAAACGAACAGAGCGGATAAAACTTTCGCTATGCATTCCGTGGAACTTTCCGCCGAGATCGGAGGGAGAATTCTCGAACGCTTCAACAAGGATCTTTGGGTAGACGTAAAAAAACCGTCTTTCGTCGTTCATGTAGATATAAGAGAAAACGGCGAAACGCTTGTTTATTCTGGCGTAATCAAAGGCGTAGGCGGTATGCCCGTCGGCTCTTCCGGCAAGGGATTTTTAATGCTTTCAGGCGGAATAGACAGTCCTGTTGCGGGATATATGATGTGTAAAAGGGGAATGAAACTCGCGGCGGTGCATTTTCACAGTTATCCTTACACGGGCGAAGCTGCCAAGGAAAAGGTTATAACGCTCGGCAAAAAACTTTCGGAATATTCCTCCGGCATGACACTTTACGTCGTTAAATTTACTCATATTCAGGAAGAAATTCATAAAAAATGCTCGGAGGAATTTATGATAACGATGATGCGCAGATTTATGATGCGCATAACCGAACGCCTTGCCGAAATGCACGGCGGACAGGCTATCATAACGGGCGAAAGTTTAGGGCAGGTTGCAAGTCAGACGACGGAAAGCATAACTTCGTCCAATTCCGTTGTAACGATGCCCGTGTTCCGTCCGCTTATTGCATTCGATAAAATCGAAACCATAGAGATCGCAAATAAAATAGACACTTACGAAACGTCTATTTTACCTTACGAGGATTGTTGTACGGTTTTTCTTCCCAAATTCCCTGTTATAAAGCCGAGGATGGAGAAGGTTTTAAAAGAAGAGTCCAAACTCGACGTCGACGAGCTTGTCGAAAGCGCGCTTAATGATGTTGAAGTTATCGAACTTTAAATCGTTCGGAAACTTATTCGGAAAAATTTTCAAAAAAATTCGCCGGGATTATTCTTCCCACCAGGGAGAATCGGTAATCGTTTTATTTCTCCCGTCCGTTTTTACGGTCGGGAGTTTTATTTTTTCTCCCGAAATTTCCTTCCCGTTTTTATCGAGCTTAAACGGAGCGATATAAAAGACGTATTCCGTATCGGGGAGAGCGTTTTTAAAAGTGTAATTTGCCGATTTTTCGGATTTATACAATTCGTTTCCGTCATTGTCATAAACATAAAATCCTACGTTTTCGTCTGTTGATACGAATATTGAAATTTCGGTTTTATTACAGGTGATTTTATAATCTTTTATGATTGGATCGATTGTTTTTTCGGCAGCTTTTTCCGTAGGCTCGTTATCTCGGGCGAAATAAAAAGGGAGCGAGTTTTTATCTTCCTTTTCGGCAAGCAGAAGTTTCTGATCCGCTTCGTATTCGTCTTTCGAAAGATACTTTATTTCAACCGACTCGGGAACCGTGAAATCTTTCGGGTGAGAATTCTCGTATAAATTCGCAAAAATATCCCTTACCATTGCCGCCGGGTAATTTCCGCCGGAAACGCTGTTATTCATAAGTTCGCCGTTTGCGTTTCCGAGACGGACGGCAACGATATGACTTGTGGTATATGCAATGCAATATGCGTCGATATTACCTTTTTTACTGCCGTTTGTGCCTGTTTTTGCACATATTTCAAACGGAAAATTGAGTTTTTTAGCCGTACCGCTTTTAACGGATTCTTTTAAGATGTCGTTTATAAGAAATGCGGTGGAGTCCGAAAATATTTTTTCTCCCTTTTTATCGTTTTTCATATAAACGATTTTGTTTTTCGAATTGACGATTTTGTCGATAATTCCGTATTCGGCGAAATTTCCCTCGTTTACAAACGGAGAATAGCAGGAAACGAGATTCGTTAAAGTTATTCCTCCCGAAAGGTTTCCGAGACTTACCGATAAGTCGTCGTTTGAAAATTTCACGTTCATTCTTTTAGCGTATTCTTTTATTTTTTTCATACCCAAAGAATCGGCGAGTTTAACGGCCGGAACGTTATAACTTTTCGAAAGGGCTTCTTTCGCGCTTACAAAGCCGTGAAATTTTCCGTCGGGATTTGTCGGCGAATAACCGCCGAAATTGATTTTTTCATCCTTTATTTTCGTTGCGACGGTAATGATTTTTTCCTCGATTGCAGGCGCGTAAACAAGCCACGGTTTAGCAGTCGACGCGGGGCATCGTTTTAAGTCGCCCGATGAAGAAGCGAATGACGTTATCCGACCTTTTTTTACGTCGACTATCATTGCCGTGTAATCGCAGGAAAGAGAGTAGTCTTTCGGCGAACTTATGAAAGATAATTGCTTTTCGTTTACAGACGAATAGATTTTATACCCGTTAAGATCTTCTTCTTTTTCAAAGCCGAGTTTTTCCATCGCTTCGTTTTTTATATAACTTACAAGTTCGTTGCGCGTGTCGTAATTTGTTTTAAAATTTACCGTAATATCTGCATTTTTCGATTTTTCGTATTCTTCGGCGGAGATTATGTTTTCGTCCGCCATAATTTTTAAAATCAGGTCCTTTCTTTTTGATGAATTGTCGAAATTATCAACCGGATTATATTTCGTCGGCGATTTTATTATCCCTGCAAGGAGAGCCGATTCTTCGAGCGTAAGGTCTCCGACGTCTTTCTGAAAATATCTTTTCGCGGCTTCGCCTATACCTTTTATTCCTTTGCCGAAATATACGGAATTAAGATATAATTCCAGAATTTCGTCTTTTGAGTACTTTTTTTCGAGAATTTTGGTAAGCTTTATTTCTTTGAATTTTCTTTCTATCGTTTTGTCTCCCGTTAAAAAGGAGTTTTTAACGAGTTGTTGACTTATCGTCGACCCGCCTTGTTTAAGTTTTCCCGAAAAAACGTTCTTAACCGCCGCCCGAAGAATGCCGATATAATCGAGACCGTTATGCGAATAAAATCTTTTATCTTCCACGGCGACGAAAGCTTTTTTCGTTATCTCCGGAATTTTTTCGAGCCGAACATAATCGAAATCCGTTTTTTCTTCGATTTTGTTGTTTTCGGAATCGAAGATTTCGCATGCGGAAGTCTTTCTGACAAGTTTCGTTTCGTCGAATTCGGTGTTTTCGGTCACCGCAAAATACCAGACTGCCGCGCCTATGACGCAAAAGATGAACAATGCCGCAATCGCGGATATGATTTTTAAAAGTATTTTTACTGTTTTCACACTGTTATTATGTTTAATTACGAGTTTAAAATACTTGAAAAAAATTCGATTTTATTATATAATAATGTATATGAGCAAGAATTACATTATACATACGTACGGTTGTCAGATGAACGTACACGAATCGGAAAAAATCGCCGGGATTCTCGGCGGAATGGGTTATAGCGAATGTAAAAATCCCGAGGACGCGGACGTTATCGTTTTCAATACGTGTTGCGTCAGAGAAAACGCCGAACAGCACGCTTTCGGGAATATCGGGATGCTCAAAAAACTCAAAGCTAAAAAGCCGCATATGATTATCGCGGTGTGCGGCTGTATGACTCAACAGGGCAATTTTTCCGAGAAACTTCTGAAATCGTACCCTTACGTCGATATGATTATCGGTACTTACAATATCGATAAATTCGGCGAACTTTTACAAAAGAAAATAGATTCGAAAAAACGTCTTGTCGAAATTCTCGATAAAAACGGAGAAATAACAGAGGGGATAAAACCGCTCAGATCGAGTTTTCCGAACGCCTGGGTCAACATAATGTACGGGTGCAACAACTTCTGTTCTTACTGCGTTGTTCCTTACGTCCGCGGAAGAGAGAGGAGCAGAAAGATAGAAAACATAATCGAAGAGATAAAAGGTCTTTTGGAAAACGGTTATAAAGAAATAACTCTTCTCGGTCAGAACGTAAATTCTTACGGCAAAGATCTGAAAAGCGGCGAAGATTTCGCATATCTTCTCGATAAAATCGGCGAAATCGACGGTAAATTCAGATTGAGATTTATGTCTAATCACCCCAAGGATTTAACGGAAAAAGTGGTTCTTGCGATAAAAAACAATCGGCACGCGTGTAAAGCCGTTCATCTTCCCGTGCAGTCAGGGTCGAACAGAATTTTAAAGGAAATGAACAGGAGATACACAAGGGAACAGTATCTCGGCGAAATAAAGACCATTCGCGAAATCATTCCCGATTGCGCCATAACCACGGATATTATCGTCGGGTTTCCGACCGAAACGGAAGAGGAGTTTCTCGATACGTTGAGTCTTGTGAACGAAGTCGGATTCGACGGGGCGTTTACTTTCGTGTATTCTCCGAGAGAGGGAACGAAAGCGGCGGCAATGGACGGACAGATAGACGCCGGAACGAAAAAGGACAGAATTATGCGCCTTGTTGACGTTCAGAACGAGAGAAACAGAAAAGACTCTTTGTCTTACGTCGGTAAAACGGTCGAAATCCTGTTCGAAGATTTCGACGAAAAGAAAAAAGTATATATGGGCAGAGACGAAAGAGGAAGAATGGCGTACTGCGAATGGAATGAAAACATCGTCGGTAAATTTGCCGACGTCGAAATTACTTCCACGGGCGGAATGTCGCTTATAGGCAAAGTTATAAAAGTTTACGAATAAAACAAAAGAGGCGCGTATGGCAACGACTAAGAAAAAAGATTTGTCTCCGATGATGAAGCATTACAATTCCGTTAAGGAAAAATATCCCGATTGCGTGATTTTTTATCGTCTCGGAGATTTTTACGAAATGTTTTTCGACGACGCGGTACGGGTTTCCAAAATGCTCGATCTCACGCTTACGGGTAGAGATTGCGGGCTTGACGAAAGGGCGCCGATGTGCGGAATACCTTATCACGCCGCCGATACTTACATAGCAAAACTCGTCGAGATGGGCGAAAAGGTAGCGATATGCGAGCAGGTCGAAGATCCGTCTTTGGCTAAGGGGCTTGTCGAAAGAGACGTTGTCCGTATCGTAACCGCAGGAACGCTCACCGAAGAATCGCTTATCGACGAAAGGGAAAATAACTTTATAGCTTGCGTGTATCTTACGGAAAGAAGCGCGGGGTATTGCTGGTGTGATATCACTACGGGCGATTTCTACGCTAAAAAGTGCGAAACGAGCGACCCGTTAACCGAAATCGCGGATAATCTCACGAGAATAAATCCGTCGGAAATCATTTGCAACGCAAAAATGGCTGTAACGGCGGATAATATGCCCGTCGTCAGACACGGAGTTTTGCCGAAATTCAGAAAATACTATGAAGATAACTTTTCGTTTTTCAACGCAGATAAAGCTTTAAAAGAGCAGTTCGGCGTTATAAGCTATAAAGCGTTCGGCTTTGACGATAACGATTCTCTTCTGATTATTCCCGCAGGCGCGCTTATCGCCTACCTTAAAGAAACTCAGAAACGCGCGCTTGTCAATATAAACGGAATAAAACTCGAAAAGAGCGAAGATCTGATGTATCTCGACTCGGCGGCGCTCAGAAACCTCGAACTTACGAGAAGTATGGGCGAAAGAAAGCGTTACGGTTCGCTTTTGTGGGTTCTCGACCAGACCGAAACGCCTATGGGCGCGAGAATGCTCACAGGTTGGATAAAAGCTCCGCTTCAAAGCGTTGAAAAGATAAATTACAGGCTTGACGGCGTAGAAGAATTTTATAAAAATCCGCTTTTAAGAAGCGGCGTGACGGAACAACTGAAATTTATAAGAGATACCGAAAGGATAGCGGGAAAAATATCAAACGGAAACGTAAACCCCAAGGATTGTATTACGCTCGGAGAATCTCTCAGCGCGTTTCCGAACGTAAAACTTCAACTTTTCGGCGTTTCATCTGCGATTTTGCAGGATGTTTATAATAATATCGGCGATTTCGAAGAGCTTTCGAAGTTGTTGCAAAGCGCCATAGATCCCAAGGCTTCGTCCGTAATGAAGGACGGCGGTTATATAAAGGAAGGATTCGATCCCGAACTCGACAGGCTGCGTTCTCTGAGAAAAAATTCGAAGAGAACCATAGATGAAATGGAAGCTCGCGAAAGGGAAGCTACGGGAATAAAAACTTTGAAAATAGGTTTCAACAGGGTTTTCGGATATTATATCGAAGTTTCGAATTCCTTTAAAAACCTTGTTCCTTACAACTACACGAGAAAACAAACGCTGGTCGGCGCGGAAAGGTATATAACCGAAGAACTTAAAAAACTCGAAACCGATATTTTATCGAGCGAAGAACAAGCGCTTCGCTTGGAAGCGGAATTATTCTCGAAAATCAGAAGCGTTCTTACCGATAACGTAAAGAAAATTCAGCGCAGTTCGAAGTCTATCGGTTGCGTTGACGCGATTTGTTCGCTTGCAAACGTTGCAAAAAGAAACGGGTATGTAAGACCTGTCATAACCGATTTCGGACAGCCTATGGACATCGTCGGAGGAAGACACCCGGTCGTGGAAGCGGTTTCAAGCGAACCTTTCGTTTCGAACGACGCTTATCTCGATTGCGACGAAAACAGGGTAATGATTATAACGGGACCGAACATGGCGGGTAAAAGCACGTATATGCGACAAAACGCGCTTATCGCGATAATGGCGCATGTCGGCAGTTTCGTTCCGTGTAAATCTGCGCAGATTCCGCTTATCGACAAAATTTTTACAAGGGTCGGCGCAAGCGATAATCTTATATTCAACCAAAGCACGTTTATGGTCGAAATGACCGAAGTTGCGGCGATTTTGCTCAATGCAACAGAAAAAAGTCTGCTTGTTTTAGACGAGGTCGGAAGAGGTACGAGTACTTACGACGGGCTTTCTATCGCCTGGGCTGTTGTCGAATTTCTCGCTAAAAAAACCAAAGCTAAAACGTTATTCGCGACGCATTATCACGAGCTTTCCGAACTCGAAGGGGTTATCGAAGGCGTTAAAAATTACAAAATAACCGTCAGAGAACAGAACGGAAATATAGTATTTTTAAGAAAAATCGCAAGGGGTAGCGCAAACCGAAGCTTCGGTATAGAAGTCGCTTCGCTTGCGGGCGTGCCGAAAACGGTAACGGACAGAGCAAAAACGATTTTGAAAAAACTCGAAAAAAACGACCTTGCGAAAAAGAATACCGAAACGAATAACGAGGCGGAAGAAATCGAAGAGATACCGGATACGCCCGCAGTTCGTTCCGAGGTAGAGGAAATACTTGCAAGCACAGACGTGAATTCGATAACTCCTATCGACGCGTTAAAACTTTTATACGAATTAAAAAACAAAATAAACGGATAAAAAAATGCCTAAAATAAATATTCTCGATAAAAAGATTTATAACAGAATTGCTGCCGGAGAAGTCGTCGAACGTCCGTATTCGGTTGTAAAAGAACTTGTCGAAAACGCACTCGACGCCAAAGCCGACGATATAGAAATCGTTATCGAAGACGGCGGTAAGAAACTCATCCGCGTGAGCGATAACGGATGCGGAATATCCGCGGACGATTTGACGAAAGCTTTTTTACCGCACGCGACAAGTAAAATATCAACCGTAGACGACCTCGATCATATTCTTACCCTCGGTTTCAGAGGAGAAGCGTTGGCTTCTATCGGCGCGGTTTCGAAAGCTTCTATCGTTACAAAAACAAGCGACGAAGAAATGGGTAACATGATTACCTGCGAGGGCGGAGCGATAGGCGACGTAGATGCTTACCCGTCGGAAACGGGAACGACGGTTATCGTCGAAAATTTATTCTACAACACTCCCGCGAGAGCAAAATTCCTGAAAGCTTCCAAAAGCGAAGAAACGGACATTACGAATATAATTACGAGGCTTATTTTATCGCATCCGAACGTCGCTTTTAAATATACCTCGAACGGAAAAACGATAGCTCAGTCTTTCGGCGGAGGGCTTGACGAAGCGATAATCGAAATTTACGGATATAACGCGATAACCGATTGTATTCCGATAGAAACCGAGAAAAACGGTATGAAAATAAGCGGTTATCTCGGGCATTATTATTTCACTAAACCGAACAGAACCTATCAGACGGTGATTTTGAACGGAAGATACGTCGTAAACAACACGATTCAGTCGGCAATTCACAACGCATATTCGTCTTATCTTATGAAAAGGCAATATCCGTTTTATGTTCTGAACATAGATATGTCTCCCGAAACCGTCGACGTAAACGTTCATCCGAATAAAACCGACGTAAGATTTATCGATAATCAGGTTATATATTCCACGCTTTATTCGATAGTTACGAAAGTTCTCGACGGTTCTGCCGCTGCGCTCGATATCGTAAAGCGCAACGATTATATGCAGATCGATATCGGTTCGAGACCTATCGTTCCGAAGAAAGAAATCAAAAACGAAGACATAAAAGAAATTCATTGCGACAGACCGTTCGTCTCTTCCTTTAACGGCGATTTCCTTAAAAAAAGTATAGACGAGCGTGAAGAAGACGAAAAATCCGGGTGCGAAAAAACAGAGTACGAAAAATCGGCGGTAAATCCGACCGAAAGTATTTCGAAACCGATACAAAGAAAAATCGGATTTATGGAAGAGAATAACGACATCGAACCCGAAACAGAAAATGAAAAAAGTAGCAAAATCGATGATATATTCTCAGAAAATAAGAAATATATAGCGGAAATAGAAGCGAGAAAAAAAGAAGAGAGCGAGAAAGCCGAACAGCAGGAATTGGACGTTAAGACCGATTTCAGAGTTGTAGGGCAGGTTCTTACCACTTATCTCATTCTCGAAAGAGGCGACGAAATTTTCTTTATCGATCAGCACGCCGCTCACGAAAGACTTTTATACAACAAATATATGGAAGAGTATAAGAACGGAAAAGTCGACGAGCAGACAATGTTTGTGCCTTATATTTTCCGCGTGAACGAGAGCGAGTCCGAATTTATTATAGGGAAGTTTAAAGATTTAAGAAAAATGGGATTCGATATTTCGGAATACGATACCAACGAATTTTCGGTTTATTCCGTTCCGCTTACCCTTTTCGATATCGACCTGAAATCGTTTTTCGACGATTTGCTTTCCGATATATCTTTCAAAAAAGAAACCGTTCCCGAAATAATCCACGACAAAATCGCAATGAAAGCCTGCAAAGCGGCTATAAAATCGGGTAAAGTTTTAAGCGAGGACGAAATCGACGCGCTTTTGAATGCTATGAATTACGACACGACTATGCGCTGTCCGCACGGAAGACCCGTTACGGTCAGGATTTCGAGAACGGAGATCGACAAATGGTTCAAGAGGATTGTCTGATTTCTCACCTGAACAAAGTTGTGGTCGTTCTCGGTCCCACGGCGTCGGGAAAATCCTCTTTGGCGGTTGAAATCGCTCTTAAATTCGGCGGAGAAATAGTGTCTGCCGACTCTGTTTCCGTTTATAAAGATCTCGATATCGGTTCGGCAAAACCGTCGATAAGCGAAATGAAAGGCGTGCCGCACCATCTTATCGACGTTGTATCGCCGAAAAGTTCCTTTTCGGTAGGAGATTACGAAGAGCTTGCATTGCCTGTAATTCAGGATATTTTAAAGAGGGGAAAACTTCCCGTAATTTGCGGCGGTACGGGGTTTTATATAAATTCCGTATTGTATAAAATGAGTTACGGTCTTTCCAAAGGAAACTTGGAAATACGCGGGAAATACGAGAAGATCGCCGCCGAAAACGGCAAAGAAGCCGTTTATGCCGTTTTAAAAGAAAAAGATCCGGAAACGGCAGAGAAACTTCATCCGAACGATCTTGTAAGAGTTATAAGAGCGCTTGAAATTTTCGAAGGAACGGGGGTAAAAAAATCCGAAATAAAAGACGAAATGACGCCGCGCTTCGATTTTGCGGCATTATTTCCGTCGATGCCGAGAGAAGTTTTATATGAAAGAATAAACGCGAGAGTAGACGACATGCTTTCCCGCGGACTTGTAAACGAGGTTCGGGGGCTTTTGAAAAGCGGAGTAACGCTTTCCGATCAGTGTATGCAAGGCATCGGTTACAAGGAGATTGCCGAAGCTTTAACGCGTGGCGAAGAGGTTTCGGCGGAGCTTATAAAAATGAATACGCGCCGCTATGCCAAAAGACAGATAACGTTTTTCAAGCGTTTTTCAAATCTCGAACATATCGATATGACAGCGCCCGAAGCTTATGAAAAAACTTTTAAAATCGTAGAAAATTTCTTAAATTTTTAAATGTTTTACGTTTAACGTAAAAGCTCCCGAAAGATATCGGGAGCTTTTTTATAATCTTGTTTCGTAATATTTTGTAAGAAACTCTTTATCGTTGAATTCGAGATTTTTTTCATATCCGCAAAGAGCTTCGAGTTCCGACAAGGTTATTATCGTAACCTTTCTTTTTTTGATTTGTTCAACCAAAGCCTTTCGTTTATCGTTATCGTTTTTATCGGTTACGACGAACAGCGAGCAGGAGTCCGCGTCTCTTGTGAAACCGTAACCTTTTTCGGTGAAAAGTTTTATGAGCGTTCTGGTATAATTTACGTCGAGTTTTTCGGTTTTGTATGAAAAACAGATTTTACCTTTTC
Organism: uncultured Clostridia bacterium; assembly: GCA_934247225.1. Lineage (GTDB taxonomy): Bacteria > Bacillota > Clostridia > Christensenellales > Borkfalkiaceae > UBA10281. The sequence goes on from CAKQJE010000014.1 coordinate 21,963, forward strand.
CGCGTTTTGAAGAAAGCGATGAAATAAAATCGTAGAACAGAACGGACTGAATTTTCTTGCTTCGTTTAAGTCCGTAAAGCTCGGTGTTCAAAGCGTCCGAATAATTCATATGATATCCGAAGGGGTCGTTTACTCCGTTATGAATGCTGTATTTGTTTATCAGATCCGAAAGGGATATGTTTTCTTCTTCGAGGAATTTTTTTAAAAACATGACCGAAACGGCGGCGTCGTCGTCCGAACGGTGTTCCGTGTAAGTCAAGCCGTATTTTTCGCCGAGCGTTTTAAGTCCGACGGAATTTGCTTCGGGATGAATGAGCTGATAGAGAAACTGGGCGTCGATAAACTCGAATTCTATTCTTTCAAGTCCGTATTTATCGCATGCGTCGTTGAGATATTTAACGTCGTTTACCATTGAAAACCCGATAACGGTTCTACCTTGGAAAAGCGATTTGACAAACTCGTATTTTTCGGAAAACTTCGGAGCTTTTCTGAAATCTTCAACTTCGTAAGCAAACGTGACGCCCGTTCTTTTGGCGTTTTTCTTATCGCCGACGGCAAAACGTTTGGGCAGAGGATTGAACAAAACGTCCTCGCGAGCCGTAATATTAAGATTTTCGTCGCAAATGCAGTAACCGATCGAGCATAAGCTTCCGTCGTTATCTTTTCCCGTGCAGCTCTCTGTGTCTATTGCAAGATATTCCATTTATCTGTATTTCCTTATAAGCCCTATAACCTTGCCTAAAACAATCAATTCGTCGACGATTATATCGTCGTACGCGGAGTTTTCGGGGTGGAGAATAAACTTTCCGTCACGCTTGAAAAATCTTTTAACCGTTGCGGAATCGTTCACAAGCGCGGCGATCAGTTCTCCGTTCTCGGCGGTGTCCTGCTTTCTTATGATTACTTTATCTCCGCTGTAAATGCCGATTTCTTTCATACTGTCGCCTTTAACGTTTAAAATAAACGTTTCGGAAGTCGTTTCGAAATCTCTCGACAAAGGGTAGTATTCGTCGAGATTTTCGACGGCAAGAATAGGCGTTCCCGCGGCAATCGTTCCGACGACGGGAACGGAAATGCAATCGGCTTTGGGTTTTGTGAGCATTATGGCTCTCTTTTTGCTTCCGCTGATGCTGATCGACCCGTTTTCTTCGAGTTTTTTAAGATACGAATGGCATGTTGCGGTGGATTTAATGGATAAATCGCGGCAAATTTCCCTTACCGACGGAGGATAACCGTAGTTATCGATGAAACCTTCCACATAGGAAAGGACTTCGTTAAGTTTTTCGTCCGTTTTAGACATTTTGTTTACCCTTTTATTTTAGCGTCGTTATATCGGAAAAAGTTTCGGCGGCTTATTGCGACGATAAATTTTCCGATAATCTGAGTATACCATATTTTTCCTTAAAAATCAAACATTTGTTTGCCGAAATTTATTGAAAAAACATTGAAAAAAATTATATTTGGTGTTATAATTTAAATGTTCGATAATTACGGAGTCAAAACAATGAAAAAAGAAAACAAATTAAACGAAGAAAGCGAAGAAGAGTGCGTTTTATACGACAGAAAGTGTATCGGTTGCGGGGAGTGCGAACTGTGCGATCTCGACCCTTTGAAAATATGCGACAATTGCGGTAAATGCATCGATATGAAAGACGTTGCGAGCGTTAAAATAGACAGTATAGAAAAGTAAAATCGTCTGTCGGATTTTTCGCGGAAAAATAGGTGAAAATTACATAAATTACGCTTTGGTCAAATAAAAAACTCTTGCAATTTGACAGAGAATAATATATAATTAACGTATGGAATATTTTTTGGGTAAGCTCGTCCTGTATCTGGCGAACTTTCTTGCAATTCTGATCGTTCTGCCGTGTCACGAGTTCGCTCACGCGTTTGCCGCCGTCAAAAACGGAGACGAAACGCCGAGACTTAGCGGCAGATATACGCTTAACCCGTTCGCGCACTTCGATCCTTTGGGTCTTGTGATGCTTATCGTGTTAAGATTCGGTTGGGCAAAACCCGTACCCGTTAACCCCGATAATTTCAGAAACAGAAAAAAGGGATGCATATGGGTATCGATTGCGGGCGTTCTGACGAATATCGTTATGGCGATTATCGTATGTCCGCTGTTTTTACTTGTCGCTTACAATAAGATTTTGTATATCGGGCAGGATTGGTCGGTATACATCGATATGCTTATAACGTACTTTTTCGCGTCGCTTTTTTACACGAATATCGGCTTGTTTGTATTCAACCTTCTGCCGATTTATCCGCTCGACGGATTCAGGTTATACGAATCTTTGTCCACAAAGCGCGGAAAGTTCTATTATTTCGTTACGAGATATAGTTTTTATATTCTGATCGGAATTCTTCTTCTCGGTTACGCTTCGGATATTTTCGGGATCTGGTGGCTCGATATTTTAGGCGTTGCGATGCAAAAGATTTCCGAGCCGATAATTTATTTATGGAGTTTGATTTTAGGGATATGAGCGAATTGGATAACAATACGATTACGGAAGATAAAATCGAAGAGAAAACGGAACAGCCCGTACAGCAGAATATTTACGATTACTATTCCGTAAAAGCCAACGGTTTCGAATCGGTAGTCGATTATACGACAAAGCTTTCGAACTTCGAAGGTCCTCTCGATTTGCTTTTATATCTCGTGAACAAAGCGGAAATTTCCATACGAGACATCTTCGTTTCGGAAGTTACGGAGCAGTTCATCGAGTATGTCCGCTCGGCAAAAGATCTCGATATCGATAAAGAAAGCGAGTATCTCGGCATGGCGGCGACCCTTCTCGAAATCAAATCGAAAGAACTTTTGCCGTTGATGCAATTCGATTGGGAAGACGACGGCTTCGGCGAATTCGGCGACGATGAAATCGGTCAGGAAGACATTTTCCGCCAGCTCGAAGAATACGAGCTTTTCAAAAAAGCGAGCGAAGACCTTAAAAAACAGGAAACCGTCGATATATTCTATAAAGAACCCGACGAGTCGGCTAACGAAGTGCGTATAGAATACACGGATTTCAACCTTAAAAACCTTGTCGACGCGTTCTCGAAGCTTCTTACGAGGCTCGATCTCGAAAACAGGATAAAGAGCAGCCAAAAAGAAATACCGAAAGAAGTATTTACGGTTGCCGACAAAATCAATTACATACGAACAACTATGCTTGAAAGGAAGACTTGCAGTTTCTTCGAGCTTTTCAAAGACGACGCTTCGAAGATGGAAATCATTACGACCTTTCAGGCGCTTCTCGAACTTCTGAAATTGCAGTATTTAACCTACGAGCAAACCGAGACGTTCGGGGATATTACGATAAATTTAAGAGAAGACAGGAGTGAAGAAATTGGAGACCTTAGCGAGTATAATTGAGTCGATATTGTTCGTTTCGGGCGACGCGGTCGCAGTCCGCGATATTTCCGAAAAACTTTGTCTTTCCGACAAAGAGGTGCTTGCGGTTGCGGAGCAACTTCAACGTGAAAAATATAATGCGGACAGCGGCATTCATTTGCTTATTTTCAATAAAAAATTACAGTTCGGAACAAACAAGAACAATGCGGAAAGCGTTGCCACGGTTTTAAACCCCATTAAAGAGCGTGAACTTTCGAGAAGTATGCTCGAAGTCGCCGCGATAATTGCTTATAAACAACCCGTAACGAGAATGGATCTCGAAGACATAAGAAATTGCAGCTGCGAATACGCGCTTCAAAACCTTTTAAAACTCGGAGTTGTAGAAGTTGTCGGCAGAAAAGACTCGATCGGACATCCCGCGCTTTTCGGCACGACCGATAATTTTCTTAAACGCTTCCAGATTTCGTCGCTCGACGAACTTCCCGATTACGACGGATTGATCGAAAAAATCAAGAAACTTCACGGAGACGACGACGCGTATCTGTTCAAGAAAGACGTTTATAACGAAGAAGACGATCCCGAATATCAGCAGAATAACGGGGGCTCATATGGTTCTTCGAACGAATCGGGGGTTGAAAACAATTCTCAGTCCGCCGCGGAGGCTTATTCTCAAAACTCCGAAGTCGGCGATACAGAGAAAGAAAGCAATGCCGGGGATGACGACGATAATAACAATGATTACGGCGAAGAAGTTTCAGACGGTGAAGAGACGGAAAAATCGTCCGTATCGGATTTTATCGGCGACGACGATTCCGAGACCGCATAATATTTTACGTAATATAATTTAAGATTTTTTTAAATAAAAACCGTAAAGGCATAAAATGAAATATGTCTTTGCGGTTTTTTACATATTTTCAAGCCTTTTTATCATAATATCTTTATGGAATTTTTCATTATTTCGGCTGTGTTATCATTATTTATAATTCCTTTACCGTTTTCGGTAAAAGCATTATTTGTATTTGAAAATAAGAAATTATATTTCAGTATTTATTTTTTCAGGTTTTTAAAAATTAAATCGGGATATCTGAACGTAAAAAAACAGGATGTTTTTCTTCATCTAACCGATAAAACGGCTATCGTTTTTTCAATTTCGGAAATGATGCCGAAAAAGGATAGTTTTGAAATTTTCAAACTTTTCGAATTTACGAAAATAAGATATTCCGCACTTGTGGACGCTGTAAACGGTATCGGGCAGTTTATTGCATTATCCCTTTTAAATATTGTAAATTCCGCAACGTTTTCCGTCTTGAAAGAAACAAAACCGCTTATCGATTTCAGAGGTGACGGAGTAATTGTCGAAGATGAAAGTTCAAGGGCAATCGCAGCCGATACGGGAATATGTTTCAATTTGTTTATGATAACGAAAGAGATAGCGAAAAATTTTTTTAAAGGAGAAAAAAATGGTTAAAGAAAGTCAAGACAACAAAATCAAAGAACTTATGAGCGCGGCTTTGAGAGATATAAATACGTTAGTTGACGTAAATACCGTAATTGGTAAACCGTTTACCACAAATGACGGCTCAACGGTAATTCCCGTCACAAAAGTGACTATGGCTTTTATGACGGGCGGAGGAGAATACGGCGAAGTGAAAAACATCAAAGGAGATAAAGAACTTCCTTTTGCTGGCGGAAGCGGAGCAATCGTTTCTTTGAAACCTACGGGATTTCTTGTTGAAAAATCAAAAGGCGTTAAACTGATAAGCGTTCCCACAGACGCTTTCGAAAAGGCTTTCGAAACGGCGGAGGAGTTTATAAAAAGTTTTAAAAATGAAGAGAAAGATTAAAATTCTTTTAAGTATTGCCGTTTTTGTTTTTCTTGCTGTTTCGCCCGTGTTTAACGCAAAAGCATATTCGATTTCGAAAGCCGAAGCGGTTATGGAGGTTTTAAGCGGCAGGATTTTATCCGAAAGAAACGCCGACGAAAAATTGCCTATGGCGAGTACTACGAAAATAGTAACCGCGATAACCGTTATCGATAATTTCGATACCGAACGGGTTATAGTCGTTCCGAAACAATGCGTAGGAACAGAGGGGAGCAGTATCTACCTCAAAGAGGGCGAGAAATATAAAATCATCGATTTGTTGTACGGTTTGATGCTGCGTTCCGGAAACGACGCCGCGGAAACGTTAGCCGTCGTCCTTTCGGGAAGTATAAAGGAATTCGCCGCTTTAATGAATAAAACCGCAGAAAAAGCAGGCGCCACGAATTCTTCGTTTATAAATCCGCACGGTCTGTCGGAGGAAAATCATTATACGACGGCGAGAGATCTTGCGGCGATAACGTGTTACGCAATGAAAAACGCAACGTTCAGAAAAATAGTTTCCGCAAAAAAACACGTCGCAAAAGAACTCGTTTCGGGCGAAAAACGCGTATGGATAAATAAAAATAAAATGCTTTTCAATTTCGAAGGCGCGGACGGAGTGAAAACGGGTTATACGGTTAAGGCGGGCAGATGTCTTGTTTCTTCGGCAAACAGAAACGGCATGGAAGTCGTTTCTGTCGTTTTGGACAGTCCGCAAATGTTCGAACGTTCTTCGGAACTTCTGGAAACCGCTTTTGCAGATTACGATTTGATTAAAGTATTCGACTCCGAAAGATTCGATTACGATATTTTCGACAAAGAAAAAACTCATTCGTATAAGCTTTCAAAACCCGAATCGTTTTATTATCCCGTTAAAAAAACCGACAAAATTTTATGCGAGACAAATTTTACGTCGTGTTCCGATAAAAACCTCGAACCGAACGAAAAAGTAGGTGAAATAAAAATTTATTGCTCAAAACAGTTGATTTTTTCGCAAAATATCTATACACTTAATAACGTATAAAATTTTTGTCGGAAAATGCACCGTAAAATCGTTTTCCGACGCGGGATAAAACCGTAAGGAAAAACAATGAGAATAAATAAATATCTTGCCGAATGCGGAATAGCAAGTCGCAGAGGTTGCGACGAGATAATTAAAGAAAAACGAGTTAAAGTAAACGGCAGAGTTTGCGATCTCGGTACCGAAGTGGACGAGACGAACGACAGCGTTACCGTCGACGGGAAAAAAGTCGCAAGAGCGAAAAAATTCGAATATTATATAATGAATAAGCCGAAGGGGTGCGTTTGTACCGTAAAGGACGATAAAGGAAGGAAAACCGTTATGGATTATCTTCCAAAAAACACCGCGCGTATTTTCCCCGTCGGAAGGCTCGACTACGATTCGGAAGGTTTGCTTATATTTACAAACGACGGCGATCTCGCAAACAGACTTACTCATCCGAGCAGCGAAATCCCCAAAACATACCTCGTAAGAATAGAAGGAACCATCGACGACAAAAGCCTTATCGCTTTACGAAACGGCGTCGTTATAGACGGGCAGAAAACAAATAAGAGCAACATAAAAGTTATCGAAGAGGGTAAGGATTACACTAAGCTTAACGTTACCATAACCGAAGGTAAAAACAGAGAAATCCGTAAAATGTTCGAATCTGTCGGAAAAAACGTCGCTTTTTTGAAAAGAATAAAAATAGGAGATTTAAGGCTTACGGGACTTGACAGAGGAGAAGTCCGCAAGCTTACGAAAGAAGAGGTTTATTATCTTCAAAACGTTTGATATGGAAAGACCCGAAATTACTACCGACACCGAAGACAGTTACAAACAACTGAAAAACGATATAAAGGAAAAATACACGAAAATGCTTTGCGCCGAACTCGAATCGGTAAGGCGTTACGTCGTAGACAAATCTTCGGCGTTTTTGGGCGAAGATTTTCTCGAAAAACTCGGCGAATCGGATAAACTGAAAAAAGAATGCGACGGAATCCGAAAAAAATTCCGCGCAAGCGAAGAGTACAAAGCGGCGCAAAAAGAGTTATCCGCAGCAACGAAAGCGGCGAAAGGACTTCCCGAAAATTCCGAAAGCGAAGAAATCAAACGCCTTAACAAAGCAATCAGCGCGATAACGACTCTTAACGTTACCATAAACAACAGACTTAAAGACAGAACGGAAAGACTTAATAAACTCGACAGCGAAGTCGAAGCCGTGGTTAAAGGTAACGAAAAAGAATTCAAAGAAATAAACGGCGAAGTCGTTTCGAGAGTGAAAAAAGCCATTTCGGAATGTTTCGGCGGATATGTAAGCGAAGTTAAAGATTTAAACGAGAGCTTCGGCATGGAAAACGACGAAATAGAAATGCCTTTCGACGAAAAAGTAATACGTCTCGATATTCCCGTTTTCGGTAAGGGCGGTATTACGGACGGCGACAAGGATAAATCCGAATCTTTCGTCGATTCCGACGATAACAACGGCGTGCTTAACTGAACAATCATAAATATAAAAACTAACCGGGCGGTTTTGATCGTTCGGTTTTTATTTTGCCTCGAATTATGCCGTTATTTGCCCGTAACGCTTGATATTTCGAAAAGAAAAGTATATAATCGGCGTATGGATAAAATACTTATTGCAATCGGCGGAGGGGAACTCCGCGAAAAACAGACTTCCGAAATCGACAGACAAATATGCGACCTCGTGAAAAAGAGGGCGGAGGGTAGAAGACCCGTCGCGCTTTTTGTCGGAACGGCAAGCCACGACAGTATGCCGTATTATAACAGTTTTCACAAAACTTACACGGGGCTTTTCGGCTTGAAAACCGACTGCGCGCTTACCGTATACGGCGAAATGAATTATGAAAAAATAAAAGGTAAATTCGAAAAAGCCGATCTCGTTTACGTCGGCGGTGGCGATACCGTTTACATGCTCGAAAGCTGGGAAAAAAGCGGCATAAAAGAACTCATTTTAAACGCATACGAAAGAGGAGTCGTGATATGCGGTCTGTCAGCGGGCGCAATATGCTGGTTCGAGGAAATGTTTACTGACAGTGCGGGCGAGGATTACGCATTCAAAAACGCACTCGGAATTTTAAAAGGCGGAGCTTGCCCGCATTTCGATAAGCGTAAAACGGACTTCGAAAGAGAGATTTCGTCTGCGAAAATTTCGAGATATATTTGTGTGGAGGATCTCTCCGCGGTTATGTTTGTGAACGGAGAGTTAAAATGTGCGTCCGAATCAGACGGAAATTCTTATATCGCAATTGTGAAAAACCGTGAAATTGACTATAAAAACATTGTCAAACGTGATATTTCACAATCGTAGAAAGCGATAAAAGTATTTTTTATATAATCAACACAAAACAGACATTTATTTTTAAAAAACCTATTTTATACTGTTCAAAAAGAATAAAACGATTCTTTTGAATCGAACGGAGGTAAAAAATGTACAGAATTTTAATCGTAGACGATGAAGCTAAAATCAGAGAGGTACTTGCGGAGTATGCCGAATTCGAAGGTTTTGCGTCCGATCAGGCGGCAGACGGAATGGAAGCCGTCAACAAGTGCAAAAACGAAGATTACGATCTTATACTTATGGATATAATGATGCCCAAGCTCGACGGTTATTCCGCGGTTAAGGAAATCAGAAAATTCAAAGACATTCCCGTTATCATGCTTTCCGCGAGAGGCGAGGAATACGATAAACTTTTCGGTTTCGAAATCGGCGCGGACGATTACGTTGTAAAGCCGTTCTCTCCCAAGGAAGTTATGGCAAGGGTAAACGCCGTTTTAAAAAGAAACGCGCAGGCAAAATCGCCTAAACAGAACAATTCCGTACTTAAATTCGAGGGTCTCGAAATCGATATGCTCGGAAGAAACGTATTTGTCGACGGCGTTAAAGCGGAACTTACTCCTAAGGAATACGAACTCCTTTTCTATATGGTAAACAACAAAGACATCGCCCTTTCGAGAGAAAAACTTCTTTCTGACGTTTGGGGATATGACTTCTACGGCGACGACAGAACGGTCGATACGCACATAAAAATGCTCAGAAGCAACCTTAAAGAATACAGAAAATTTATTGTTACGTTAAGAGGTATGGGATATAAATTCGAGGTATGAAAAAGGATTATTTCAGAAAACTGAAATTCAGCGTCCTTCTTTACTTCTTGCTTTTTACGGCGATAATTATCGGCTCGCTCTGGTTTTTTCAGATATTTTTTCTTGAAAACTATTACCAGGATCAAAAAATCAAAAGCTTGGAATCGTTCGGCAGGAAGCTTTGTTCGGAAGAAATCAAAAGTTCCGAATTTACTTCCAACGTCGCGCAGTGCAGCGAATCGGGCATAAGAGTTTTCATCGCGTCGGGATTTTCGATAAGAGATATTTCGAGAGATACCGATATCGACGAAGACTCGCCCGAATTCGATTTCGTAAAACAAGCGCTCGATAAATACAGCAACGGAGTTGAGCTGGACATCATTCCCGACGACAACAAAACGGGGAATGCGTTTTTCTTCTGCTCGAAATCTTTAAAAGACGATAACACGACGATAATTCTTATTTGTTCGAAAGAAAAAATCAGCGAAGCGATCACGGTTATAAGAAAGCAGTTTTTAATTGTTACCTGCCTTGTCGTCGTGGTTGCGTTTTTCCTTGCTTTCTATTTATCGGTAAGGCTTTCTAAACCGATCGACGAAATGTCCGATCAGGCGAAAAAGTGGGCGCAGGGCGATTCGACGGTCAACTTTAAACCGTGCAGAAACGCTTATACCGAAATAAACGAACTCGGCGACGCATTAAACTTCGCAAAAGATGAAATTTCAAAATCGGGAGCGCTGCAACGCGATCTTCTCGCAAACGTTTCTCACGACTTAAAAACGCCGCTCACGATGATAAGAGCTTACGCCGAAATGATAAGAGATATTTCCGGCGACAACAAAGAAAAACGCGAAAAACATACTCAGGTCATAATCGACGAATCGGACAGGCTTTCGATGCTCGTAAACGATATACTCAATCTTTCCAAGCTCCAATCGGCGGTAGACGAGCTTAACAAAACGGAAATCAACCTTTCCGAGCTTACCGAAAGAGTTATAGGCAGATTTTCCGATTATGTCGAAAATAAGGGGTTTACGATCGAAGACCATATCGCTCCCGACCTTATAACCGTCGCCGACGAAAAGAAAATAGAGCAGGTTATATACAATCTTTTAGGAAATTCGATAAACTATACGGGCGAAGATAAAACCGTCAAAGTTTATCTAACGGCGGAAAACGATAACATTCTTCTGGAAGTTATCGATTCCGGCAAAGGAATTTCCAAAGAAAAACTCGAAACGATATGGGAGAGATATTACAGATTTTCCGAAACCAATACCCGCCCGGTAAAAGGTACGGGACTCGGACTTTCCATAGTAAAAGCAATTCTCGATTCTCATAAATTACAGTACGGCGTAAGAAGCAAAAAAGATTGCGGAAGCAATTTCTTCGTTAAATTCGAAAGGGTGAAGAATAATGGATAACGATTATTTAAGAGTCAATTCAAAATCGGACGACGAAGAAATCGTAACGGAAGAATACGATATAACGAAAGAGTTGCCGCACGTCGAAGAACAAAAGAAGTTGACCGTAACGGGCATACTTTTCAGCGGAAGAAAAAAACATGGAAAACCGCTTTCGGTTCCGCTTCCGACCTTCAAAGGCAGTTTTACGGTCTTTCTGATATTGTCGTTTGTGGCGGTTTTTCTTCTGTTTATCGCACTTGTAACGAAAACGGCGGAATATTTCATTATCGACGCATTGCTCATATCCGTTTTATTCCCGTTGTCCGCGATAGCCTTTTTTACAGATCTTAACACAAAGAAAAACGTAAAGCTAAGCGAAATAATCTGCGCGGTTGTTTCGGGTATGTTCGCATATCTTCTGATTTGCTTTATAAACAACTATGTCATAGCGCTTTTATCGGATATCAAAGTAGTCGGAACGGTGATCACCACGATCTTTACGGACGCGTTTTTATTCTTTTTGGCTTACATTTACGTTACGCTCATAAAAAAAGACGATATGTTTGCCGCAATTTTAATTTGCGTGAGCATTTATGCGGGATATCTCGTTATGTATACGGCAGACAGTCTTATCGATTCGCTTTGCGTAAGCGTAACCGTTTTTTCGGGTGAATTAAGGGCAATTGTTTTTAACGGAGAAACAAACGAGTTCGGACGAGCGGCAAACGCATATGTAAGAAATATCGTAAGCGACGGAATTCATTATCCTTTGCTGAGTATTTGCTGGGCGACGATTTGTGCGGGCGTTATAGGGCTTACGGCGATGCCGTTCAGAGAGGTAAGGGAACACAGGGCGACTTATGCGTTGTTCCTTCTTATACAGATAGTTCTTCATGTCGTTTCGAACTTCACGTCGACGCTTAAATTTTACAATGTGCTGATATCGTCGCTTTGTTTGATTTTTTCGCTGTTCTGCGCGATACGAATGCTGAACTACGCTCTTTCGAAATCCAATCTGTTAAAACCGACGGAGGCTGAAAATGTATCCTGATAATTTGTTTTGGGATTTTAATCTTTATAATATTTGTCTGACAATCGGACTGATTGCCGTTGTAATAGTTCTCGATAAGTATCTCGAACAACGTAAAGTTCCCCCGAAAGTTCAGAATTTTTACCTTATAGTGGGCGTGCTTACGATAGGTCTCGGTATTCTTTGCGCGAACTTTGTGCAATCGATTTATCATTATATCGAAACGGGCAAATTTACGTTTAACGCGGGTATGACTTTTTACGGCGGACTTTTAGGCGGAATTATCGTTTTCTTTATAGGATTTTTCGTATTCGGGAAAATCATATTTAAGGAAAAAGAACATATAAAATACAGTTCCGATTTATTTTCCGTCGCGCCTTGTTGCATAACGATAGGTCATGCTTTCGGAAGACTCGGTTGTCTTTTTGCCGGATGTTGTTACGGAAGAGAAGTGGACGGCTTTCCGGGACTTCCGATGACGGTCTGGAAAAACGGAGTGAAAGTACACGGATATTTTATTCCGACGCAGCTCTATGAGTCGATTTTCCTCTTCATACTTTTCGGAGTAACGACGTTTTTATACTTCAAAAAAATCGATTGGAACTTCGTTGTTTATCTTCTCGGATACGGAATATGGCGTTTTATAATCGAGTTTTTCAGAACGGATGACAGAGGAGAACTTCTTCCGGGGCTTACTCCTTCGCAATGGATTTCGATAGGACTTATCATTGCGGGACTTGTAATTCTCGGTTTTAAGGTTTATAAAATTATCAAAGCTAAGAAAAACGCGGAGATAACGCCGCAAACCGAAATTATCGAATAACGATTTTAATATTCGGACGCCGACCGAAAAAACGGTCGACGTCCGAAATTAAAACATATAAAGTTCGGAAAAACAACTAAAAACAGTTGCTTAAATTTTTTAAATGTAGTATAATAACATCCGTTGCGAATATTTCGAGGTGTAGCGCAGTTTGGTAGCGCGCTTGGTTCGGGACCAAGAGGTCGTGGGTTCAAGTCCCGTCACCTCGACCAAAAGAGAGACGATTGTTTCGTCTCTTTTTTTTATGAAAAAATCATATAAATGTATTGACATTTTATTATAAATGAGATATAATATCATTAAGAAAAAAAGGAGTTTGAAAATGAAAAACAATCCGTATTCGGGTACTAAAACCGAAAAGAATCTCGAAGCCGCATTTGCAGGCGAAAGTCAGGCAAGAAACAAATACACTTATTTTGCTTCCGTCGCTAAAAAAGAGGGATACGAACAGATTGCCGATTTGTTTTTAAAAACGGCGGACAACGAAAAAGAACACGCTAAAATGTGGTTCAAGGAATTAAAAGGTATCGGAAATACAGCCGAAAACTTGTCCGCAGCCGCAGACGGCGAAAACTATGAGTGGACGGATATGTATGAAAGCTTTGCCAAAACTGCCGAAGAAGAAGGTTTTACGGCTCTTGCAGCTAAATTTCGTTTAGTCGGAGCGATCGAAAAACGTCATGAGGAAAGATACCGCGCGCTTCTTAGAAACATTGAAAATAACGAAGTGTTTGAAAAGAGTACGGTTAAGATATGGGAATGCAGAAACTGCGGACATATCGTCGTCGGCGAAAAGGCTCCCGAGGTTTGCCCCGTATGCGCTCATCCGAAGAGTTATTTCGAAGTTATGGCGGAAAACTATTGATTGAACATAAACACAGACGTAAAAAAAACGGTCGATTTTAAAAATCGGCTGTTTTTTTATGCGATTTTTTAAAGTTTTACGAATAATCAAAGCCGTCAAAAATAGACATAAAAAGACTTTTTTGTTTAATTTTTTCGCTTCTGTTTATGGTAACATTTTTTTTGCGAGGTGAACGATGGAAATAAAGTATGCTCAGTCGAAAGGTAAGCTTTACATATATTTAAGCGGCGAACTTGACGAGTATTCGGCAAAGTATGCCAAAAGCGAAATAGAAGAAGCAATCGCTTCGTGCGGAAATCTGAAATGCGTTGTTTTTAATTTTGCAAATACCACGTTTATGGACAGTACGGGGATCGGGGTGCTGCTCGGAAGATACAAAGTTCTGAAAAAGATAGGCGTTCCGATATACATACAAAATCCGAGCGTAAGCATAAACAAGATATTGCAAATATCGGGTATTTACGAAATAATGCCTAAAATATAAAACGGAGCAAGGAAATATGAAAAATAAAATGTTGTTAAAATTCGATTCGGTATCCGAGAACGAAGGATTTGCAAGAAACGTCATTGCTTCGTTTCTGCTGCCGTTAAATCCCGGAATAGGGGAACTTACGGATATTAAAACCGCCGTATCGGAAGCCGTAACCAACGCGATAGTACACGGATATCCCGACACGGTAGGAGAAGTAACGATGCTTGCCGAAACGGACGGGGATAATATACATATCGTTATTTCGGACAGCGGAGTCGGTATCGAAGACCTTCAAGCGGCGCTCGAACCCTTTTATACCACTAAACCCGACGACGAACGCTCGGGAATGGGGTTCACGATTATTAAAACATTCATGGACGAGGTTAAAGTAATCTCGAAACAGAACGTCGGAACGGTCGTAGATATGACAAAACGTTTGACTTCGGTTGCCTGAAAAAGGGAGTCGCAGAATGCTTGACGCGGAAACAACCGTTTATTACTTACGAAAAGCAAAAAAAGGCGATAAAAAAGCCGTCGAAGTTTTGCTTGAAAACAATTCGCTTTTAATAAAGAGTATGATCCGCAGATTCAAGAACAAAGGCGTTGAATACGACGATTTATATCAGCTCGGTTGCGTAGGCTTTTTAAAAGCGATAAAGAATTTCGACGAAAAATTCGGCGTCGTTTTTTCCACTTATGCCGTGCCTATGATTCTCGGCGAGGTAAAAAGATTTCTTCGCGACGACGGAAGCATTAAAGTTTCGAGGATTATCAAAGCGCAAGCCGTTAAAATCAATCGTTATGTCGAGGAATACAGCGGCAAGAACGGAGAAACTCCGTCCGTAGACGAAATATCGGCGGCATTGTCAATTGACAGAGAGGACGTTATTTTAGCCCTTGACAGCTCGAAATTGCCCGTTTCGCTTTATGACGCGACAGGCGAAAACAACGGAGACAAAAAGACCGAGCTTATCGACAGAATCCCTTCCGACGACAGGGAAGAAGATATGATCGATAAGATATTGCTTAAAAGCATGATAGAGAAATTGCCGCCGAGGGAGAAAAAAATTATCATAATGAGATATTACAGAGATAACACGCAAAGCGAAATCGCGGAAGCTCTCGGAGTGTCTCAGGTTCAGATTTCGAGAATCGAGAACAAAATTATCGAATCTTTTAAAAAGCAAATATAACGTGCCGATAAAAAGCCGTTAAATCTTGATTTGTCTTATTTTTTTTTGGCATCGCTTGACTTTTCAAGGTAAAAAAGTCTATAATTTTCTTATGCGTATGAGAAGAAAGAGCAGGCTTGACGAGAGAATCGAATCCTGCGGAAAACACCTTATAAGAAGAGAACTTGACGGTTTTTACGACCTTGACGAAAAAGATAAATTCGATTTTGTGGATTTTATGGAAGAATTCGGCAACGATAATCCCGTTATGCTCGAAATCGGCTCGGGAAAGGGAGGCTTTGCCTTCGCTCACAGCGAAAAATATCCCGAAATTAACCTTATCGCGGTTGAAAAAATAAGCAACGTGATTATCGAGGCGTGCGAAAAAGCCGACGAACTCGATCCGAAAAATTTAAGATTTATGAACGTCGGGGCGGAAAATCTTTTATATTATATTGAAGAGAATTCAATTTCGAGAATATATCTTAATTTTTCCTGTCCTTATCCTAAGTTTACTTACAGGAACAGACGCCTGACATATTACAGATATCTCGAAATATATAAAAAACTTCTGAAAAATGACGGAGAAATCCACCTTAAAACGGATAACAGAGGGTTTTTCGAATTTTCTTTGCAATCGTTTTCCGAAAACGGATTTATTATCAAAAACGTTTCGCTCGATCTGCATAAAGACGATTTCAAAGACAATATCGAAACAGAATACGAAAAAATGTTTTCGGCGCAAGGAAAGCCGATTTACAGAGTCGAAGCTTATCTGCCGCAATAAATAATTAAATATCTTAAAAACCGATTCGCAATCTTACGATTGCGAATTTTTTTGTTCTATGCTTTTATACGGAGCATATATTTATTATAGAAAAATAAATTTCGGGACAAGTATGCTTAACTTTCTTCCGCCGGACGAGAAAAACGAAATACTTAAAATACGCGGAAAACTCGAAGAATTGCGTGTTCGGGCAGGGCAACCGATAAGCGTAACTTACTCCGTTGACGGAGATAGAAAAAAGAAAATTCTGTCCAAGATTTATTCGTATAAAGAAATCGACGAAATCCTTTTAAAACTTTGCGATTATTCGATTTTCGGCAGAGACGAAAGCATAAGACAGGGGTTCGTAACTTCGTCCGAGGGCGAAAGAGTCGGTTTGTGCGGGAGCGTTGTTAAAGACGGCGAAAAAATTACGACGATAAAACAAATAACGTCGATGTGTATAAGGCTTCCGAACGATATAGAAGGCTTGGCGCTGCCGTTTTTCCGAAAAACAGGAGAAAAGACGGTAAGCACGCTTGTCATATCGCCGCCGGCGCAAGGAAAAACAACTTTTTTGCGGGATTTAGGCAGAATTTATTCCGATAAATCCGATAAAAACGTGCTGTTTATCGACGAAAGAGACGAATTTTCGGCAAGCGGAAGATTTTATCTCGGAAAAAACTCGGACGTTTTAAAATACGCAGATAAGAATTACGGCTTTAAAAACGGCGTAAGAACGCTTAATCCCGACGTTATAGTTTGCGACGAAATTATGAGCGAAAACGACTTATCGTCCTGCGCCTTAGCGGCGGCTTCCGGGGTTGCGACTATCGCTTCCGTTCATTCCGACAATTTGAAAAACCTTTTAAAAAAGCCGATATTCTCGGATATTTTAGGAAAAAGGATTTTTCGGTATTTCGTCGAACTTTCTTACGGCGGGAAAATTGTCGTTTATAACGAAAAGGGTGAATTATGCTGAAAATTTTTTTCGGAATAGCCGTGGTTATCGGCTCGGTATTTATCGGGTCGTCGCTCACGGGCGTTTATAAAAAAAGAGAGAAGTTTTTCGAAGGCTTGTCGAAATTCAATGCCGAACTTAAAAGAAACCTTATTTTCAAACGCGAAAACATAAAGGATATAATTTCATCGAAAAACGATTACGAACTTTTCGGGAAAATATACGATAAAGTAAACTCGGGGGAAAATTTCGATTATCCTTCTTACCTTAAACCCGAACAGGTAAAATTCGCCGAAGAATATTTCTCGTCGCTCGGGAAACGCAACAGAGAAACGGAAGAGGAGTTTTTGTCCTATAACGAATCGACAATTGCAAGCGAGCTTGAAAATTGTTCGCTTGAAAATAAAAAATATAAAAATCTCGGCGAAAAACTCGGATTGAGCTTCGGGTTAATAATTTTCGTTCTGATTTTGTGAGAAAATATGGGTATAGAGATAATTTTTAAGCTTGCAGCCATAGGTATACTGATAACTGTAATCTGTCAGATACTTAAAAAATCGGGTAACGACGATATAGCCACGCTTGTCGCATTGGCGGGACTTATAATCGCTTTGACGCTCGTTATAAGTATGATCGGCGATCTCTTCACGTCGATTAAAGACATTTTCGATTTGTACTGACAAAAAAAGACAATGGAAATATATAAAATCGCGGCGGTGGGGATTATCTCGGTTATACTCGTCGTTTATTTAAAAAGCATCAATCAGGAACTTGCCGTCATAGCCGGAATCGCAAGCGGGCTTCTTATACTGATTTTGTCATTTTCATACGTCAAAGAGTTCGTTTCTTTTTTTAAAGAGCTTGCCGAAGGCGGAGGAATAGACAATACCGCTATTAAGCTGACTTTAAAAATAATCGCGATATCTTATCTTATCGAATTTTCAAGCGGCGTCGCGAACGATTTCGGACAAAATTCACTCGGCGAAAAAATAGGTTTTGCGGGAAAAATGATTATGATAACTCTTGCAATTCCTTTGATAAAAGAAATGTTGACAACGGTAATCGGTATGTTATGAAAAATAAAATTATTATAATAATTGCAGTATTTATCTTGATTTTTTCGATAAATTACGAAACGGCGAGAGCGGAGGGAACGGAAAGCGCCGATAGTAAAGGTTTTGAAAAAACGGTTGAAGAAATTTTCGACGGATTAAATACGAAAGATATAGAAAAATATCTCGGCGAGCTTATTCCGCCTTTTGGCGAAAACGGAGGATTGAAAGATTTCGTAAAATCGGTTATGTCGGGAAAATCGGAAAATTACGATTCGGTTTTCAAATATCTTTTGTCGATCGTAAGTAGCGGTTTCAAAGAAAAACTGCCGTCATTTATTTCGCTCTTCATTCTGATAGTTTTTGCCTCTCTCGTAAAGCTTATAAGTCCGTCGGACAAGCCGAGAGGGGTGAGCGAGCTTGCAAACTACGCGATATTTACGGCTATTATCTGTATAGTGTCGGGTGTGGTGTATGGAATTATTTCAAATGCGGAAAGTACGCTCGACAAAATGTCTCGTTTTACGGAAGCCGTTTATCCTCTCGTTTTAACGCTTACGATTGCATGCGGAGCAAATAATTCCGCCGCTACCGTTACGCCGACGGCGTTATTTGTTTCCGATACGGTTATAATCATCGTCAAAAACGCCGTTTTTCCGATAATAATTTTTATGCTTGTCGTATCTATTGCCTCAAATATGAACAAGTCGATAAAATTAAAGGGTTTATTTGGATTTTTATCGAGTTTTATGAAATGGGGAATAGGGCTTTTTACGGTTGTTTTCTCATTGTTTTTAGGTATCAACGGCTTAAATTCGAGAGCGATAGACGGACTCGGTTTTAAGACTGCAAAATATGCCGTCGGTTCGACATTGCCTCTTGTCGGAGGCGTCGTCGGCGACGGGCTTAATATGCTGATCGCTTCGGCGGCGATAATAAAAAACGCGTTCGGTATGCTTGCCGTTTTCGTAATTTTTTCGATTGCGATTATTCCGATTATCGAAACGATAGTCTTGTCTCTTGTTTTAAAGCTTATCGCGGCGATTACCGAGCCGTTTTCAGATCCGAGAATAGGCGAGTTTATTTCGGGCGGAATAACCGTGATTAACTTTGTCGTCGCCGCGCTTGTCGTAGTATCGTTTATGTATATAATTTCGTTCGTCGCGATTATCGGTTGCGCCGGATATATTTTCTCGTAAGCCATGAAAACATATCTTATTACGATCTTAATAACGATTGTTCTTATTTCTGTCGTTCAACTCGCGTTGCCGAAAGGTAAAACGTCCGAAACGGCAACTAAAATATTGTCTTTTGCTTTAATATTTTGTTTTTTAAAGCCGCTCGGGACGTTTTCGCTTAATCTTATCGACAGAGATAAGTTAAATTCCGAAATCTCGGGTAGTGTTGCCGCGTTCGGAAACTATGTGGACGAAAACCTCGAAAAATACTATGAAACGTGTTTTTTCGAGACATTAAAGGCAAACGATCTGATATGTGAAAAGGTAATTGTCGAAATATGCAACAAAAAACTTATAAAAACCGAAATATATTTGAGCAATTTGGTTATCGCGGAAAATAACGAGCATATAAATATTAACGTGATTACCGATTACGTCGCCGAAAAATTAGGAATAGACAGAGGTTGTTTGACGGTTTATGGATAACGAAAAACCAAAAAAAATAAAAAAAGAATACATTGCGGCGATACTTTTATTCGTAGCGGTAGTCGCCGTCGCCTTCTTTTCGTTTAACAAAAGCGGAAATACGGAAGCGAAAAGCGACACCGAATATTATGTTTCTTCGCTTGAAACAAAGCTTGAAAAAGCTATTTCGGGAATAGAGGGAGTGAAGAAGGCAAAAGTCGTTATAAGCGTGAACGGCGCGGTCGAAAAGGTATATCAGAAAGACGAAAAAAGCGTTACCGAAAACGGAAGAACGACCGTTACCGCAACGACGGTTTTTTCGGGAGGAAAACCCGTTCAGATAGGTGAAAAATATCCCGAAATAAGCGGAATACTCGTCGTCATAAAAGGGGCGAACGATTTATCCGTAAAAATGAACGTCTTAGACGCCGTAACCGCTGTTTTCGATATTTCGTGCGATAAAATAAGGATTATTCCGCAATAAAACCTTAATTTAAACAAATAAAAAAATAAAAGGAGATAAAAACTATGTCAAAAAAGAAAAAGATCATCGTTTTAACATGCATGATCGCCCTGCTTGTAACCACGGCAGTACTCAATTTCGTATTCGCTTCGTCTGTTGCCGCGAATAACGACGCAACGCCGACCGCGAGCTATTTTTCCGAAGTGAAAGCAACAAGAAACACTTCGAGAAATAAACAACTTGCGCAGATCGACGAAGTTATCGCGTCCGAAACGGACAACGAAGAAGCCAAAAAAGAAGCTCTTGCAATGAAGCTTAAAATCTCCAAAATTATGGAGCAGGAAAACCTTCTCGAAAATCTGATTAAAGCAAAGGGTTACGAAGAGGTGGCTGTCACGATCGGTATGAGTTCGGACAACGTGAGCATTATCGTCAAAGACGCCGAATTCGATCAGGACGACGCGATTCTTATTTACACGATATGCGCCAACGAAGTAAACGCTTCCCCCGACAACGTATATATCCAGGCGATTTCGTAATTGCTTCTAATATATTTCATAAAACGCTTTTCAAAATGAAAAAAATGTGCTATAATACTTTAAAAAGTATTATACGCCGCGTGGCGAACCGAGGTATAAGGTGGCAGATTTTAAAAACAGCGTTTCAGAAAAAAAAGGCAAAGTCATTTACAATATTGGCATAGTGAAAGGTATTGTAAGGCTTTCCGTGGAAGACGTGCCGGGCGTTGCCATTCAGTACACAAAAAGAACCGTTAAAAAAAGTACGGACGGCATTAAGGTCGACTGCGTAAACGGTCTTATAAACGTTGCGGTTACCGTCGACGTGTATTACGGATACGGAATATCGGACGTTGCGTACGATATTCAGAGAAGCATAAAACACAGCGTCGAATCGATGTCGAAATACAAGATCGGAAATATCGACGTAAAAGTGAACGGGGTAATTTTCCCCGACGACACCGCAGCGGTTTAATCAGGCTGCGATCGGATTTTTCGTTAAACGAAGATTTCGGTCGCGGTCTTTTGACTTTTACAAAGAAACATTTATAACTTTCACGTAAGGAAACATTTATAATCGGAGAAAAACAATGAGAAGAGATTCGAGAGAGGCGGTTTACAAAATTTTATACGCAGACCTTTATTACGAAAACGACAGCGAATTTGAAAAAGAAACAATGGACGAATCCAAGCTTTCGCCCGAAGACAAAGCGTTTGCGGACTCTCTTTTGACAACGATTAAAGAGCATAAAGAGGAAATAGAGCAAATTATTTCCGAAAATACTCACGGTTACAGTTTTGAAAGAATTTATTCGACCGACAAGTGCGCTTTGTATCTTGCCGTAGCGGAACTTAAATATTTTCCCGAGATTCCCCCCGTCGTCTCCATAGACGAAGCTCTTGCGCTCGTTCGCAAATATTCGACCGAAGAAAGCCTTAATTTCGTAAACGGAATTCTTGCTTCGGTAAAAAAACAATCGGAGGCGTGAAATGGCGATAATCGACGGAAAACTCGTTGCAAAAACGATAAGAGAGGATTTAAAAAACAAAATTTCGGAGGCTTACGACTCTTACGGCAAAAAATTCAAACTTTCCGTTATCATCGCGGGCGACGATCCGGCTTCCGAAATCTACGTCAGAAACAAGAGCAAAGCCTGCGAAGAAGCGGGAATTATTTCCGAAACGATCAGGCTTCCTGCCGACGTTTCGCAGGAAGAATTGGAGTTAACCGTAAATAATCTCGTAAACGACGATACCGTCGACGGAATTCTCGTTCAGCTTCCGCTTCCGAAAGGACTTGACGAAAAAAAGGTTTTAAAGCTTATTCCGCCCGAAAAAGACGTGGACGGATTCAGCGACAGTAACGTCGGAAGATTAACTCTTTTTTCGGACGACGCCCTCTATTCCTGCACTCCGCACGGAATTATGAAGCTGCTTGAATTTTATAACGTTCCGCTTTGCGGAAAACACGCGGTTGTGGTCGGGAGAAGCAACATTGTAGGGAAACCTATGGCTTTGATGCTCCTTAGGAAAGACTGTACCGTGACGGTTTGTCACAGCAAAACGGTAAACCTCGCGGAATTTACGAAAACAGCAGATATTCTCGTTTGCGCCGTCGGGAAAAAACACCTTATAACGGCGGATATGGTTAAAGACGGCGCGATTGTCGTCGACGCCGGCATGAACAGAGAAAACGGTAAACTTTACGGCGACGTTGACTACGACGAAGTGAGCAAAAAAGCCTCTTTGATAACGCCTGTTCCGGGCGGAGTCGGTCCTATGACTATTACGATGCTTTTATATAACACATACATTGCGGGAATGAGGAAAACAACTAAATGACGGACTCGGAATTCAATTCAAAATATTCCTGTTTTATCGAGGATTTTATAAAGTATTCCGAAACCGCTTTCGAGAAATTATCCACTCCGAATAATCTTGCCGACGCAATGAAATACAGCTTTTTCGCAGGCGGAAAACGTATAAGACCCGTTCTTATGCTTGCTTTCGGAGAAACGGTTGGCATAGATAAACGCCGCCTCATACCGTTTGCTTTCGGCTTGGAATGCATACATACTTATTCGCTCATACACGACGATTTGCCATGTATGGATAACGACGTTATTCGCCGCGGAAAGCCGACTTGTCACGTTCGCTACGGAGAAGCCGTCGCGCTTCTGGCGGGCGACGCGCTTTTAAATTACGCGTTCGAGCATATTCTCGGTAAAATTTCGGATAAGAGCGAAATCGAAGCATTGAAATTTTTGGCAGAATGCTCGGGAAGCAAGGGGATGGTTTCGGGACAAGCTTCGGATAAAGAAAACGAAGGAAAAACCGAAATCGACGAAAACAGGCTGTTCGAAACTTACGATTTGAAAACGGGAAAGCTTCTCACCGCGCCTTTTGTCGTTCCCGCTATTTTGAGCGGAGATAAAAAAATAATCGAAATCGCCGCACAAACAGGCGAATATTTCGGAAAAGCTTTTCAATTTGCGGATGATCTGAAAGACGTAAATCTTACGTCCGAACAAACGGGAAAAACCTCGGGCAAAGACGCACGCGAAGGAAAATTTACATCGGTTTTTTTCTACGGCAAAGAAAACGTTAAAACGGAAATTAAAAAATTGACCGACAAATGCTTCGATTTACTCGATAAATTCGATAATTCTGACTTTTTGAAATACATTATCAATTCGGTGAATCGATGAGACTCGACGCATATTTATTTTCTCTGAAAAAATACGTTTCGAGGACAAAAGCAGCCGAAGCGGTCGAAAAGGGGTATGTTTCCGTCAACGGAAAAGTTATAACTAAATCTTCTTACTCCGTTTCGGACGCAGACAAAATAATCATAACCGAAAACGACGAATTCGTTTCCAACGGAGGTTATAAGCTCGAAAAAGCGTTTTGCGATTTCGGCTTTTCAGTCAAGGATCTTGTAATGGCGGATGTCGGAGCGAGTACGGGCGGATTTACCGATTGTCTTCTGCGCCGCGGAGCAAAAAAAGTATTCGCTTTGGACGTCGGAGAAAGTCAACTGAGTGAAAAACTCGACAAAGACAAAAGAGTTGTTGTTATCGACAATTTCAACGCAAGGGAAATGAACGTTTCAACGTTCGGCGAGCCTTTGGACGGAGTAACCTGCGACGTAAGTTTTATTTCTTTAACGTATATTCTTAAACCCGTATTCGACGTTTTAAAGGATGACGGTTTCGCCGTCGTGCTTTTAAAACCGCAGTTCGAATGCGGAAAAAAAGAACTTAACAAAAACGGGATAGTGACGAACGTTAAAGCAAAAATCGATTGCGCGCAAAAAATAAAAAATTACGCTGTTTCGGTCGGACTTATACCTGTTGCGTTTACAAACGCGCCGATAAGAAGCGGGAAAAATACGGAATATCTGTTTTATTTGAAAAAAGGAAACGAAAACGCTGTTTCGGACAGCGAAATAATAAAAACAATTCAGAGTAATACTTAAATCGAAATGAAAAATATAGCGATTTTTGAAAAACTTAACGACGGCGACAATAAATCGTTTAAAGCGGAATTCGAAAAACTGCTCGGAAACGATTTTAACTGTTTTTTACTTGACAACAGTAATGAAAAGCCCGATTTAATCGTCGTATTCGGCGGAGACGGGACGATTTTGAAAGTCGCGCCGAAAGCTCTCGAACTCGACGTTCCGATTCTTTCGGTAAATACGGGAACCGTCGGTTTTTTAAGCGGATACGAATCAAACGATCTCGAAAAATGCGTCGAAGACATAAGGAATAATAATCTTTTCGTTTCCGAAAGAAGCGTTTTAAAAGTGGAGACAAACGGAAAGATATACACAGCTTTAAACGACGCCGTAATCGAAAGAGACCGTTCGATAGAGGGAATGACGATCGTTTCCAAACTCGACGTTTTAATAGACTCTCAGCTCGTTTACAACCTTTCTTCGGACGGAGTGATAGTATCGACGCCCACAGGGTCACCGGCATACTCTCTGTCGGCGGGCGGAGCGGTTCTTGCGCCCGTTTTAAAATCGTTTATCGTAACGCCGATATGCCCGCATTCGCTCGGAACCCGCCCGGTTGTATATGACGATCAGAGCAATCTGTCGGTTAAGGTGTGTCGTAATTCGTGCGACTGTGTTTTAAGCGTGGACGGGAAACCTGTGGAAAAGCTTAAATTTTCTTCGGAAGTAACTGTTTCGAAATATGAAAAACTTTTAAAAATCATAGATAATAACAGTAATTTTTATAATAAAATACACAACAAACTTTAAGGTGAGGATATGGGTAAAAAATCTCGGCAGAACAAGATTCTCGAAATAATCGCGTCAAGCGAAATAGACACGCAGGAGGAGCTTGCGCAAATTCTGAACGCTTGCGGATTTATCGTTACGCAGGCGACCGTTTCGAGAGATATCAAAGAACTCGGACTTATAAAAATTAACGGAGTAAAGAGAAAACATAAATATTCGGTAACGGGTTTTGCAAGCGATACAACGCATGACGATAAGTTCCTTAATTTATTCAGAAATTGCGTTGTGGATATAATTCGCGCTAAAAATCTCGTGGTTGTCAGAACTCTCGGCGGAAACGGAAATTCGGCCGGCGTTCTCGTTGACAAACTGAAAATTTCGGAAGTCGTCGGGAGCGTTGCGGGCGACGACACGCTTTTGATTGTCACACATTCCGAAAGAGACGCGGAAATCGTAGTTTCAATGCTGAAAAAACTTTTATAATTTACGAATTTATCTAAAAAAATGCTTAAATCGCTATATCTTAAAAACATAGCTTTGATTGACGAAGCGAACATAGAATTCGAAAACGGTCTGAACGTTTTATCGGGCGAAACGGGATCGGGGAAATCGGTTATTATCGACTCGATAAATTTCGTTCTCGGTGCAAAAGCCGACAAGTCGATGATTCGTTACGGCGAAAACGACTGTATGGCGACTGCCGTTTTCGATATTTCCGACCTGACTAACGTAAAATCGGTATTAAACGATCTCGGTCTGGATGACGCGGACGAACTTATCGTAACAAGAAAGCTTTCGGCTGACTCCAAAAATACCATAAGAGTAAACGGAATGCCTTTTACCGCGGGAATGCTTAAATCGATTACGGCATTGCTTGTCGACGTTCACGGACAGAGCGAACATTATTCTTTGCTTAAAGAATCGGAACAACTCGGCGTTCTCGATAAGTTTGCAGGTGATAAACTTTCCGCGATGAAAGAGGAATGCCGCTTTGTTTGCGATAAACTTAAAGATATTGACGAAAAATTAAAATCTTTCGGCGGAAGCGAAAGCGAAAGGGCGATAAGAGCGGACATTCTAAAATTCCAGATTGACGAAATCAAAAACGCAGAAATAAAACCGGGCGAAGAAGACGAACTTACCGTTCAAAAAAAGAAAATTCAGAGCGCGGAAAAGCTTTCCGAAGCCTTCTTGACCGTTCAGAACGCTTTAAGCGGCGAAAATTGCGCTATCGATTATATCAATTCGGCTTTGCGCGGTCTTTCGCCCGTTACTTCGATAGACAGCGAATACGAAAGTTTATTCGACAGACTTAAATCCGCGGCGGACGAGCTTGACGATATTTCTTCGCTTGCGGAGTCGTTTCTCGAAAACGTCGATGTCGACGCGGACTCGGCAGATAAAGTCGAAGAAAGACTCGATAAAATCAAAACTCTTAAAAGAAAATACGGGCAGTCGGAAGAAGAAATTCTCGAATTTCTCGATAAAGCCGAAAGCGATTACAATAAACTTATAGATTTCGACGCCGAATATTCCAAGCTTTGCGCCGAAAAAGAAAAAGAATTAAAGAATTTAAACAGAATTTACGGCGAAATGTCCGAAATACGCAAATCGACAGCCGATAAACTCAAAGGCAGAATTTCAGACGAATTAAAACAACTCGGAATGAAAAACGCGACTTTCGAAATTTCATTTTCGCCTTTAAAGGAAGCCGACGGATCGAAATATTCCGCAAACGGCGGAGATATGGTGGAATTTTTGTTTTCGGCAAACCTCGGCGAACCCGTAAAAACGATGTCGAAGATCATAAGCGGCGGCGAAATGAGCAGATTTATGCTTTCGTTAAAAACGGTAATTTCGTCTTATCACAGCATTTCGACTTACATTTTCGATGAAATAGACGCGGGCATAAGCGGTAAAACAGCCGAAACGGTTGCCGAGAAATTTTCTCAGATCGCAAAAAACATTCAGGTGATAGCCATATCGCATTTACCGCAGATAGTTTCGTTTTCGGACGCGTCGTTTAAAATTTCGAAATATTCCACCGATGAAAAGACGTTTACGGCGATAGAAAAGCTTGACGAAAACGGCAAAATCGAAGAGATTGTTCGTCTGGTCGGAGGAGATATGTCGAGCGCGTCTGCCGTGAGTCACGCCAAAGAGATGATAGAAAAAGCCGATTTATACAAAAAATCCACAGCTATTTAAAATTTAATAACTATTAACCGATTGCGCGAAATTTTTCGACCGATCGGTTTTTTGTATATCTGTATTTTTTCGGCACATACTACATCCGACGAGCAGGCGAATAAGCAGTATCGTTTTTAAGGCAAGGAGATTACATGCGGAAAAAAATCAGATTATTATTGGCAATACTTTTATCGCTGACGTTTTTTCTTTCGTTTAATATTTACAAAGCGTCGGCGGATGCCGAACATGAATTTTTATATCTCGGCGGTGTTCCCGCCGGTTTTACTATCAAAACAAGAGGAGTTACGGTAATCGGACTTAGCGACATCGTTACGAAAGAAGGCGTTTTTTCGCCGGCTAAAAACGCCGATATAAAAATCGGCGACGTAATAATAAGCATAAACAAACAATCCGTAAACGGTTCGAAATCAATAGGCTCGATTCTTAAAAAAGAAGGCGACAAGCCTTTGGAAATAGAAATAGACAGAAACGGCGAAAAAATCACTAAATTTGTCAAAGCTCACAAAGATAACGACGGAACGTATAAACTCGGATTTTTTTTAAGGGATGATTTAAACGGAATAGGAACGATAACTTATTTTACCGATAACGGCGGATTTGCCGCACTCGGACATCCCGTATCGGATGACAACGGACAAATAGTTGAATTGAGTTCGGGAAAGGCTTATTTATGTTCGATTATCAACGTTGTAAAAGGAGAAAGGGGAAAAGCGGGAGAACTAAAAGGAGTTTTTATAGAAGATAAATGTATCGGAACTTTAAAATGCAATTGTCCGACGGGAATATACGGAACAACTGCGGACGGAAATTACGATTATAAAAAACTTCCAAAAACGGAAATCGGCGAAGCGGAAATGGGTAAAGCAACGATAACAACCTGTATTGACGGTGTCACGCCGAAGGATTATCAGATAAGTATCGTCAAAATCGAAAAGAATAACAAAGAAAACAAAAATTTCGTTATAAAAATTCTCGATAAGGAACTTTTATCCGTTACAAACGGAATTTTACAAGGTATGAGCGGAAGCCCGATCGTTCAGGGCGGAAAAATCGTTGGCGCGGTGACGCACGTTTTCATAAACGATCCGTCGAGAGGATTCGGGATTTCAATAGACAAAATGCTCGAAAAATAGCGAATTATGTAATGTTACAATATCAAAACTCATAGACTTATATCGGGTCTGTGAGTTTTTTTATGATAAAAATCAAAGAAAAAATCAAAATAGTCAAAAACAGTTTTAAACTCGCTATTTTTTTCGGCGTTTGCTACGTTTTCGGCATCGCTCTCGGGTTGTTCTTTAAAAACGAGTGCTATAATCCCGGAATATATAATGCCGTAAGTAATTATTATATAATTATTTTTGACTCATACACAAGTGTTTTTTCGATCTTTTTCAAAAGGATAGTAACTTGTTTCGGCGTTTTTGCAATTGTTTTTTTGCTGGGATTAAATAATATTGCCGTTTATCTCGCTTCGATCGTATTTTTCTATAAAGGTTTGATTCTCGGAAGCGTTGCGGGCGTTTTTTTCTGTAATTTCGGGATTTCCGGTCTTATAGTATATATCTTTCTTGTCGTAATTCAGAACTTGGTCATAACGGCAGGAATGATGCTTGCTGCAATTCTTAACGCGTACATATCCGATTTGGCTTTTAAATGCAAAACTAAGAGTCTGCTCGAAAATTTTCTCCTGTGCTTTGCCGTTTGCGTCGCGGGGGCTTTATACGAGTTGTTGTTTTTAACATTCGTTTTAAGACCGCTTACTTTGTGGTTTTAAGCAATTAAGCGGCGGCTATAAAAACCGCCATTGAATAATCTTCTTGTTTTTCGTCATACTAAGGTTATAAAAATGTCGCAATAAACAATCGAAGTTTTATCGACACAACAAGGAGAGAAAATGAAAAAGAAAATTTTAACCGTTATCTCGCTTTTAGTTCTGGCGTTTTTAATTTTTCCGTCCGGATTTATAAAGGCGAATGCAGAACTCGATAAAAAATTTTTAACGGGTTCGGTTTATCTCACGGAAACGGGTAGCGGTGAAGTGTTATACGCTAAAAACGAAAACGAGAGAAAAACCATAGCGAGTATGACGAAAATAATGCTTTTAAACCTTTGTTTCGAAGCCGTAGAAAGCGGCGAACTGAAATTCGACGAAACGATAACCGTTTCCAAAAACGCAAGCGGAATGGGCGGTTCTCAGGTTTTTCTGGAAGAAAACGGAAAATATAAAGCAGAAGATCTTATAAAAAGCGTGATCGTCGCTTCCGCAAACGACGCGTCCGTCGCGCTTGCCGAAAGGCTTTACGGAAGCGAAACAGCCTGCGTTAACGTCATGAATGAAAAATGTACCGAATGGAAGCTTGAAAATACTTTATTTTCAAATTGTACGGGTCTTCCGAAGCCCACGCAATATTCTTCGGCAAAAGATGTTGCTTTTATGCTGTCAAAACTTATAGCGCATAAGGATTATTTCAGATTTTCTAAAATCTGGACGGACGAGATAGAGCATAAGGCGGGCAGAAAAACAGGGCTTACCAACACAAATAAACTCGTGCGTTTTTACGACGGCTGCGACGGCGGAAAAACAGGTTTTACGTCCGATTCGGGGTTCTGTCTTGCGGCTACGGCAAAAAGAGGAGCGTTAAGACTTATAGCGGTTGCAATCGATTCCCCCGATTCAAAAACAAGATTCGCCGAAGTCTCTTCGCTTTTTAATTACGGATTCGATAATTTTACCTCGAAAACCGTTGTCGACTCGTCTAAACCTCTCGATATAGAAGTAAAAGTCGAAAAGGGAACAAAAGAAAAAGTAAAAATCATTCCGGAGAGCGACGTTTGCATTTTCTCGGGCAGAAACGTCAAAGAGAACGTTACCGTTGATTTTAAGCCTAATAAATCGGTGGCGCCCGTCAAAAAAGGCGAGATTTTGGGCGAACTTATCGTTTACAGAAACAATGTCGAATTTAAAAGGGTAAACGTCAAAGCTTTTGAAGACGTTTCTAAAAAAACTTATTTCGAATTTATAAAAGATATAGGAAATAAATGGTAAAATAATTAACGACTTAAAAAGCGAAGAAAATCGATTCTTCGCTTTTTTCTTATTTTACATAATCGGAAAATTTATTCAGATTTGATTTCCTTACGCGAAGCGAAACGGCGACGCCGTCGTCGAGATAGCGCACGTCGAATCTTTCGGCATATTTTTTAAGCTTAAAAATATTTTCCTGATTTGCATAATCAACCTTGATTTCAAATTCAGAGAAGAGGTTTGAAAAATAATCTTCTATTCTTTTTTTCAGTTCTTCCACGCCTTTTCCGCTTAATGCGGAAATGATTGCTCCGTCTTTGTCACAAAACGTAAAATCACTTGATTTATCGCATTTATTGTAAACTTTTATGACAGGCGAAGTAACGCCGATTTCGCGTAAAATGCTATCGGTTACTTTGGATTGAGCAACATAATCTCCCGATAAATCGCACACGTTTAAAATGAGATCCGCGCTTTTGACGCACGATAAAGTCGATTTAAAAGCTTCGATAAGATCTGTCGGAATATCCTGTATAAAACCTACCGTATCATAAAAAATCACGTCGGTTTTTCCAAGTTTTACTTTTCGCGCAGTAGGGTCGAGAGTGGCGAAAAGTCTGTTTTCCGCCAATACCTCACTTCCCGAAAGAAGATTTAATAGTGTAGATTTTCCCGAGTTTGTGTAACCGGCAAGAGCAACGCTTAAAACGCCGTTTTTATCCCGTCTTTCGTTCTGCCTGTCTCGTCTTTCGCCTAGAAGATCGAGTTGAGCTTTAAGATTTTTAATCCTGCCGAGAATATGCCTCCTGTCGGTTTCGAGTTTTGTTTCGCCGGGACCTCTCGTGCCGATACCGCCTCCGAGCCTCGAAAGCGATTTGCCTTGTCCTTTAAGTCTCGGTAAAGGATATTCGAGCTGTGCGACCTCGACTTGAAGTTTTCCTTCGTTTGTCCTCGCGTTAAGCGCGAAAATATCGAGAATAAGAGCAGTTTTATCAAGGCATTTAAGATCGAACAGATCGGACAAATTGCTTGTCTGAGCAGGGGAGAGCGGCTTGTCGCAAATGACGGTCGTCGCGCCTTTTAAGCGAGCTTCTGCTTTCATTTCTTCGATTTTTCCTTTTCCGAAAAGCGTTGCGGGGGAGATTTCCCGAATTTTCTGCATTCCGTATCCCACGCATTCCGCTCCCGAACTTTCCACGAGCGCTATATCTTCGTTTATTCTTTCCGTAACGTCCGACTCATCGAAAACGGGGATTATAAGGTAAACTTTTTCGTCGATTTTTTTAAAATTGTCCGTCATATTATTCGTCTTCGTCCTTTTCTCCGTGTAATTTTACAATTTCCGCCGATTGTTTTCTCGAATCCTGGCTTATCGCGGCGTAATGCTTTCTCGTCGTGTTTACGTCTTTGTGTCCGAGAAAATCCGCCACGGCATAAATATCGCCCGTTTTGCGATATAAATCTGTACCGAAAGTACTTCTGAGCTTATGCGGCGTTATTTTTTTCAGAGGAGTTACTTCTTTTGCGTAATTTTTGACGAGAACCTGAACGGCGCGGGTAGAGATGCGTTGATTTTTAAGTGATAAAAACAACGCGTTATCGTCTCTCGAAACGCCGTAAAGCTCGTATCTTTCGTCGAGCCAATCGTATAAAGCTTCTTTCACTTCGTCGTTAAAATAGAGTATGGTTCTGTTTCCGCCTTTTCTCGTAACGACGAAACTGTTGTTATCGAAATCGAAATCGTCGACGTTAAGTCCGACAAGCTCGCTTATACGAATTCCCGTACCTAAAAACAAGGATAAAATGGCAAAATCCCGCGTTTTAAGCTTATTGTGATATGATTGCTTGCGTCCGGAAAACGCGTCGTCGGATTCGGCGTAATCGAGCAGTCTTTCGACTTCGTCGTCTTCGAGCCGTATTATTTCTTTTTCGTGAAGTTTCGGCGTTTCTATTTTCGACGCAACGTTGGCTTTTATCATATCGCGACTGAAATAATAACGATACATTGCGCGGATTGTGGCAAGTTTTCTGGCTTTTCCGCGTTCGTTGCACGAAAGATGCTTTCCATTGATTTTATAATGCGACAAATAATTGAGAAATCTTTCGATATCGACGGCTCTCAGTTCGTCGAGAATAGAAACCTGCATTTTATCGACGGGAATTTTCTTGACTTCGGACAAATAATTGAAGAAAATTCTTAAATCGTAAGCGTAATTAAGCCGTGTGAGCGCCGATGTGTTATTGGATATTCCGTAAAAAAAATCGGCGATAAAACAGGGCAGTTCGGCGAGCAGAAACTCGATTTTATCGTTGGTTATTTCGTTACGCGACGAAAAATAATCGTTTTTATTTGCCATATTCGCTCCTTTTATCATTGCGCAAAACACAAGTTTTACGCAATGATAAGCCTATTTTAACATAAAAAAGACCTTTTGTCAAATCATAATCGTATCAAAATTCAATTTATTTAGCTTAAATTTTGAGAAAAATTATTTCTCGGGCTTTTTTCGTCTTTTTATTGACACATTGTGTATTTAATGCTATAATTTATTCGATTACATATGATAAACAGGAGCTTATATGGCAGGAAACGAAATTAAAGGCGAAATGATACGAGGTCACGTCGACACATTCATTTTGCTTTCGCTTTGCGACGGCGATAAAGATTCGAATTCAATCAAAGCCGCCATCGAACAAAGATCCGACAATCAATTCACGGTAAAACAAGGAACGTTTTACAGCGCCATGCAAAGGCTTGTAAAACAGAATTATATTAAAGAATATCGTTCGAGCGCGTCGGACGGCATACGGCGCAAATATTATTCGCTTACGGAAAAAGGTAACAAATTTCTCGATAAAAACCGCGAAGAATGGACAAAATCCCGCGAACTTATCGACAATCTCATCGAAACACCGTCTGAACCCGTAACGGAACCCGAAAACGTCGTGAAAGAGCCTGTTGTCGACGAATTCGACGAATTCAAGAAACTTGTCGAACAAAATGCCGACGGCTACACTTTTTTTGCGCCCGACGATTCCGACGACTCTTATCTCGATCGTCTCGGCTCGGAAGTTTTAAGCGATCTTAACAAAGAACTCGAAACGATAAAATCCGAAAGCGATTCTGTTTCAAACGAGGAAAAATCGGAAATTCCCGCAGAAGATTCCATAGCAAACGACGAAGAAGCCGCGAAACCTTATGACGTTTACGACGAAATTTTGCCTCCGGACGAAAACGAAATTTATTCCGACGCGTTAGACGACGAAATATCCGACGAAAACGGCGTTGATTTAAACAGTTTCGATTTCGTCGAAGAAAAAGACGACGCTGAAAACGAGGATGTTTCCGAAATCGAAAAAATCGACGAAGAAGACGAAGACGTCAATCCCGAAAACGAAATAGTTTACGATTTTGAGTTACCGGAAGAAACGGCAGAAGAAGAAAAAGAAACGGCTTCGCTTAACAAAGACGTAATAGATGACAAAAACGAATCGGAAAACATTGAAAAATTACCGATAAAATCAGAAGAAAACTCCTCTGTTTCCGAAATCGACGATTTAAAAACGGAAACTGCGTCTATCGAGAAAAAGGAAGAAAAAATCGCCAAAGACAATACAGACGATAAAGATGATAAAGACGATAAAGACGATTCCCTTTTCGTCGAAGACGGCGCGCCTACAAACAGACGCGAATATAAATCGCTTTTAGGAAGACTTTTCCCGAAAAACGATTCTTTTGCAGAAGAAGATAAAGCCGAAAAACCAAAAGAAACAGAACAGTTAGATTTCGAAAAATATTCGGAGTACGCCGGTAAAAGCGGTTACGACGAGGAAGCGGAAATAAACGAAATCGATAAAGAAACCGATTTTTCAGCTCCGATAAATACCGAAAAAACGGAAAAAACAGTTATTAAAAAGACCGAATCCGACGAGACTAAGACAAATTCTTACGATGACAATCCGGCAAAACAGGAAGAATACGATTTCAGCGATTTGTTTAAAATGGCAAAAAGCGAAGGATTTAAAGTAAGAACTTCCCTTTCGACCAACAAATTCAACGGAAACGGAATATTTATCAATAAACTTAATTTGCATTCGTCACTGCTCTTTTACGGGCTTTTGTTTGTTGAAATGCTCGTTCTGAACTTCGCTCTTTCGGGCGTTCTCGGCTGGAACTTCGGCGTTAAAGCGATTATCGCGCTTGTCCCTGCGATTTTACCTCTTATCATGCTCGGTATTTACCTCGCTGCGCCGAAACGTAAAGTAAGGGAAGTTTCACAGTTTAAGGACGCTATTACGGTATTTCTGATAATTACGTTCCAGCTTATAATCGTCGACCTTTGCGTGGCGTTGTTCCTGGAAGTCGATTTCAATAACGTAAAAGAGGTTTTATCGTATATAGTCGTTCCGTTTATTCTGATCATAAATATCCCGCTTTTTGCAATCGTTAAATATTCTTTACTCGGAAGCGGAAGATATTTCGACGAATCGAAAGACAATTAAATGATAAATTTAAAAAAGTATGGTTTAGAGCCATACTTTTTTTATTGTAGTTTATTTTTTGAGTCTCGTTTTTCTTCCGTAATCGCGCATATATTTTCTGATTTTCTTCCATTCGGGCATATATTTATCCAAAGCCGAGTGAAACCCTTTACCGTGATTAGGATATTTCAAATGCATAATTTCGTGTAAAGTAACGTAATCCGTGCAGAAAACGGGCAAGGAAACAAGATAAAAGGACATTCTGATACGTTTCGTATTCGTTGTGCAGCTTCCCCATCTGGACGTCGTTTTGCGTATCGTAACCGATACGGGTTTCAATCCTGTTATATTCGTCCATTTTTTGAATGTTTCGTCCAGAACTTTTTTTAATTCGTCCGACAGGAAATTTTCCGCGATACGCTCCGGGGTATGCCTTCCGTCGGAAACAACAACGAGATTGTCGCCTGAAACATATGCTTTGTTTTCCTTTCCGCAGGTCACGCTTACAATTATTTTTTTACCGAAAAAATATATCGGACAACCGTTTTCGAGCGCGTAAATCTCGTCGGCTTTAATTCTTTTTAAGTGTTTTTCAACCCATTCTTTTTTAGAGATAAAAAATCTTTCCGCTTCGCCTATCGATTTGTTCGACGGCACATTCAGAAAAACTTTTCCGTCTCTGTTTATCCTTATGCCTATTCGTTTAATCTTTTTTACCCTTATTTCCGTTTCTATTCCGTCTATTACTTTAATCATATCCTAAGTCTTAATATACGTTAAAAATATACTGCGGACAGAAAACGCCGCTGCGAATTATCGCAACGGCGGAATCTCCTGATTTGTATGCGTTACCTTTGTAAAATTATTTTGCGTATTCTACGCAACGCCATTCCCTGATAACGTTGACTTTAATCTGACCCGGATATTCAAGCTCGCTTTCGATCTTTTTAGCGATATCTTTTGCGAGGAACATAGCCTGATTATCGTCGATTTGCTCGGGTTTGACCATAACTCTGACTTCCCTGCCCGCCTGAATGGCAAACGCTTTCTCAACGCCTTTAAAGGACGAGGAAATTGTTTCGAGTTGTTCGAGCCTCTTGATATAATTCGTACTCGTATCGCGCCTTGCGCCCGGTCTTGCGCCCGAAATAGCGTCGGCAGCCTGTACGAGAACGGCTTCGATACATTTCGGCTCTACGTCGCCGTGGTGAGCCTGAATGCAGTTGATGACGTTTTTGTTTTCCTTGTATTTTTTTGCAAGGTCGACGCCGATCTGAATATGCGTTCCTTCGATTTCGAAATCGACCGCTTTACCTATATCGTGAAGTAACCCGCCGCGTTTTGCAAGGTTTACGTCTACGCCGAGTTCGGCAGCCATAAGACCTGCGAGGTGAGCGACTTCGAGCGAATGCTGTAATACGTTTTGTCCGTAACTCGTTCTGAATTTAAGCCTGCCGAGAAGCTTTATAAGCTCGGGGTGAATACCGAAAAGTCCTACTTCGAACATTGCGGCTTCGCCTGCTTCTTTTATCTGAACGTCAAGTTCTTTTTCTACTGTTTCTTCAATCTTCGCCGGGTGAATTCTACCGTCGGAAATAAGTTTTTCAAGCGATAATCTCGCTACTTCCCTCCTTACCGGATCAAATCCCGAAAGAATAACGACTTCGGGCGTATCGTCGATAATAAGTTCGATACCCGTAGCGTTTTCGAGCGCGCGGATATTTCTGCCTTCTCTTCCGATAATTCTCGCTTTCATATCGTCGCTCGGAAGCGGTACGACCGAAACGGTAATTTCGGATGCGTGGTCTGTGCAACATTTCTGAATCGCAAGGCTTATAATGTCTTTGGCTTTCTTGTCCGCCTCGTCCTTAGCCTCTTGTTCCATGCTTCTGACCTGCATCGCAACGTCTTTTCTCGTGTCGTCGAGAATCATTTCGGAAAGCTGTTTTTTAGCCTCTTCCTTGGAAAGACCCGAAATTTCTTCGAGTTTCTGAACAACGCTTTCGTACTGTTGATCGATTTTTTCCTGTTTCGCCTGAATAGAAGCGACTTTCTGGTCAAGATCTTTCTTTTGCTGTTCGAGTTCTTCTTTTTGTTTTAAAAGACTGTTGTCTCTTTTGTTAAGAAGTTCCTCTTTCTGGTTGAGTCTCTGCTCTGCTTTTTGTAATTCTGTTTTCTTTTCCCTCGTATCGCGTTCGAAATCGTTACGAAGTTTAATCTCCTGCTCTTTTGCTTCGAGAATAGCCTCTTTTTTTCTTGCCTTACATTCCTGCTCGGCATCTTCTTTCATTTTCGCTATCACTTGTTCGGCCGTTTCGAGTTTCGCTTTTCTCGCGTTCTCGGAAATCATTCTTCCGAGGAAAAAACCGACTACGCCGAAAACGACGACGCACGCCGCAAGGATGCCTATCCATCCTCCGGTCGGCAATAAAAGCAGGGAGTAAATGTAGTAGTTCATACACTACCTCCCGTGAATTTGTTAAGTAAAAACAAAAATTCTTCAATATATAAGAATTTCGGTAATATACTTATTATATTGTAAACTATATTTTGCATAAAGTCAATCTATTTAAAGAAAAATAAAAGGCTTATGAGCATTTTTTTTAAAAAAATCTCTCAAAAGCCACGATATTTTGTGTATTAAATAAATTTCGATACAATATTTTCGGGTGTCAGCCCGGCATCCCTTAACTGAGACGAGGTTTCGGCGTGTCTGACGAATTTATCGGGAAAAGCTATTACGGATAAATCTGCGTGAATTTTTTTAGCAGAAAAATACTCGGAAACCGAGCTTCCGAAACCTCCCGCGACAACGTTTTCTTCGATTGTAATAACGTTTTTACCTTCGAGTTTATTCAAAAACGCTTCGTCCAAAGGTTTCACGCTTCTGCAATTTACCACCGTAACGTTCTTTTCCGTGTTATTTGCCGCCTGTTCGGCGATTTTCAAAGCTCTCGAACCGACGCAAAGCAAAACGTTTTTTTCGGGATTGTCACGCGCCGACGGATCCGAAAACTCCCATAAAGATTCGGAAATCGGCGTATGGAACCCGAAATCGGGATTAAATCCGTTAGGAAATCTTATTGCGCAAGGTGCGGAAAGTTCGAGACAATATGAAAATACGTCTTTAAGCTCCGTAACGTCTTTAACCGCAAAAACATACATATTCGGAAGCATTCCGAGATATGACAAATCGAAAAGTCCGTTGTGGGTCACGCCGTCGTTTCCGACCGCTCCCGCTCTGTCGACCATAAAAATAACGGGAAGATTCTGAATGCAGACGTCCTGCATGATCTGATCGTAAGCGCGCTGTAAAAACGTCGAATAAACGCAGACTACGGGTCTTAGTCCGCCCGCGGCTTGCCCGGCGGCAAACGTGACGGCATGTTCTTCCGCTATGCCGACGTCGAAAAATCTGTCGGGAAATTTTTCCGCAAAAGAATTTAATCCCGTTCCGTCTTTCATAGCTGCGCAAATCGCTGTAATTTTCTCGTTTTTTGCTGCTTTTTCTGAAATGATTTCACCGACGGCTTTTGAAAAAGTACACTCGCTTCTGGCAAAATTTTTGCCTACGCCGTGATAAATTTCGGCATTGTTTTCGGCGTCCGTGAGACCTTTTCCTTTAACCGTTCTCAAATGGAGAATTACTCCCCTGTCCGAATTTTTAACGTTTTCGAGAATTCTCACGAGTTCCCCGATCTTATTTCCGTTGAAAATTCCGACGTATTTGAAACCGAGCGAATCGACTATCGACAAACCGTTTATGCTTCTTTTTACAAAACGCTTAAAACGTTTCAATCCTTTTCCGATAAAACTTTTTCCTATTGTTTTTTCAAAAAAAGCCATAAATTTTCCGTACGACTTTTTAGTCGTAACGGTTGACATTATTTTGTAAAATCCGTTATTGTTTTTAGAAATGGACATTCCGTTATCGTTAAGGATTATTATAAATTTTTTAGGTTTTTTTTCGTTTGCGGTTATCGCTTCGAGGTTCTCGCCGTTAAAAAGCGACGCGTCGCCAACAAGATCGATAACGTAATAATCGTCTTTTAGCGCGTCTCTCGCCGCACAGTAACCGAGACTTGCGGATATCGAATTTCCCGCGTGACCGGCTCCGAAAGCGTCGAAATCGCTTTCGGACGGGTCGGGAAACCCGCTTAATCCGCCCTCTTTTCTGATCGTATCGAATCGGTCGTCTCTTCCGCTCAGTATTTTGTGAGCGTAACACTGATGTCCGACGTCAAAAATCAATTTGTCTTTCGGAAAATCGAAGCAATAATAAAGCGCGACGATTATCTCGGCAACGCCGAGATTCGAAGCAAGATGACCTCCGTTTTTATTTACGGTTTCGACAATTCTCCCCCTGATTTCGTCCGATAACGTTTCAAGTTGCCCGATATTCAGTTTTTTCACGTCCTCAGGCGACGTTATGTTTTCGAGTATCATACAAACTTAAATCGTAATTCTTTTAAAAATCAGCGTAAATATCTACGATTTTAAGAATTACTTCAACCATTTTTTCAAGCGAGTCGGAAGGAATGAATTCTCTTCTTCCATGGAAATTAAGTCCGCCCGTAGAAAGGTTCGGGCAAGGAAGTCCCTCAAAGGAAAGTCTTGCGCCGTCCGTTCCTCCTCTTATCGGGATGATTTTCGGCGTAATTCCGCATTCCGTCATAGCTTTTTCGGCATTTTCGATAAGATGGAAATTCTTTTTTATAATTTCGGACATATTATAATAGCTGTCCTTAATTTCCGCGGCAAACGTTCCTTTTCCGTATTTTTCGTTAAGAAAATCGACAACAGAAGCGAAAAACGCTTTTTTATCCGAGAACTTTTGCATATCGTGATCGCGGATAATATACTTCGCGACTAAGCTTTCGACTCCTCCCGAAATCTCGTCCGCCATATAAAAACCTTCGTAATTTTCGGTGTTTACGGGGCGCATGTTTTCGGGAAGCATAGAATGAAATTCAGCGAAAAGATCTATCGCGTTTTTCATCTTGTTTTTCGCGCTTCCTGGATGAATACTCGTTCCGTTTACGGTTAAAGTCGCCGAAGCGGCATTGAAGTTTTCGTATTCTATCTCGCCGAGTTCTCCTCCGTCCACCGTATAGCCGAAGTCCGCACCGAATTTTTTAACGTTGAATAAATCCGTTCCGCGCCCTATTTCTTCGTCGGGTGTAAACGCTATGAGAATATCGCCGTGCGGCAAGTTTTTATCGGTCAGAAGAATTTCCGCGGCAGTCATAATCTCCGCAACGCCCGCCTTATCGTCCGCACCCAAAAGCGTATTGCCGTCGGTAACGATAAGTTTTTTGCCGATATAAGAAGCAAGCTCGGGCGTATCGTCAAGCGAAATAGTCGTTCCGTTTTCCAAAACGACCTCTTTTCCGTTGCAAATTATTTCTTTCGGATTAACGCTTTTCCCGCTTACCGCAGGCGAAGTGTCTACGTGAGAGATAAAACAAAGCTTTTTCAGCCCTTTTTTGTTAGCGGGAATCAACGCCGTAACGTATCCGTTCTCGTCCTGCTCCGCTTTCGCCCCCATTAAAGAAAGCTCGGCGCATAAATCTTTCAATAAGACGGTCTGACCGGGCGTACTCGGACACGTTGCCGAGTACTCGTCCGACGTTGTTTCGTATTTTACGTATTTTAAAAATCTTTCTTTCGCGTTCATACCAAATTCTTATTCTTCTCCGAAAAAATTTCCGCCATAGAACACTTTCTGTCCATCATAATCAGTATCCACGCTTCCCTGCATTTCGGAAAATGCAAGGGATTAAGCGGAAACATATGACTTTCTATGATATTCTTTTCTTTTGCGGTAAGCCCGTAATCCTTATCTGCGTTTTTTGCCGCGGTAAGCGCGTGCTTGAACCCGTGAAAAGTGAATTTCGGCGTAAGGTGCCAATCGTAAAGATAATAGTCGTGCAAAAGCGCGGCTTTTATAAGCGATTTAAGATCGCAATCTATTTGTTTTTCGACGGCGTACTTATAACACTCTTTTGCGACGCTTACGCTGTGATCGAAAGTCGAAACGTCGGAATGCGCGATATAATTTTTCATCGATAAGTACTTATCCGTAAAACAAATCTCTTTATACAGCTCCTCAAAAAGGGAGTAATCTATAAATAATTCTTTGTTATTTCTCATTTTATGAACGCCGCGAACGCCTCGTATGTGCTGTAGAGGTCGCCCTTGGAGATCACTTCATAAGGAGCGTGCATGGAAATAACGGGAACTCCGATATCTATCGTGTCGATATTGAGTTTCGCAAGGTATTTGGCTACCGTTCCGCCACCGCCGGCGTCGACTTTACCGAGTTCGGCAGTCTGCCAGATTATACCGTTATCGTCAAAAATCTTTCTGATTTTCCCGCAAAGTTCGGC
Organism: uncultured Clostridia bacterium; assembly: GCA_934247225.1. Taxonomy (GTDB): domain Bacteria; phylum Bacillota; class Clostridia; order Christensenellales; family Borkfalkiaceae; genus UBA10281. The sequence goes on from CAKQJE010000014.1 coordinate 62,818, forward strand.
ACTTGCGTCGCTCGAACCGCCTTTTCCGCCCGAACCCGTAAATTTACAAATAGAAGTTCCGTAAGAAACAAGGCTCGAATTTCTCTTTTCGTAAACGCCTGCGTAGTTGGGATCGAATCCTGCGGTTACGTCCGCCGAAAGACATACGCTGTTAGCTCTGACAAGCGCGGAAGGCTGATTTTCGGAAGCGGCGATAAGGTCGATTATATCTTCGTAAACCTTGCACTGCATACCGGTAGTTCCTTCGCTGCCTATTTCTTCTTTATCGGCGAGAACGACCAGAACGGTGTGTTTTTCGTCCTCTGTATCGAGAAGCGAAGTAAGCGCGGGATAGGAACAAACTCTGTCGTCGTGACCATACGCGCCGATGAGCGCCCTGTCAAAACCGATATCACGGGCTTTAAATGCGGGAACAACGCAAAGTTCCGCACTTAAAAAGTCGCTTTCAACCATTCCGTAATCGTCGTGAAGATGTTTTAAAACATTGAGTTTGATGGCGTCTTTAACGTCATCGTCCTTAAACGGAATACCGCCGACGAGAACGTTTAAAGTTTCGCCGTCGATCGCCTGAGAAAGCGGTTTGGAATTCTGCTCTCTCGAAAGGTGCGGAAGAAGGTCGTTGATATAAAATACGGGATCGTTTTCCGCTTCGCCGATAGCGATATCGACGGATTTCCCGTTCTTTAAAACAACCGTTCCGTGAAGAGCGAGAGGAATAGCCGTCCATTGATATTTTTTGATTCCGCCGTAATAATGCGTTTTGAAGAACGCCATCGAAGCATCTTCGTATAAAGGATTCTGTTTTAAATCGAGTCTCGGAGAGTCGATATGGGAAGCCATAATTCTGATTCCGTCCTTACCGACGTCTTCCGAACCGATTTTAAACACCGCAAGACTCTTAAATCTGTTATTGTAGTAATATTTTCCGCCTTTGACGAGCTTATCGCCGAAACGATATTCCTTATACCCCTTAGCTTTGCAAAGCTCGACAGATGTTTTAACGGCTTCTCTTTCCGTTTTGGAATTGTCTATGTATTTCTTGTATTCTTCGGCATAAGCGAAAGTTTTTTTCAATCTTTCGTCGTCTGCTTTAAGAAAAAAGTTGTCTTTTTTATATGAAAGTTCTTTTTCGAGTTTTATCCCTTCGGATTTCTTTTTGTCCATAAGTCTCTCCTTATTTATTTTATATTATTATCGTAACACACTTATATGATAGTTATAAGTATTTTAGATGCAATTTTGGAAGCATTTTGGAAGCAAAAAAGCATTTTTTCTTACAGATCAGATACCTGCTTTATCAGCCGTTTCGCTTCTGCTCGTTTTTTTATCGGCGGTTTGTTTCGCTTCTACTCGTCTCTTCTGAATTTCAAACTTGTTTTTTCTTTAAGAAATTTCTTTAAAAAAACCGCGTCGTTATCCAAAGCGATCAAAAGCGTGTCGAGGTGTCCGTAATCGTTATCGAGAAAGCTGAAAAGCCTTTGATAACTTTCGTATAAGACCGTTTTTTCGGTATTTTTAACCTTAAAACCTAAAACGGTTATTTTCTTACCGTTTTTGGGTACTAAATCGCTTATGTAAACCGAGCTGACGTTTTCGTCTTTTACGGCAAATTCGATAATATCGGAAATTGTTTCCGAACCGATTTTCGTTTCGACAAAACCACGACGGACATCGAATTCGTTTTGATTTTTCTTAATGATAAACGCATGCATTTTCTCGTGTTTTAATCGATTAAAATCAGCATATTTACGACTGTTGCCGCTTTTGGGAATATAGTCTGCAAGAACGGTTATTGCCCTTTCCGTATAGTTGTCGTTCGTCATAGACTGAATAAGATAGTCTATACCTTTATCATCTTTAAGGGTTAAAAGAGTAAGTCCTTTCTCAAATAATAGTTCAGTGGATTTATCACCATTTTCGGTTAATTGATTATAAATTTCGATAGACTTATCAAATAAACCTGCAATTTTGTAATACTCGGCAACATTCAGAAGTTCCCGTCGTTCGGTAAAGGAGCTTTTATTGCTTTCGTATCTTGCTATTTTCATCAGAACATATTCGTAATTTTCTTTACGGGTTTCATATTCCGACTTAACGAATTCATAGTTAATCGAATTGACGAGAGACATAATATTATCGTACTCTTCGGTGTGCGGTTTGTCGAAATAAATCGGGATATTATCCATATCCGCGTTCAGATCGGAAAACTTCTCGGCAAAAGTTCTTTCGGCGGGAATTTCCGACGGAAGTCTTCTTTGTATTTCGGCTTCCCATTCATTGCCGTAAAGCCCGTAAAACACAAAAAACTCGTCAAGAATAAAAGTTCCGTACGTCGCCGCGTTGAGCGATGAAGAAAACAATTCTCTGTTCAGATTGCATCTTTCGTCGCCGACGAATGACTCGTAAATCTTATGTTTTTTATAAGCCTGAGCATACGATTTCGAATAAGGCGTACAAGCGAGCATTTTATCCGTAACAGACGAACATTCCCTTTCTATAAACACCTTATCGAAATACTGCCTTTCGTTTTGCGTCATAAGGATAAGCCCGAAAACTCTCGCGGAAAACAGAGCTTTCGACAAAATAAATTCGTATCTGTCGAGATAAGAATACGCTTTAAGAATTTTTTTTGTCTTTTCTCCTGTTTTCAGAAGTATTTTCCTGTATATCGCAGCTCTTAACTCATCATCGCTCAAAATCTGGTAAGCCGTTATTCCGATATGAAGCTCGTACGCGCCGTCGCGTTTATAAAATTCGATTTCCGAACCGAAAGAAATATAAGATACCGCCTTTTTTATTCCGAATGCATCCAACGCGCTTCCGACAATTGCAAACAACTGCGGAAATTCGTTTTTATCGATCACGATATCCGGAGCGTAATATTCGTCTTTTACAAGAAAATAGTAAACGTTCGCAATACAAACATCGGAAGTCAAAACAACGATTGCGATAGTTATCGGATAAATAAAGGCAAGAAGCGAAGCAAGCGCGAAACAAACGTAAATACAAATCTCGCAAATTACAAGATGTAAATGAAGCGTCGCATTCCGAAAACGAATACGTTTAAAATATCGCAGCGTATCGGTTCTCGCAAAATTACTTTTTTTGACTATTCTTGAATAAACCTTTTCGGGATCTTCATGAGTATCTATTGACTTTTTTACCTTTCGGATAATCGTGTTTACCGCAAAAACGGCAAACAAGAAAACCGTCAGCACCCCCAAAACAATCGAAATGGTTCCGAGAATCGAACTTTCTTCCAAAAAGATCTTACCCGGAAACGCAAACAGCAACGCCGTCGCAATCGTAAACGCGAACGACAACGCCGCTTTTAAAAAATACTTTTTCATACCCCTCTTAAATTTTCGATAGCTTGCTTTATGTCTTTCGCACCGAACACGGCGCTCCCCGCAACGAGAACGTCACACCCCGCGACGATTGCTTGCTCAGAAGTTTTTACGTTTATACCGCCGTCGATTTCAATAATGCAATCAAGTCCGTTTTTGTCGATTATTTCACGGATTTTTTTACATTTTTCCAAAACGTCGGAAATAAACGACTGCCCGCCGAACCCGGGGAAAACGCTCATTACGAGAACCATATCGCAAATCGGGATCTCGTTTAAAATATTTTCCACGGGCGTATCGGGATTTATCGCAAGCCCGCATTTAACTCCGCAGGATTTAATAAGTTTCAGTACTTCGCCCGAATTTTCTTTACACGCCTCATAATGCACTGTTATATAATCCGCGCCCGCTTCTGCAAATTTTTTTACATATTTTTCGGGCGAAACGATCATCAGATGACAATCGAGCGGCGTTTTTCCCGACATTTTTTTCAGGTCGGCTACCATTTTTATTCCGAAAGTGATATTAGGAACGAAAACGCCGTCCATAACGTCGAGATGAATGATATCCGCACCCGCGTCGATTACATTTTTAAGTTCGTCGCCCATTTTCGAAAAATCCGCCGAAAGCATGGACGGTGCAATTTTAATATTTTTTCTCATTTTGTTTTTCCTTTAAAATTTCGGTATATCTTAAATACCTTTCTTTCTCGATCATTCCCTCTTTAACCGCTTTTTTTATCGCGCAATCGGGTTCGCCCGTATGTCTGCAATCATTAAATCTGCACTGCCCGAGATAAGGCAGAAATTCCGTATAAGCGTGCGGAAGTTCATCCGCTCCGATTGATAAATCTATCGAAGAAAATCCGGGCGTATCCATAATTTCCGCGCCGTCTTTTTCTATGATCTCCGAAACGGTAGTCGTTTGTTTTCCGCGTTCGGTTTTTCGGCTGACTTCTCCCGTCTGTCTGTTTTCGTTAAAAATCCTGTTAAGTATCGAGGTTTTTCCGACGGCTGACTGCCCCGTGAAAACGGTGAGTTTACCCGAAATATACGAAAACAAGTCATCTATTCCCTCGCCTGTTTTTGCGGAAACTCTGAAAATCTTTTTGACCGCTTTCGAGTAATTTTTTTCGACTCTCGCGGCGGTTTCGTCACCGATATCGAGTTTATTTACGACAAGTAAAGCTTCAACACCGTACATGGCGCAGACGCCGAGAATTTTATCGATAAGATAAAAATCGGGTTCCGGCGGCTTGCCGATCACGACGGCTATAACGTCAACATTGGCAACGTTCGGTCGGCGAAATCTGTTTTTTCTCGGGCAAACATCCGTTATTACGGCGTTATCGATCTTCACATTATCGCCCGTAACTATTCCGTCGGATTTTATTTTAAGAGAACCTTTTGCCGTACAAACGATCGTTTCGCCGTTTGCTTTGACGAAATACTTTCCCGAATGAATTTTAAGAACTTTTCCCTGTGTCAGAGCCGTTCTCCTCCCCGTTTAAAAATTTTCTGCGAAGCTGTCCGCAGGCTCCGTCTATATCGACTCCCATTTGCCTTCTGACCGTTGCCGATATTCCGCCTTTATTTAAAAGAGCCATAAATCTGTAAGCGTCTTTATCCGAAGTCGCCGTAAGATTTTTTCCATTAACGTCGTTAAGTCTTATAAGATTGACGTGGCACGGTCTGCCTTTTAAAAGGCGTATAAGCTCGTCCGCGCATTCTTTTCCGTCGTTCTGTCCTTTAACGAGCGAATATTCGAATATGTATCGCCTGCCCGTCTTATCGAAATATGCCGAACAAGCATCGAGAATTTCTTTTACTTTATAACTTTTCGCGATCGGCATAAGTTCTTTGCGCTTTTCGTCGAAAGGATTATGCAGCGACACGGTTAAATTTACATCCAACCCCTCGTCCGCAAGTCTGTAAATATTCGGTACAAGCCCGCACGTTGACAAACTTACGTTTCTCGGGCTTACGTTAAGTCCGTTTTCATCCGATAACAGCCTTAAAAATTTTATCGTATTGTCGTAATTATCGAGCGGCTCGCCGCTACCCATTAAAACGACGTTCGTTATTTGCCTTTTATCGGTCGTTCCGCCTAAAAGCCTGTTTACGGCTGTAATTTCCGCATAAATTTCGCCTGCCGAAAGGTTTCTGACAAGTCCGCCTATGCCCGAAGCGCAAAAAGCGCAACCCATTCTGCATCCGACCTGAGTCGAAACGCATTGCGTGTTTCCGTATTTATACTTCATAACGACGCCTTCTATAACGTTTCCGTCGTGAAGTTTAAACAGCAATTTTCTCGTTTCGTCTATCTTCGACGTTTTTATTTCTATAATTTCTACCGCCGCGTCGGCATATTCTTCGAGCAACTTCTCTCTGAGATTTTTAGAAATGTCTGTTATTTCGGAGATTTTTTTGCCCTGAGCAAGTCCTTTGAAAATCTGCAAAGCGCGATACGGCTTCTCACCCATTTCGCCGACAAGAATTTTCAGTTCTCCGTAAGAAAGATCCTGTAATACTTTCATATCACACCTTTTTGAATTTGCAGAAGTAAAAGCCCGCACCGTAAGACAAATGCGGCAAAAACGAAACGCCGACTTTCATTTGTTTATGTTCAAGCTCCGAGTGTATTTCCACTGCCTTGAAATCTTTGTTTTTGTTTAAAAAATCAAGACAGACTTTTTCGTTTTCGCTTTTAAAAACCGAACAGGTAGAATAATATAAAAATCCGCCTTTTTTAAGATATTTACTGCAATTTTGCAATATTTTACGTTGAACGGAATAAATATCCGCAATGTCTTTTTCTTCTCTTCTGAGCTTTATGTCGGGATTGTCTTTTACAACGCCGTAACCGCTGCAAGGAACATCGCAAAGTACCGCGTCGAATTTATTTTCGAACTTTTCGTTGAAAATAGACGAATCGGCGTTTATCGCAGAGACATTCGCTTTCTTCATTCTTTCGGCATACTCTTCGATAAGTTTAACCCTATGCGGATGCAACTCGCACGATGTAACCGTAGAAAATTTATCGGCGAGATTGACGCTTTTTCCGCCCGGAGCAGCACAAGCGTCCAAAAGATTTTCTCCGCACTCTACCATATCGCATATAGCGACGCTTCCGATCGATTGAAATGTATAAATTCCCCTGTCGAAATCCTCGTTTCGTTTAAATCCCTTAACAAAAAACGTATTATTAAACGGGGTTTTCTGAAACGCCCAACGCCTTTCGGTCAGATATTTTTCTCCGTCTATATCGGAATTAAATCTGACGGTAGTCATTTCCGAATCGGCGTTCATAATTTCTTTCGCGATTTCGATTCCGTAATCGCCGATCAATCTTTTAACGGCAAACACGGGATAGGAATACTCGACCGAAAGCTTTTCGATCTCATCGCTCGGCATAGATACTGAATTTGATATATATTTACGCAAAAAAGCGTTCACAAAACCTGCCGTACCGCCTTTTCCGAGCTTTTTTATCAATTCCACGGCAGTATCGACAACGGCATAAGGTGCGGTTTTTAAATATTCCAGCGAATACATCGCTATTTTTAAAATTATTCTTACCGCTTGTTTCGGGCGTTTATCGCACAAAACTTTCAAAGCGTATTCGAATTCTATATCCCTGTCAAGAACGCCGTAACAAATTTTAGTCGTGTGCGCTCTGTTCTTTTCTTCTATGAACACATCCGACATAGCCTGCTTTAAAAAAGCACCGTCTGAATAAACAAGGAAAAGAATGCGGTAACTATCGTAAAAAACGTTAAGCATTTCTTATTTTTTCTCTGTTTGTTCGGGTTTAAATGTAAAAACATCGCCCGCGTTAATCTTTCTGCCGTTCAGAAAATCCTTTGCGGAAAGTCTTTTCCCGCCCTCTTCCTGAATTTCGAGAATTTCGACCGAGTCTAAGGCGCACGCAATAATAAGTTTTTTACCCGTAATTATAACTTCGCCTGTCTTTCCTTGATTTTCCGAGGCTTTTGCCCTGTAAAATTTGTATTTTTTACCGTTACAGAACGCATATGCAAGCGGATACATTCCGTTTATAAAATCGGCAACTTCTTTGCCCGATTTATCGAAGTTTACTTCCGTCTGGTCTTTTTTGATTGTTTTTACAACATTTGCGACGGAATCATCCTGCTTCGTGTAACAAGCCGTTCCGTTTTCGATCGACGTCAAAACGTCGTTTATGTGTTCCGCGCCTATAACGGAAAGTCTTTCCGCAAGTTCCGCGGAAGTTTCGCTTTCCTTTATTTCCGTTTTATATGCGACGATAATATCGCCCGTATCAAGCCCTTCTTCCGTTTTCATAAACGTTACGCCCGTTTCTTTTTCGCCGTTTACGATAGCGTACTGAATCGGAGCCGCTCCTCTGTATTTAGGCAAAAGCGAAGCGTGAATGTTTATTACGCCGTATTTGCAGACGTTTAAAATGTCTTTCGTGAGTATTTGCCCGTATGCGCACGTTACCATAATGTCCGCTCCGAGTTTTTTCAGCTCTTCCGCCCCGCCGTTACGTATTTTTTCAAACTGAAAAACGGGTATATCGTTATTTAACGCCACGACTTTTGTCGGCGGAGGGGTTATTATTGCCTTTCTCCCGACGGGTTTATCGGGTTGACAAACCACGCCGACAACTTTATGTTTACCTGTCGCGATAATTCTTTCGAGCGGCTTTACCGCAAATTCGGGCGTACCGAGAAAAATAACTTTCAACGCCTTACGCCTCCTCCCTGAGATTATTAGCCTTATCGACATATAAAATGCCGTCTAAATGGTCGTTTTCGTGGCAAATCGCGCGAGCCGTAAAATCACGCGCAACGAGCTTAAATTTATTTCCGTATCTGTCGAGAGCTTCAACGGTGACTTTCTTCGGGCGTTTTACGTCTCCCCATTTACCTTTAACCGATAAACAACCTTCGGGACCGTACTGTTCGCCCTTTGTCGAAATGATTTCGGGATTGATAAATTCAAAATACCCTTCTTCCACGTCGACGATAAAAACACGACGCAAAATCCCTACCTGCACCGCCGCAAGCCCTGCGCCCTGCGCTTTGGCAAGGGTGTCTTTCATGTCGTCGAGCAACTGTATGATTTTTGGAGTAACGGATTCAACCGCAAAGCTTTTTTTTCTGAGCGTGGGATCGCCCAACTGAATAATATTTCTTATTGCCATAAATTCACCGCTGATTCTGATATGTATTAACTA
>CAKQJE010000015.1 GCA_934247225.1 uncultured Clostridia bacterium
TACTCGTACCTGCTCGGTTTTCCGATTTTGCTCGTATGCAACGACAAAGCGTTATGCTCGAACGTGAAAGGCGAACTTGTAACTCCCGACGAGGACGTTTTCGAACTGACTCCTCTGTTCGATTTTTCACTCAAAACGACAAAAATAAAATTCAATAAATAACCGCGGCGGCGTTTTTTCCGAGCTTTTGCATTTCGAGTTCATTACATAATCCGCCTCGCCGCAGGTCTGCCGCCGTCGTTTGCTAATTGAAATAGCAAACGACGGCTAAGCAAAAGGAAAATTATGTTCAATATAGTACTTGTAGAACCCGAAATTCCGCAAAACACCGGAAATATTTCAAGAACTTGCGCGGCGACGCACAGCGTTTTACACCTCGTGAGACCTCTCGGTTTCGAAATTTCGGACAGAACGCTGAAACGCGCGGGACTCGACTATTGGCAATATCTCGACGTGAGATATTACGACAGTTTCGCCGAACTTTACGAAAAATATTCCGCCGAAGCGAATTTCTATTTTCTATCCACGAAAGGCGCGAAAGTCTATTCCGACGTTAAATTCAAAGACGGGGATTTTCTCGTATTCGGAAAAGAGTCGCACGGGCTGCCCGAACCCCTTTTAAAGGAACATTACGACAACACGCTCAGAATTCCCATGTGGCAGAATTTAAGAAGTCTTAACCTTTCGAATTCGGTTGCGATTACTCTTTACGAAGCTTTGCGGCAAACCGATTTTAACGAACTTAACCCCGAAGGTCACCTTACGGGAAGGCTCGATTAAGGAGGCGGCGATATGGGGTATCATATAGGAACCATGCTCATTTACGAGCATTTCGACGGCGGAAACGTCTGTCCTCTTTGCAGGATAAAAAGCGTTATAAACGAAAGGCTTACCGAACAATATCTCGGCGAAGGCGTTATGGAAGATTCGACGAGAAAAGAGGTAAACGAACTCGGATTTTGCGCAGCTCATTTCGACAAACTCTACTCTATGCCCTCAAAACTCGGTCTTGCCCTGCAAATTTCAACGCGGCTTAAAAAGAAAACGGACAAGCTTATCTATAAACCCGCAAACGGCAAAGCCGCAAAAAAACAGGCGGAGAAGCTTCTCGAAGCAAATAAAACCTGCGTTATCTGTAAATATTTAAACGACACGATGACGAGGTATTATAAAACCATTTCGCATGTTTACAGAGACGATCCGAATTTTAAAGCCCGTATAGAAGGCGGCAACGGATTTTGTCTCGAACACTACGCGAAGCTTATAGAAAACTCGTCCGAAGCGGGCGGAAAGCAAGACGAATATCTTGACGTTTTATACTCCGCTATGCGAAAAAGGCTTGACAGGCTTGAAAGTTCTATCGACGAATTTTGCGATCATCACGATTACAGAAAGACTGTTACGCCTATGTCGAAAGAAGCCGAAACCTCGCTTAAAGACGCGAAACAGGTAATTTACGGTACAAAATAAACTGTTTTACAAACTTTCAGAAGCGATTAAGAAGCATTTGCGGTTTTTCAAAAAAATGTTGTAATTTTTTTGAAAAACCGCTTAAAAACGTTTGACAAGTTTTTAAAAAAATAGTATTATAACTGAGCAATATCGGTTGAGTTGCAAGGCTTTGCGGCTTGATTGGTATTTATGCGGTCGTGGCGGAATTGGCAGACGCATAAGACTAAGGATCTTATGAGGCTTTCTCGTGCAGGTTCAAGTCCTGTCGACCGCACCAGAACGATGGTCTGTAAGCTAACTTACAGACCATCGTTTTTTTTGTAATAAAAAACAAGGCGGGGCAATTATGCCCTGCCTTGTCTCGTATGTGACTTTATATGATTTTCAAACGTTACTCAGTTGCTCCAAATAACGATTTCTCTTGCTATATCGTCACATTTGCCGTTTATCTTTTTTAACTCTAAAATAATTTCTATAAGAAGCTCTTTTTCCGACAAACTACTCAGCCTGTTTTTCTCGTCCTGCTCGTTTAACGTTTTTTTGTTAATAATCGATTTAAACATATTCCGCCTCATTTAATTATAACTTTTAAATACAAGTAATTTCTCTATCAGATTTTTGATATCGTCATCATTTATATTTTTGTCGTAAACAACAATTGCACACTCGCAAAAATCGTCATTTCCGAAATTTCTAACGCCACCCAATTCGTTGCATACATAACAGGAACTTATATCAACTTGATTTGCTATTTTTTGATTGTAGGTTATTCCGAAATTCAAGATTTTCGTTGCTTGCGCTTTATATTTATCGAGATGTTTTAAAGCATAATTTAAGCAATTATTTAATATAGGATTTATAGAATAATAAGTTTTTACGTCCGTTCCGAATTTTCGCCTGGATATACTTCCCAATTTTAAATCATATCTTTTAGTTTCAAATAAAGAATCGAACAAGAATTCATTATCAAGCAATATTTCCAAATAATCGGGAGAATTAAATATCGAATTCGTACTGCCATAATGACCGTTTGTAAAAAACATATTGTACGAGTCGTAAATGTCGTTAAACAAATCGGCGTCGTTCATGCTTGCGACGAGCCTTGCAAACCCGATCACATTTTCAAAAGAACACCAGATCGACCCTTTCTCTGCTTTGAAATTGAAATGATTGTAATACCATTTTAACGAAATTCCGTATTCGTCGTGCAAATACTTGACTCCGTTTACCGCCCCGTATTCAACCACATAGTCTAAAAAAGTTTTTCCGAATTCGTCTGTGTTATTCAAAATCGATTCTCCGCCTTTTCCTAACAAATTATCAAATTCGTTTTGATATAAATCGGGATTGTCCAGGTACGCATAATATCTGAACCCTTTATCAAACGGCACATTTTCTTTTTCGACAGGAAGCTTATATGCGCCCTCATTTAAAATTCGCGCCAAAGAAACGCCGAATATTTCTTCTAACGGGATTATAAATTCATATTTCAACGGTCTTTCTCCTTTTAACATTTTCGAGAAATTAGCCTTTTCGTTATTGGCAAATTCGTACGCGCCCTCCCCGCGAATACCCAACATATGAGCTATGTCAACAAGAAGATGACTATACTTTTTAATTCCTTTTAATTGCATATAATGATCAATATTATTTTTTAAATTCGTCATTTTATATCCTCCGAATCAATCTTCTGATAAAATATAGCATATCATTTTAATATAATCAAGCATTTTGTTGTCATTTAAGACAACTTTTGTTGTCATATTTGACCATTTCAAAAATAACACTTCTTTGTTACACAGTCAATTATGACAACCTTTTTCAAAAGCAGATAAAAGAAATGTGACGATTGTCTTTCAAAAAAACTTATCAAAAAAAATTTTTCATTTATTCGGTATTTACAAAAAACTCGAAAAATGATATAATATTTTTGGAAATAATATAGCACTATATAATACAGGAGAAAATTATGATACACCACATAATTGTTAAATGGAAGGAAAACGAAGATAAGGCAGAACTTAACTCGGCGGCTAAAAAGTTTTTTTTAAACGCGAATAAGGCTCCGTATATCGAGAAAATCGAAGTAAAGGAAAACGTAATTCCGAGAGACAACAGATACGATTTAATGATAGCCGTTTTTATTGATAAATCCGCTCTGACCGATTGGGACGAAAGCAAACTGCACTTAAAATGGAAAGAAGATTTCGGAAAATATATAGATAAAAAATGCATTTTCGACTGCGAATAATTTTTATCCGACAACGCAAAGCGGCGGTCGGGCTTACAAAAGCCCGACCGCCGTATTTTTAATATTAAGAAGCCTGCTCGAATTGGCTGTTATAAAGTTCTGCGTAAAACCCGCCGCGGCGCAAAAGCTCGTCGTGCGTGCCGCTTTCGATAACGTCGCCGTCCTTCATAACAAGAATCATATCCGCGTCCTTTATCGTGGAAAGACGATGCGCTATGACAAAACTCGTACGCCCTTTCATAAGTTCGTCCATCGCGCGCTGAATTACGAGTTCCGTGCGGGTATCTACGGACGATGTAGCTTCGTCGAGAATAAGCATAGGAGCGTTTTGCAACATCGCGCGGGCGATCGTCAGAAGCTGTTTCTGCCCTGCGGAAATGTTTGCGTTTTCCGATAACACCGTGTCGAGACCTTGCGGGAGAGTGCTTATAAACTGCTCCAACCCGCAAACGCGGCATACTTTTTCGATTTGCGCGTCGGTTATGCCCGTCATATTGTAAACGAGATTTTCCCTTACCGTACCTTCGAAAAGCCAGGTATCCTGCAAAACCATTCCGAAAAGTTTATGCACGTTTTCCCTTTTCATTTCCGATACGGGAACGCCGTCTATTTTTATATCACAAAAACCGCGGGTCTTTTCAGTTTGAAAAGACCCGCGGTTTTAAAAATTGTATAAGTTAATTATTCTTCCCATAAATCCGCATAGGTTTTTACGGTTATGTCTTTTTCGTTTATATCTTTTGCCGCTTTTACGGTTATTTCTCTTTCCTCGCCCGCTTCCATATCGAAATAGTTATCCGAAATCACGGGATCGGCTTCAAAAGGCGTATCGATGAACACAAGCCTTGCGAATTTCTCCGCGCGTAATTTTATTCTGAATTCCCTTTCGCCCGTTTTCTCTTTTACAACCTCGATATCGGAAACGAAAGGCTTGTCTTTCCATAAATCGTAGAAATAAATACTTTTATCTTCTTCGTCGCCCGAAATTTCCGCCTTTAAGTACGCATTTTTTACCGTTTTATCGAACGAAACGTTTTTAACGACGTATTTCCCGCCGGCGGGAACGGTTATATTCTCCGTTTTTTCAAAATAAACCTCGCCGTCTATGCTCTTATGCGCATATTTCAATTCAAGCTTTACCGAAGAAATCTTATCGTTGCAAACGCAAAGATTTACGCTTTTGCCGTCGTTATAAAAAAACGCGTGAACGGGCTTGAACGCCGCTTTCTGAATATAGAAAACAGGCTTTTTCTCACCGTAAAAATCTATCACCGACCACGTTCCGCAACCCCATATGTCATTGAACATCCAATTCAAAATTCCGTAACAACGGTCGCTTGCCCGCGCGAATTCTATTTCGGAACGCATTATTTCGAGATGAACCGCCATAGCCTTTTTGACGAATTTTTCGAGCGTGTCTATCTCGCCGAAAAGCGCGGACGACATACGCTGTTCTTTTTGGATGAACGTTTCATCGGGCGTTGCCGAATAAGGATTAAGCATAAAATGCTCGTGCCACACCTCGTTCACTTGCCAAAGCTTGTCTTCGGGAATAAACTTCTTTAAGCTTCTTATTCTGCAAGGACCTAAAATCGCGCATTCGGTCGTGAACGGACTTACATTCGTCGCGAGGTATTCCCTGTAATCGCAAATTCGGTCGTCGATAAGCGCGGGGTCGTAACACGAAGTGTGAAGATCGCCCGAGGAATAATCCATATCTATATCCGTTCTGCTGTGCGGACTGTTCGGAACGTAAACGCTTTGCCGCGTGAGCTTATCGTGAAGCCCGCAGAGCATTACTTCCCACACATATTCGCCGTACTGCGGACCTTTGCAATCGAGAAATTTTCTTCTTTCGTTGCCGCCGCACCACAAGACGACCGACGGATGATTTCTAAGACGTTTAAGCTGATACTCCGCTTCTTTATACGCGGTTTTCCGAAAATCCGATAAATCGTCGGGAATGTCGGAACAAGCGAACATAAAGTCCTGCCAGACCATTATACCCTTTTCGTCGCAAAGCTCATAGAAAATATCGTTTTCATATAAGCCTCCGCCCCAGACTCTTAAAATGTTATAATTCGCTTCCTCGGCAGCCGACAAAAGGTGCTTATAAGTTTCGTCCTTTATCGTTCCCGTCATATTGCTTGCGGGAACCCAATTAGAACCTTTGCAGAAAATATCCGTTCCGTTCACGTTTATAATGAACGACAACGATTTTTCGTCCAGCGGACGCTCGACGATTTTAACCTCGCGAAAGGCAAATCTGCCCGACTTTTCGTCAACGATTTCGTCGCCGCAAAAAAGCGTGAGTTTATACGAATAAAGATTTTGTTCGCCGTAGCCGTTCGGATACCAGAGTTGAACGTTTTCAACGCAAACGTTCTGCAAAACAAATTGCCCTTCGCATTTGAGATTTACCTCGTACGCGCCCGAAAAATCCCCGTCGGGGTTCTTCGTTACCGCAAGTTTTAAGGCGTATCCCTCGGGCTTATATTTGAATTTATCGTTAAGTTTTGTTATGAAATTCGCGTTGCCGGAAACGTCGGTCGTTATTTCCGTTCCGATAATTTCGTCGTCGTCGAAAAACGAGATTTCGACGGGACGATAAATGCCGTACCCGGGGAAATCGGGCGCCCAATCCCACATAAAATGGCAGGCGGGTTTGCGGAAGAAAATTCTGTTAGGATGAAAAATACTCATATATTTTTCGTTCGGCTTCGAGTTGTAAATCTCGTAAGGCGACTTCATTTTCACCGTAAGCAAATTTCCGCCGATTTTAAGTTTATCCTTTACGTTAAACGAAAACGGAACGTACATACTGTCCGTTTCGCCTATTTTTTCACCGTTTAAAAACACCTCGGAAAAGGCGTCTATACCGTTAAAAACGATTTCCGCATACGGGAAAGAAAGGTCGTCTTTAATTATATCGAAAGATACGGAATAATCCCACGGGGTTTCCAGAACCCACCTCGAAGATTTGAAATTAACGCCGAAAAGAGGATCTTCGATCTCGCCCGCAAGATATAAATCGTTCGTTATATCGCCCGGAACATTTGCTTTGAATTTACCGTATTTTATGTTTTCTATCGACCAATTTTTGTCGATAACTCTGTTTTTTCTCATTTAAAATTTTATCCTTGTTCGTTTAAAACGTCTATGATTTTCGTAAGTTCGTCCTCGGACATTTTATTGTTGCTCATCGTCACAAGCTGACGAAGCTGCAAGCTTTCCGCAACGCGCGAAAAGAACGTTTCACCCTCTATATGCCCGTTTTTTATCGAAAACGGATAATTTTCGTCGTCGCCGATTATGCAGCCGATTATCGCTTTTTTAAGCGTTTTTTCGGTCGTGTTTGTGCCCTTTTCGGTTTTTATGAGTTCGCCTATCGTCGTGTAACGATCGACTTTAAAAGCAGGGCTTAAAGTTATTTCCCTGCCGAAAATTTCTTTCGTCGCGTCGGAATTTACGCTTAAACGAACTTTTCCGCCACGCAAAACAAACCTGTCTTTCTTAATATCGAAGCTCATAAATTCTGCAATCGGAACAAATACGGAAACGAGCTTTTTTTCGCCGCGTTTAAGATTTATTTTATTAAATCCTACGAGTTTTATAACGGGATCGCCGTTTTTTCCGTCGCCGCTCAGATAAATCTGAACGACCTCTTTTCCGTCGTAATCGCCCGTGTTTTTCACCTTTACGTTCACGGTTACGCCGCCGTCATCTTCGGAAACCATTGAATTATCGATTGCGAAATCGGAATAATCGAACTTCGTGTAAGAAAGCCCGAAACCGAAAGGATAAGCAACAGATATGTTGTTTTTTATATAGTATCGATAGCCGACCGACGTACCTTCTTTATAAAAAATCTCTTCGTCGTTTTCCTCGCCGAAAACATAACTATCGGAAAGAGTTTTAACGAAAGTTTCCGTAAGTTTTCCGCAAGGGTTGACTTCGCCCGACAAAACAAGCGAAATAGCTTTGCCTGCGGTCTGTCCCGCATAATAACTTTCGATAATCGCCGAAGAATATTTTTCGATTTCTTCCGTTTCTATAACCGAACCGTTTATCAAAACGGTTACTATATTTTTATTGTATTTATAGGTTTCCTTTAAAACTTCGCAATTTATATCGATATTTTCCCTGTCGAAACCCTCGCTACTCGTCTTTTCGCGGAGAAAAACTATCACCGCGTCGCAATCTCCGATTTCCTCGGAAGGCTCTTCGAAATAAACCGCATTTTTGTATATTTTTTCGATTTCTTCTTTAACGCTCGTATATTCGTTGCCGAAAACTTCGGCGCAACCTCCGCCGCAGAAAACACATTCCTTGGCGGCAGATCCGATAACAGCAACTTTTGAATTTCTTTTTAAAGGCAGAATTCCGCTGTTTTTCAAAAGGACGATACTCTCCGCCGCAAGACGGGAAACATCCTTTTTTAAAGGCGGTTGTTTTTCGCCCGAGCAGAAAGAAATAAGCTTTAAAATCCTGTTTACGCTTTCGTTTACTTTCTCGTTCGGGAGCCTTCCCGAATTTATATCGCGGATAACGTCTTCGTGAGTTTTTTTGTCCGACCCGGGCATTTCGAGATCACCCATCGAAGATAAAAACTCGCTTCTTTTGTCCGTTCCGCCCCAATCCGAAACGACTACCCCGTTGAAACCGAAGTCGTTTTCAAGCATTGTTTTCAACTCGTTATTGCTGCATGCAAAATGCCCGTTAACGAAGTTATAGGCGGACATTACGCACTTCGGCTCTGCATTTTTTATAACCGTTTCAAAAGGTCTTGCATACACTTCCCGAAGAGTTTTTTTATCGACGTTTACGTTATGGGAATATCTGCCGTTCTCGCGGTCGTTACAGACAAAGTGCTTTACGCAAGCTGCGACAGCGCGGCTCTGAACGCCTTTTACGAATTCGGAAGCGAGCGCGCCCGTAAGAAAAGGGTCTTCGGAAAAATACTCGAAATTTCTTCCGCCTGTCGGCGTGCGCTTTATGTTTACCCCTGGCGCGAGAAGCACGTCGACGCCGTGCGCCGCGGCATCGTCGCCGAGATATTGTCCGATTTTAAACACTGCTTCCCTGTCCCACCCGCACGCGAGAAGACAAAGATTCGGATAGGACAAAGCGGGCGAACCGTCGCGGATGCCGTGCGGTCCGTCGCGAAGGGTTAAAGCCCTTATACCGAGCCTTTCTATCGCTTTCGTATACCACACGTTATCGCCCGACAAAAGAGATATTTTCTCGTCCAAAGTCAGATCGTCCGCCGTTATAGTCGTTATATTTTTTTTAGTTTTCTTATTATTCATTTGTTACGTCTCTCGTATCGGCAACAATAAGTTTTGCTCTTAACGTTCCGAACGAATGTCTGCCGCTTAATTCAATCGCGACGAAAACGTCTTCCGTTGAAGAATGAATTTCGTTAAGCGTTACGGAAAAACTTTGTTTCGCTTCGTAGCGATAAGTGTTCTGCAAGGGAAGCGCAAATTCTCCGCCGCCCGCTACGGTCAAGCCGCCGCTTGTCATGACTTTTACGTTTGCCCAAAGCTGGGAACGCGCCACGCCGTTGTTTATAAGCGTAAGATTAAAACCGAAGCTCTCGCCCGCCTTGATATACGGTTCTTTTTCGTAGGACAAAACGGCTTTGAATACGGGAAATTCTTCAAATTCCGCCCATTTCGGAAACCTTAAAAGCTCGTTTATCTCGAACTTTCTCTCTCCTCTGTTACGCCACAGATTTCTTTTGAAAATTTCGTACGGCGGACAGAAAAGTTCGTTCCCGTCAAGCCCTTTCACCTCGTAAATTTCTTCGCCGAACGTAACGAGCGGTTCGCAAAGAAAATCGGGTTTTAAAAACGAGGGAATTACCCTTAAAATTCCGTCGGTAAATTCCGAAACGGTTTTCGGGCAGAAAAATCCCCATTCGGAAAGATCTATGCAACAGGTGTTGATAACCCCGTCAAGCACGTCCGTCCATTTTTTCGGCAAGCCTTTATCGCCGAGAATTATTCCGAGAAGCGCGCCCGCAAACCCCGCCGAACAATCGGTGTCCTCGCCGCAATTCACCGCGGTGCAGATCGTTTTCCCGAAATCGCCTTCACCGTAATAAAGCCCGATCGCGGCGATACCTATATTATTAGGCGCGTCGCAACCCGCTTTTGTTTTTTTCTCCTCCTCCGACATTTCGGAAAGGGGTTTACATTGAAGCCCGAACGAACCCGGCACTTCTTTAAAAAGCTTTTCTCTCGCCTGTCGCCACGAAAGACCTTGTTTATATGAGTCTCTCGCGATTTTAACGGCTTTCGCCACAAGGCAGTTTTCGGGGATATAACTTAAACCGATTTCGATTACTTTTTCGATATCGCTCACCGAAAACGCCGCGCTTTCCGTCGCCGCGCAGAAAACTTCGCCGTACACCCCCTCGCCGTAATGATCGACGGAAGAATCGTAAAAAGCATAAACCGAAGCTATTTCGGGATGCGCGGGCGCAAGACACGCCCAGATTTCGCTGCGGATAAAACTTCCGCAACTTTCGCCGTAAGCGTTTTCGAGTCTTCCGCTTACCCCTGCCGAAAATCCGCGCGAAAGATTGGCTTTCGCCGTGCCGTATTCCGACCAGCGGGGATAAATGTACGTAAGCCAATACTCCGCTAAGATGTTTTTATCGATTTCCGAGCCGAATTTCATCGCGGCGTTGAGCCAGACTATCTGCAAATCGAGATCGTCGTTCGGCGGAGGGTTTTTATCGATATTTTTCTGAACGTAAAAATCTACGTCGTTTATTCTTCTTAAACATTCGAACGGCGCGCCGAGCGTTCCGCCCACGTTTTTACCGTTGAAACAGCCTTTTATTTTGTCTTTTAATTGTGTGTAGTCAAGTTTCATTACGCTATTCCGTTGTTTGCTTTGAACTGATTGAGAAGCGAACCTTCGCTGTATCTCGTGAATCCGAGCGACGAAAGTTCGGACAAAACCTCGTCCGTATATGCCTTATATCCCGACTGATCGTCGAAATAATAACTGTTGTAGTTATACATTATCATAAATTTCGTCGGCGCGCGGACGATTTTAAGCCTTCTTATAAGTTCGGTTTTTTCGCTTTCTTCCATATCGGAAGCCGAAATCTTGCCGATAGCTTCGGTCATAAGCTTTTCCTCATTCAAAAGGAAAGAAAGGTCGTAATATTTCGCGTTGGATCTGTCTGTTCCGAGTTTTAAAGTGTAATCGGAAAAACGGTCGAACAGCACGCGATAATAAAGGTCGTAGTCCGTTTTATACTTTTTGACGTAATCTTTCGCCGCGCCGTAATAGTACGTTATGAATTCGTCCGTAAGCTCGTCCACGCTTCTGTCTGTGTTCCACATAAGTTTGGAAGCGACGTAAGCTTCGAGATTAGCCTGCCAGCCGACCTTTTCGTTCTGTGCCGATTGCATAAGGAGATATTCCACGCCAACTTCTTTATACAGCCTTAAATTTTCTTTCCAGGTCTGCATCGTGGGATAATAATTGAAGTAATTATAGTAATCGATATGATAATCCCACGCCATGAAATGCTTCGTTACGGCGCTCCATGATTTATAAAGCGTTCTGTATTTGGCTATCTGCGCCGAATCTTCGAGCGAGAAATAGTTATTGCAGAAATACGTCGCCATACGGATATAAACGTTATCCGCCGCAACGACGGTGTTATCTATCGGTTTATACGCGCCGTCGGAATCGATCGTGACGGGAGCTTCCTCCGAATACTGATAAGCAAACGTTACGATTTTGATTTTTCTTCCGTTAAGCTCTTTATCCGCCCATTTCTGAATTTCTCTTGCGAGAATGTTCACGAATCTTACGTTCACGCCGCCTCTCGTGTATTTTTCCGCCGCGGCGAGACAATTCGCGCAGGCGCAGCACTTTTGCGTATCCTGCTGACTGAACATAAAATATTCCGTGTCTTCGCTCGACTCCGAAACGAATTTTTTAAGCGATTCGAGCGCGATTTTTATAGGACATAATTCCACGCTTTCATCGATTTCGCCCTTATCCGTTATACCGTAAGTCTGACAGATTTCGACGGGCGTGCCGTTGACCATCGAGAAAAACTCGGGGTGTTTCGCGGCGTATTCCGTGGAGACGTATGCAAGCGAATTGTGGTTCGCCGCAACGTCTTTCGTTTTATACCAACCGATATTTCCGCCGAATTTATCCGCGACCGTGTGATACTCGTTTACGAATCTGAGCTTGGACATAAAATCCTTGTCGTTGTTGTAGCCGCCGATCATAAAGTTACGGTAACGAAAATCGGGAGCTTCTTCTATATCCGGACTTTCGATCTTGCATTTATTAAGCTTCGGGATATATTCATAGTCGTAAGTCAGAAACTTAACGCCGAGATACCTCTCGATAAACTCATACGCGCCGTATAAGGTTCCTCTTGCCGTCGCGCCGTTGATAAAAATTCCGTTGCCGACCGATTTTATAATAAATCCGTCGCCGTTGAGCGAAGAATAATCAACCGTAACGCCCGATTTTTCAAGCGCGCCGGTACTACCCACCGAAATAATTTTCGCAGTCTCGTCATAAACGATGAAACGACTTTGTTTAACGGGGATTTTCACGCCCGAAACTTTATAAACATACTCCGAAATATTATCCGCGGCGTTCTTTTCT
Organism: uncultured Clostridia bacterium; assembly: GCA_934247225.1. GTDB lineage: Bacteria > Bacillota > Clostridia > Christensenellales > Borkfalkiaceae > UBA10281. The sequence goes on from CAKQJE010000015.1 coordinate 12,362, forward strand.
GCTTCCGAAGCCTTGTCGGGATAAATAATCGTATAATCGGTTTTACCGTTTTCAAAAATAGTCATCATTTCGCTCCGCTCGCTTTCGCTGCTTTTATCCGACGTCGAGGGTTTTTCGCTCTCCGACGTATTATTCTTTTTCCCGCAGCCCGTCTGAATAAACAATGTCGATATAACGAGCATACACGCTAAAATTTCAAATAAAATCTTTCTCATCGTTCCACCTTCACGCCACGTTGAATTTACGGATTTCGTAGGAAATATTCATAGACCCGTCGAACGCGTAAACGATAAATTCCCACTCGCCGGCCGCGCTTAATTTTACGTTTTCGCCCGCATTTACCTTAATAAGCTTTCCGTCCGCGTTTTTAAGATACAGATAGACGGTAAGCGGATCGAAATCGTCGCCGATCTCCGATTTATCGTCGGTAACCGAAACTTCGGGAACGACGAAATTTTCGCCGATTTTATACGATTGTCTTATGCTCGGCATTTCGATCACGGGCGCGGTTTTATCCGCCACGTAAAGACGGAAAGTCTTTTTCGAGGTGTTGTACGCGCCGTCGGTAAGGTCGAATACAAGCTGATAATATCCGTAATTTTCGAGCTTTATCTCTATTCCCTTTTCGGGTTTAACCCCGTTTAAAAGAACTTTGCCGTTCGGGGCTTTTACGGTGAGTTTTGCTTCCGCTTTTCCCGAAAGAACGTCTCCCAGAGAAATTTCCGGCACAACGAACGTTTCGCCTTTTTCGTATTCCGATTTAAGATCGGACGTAAAGCCGACTATCGCGGGAGCGTCGTCTCCCGATTTCGTGTAAGAGTTGAAGCTCTGATTTGCTATATAGTTCACGATAACCGAGCTTTGCGATTTAACGCCGACCGCCTTTACCGTCATATAAACGTTTCCGCCGTCGAAGCCCGTAAACTTTCTTCCCGAATCGAACGAAGTTATATTTGCCGCTTCGCTGCCGCCTATTCTCACCGCTCCGCTTAACGAAAACGCGATCGCCGACGAGTCGTACTTTCTGCCGTTATAGGCGCTGAGCGAATTGAACGTTCCGCTTTCGAGCGATACGGTATAAGTTTTTCCGCCGAGACTCAGTTTCGCTTTGCCCGATTTTATCGAAGAAAACGCCAAAGTCACCTTTTCTTCGGGATTTTTCGTCGAAACTATTTCGACCGAAACGGACGAAAAATTCAAGGAGTCTTCCAAAAACGTAAGCTTTGCGGTAAAGTCGTAAAACGGCACGGCGTAAGGCGTTTTTATCGAAAAATCGCTTGAAGACGAAAACGTGAGACCCGTTTCGAAAAACTCGCGGGTTACGCTTGTTCCGTTTACTATGAGCGCGTCCGAAATATCGGTTAATTTTGCGGGGATTACCGCAATCGTATACGTTTCGGTAAAGCTTCCGTCCTCGCTTTCAGCCGTTATCTCTACGCTTTCCGAGTTTTGCGGCACGGTGTAACTGCCCGAAACTTTCACCCCGCCGATGTAAATCTCGGCGAGTTTTTCAAAGCCGCTTTCGCCGTACTTCGAATAATCGAGAATTTTTATATCGGGAAGAGTCACCGTTTCGCCCGCTTTATACGCCGCGGGGAGATTTTCGCAAACGAAGAATTTTTTGTTCATATCGACCTTAACGGTATACGAAGCGGTTTTTACGAAACCCAATTCGTCGGTTGCGGATATTTTCACTTTAACGTCGCCCTTGCCGTTTAAAATCACCCTGTCGCCGGGGACTGCGGACATATTCGCGCCGTCATATGAAATTTCATAGGTTATTTCGATTGTTCCCGTTCCGCCCGAAACGGTAGCTTCGGGAAGCACGAAATCGTCGCGGACGGAAAGATTTTCCGGCGCGTTCGGCTCTATGGTTATATCGCGGGGCGTGGAAATTACTTCGAATTCGTAATATTTAACGATTTCCTTTCCGAAATTATCTCTGCCCGAAAAAGCCGCTCTGTATTTTCCCGTTTTCTTCGGGGTGAATACGTCGCCCGAAACAACTCCGTCGCTCGCCGTTACGGCTCTGTAAATTCCGCCGTCAGAAACTTCGAGCGTTCTTGCAACCTCTGTCTTGCCGAATACCACGTCGTAACCCGTCGCTACGGGCAATTTGTAGCCGTAACCGACCACGCCCGTTTCTACGCCGCCGCTTTTCGTTATCTGTATCGCGCCGTCGTTTTTGAAATCGTCGGCGGAAATAACGGTAAGCTTCTTGCCGCCTATTTCGGAAACGACTATTCCTCCGCCGTCCGAAACGACGAATTCCGCGCTGAGATAAACCTCTGCTCCGTTAAAGCCGCCGAAAGGTTTCCAGTTTTTAAGCTCGTCCGTATTGTCCGCGTCGAGTACTTTATAATTCGGCGTGTTCTTGTTTATCGCCGAATAAACGGTAAGTTCGTCGTAGTCGTAACGGAAATTGAACGGCACGCAGTTTTTGTTGTATACGTTTGTGAAATTATGGAACACGACCGCGCCGTAAGTGTTTCTTACAACCCCTTTATCTGCCGACTCGTTGGAAATTGCGACGGAAATGTCGTCGTACTCAACGAGCATATAGCTTAAATGGTCGTTCCACGGGTTAAGCCACCAATAAACGGAAAGAGTGTTCGTCTCATCGTAAACGTCGGTAAGCGTTATTCTGACCTGAGATATCGCGCCCGCCTTTTTGCCGTACGGTTGAAATTCGATTATATTCGTTTTCGTTTCCGAAAGCTTTTTTAAATCGAGAGTTTTCGCATAGGTTGTGACCGTTCCCGAATTGCCTTTGAGAAGCACGCCCGTTTTATCTACGTTCGCTCCCGAAGGATAAGCGACGTTTTCTTTTACGCTCACGCCCGATCCCGTGAAAAGGCTTTCCGTTTTATACAAAACGTCGATCGAAACGCTTCTTTTTATCGTTTTACCGTTTATATCGGCGGAAAAGTTGAGAACACTCTCGCCGTCTGTTCTCGGAGTAAACACGTCGCCTATTTCGGTTTTGCCTATTTTATCCGAAAGCACGGCTTCGCATTCGTAAAGCGCGCCGCCGTAATAGCCGTAAGTTTCTTCTAAGGATATGCTTTCGCCGAAAGCTATTTCCTCGGGAAAATTCTGCAAGACTATAACGGGGTCGTTCGTTACGGTAACGGTGGACGAATAAATTGTTTCAAGCCCGAAAACGTCGGTGAAAACGTAATTTACGCTCCACTGCCCGCTTTTTTCGAACATAAACTTTTTATCCGCGCCAGAAACTTCGCTCGTTTCGTTTCCGAGAGTAAATCTTACGACATATTCGTCGTAATCTTTAATTTCGCTTTTTCCCGTCGCCTCGGGAAGGTAAAGAATTTCGCCCTCGTTCATTCCCGCGGGCAATTCCCCGCTTAATTCTATCGAAACTTTCGGAGCCGTTTTATAAACTTTCAGAACGGAAAGTCCGCTTTTGTATTTTATTACGTAATCGCCTTCGTAAACGGCTTTGAAGCTTCCGTCGGTCACCGTTACGACGTCTCCCGAAGGGTCGATGACCTCGGTTAAGTTTGCTATATCGGGAACGAAAAACTTACGTCCGCGAAGAGCGTAATACGTGTTGTCGTAGACGTTTTCCGCGTCGGCGTTAAAGGGCATCGCAATTAAAATACCCGCCGATAAGGCGATTATCGCCACAATCGCTAAAATCAGATTTCGTTTTTTCACTCTTTTAAACCTCCTACCGTAAATTTTGCGAGTATGAGTTTTTGCGCCGCGAGATAAAGGATAATGTTAGGTATCGCAACGAGCGTGAAGCCCGCCATTATCTCAGGCACGGTCGCGCCGTATTTATCCGCGTTCGCCTGGAACGTGAGCATTCCGTAAGCAAGCGTCGGGTAGCTCGGCAACCATATTATGAACGTTCCGTAGTCGTTCCACGCGCCTAAAAATTGAAGCACGAAAAGCACGGCGCACGTGGGAAGTACGAGCGGAATCATTATCGCGTACATTACCCTGTGATCGGAAGCTCCGTCTATAAACGCAGCTTCGGCATATGTCCAGGAAATGTGTTTGAACGCCGCGAACATAAGCATGAAATGCACGCCCGAAAAAACCGTCGACGGAGTCGTTATTATGGTTAAAAACATATTGTCGTAAACCCCGAGGGTTTTCTTAACCGTCATTGCCGACGGGAAATTTCCGACAATCGGCGTTATCATAACGAAAATTCCGAGCGCGTAAAGAAATTCCCTGCCGCGGAAACGGTATTTCGCCATAACGTACGCGACGATCGTCGTGAAAAACACGTTTATAAGCGACGTCGAAAACGCCCAGATCACGGAAAATCCGAACATCTGCGGAAATCTGTACTCCGCGGGATAGCCGTTCTTTATAACGGGCATAACGAAGATTTTAAGCATTCCCTCGAAGTTCGAAAAACCCGTTTCGGCGATCTCTTTCGGAAAATCGAAAGCGTTTATCGTGAATTCGAATTCCGATTTGAACGTCGTGTAAATCATCCATATAAGCGGGAAAAGCATACTTATGCAATAAATTATCATAAGCGCCCATAAAACCGCTTTGAAAATTTTCTGTCCCGCGCTTTGTCTTTGTTTTATCCTTTGCATCGTCTACTCCTCCACAGGGTCGAGCTTATCGAGGATAAACTTGACGAGATATGTGAGCGGAGCGGAAATAAGCGTTAAGATTATGCCGCCCGCGGCAAGCCTCGGATAATCCATTTTCTTGCCCGTCATAACGCCCGTTATGAAATAGTATCCCATATTATATACGGAAGTGTCCGCGCCGTAAAGATAGAACTCGATGAGCGGTCCGCAGTTTAAAAATATACCCGCGAAACCCGTCACGAGGAATGTCGAAAGCGTGGGGAAAATAAGGGGCAGGATAATATACCAAAGCTCCTGAAACATATTCGAAACGCCGTCTATCTGCGCGCTTTCGGTTATGCCCGAATCGATTTCTTTCATCGCGTTCGGATATACGATAAGGCTCCCCGAGAACGATATCCATATCATATAGAAAAGGGTCGTCGGGAACATATACCGCACGTCTCTGACCAAATTCGGGAAATCGTTCACCCCGAATTTACGCATAAGATCGGGAAGCGCGCTGCCCGTGAAGTTCATAAACAAAAGACAGATAACGAACGACGAAACCACCTGCGGAATCATCACTATAAACCTTATCGTTTTGTTTAAAAAACATTTTTTGAACAACATATACGAAAACAAAATGTATAACGGCATACATATGGCGAGGTTTATCACGTACATAAGTATCGAATTTTTAAGCGATATCGCCACAAGCGAACCTTGCGAGGACGTCATTAAACTCCAATACTCTTTGAAATTAGCAAACCCCGCGAACGTCATGTTGCCGAAAACGTCTATGTGTTCGAACGCCATTATAATCGAATTGAAGTTTATAACGACGTAAAAAATCACGAATAAAAGCAGCGGATAAAATAGCACGCTTATTATAAAACCCGTTTGTTTCAGGTTTTTTGTTTTTCTCTTTTTGATTTGTTCCATTTATAAGTAAAAGTATGCCTATAAGTCGATTATCAGGCATTTTAAGGCGTTATCGCCGAGATAAACCAAGTAATTTTCGCCAAGATAAATTAAACGTAAAAACCCTGTTTTTTCGCCTGTTCCAAAAGTTTTCCCCAGGACGACGAATTAAACGCTCCGCTGACCATTTTGAAAATCTGATCGGTCGTTCTTCCCGCCGAAATCCAGCTCACGGCAACCTTATCCGAACCCATTATCTTGCCTGCGTCGCTATACGGGAAAACTACCCCTTCGAGACCCGCCGTGGTTGCGTAAACGATTGGTTCTTTAACTCTGTCCTGGAAAGGACGGACGATCGCTATGTTTTCGGTATCTCTGTAAATGTTCCAGACGGTTTTTGCAAACGGCGTCATTTTAGCGAAATTCTCAGTAGAAATCTCGTAGTCGTAAGCTCTGATTATGCCTGTCTCCGAAGTGAACTTTTCAAGACATTCGTCACTTAAAGTCTGAGCCAAGAAATCAAGGAGAATTTCGGTTTTTCTCGTATCTTTTTCTTTTACGACGAAGAACGAACCCGTATCCTGCCCTGCGAGAACGGAACCTTTTCCGTTGCCGTCGATACCTTTCTGCCCTTCCATATAGGGAAGAAGCATAAATCTGTAATCGCGCTTGCTGAAACCTCTGTCCGCGTCCTGTTTTTCAACCTGCGGGAAAATACCTTTTTTAGCTTCGTTTTCCCACCAGATACCCTCGCAGATCATAGCCGATTCGGCGATTTTACCGTTCGATACGGGCGCGAAAAGGTATCTTTTCTGAACGTCGGTGTGGTTTGTGTTTTCCTTAACGGCGGGATTTGCGTTATCTGAACCGAAATAAGTTTCCATAAAAGAAATCGTGTCGTAAATTTCTTTCATTCCGAAATATTCGTAACCGTTTTCGATCGTGATAACCTTTTTCGTTCCGTCGTGCATTTCCACTTCTTTACCGTCGGAATCGAATGCGAAATAATTTTCGGAAGCCTCTACGCCCGCAAGCTGAGCGAACACGGCGTTCTGAACCATACCCGTGTAATTCTCGAATTTGCTCGGCCATATAAACGGATAACAGTTAGCCGTGGATTTGATTTTTCCGAGCATCTGATCCCATTCCGCGATAGTCTGCGGCTGACCGTCGTCGTAAGTGCCGTACTTTCCGTCTTTTCCCGCGGTCAAAATTCTGTCGCCCGCGGAATAATTCACCGAGCCGCCGCTTTTATAAACGAGCTTGCCGCCGTTATTTTCGTAAACGATCCCCTGACTGTCGAGCGCGGCGGTTACCGAAGAATCGTTACCGTCGGCAAAGTTAAGCCAACCTTTCTCGACAAAATCGCCGTAATCGAAAACAAGTCCGCCGATAGAGTCGCAATAAGGCAAAAGATAACAACCGTTTCCGTTTTTGGAAGCGAGTTTAAGCCAGCTTTCTTTATTTGTGAGTTTGTTGCCGATCGTCTCGGTTTCGCCGTCTAACGTAGTATTTAAAATAGGCGTTAAATCGACGAGTTTGTCTGTGTTGATAAGCTCCTGAAACGCTATATCGACGGTGAAATACGCCGAAGCCACTCCCGAAGCCGCGTTTACTTCGTCTATAATATAACTCGCTTCTCTCTTTTCGTCCTGAATGTAAATCTGATAATCTTCGAGCGTTTCGTTATATTTGTTGGCTTCTTCGGTTATCCAGCTTGTACCCGTTCCGCCGCCGTAAACGTTGATGTAAATCTGTTTTTTGTTCTTGTCTATAACCTGGCTTTCGCCCGGAACGGAAGAACCGCCCTGACTGTTGTCGCCGGAATTTCCGCCGCCGCAGGAAACGGCAGAGGTTAAAGCGAGACAAGCGCACAATAACGCCACAATTTTCTTCTTCATTTTGCACTCCTTTTTTTTGTTAAAAACGAATAAAACGAACTCGTCTTGCCCCGACCGAAAACTTCGGACGGAAGCAAAACGAACCCGATTTAATTCTTTATGTTGTTAATATTTTTATTAAGCGAAACGCACTTCCGTAAGCATTATGTTGCAAACTGCGACTTTCGTGCTTTTATTGTGTATCGCAAATATTGCCGTATCAGATGCCTCTGTAATATCCATAACGCAAAGTCTCTCGCCCTGTGTTCCGAGAATATTTATTTCTTGAACAAAAGCGTTACTCTCGCTGTTATTGAATTGTTCTTCGTTTTCGTAAAGTCTCACTCTGCCGTATTTTTCCGTAGAAGATACAAGTTTACTCCACACGATTTTACCTGTTTTCCCGAAAAATTTAATATACTTCGCTATCTCACCGAAATTTACATTTAATTTTATAGAGCTGATTGCGGTAAAATCGAACTTTGCATAGCCGTTTTCGTCGTCGTAACTTACCGTTCCGCCTTTACCGTCCGTTATCCAAAGGCTTAAATTTTCCTTAGAAACGAGGTTGCCCGTCATAATATTCATAACGGCGGCGTCCACTTCGACTTTGACAAATATAAGTTCTTTTACATACAACGCTCTCGGATTTTCGACGGCGGGATCGTCCGAAACAAGGAAGGTTATTCCCGAATTATCGTTAAGATCAAGGTGAGCGAAATGCATCGTGAACGTTGTGTAATCGTTTTCGGAATCGATTTTGTAAATCGCGTCGGAATTCCACGAGTCGCTTACAAAAACGCGAAGCTCTGCGTTTGCGCCTTTAACGGTGAATTTGATCGCATTGTAACCCTTAGCCTTTGCCGCTTTAACGATTGCGTGCGAAAGAGTGTAAGTATCATAGTTTTTGTTAGCGGGGAAAATCATCGCGCCTTCGGCTTCGTCATAGCTCGGCTGAATACCGTAATCCTGGCTATATTTTTCATTATAATACCATTTTTCAAGAAGTTCCTCGGAAACAAGGTTCATATCCGTATAGTCAGGGGCGGTCGGGGGTACGTCATGAGTAAATCTCATTTCCATTATCAGAACGGGATCTTTACCTTTATCGTTCGAAGACAAAATCGCTATACCCGATTTTTCGTTGAAGATATGATCTCCGAAATAAAGTATTCCCTCGACGTATTCGCCGTTCGTGTTTATAGCAAACTTTACGTTTCTTCCCCAATTATTGTCAATGAACAAGCTTACTTCGCCAGCGCTCCCTTTAACAAGGAATTTAACGGCGGTGTAACCCTTCTTCTGAGCTTTTCTCAAAGCTTCGTGTTCGAAATTAAATGTATCGTGATTTCCGTTGGCGGGATAAATCATCGCTTTTTCTTCGGCACTGTAATACGCAGCGGCATCCTCCGCGTTGTGCGACCATTTGTCGACAAGCTCTTCCGAGACAAGATTCGCTTCGTTATAAATGCCGTCTTCCTCGACAACCACGTCTGTTTCGAAGAAACGGAATTCCGTAAGAACAAGCGTCGCTGCGTCGGCTATAACCGAGAAACCCGAGGTTTCGTCTATTGCTACCTTTGTGATAACGTCGTCGAGATTATAAGCTATTCTTCTTGCTTCGGCTTCGGAAAGATCTCTCGAATATCCGTAGAAGTCGCCGACGGTGTCGTTGTAAACGCGCGTTGTGCCTTTACCGCTATAAGTGATCACAAGATACTTATATCCGTTGTCGTAAGCGGTTTTGATTATGCCCTTCTGCAAGGTGTAAGGCCAGCTGTTGCCGTTTCCCGCGAAAGAAATTCCGCCGAGTTCGTCGTTGTATACAGGCGTGCCGTACTTCGCGTTATATCCCCAGAGCGAAAGAAATTCTCTTGCGGTGAAATCGAGCGTGGAAACATCTTCTTTATTGAACGCCGAAAGCCCGGAAATCGTCATATCCTTTATATAAAGTCCGTTTTCCGAAACGATTTTCATTTCGTTAAGATCGGAAAGCGAAATTCTCGCGACGGCGTAATCCGCGGCGGAAAGAGAAATTTCATCGTCTCCGCAAATTATTTTGCCTTCGCCTTTATAATTTATTCTGACGTATTTATAGCTTGCGGGAATTTCGATTTCGGAAAGTCCGTTCGTTCCGATATATTTCGCCGCGTTTTCCGTTTCGTCGTAAGTTCCGCCGAATATAACGGCGACGTCTTTATCCGCAAGATTTTCTTTTGCGATGTCGATTACCACGAATTCGTTCTTCTTTTCGGAAGCCGTCTGACCGTTTTTAATAAACGTCGCGGTGTAAACGTATTTCCCTTCGGTAGCCGTAAATTTGCCGTTTTCATACGAAACTTCCGTTCCGTCCGCAGTTTTAAGCGAATACGTTGCGGTAATATTCTGAATTGACGAGGGAGATTTGCTCGCAACGGGAAGCTCTATTTCGCTTCCGACAAGGTAAACTTTGTTGAAAACGTCGTCCACAAGATATTTGAGTGCGGGCGCGCCGTCGTCGGTAAACTTAACGGTAAATTCCACCGACTCTTTTCCGAATTCGGCTTTTATTTTATAGTTTTTGCCGAGTTCGAGAGACTTGATATACTCCTCGGTAAACTCCAAAATGCCGAGCGTGTAATCGTAATTTTCATCTGCCACAGCCGCGCCTTCCAACGTGAGCGAAGTAAGGCTGTCCGAAACGGGCTCTTCGTCCGATTGAGTCTTATCGTAAAACGTAAATCCGAGAAGCGCGTTTCTGTAATCGACGGTAATAACCCCGTCGACAGGTTTTTCTTCGCCGAACATTACTCCGATTTCGCGGGGGTTTTCGGGCGTTTCGCTGCCCGAGCCGCTTGTAGATTGCGAACCGCTGTCTTGCGGGTTGTCAGGCTTTTCGGAATTTTTATCCGATGTAGAGCCGGATGTTTTGCCGCTATCGGAAATCGACGCGCTGTCCGACGCGGAAGTTTTGTTTCCGCTGCCGCAGCTTATCGCGGCAACCGCAGTTATTATAACCATGATCGCGATAAGCAGAATTTTTGTGATTTTCATCTTTGTTTCCTCCTGTTTGTCCGTTATATTTCTGTTTTAAACAATTATCGTGCTTGAAGCTTTGTTTTGCGTTTTCGTAAAACGCTTCGCCGCGCGAATTTTTGCCTCGGTTTCTCCCGACTGCGATTATTATAGCATTCGCTTTTACCCGTTTCTTGTTTTATTTAATCGTTAAGTAGCGATTTTCTACTGTCTTTTTTCGCGTAATTTTTTTTTAAACGGCGATTTCGCCTTAAAATTTCGCTTTTTTTGAGCGTTTTTTGAAAAACCGATTGCGATTTTTTATTGACAGCGGAGCATATGTTTGCTATAATCCGATTATGGATTCATTTGAAAAACCGATTTTTACGGACATCGCCGTACCTAAAAACAACGAAGTCAACACCGCGGATTTCCTGCGTTCCTCGCCCTGGGGAGACTGCGACATAACGTTTACCTGGACGAATTCCGATTTCAACGCGTTGCATAATCACAACCATTGGGAGCTTTTCGTTATCGGGAGCGGAAAAATAACGCACGCCATAAACGGCGAACTTTACGATCTTACAAGAGGCGACGCTTTTCTCGTACGCCCGCAGGACGTTCATTGTTTTAAAAACCCGGATGCGAACTACCAGCAAATCAACTTTCTGATAAAAAGCGAGTTCTTACAAAAATATTTATCGGCATATAAAGAAGGATTATACGAAGAACTTTTAAGCGACCCGTCGCCCCTGGCGTTCAGAATTCCCGAAAACAAGCTTCAAAGCAGCATTTACAAGATGCTTTCCCTTCAAACCGTTCAGGGAAACGACGTTTTAAGCCACGTTTTCCACACGAAACTTATATTCGATTTGCTTTTACAAGTGTTTTTCGAACAGCGTTATTCTTATACCGAGGCATACCCGCAATGGTTTAAAAATCTGCTCAACGAACTGAACAGACCGAACGCTTACCAACTTTCGACCGACGAAATAGTAAAACTCACGCCGTACAGTTATTCGAGACTTTGTTATCTCTTTAAAAAACACACGGGCAAAACGCTCAACGAATATATGCTCGGTTTGAAACTCACCCACGCGAAAGAACAGCTTCGGTTTACGGGGCTTACCACGCTCGAAATTTCGAGCGATATAGGCTTTTCGTCGCTGTCTCATTTCAATCATATATTTAAAAAAGCTTTCGGAATGACTCCGTCGAAATACCGCTCGGAATTTCGTAACTAAAAATTTTTTAAACAAAAAAACCGCGGCGACGCGGTTTTTTATTGTACTTAAAAATAAGCATTTAATCGACTTATAGGCTGACTTTTAAAAGAATTCCTCTTCAAGCATCGCGCAAAGACAATGATAAACGGGAAGATGAAGTTCCTGCACTCTGAACGTTTCCGTTTCGGGAACGCGCACGGTTACGTCGCATAAAGAAGAAAGTTTGCTTTCGTTTTTCCCCGTGAAAGAAATCGTTTTTAATCCCATAGCTTTTGCGACCTCCGCACAGTAAACGCAGTTCGCGGAATTTCCCGATGTGGAAATAAGAAGCGCTACGTCGCCTTTATCCGCAAGCCCGTAAAGCTGCTGAGCAAAAGCGACCTGCGGCTCGCGGTCGTTTGCGAAAGCCGTGGAAAAAGCGATATGAGAAGTAAGCGAAATCGCCCTTAAAGACCCTTCGAGAGTGGCTTGAAGCTTTGCTCCGTCCTCGCCGAATGCGCCGAGTTTTTCGTAAACTTCGGGTCTGATTTTTCTCGGTTTTCTAAATCTTTTCAGAAGTTCGCCGACGATATGCTCGCTGTCCGCCGCGCTACCGCCGTTTCCTGCGACGAGCAATTTTTTGCCGTTCGAATAAGCGTCGAAAAGAATTTCAAACGCGCCCGAAATATCTTTTTTACACTCCGTCAAAGATGGATAACGAACGAAAAGTTCTTCGAATATATTTTCCGTAGTTTTTTTCATAATCAAAAATCTCCTTTTGCGATAGATAACGCCGCATAATCTCCTATGTTTTCACCGAGACCCGCAGGAACGACTTCCACGTCGTTTAAGCTGAAAGAAAGACATTCCTTTTTCATAACCCTTTTTGCGTGCGGCATCAGAAGGTCGTTCGCGCGCATAAAAATCCCGCCGATAACGATTTTTTGCGGGTTTAAAAGATCGACTAAAATAGCAATCGACCGACCGAGCATTTCGCCGCTTTTTTTATACACGGCTTTGCAAAACGCGTTGCCTTTTCGCGCGTATTCCGCCATATTTTTCGCCGAAATATTCTCTTCGCCGCCGATTTCGGCGATAAAATCGGAGTATTGAGCTTTTAAACCGCTCTTTTTACCCATAATGCGGGCAAGCCTTGCCATTCCGCTGCCGCTGCAATACCCCTCGCACGAACCTTTTTTTCTGTACCCCTCGGGACCTCTGTCGGTAAGCCTGATATGCCCGATTTCGCCCGCGTTGTCGGTCGTTCCGCCGTAAAGCCTGCCGCCGAGAATAAGCCCCGCGCCGAAACCCGTGCCGAAAGTCAGGAAAACCATATTTTCCGCGTTTCTCCCCGCGCCGAATTTCCATTCCGCAACGGCGCATGCGTTCGCGTCGTTTTGAAGAAGCGTTTTTATTCCGAACTTATTTTCGAAATACTCCGTAACCTTTATATTATCCCAAAGAGGCAGGCTCGGCGGAGACATTATAACGCCGCGTTTGCTGTCCAAAGGACCGCCGCAACTTATGCCAATGCCGCTTATTTCGTAATTTCTCAAAGCGTTTTCGATAAACTCGGAAAACTTATCGAGGATAACCTCGGGTTTCTTCCCCGCGGTGGGAAATTCCTCTCTTTTTAAAATTTCGAGTTGATCGTTTTCGGAGATTTTCCCTATCGTCTGCGCGCATTTCGTCCCGCCGATATCGAGACCTATATAATATTTGAATTCTGAATTTTTTTCTTTCATACTCACCTGTCGCGGCGTTAAAGTCACGGCGTTAAATCGCGACGTTAAGTTTTCGCCGCCGATACAGCCGTTATAACACCCGTCATTTTTCTTTTTCTGACGGAAATTTATTTATATACGTTTAATTTGACGTAAAGCTTGCCTTTTTTTGAAATTCCGCCCTCGGAAACAAACACGAATTTCCCCTTTCCTCTGACGGTTACAACGTCGCCGCTTTTTAAAGTTTTTTCGCTTTTTTCGAGCTGTTTTCCGTTAAGCGAAACAAATCCGCTTTTAAAGAGCGCGGAGCTTTCGTCTCTCGAAAAATTGTAAAGCCTGGAAATCACCGCGTCGGCGCGGTTGGACGCCACGCTTATTTCGGTTTCTTCGGTTTTCGGGCGGAGAGACTCGGGCAACTCGTCCGCTTCCGTAACGATAACGGGATTTCTCGAAACCGTTTTAAGCTCCGACAAAATAAGCGGCGCAACGCTTTCGTGAACGAAAATATACGCGTTTCCGCCGTCGATGAAAATATCGCCCGTCTTGTCCCGTTCCACGCCGAGATTAAGCGTTGCGCCCAGGACGTCGCGATGAGTTACGGGAACGGCGAATTTGCCCGCCGTAGTGGATATTTTAAGAAGTTTTACGGGAAAATCTTCCTCGTAACCGAGTTCGTCCTTGTTGCCGAACCTCGCCATCGTCCTTTCCGAAAAATCGCTTCCGCCGAAAAATGTAACGTTTTTTTCGCCGACTTCCTTTTTAACTTCCTCCGCCTTTGTCGGATTTAAAAAATCCGTGAACGTGAAAATGTTTCTCGATAAACTTCTTTGAAATAATTCGTTAATTCTGTTTTCAAAATCGCCCATACGATTATTTTAACACGTAAGGGGCGTATTCACAAGTCTTTTCGGCTTATTTCGGTAAAATAATAAATTTCGTTTGCCCGTCACACTTTTCGCTTTACTTTCCCGCATATGCGTGATATACTTTGGCGTAAAAGCTTTTTGTCGCAAAGACTTTTGTTATAAAAACTTTCTTACGGGAGGCAATAATGAATACCGACGTTTTAATAATCGGAGCGGGTCCTGCCGGAATTTTCACGGCGTTAGAACTTATCCGCAACGGCTACAAAGGAAAAATCACGATCGTCGAAAAAGGCTCGGCGATTGAAAAAAGAGTTTGCCCGAAAAAGAAAACCGGGCATTGTATGAACTGCAAAAACTGCGCCATTACCACCGGGTTTTCGGGCGCGGGCGCTTTCTCTGACGGGAAACTTTCGCTTTCGAGCTACGTCGGCGGATCGCTTCCCGATCAGATCGGTCACGACCTCGTTCAAAGCACTATCGATTACGTCGACAGAATTTATCTCGAATTCGGCGCGGATACGAAAATCGAGGGTATCGACCACCCCGAAGAAATCAAACAGATAAGAAGAAAGGCGATAAGCGCGGGGCTTAAACTCGTCGATTGCCCCATTCGCCACCTCGGCACGGAAAAAGCTCAGGATATTTATTACGCTATCGAGCAGTATCTTCTTCAAAACGGCGTGGAAATGATTTTCAATACCGACTGCAAAAACGTCGTTATCGACGGCAACACCTGCAACGGCGCGATTATTTTCGTCAAAGGCGCGGAAGAGACGATTTACTCGAAGAAAACCATTATCGCAACGGGCAGAAGGGGCGCGGAATGGCTCGAAACAATGTGTTCGGCGCACGGAATAGAACACCAGCCCTCCACCGTCGATATCGGCGTGAGAGTGGAAGTCCGCAACGAAGTTATGGAAGAGGTAAACAAGGTTTTATACGAGTCCAAACTTATCGGCTACCCCGCTCCGTTCAGAAATAAAGTAAGAACTTTCTGTCAGAACCCCGGCGGTTACGTCGCGCAGGAAAATTACGACGACAATCTCGCAGTTGTAAACGGACACTCTTTTAAAGACAAGAAATCGGACAACACCAACCTTTCCATTCTCTGCTCGCACAACTTCACTTACCCGTTCAATCAGCCGATCGAGTATGCGAAAAAGATAGGCGAACTTACGAATATGCTTGCGAACGGACACATTCTCGTTCAGCGTTACGGCGATATTTTAGAGGGAAAGCGTACCTGGGAAAAGGAACTCACTCAGTCCAACGTGAAACCCACTCTGCCCGACGCTGTTGCGGGCGATATCACGGCGGCAATGCCTTACAGAACGCTTACCAACATTCTGCATTTCATCGAACAGCTCGACGTTGTAGTTCCCGGGTTTGCAAGCCCCGAAACTCTTCTTTATTCGCCCGAACTGAAATTCTACTCCAACAAAATCAAAATGGACGACGATTTCAACACGAATATAGCAAATCTTCACTGTCTCGGGGACTCCTCGGGTTGGACAAGAGGGCTTATGATGGCTTCCGTTATGGGCGTTTTAATGGCTCGCAAACTTAAATTTTAAAAAAGAGTTTAATTAAAAAAAGTTTAATTATATAAAAAGACTGCAAACCCGATCGGAAAGGTCGGGTTTGCAGTCTTTTTAAAAGCCGATCATCGCTTATTCTTCGGTAACGTTCACCTCTTCGGAAAGCTGCAAGGTGCGCAAACCGAGGAAAAAGTCTTTTATATTGTAAATCAAAATAACTTTTTTAGAATCGGAGCCGTCCGCATTGACTGCGGACGGCTCTTTGTTTATCGGTTTACCTTATTTCTTTTTTATTGACGACGCTTTTATCGCAGCGATTATAACCGCGAATTTTTCTAACGGCAAATCGCAGAATTACAAATCCGACAAGTATGGCGCATATCGGAAGTTCTTTCGACAAACCGCCCGAAAATCCGCGTTTGCCGCTATCGTCGACTATTGCACCGTTACATCCTCTACCGCCCGAAGGCTTATCTTCATACACAGCGGTAAGAGTTGTTTCGCCCGCTACGGTAAAGGTATACTTCTTTTCGACGCTCACGATTTTTTCGCTTGCGTCCTTCCAGCCTTTGAATACCTTGCCGGCTTTATCTTCCGCCGTTACGGTTACGCTTTCGCCTTCCGCATAGAATTTGCTTTCGCCGTTTATTATTACGTTATGCGTACCGATTTTCGCAATTCCAAGGTCTGCGATTTCGTTACCGTTCCGGTCAAAATATTTTCCGCAAACAGAACACTCGTAATGACCTTTCGTTCCGAACTCCTCCGTTGTCGCCGGGATTTCGTCTGTCCAATCCCCATAGGTATGCTCGGCAAAATCGGTATCGACTTCCTTTTTCTGCACCGCAAACGCAGCATTTTCAAACGTAGCGGTATATTTCATTCTGCCTTTTTCTTTGCAGGTTGCCGCTTTGATTTCCTCTGCCGTTGCGGTTACCGTTTCGCTTTCGAAATGAGCGTTATCGTGTTTGCAAACTCTTTCCGCTTTGCAAGCGTCGTTGCCCTTCCAGGTATATTTTACTTCGCCGTAGTCGTGACCGAGTTTTTCGCCGTATTCCGCGCCGCAAACCGAGCAAACCGCTTTGTTTTCGCAAGTTGCGGCTCCGCCCGAACAATTTGCCGTTTCGGTGTGGTTGCTATCTTTCTTGCAAGTGCGGGTATGCGTTCCGTTTCCGCTGCCGATCCAATCTCCCCAGTCGTGAATATGAGTGCTGTTTTGTTTTGTATAATAATACGTTACGGTTTGTCCGCTCCCGCTTACCTGCCGATTCAGACCTTCCGCTTTGCTTAATGTATGACCGAAAAGTTCAGGTGCGGCTGTCCAGTTTATCATACTTCCGACCGCAAGAGGTATTACGGCTTTCGGAGCATTGGGTATTTCGCTGCCGTCTTCAAACCTGTACTCGATATTAACGTTTGCGTAAGTCTGAGTTTCGGTGTTGTCGTTTGCAAGCACGTTCCGGTTTTCGTCGGTTACCGTAAAGGCAACGACGTCTCCGTCTTTCAGAACCGCGTCCGACGGGATTTGATAAATCATCGAGCAACTTTCCAATCCCGAATTGAAATCGCTGCCGTCATATCCCAAAGCTCCCTTTTGCCAGAATTTACTTTTTTCGCTCCACACGGGAATAATAAACGTCTGCGTCGCTTCCATTCTTTGACCGCCGACCGTGGTTGCAACGCTGCCGTCGGCACGTTTTATCCAGATTTTCATAGTAATATGTCGTTCCGTGGTGTCCGAAAGATTCTGAATAATAGTTCGCAGTTCGATTTTTTCGCCGGCCATACCGATGCCGAATTTGTTTTTGTCGGCGCCGCTTAGCAATACTCCGTTACGATAGTTTGCAAAATTATAATATCCGTTATAGGTCGTGTCCGCAAAGTCTGACGACGCAGAATACCGCCCCGTATATTTTCTGACTTCGGGGTCTGCCACATACAGACTTTTGCCGCTGACAAGTTGAGACAACCGCTTGTAACCTTGCAACTTACATACTTCACAGAACTGATAGTTGGTGTCGCGCATAAGACATTCATAACTTGAGTTAAAAGCATTGCCGTATGACTGCGAAGGACAAGAATAAGTTTTTCTGAATCCTAAAAGCTTTTTCCACTTTACCCGATCCGGGTTGACGTTGCAGGCAACGTTAAGCGAAGTAACATCCGTTTGTTCCGTCACCCTGTCCATATACTCGTCGCCAAGACCTAACAATCCGTGCCCGAGCTCATGCGCAAAAGTCTGCGGCGCACGATAACTGTCGGACGGAGTTATGAAATAATGAAAACCAAACGGAAGATTTGTATATGCGTCACCGAAGTTGCGGGTTGTATTGACAATCAAAGCAAACTGGCTGATATAATTATGCACATAATAGTATGGCGGATATTGCTCGTTATCGTCCCAAAACATTTTGTTCGGTTCTGTTTTGTTCGGAATATGCGCATCGTGTATCTGCTCGATAAACGCAGGACCTATACATCTTTCAAAAATATGGTTTTTCCAGGGATTTCCCATATTTGTCGATATCGACGAAGAATTGTTAGATCCTACGACTACGTCGAAAAACGTACTGCCGCCATTCTCGAAACTTGATTCCGAAGCCGTGCAAAGAGCGTAGACGTTAAACCTATCGGCATAACTACGATACGGTTCGTATTGCATAGCACCGCTCCATACCTTTTTTACGTCGTTGATAAACTTTTGTTGCTGATTTTCGGTGTATCCTTCGCCACAAATGACGATAACCATGTTTTCCGAGTCGCTTCTCGTCTTTTGAATTGTATATACGGGAATTACGGGATTTGAATATTTACCGTCGGCAGAATAATTCGGACCGAGAGTAAGCGTGAGTTTCTGCTCCGTGCTTACGTCCCATTCCCGATTCGGATCATCATCCGGCTCGGCAACGGTATAATCGTCCTCCTTTTTGTCGGGGGCTGATCCTTTATACGGGTTTGTCGACGTTCCGTTACCCGAAGTCGCCACATAATAATCGGTATCAAGATAAAATGCCGGTCTGACTCCGATATAGTTGCGTTGCGGCGACTCTCTGCCTATCGTTCCGTTATTGTGAACGTAACGCATATCGTGGTTACAATCGGATACCGGCGTTCTGAGCCAATACGGCCAGCCCATACCCTGCTCGTTTTTTCCTATATAATAATCGTCGAAATTTTTCCATACGGTATTGACCTGCTTAACGTCGAGAAGAAAGACTTTTTCGGTTGAATTTTCGCCGTATGCGCTTTCAAAGTTATCGGCAACGTTCCGGATATCATAATTCAATTCCAGATCTGAGCGACCGTCGCCGTCATAAATCCCTCGTTTATATTCGGGGTGCGATACAAGCGAGCGTTGAGTGACAGTCTTCATGGCTGCTATCTCTGCTTTTGAAAAGTCGTTCAAAAATCCGGCTTTATCCTCGTAAGCATTACCGTCAACATAACCGTCCCTCGGCGGATTGCCGCACAACCACTTCACTTCGCCGGCGATAGCCGCGGAATTTAACCACGAGCGCATGTTGCTGTCTTTCCAATAATTAGAACCGTATGTATCACGCTTATAATTGCGGCTATGAGATTTTGTACGGCTGTTGTCGTTTGTCATGGCGTCGTAAGGAAGCGTATCGATTACATTGTCGGCAAGCATCAGACAGCCTTTTTCGTCAATGCCGACGCACCTCCAGACAACGCTTTTTCCGTTATATTTACCGAGACTTATATACGCCCCGAGTTCAATTTGAGTCGTTTGTATTCCGCTTGCCGACAATGAGTTCCGAGCGCTTTCGATTTTATATTCGGCATTGGCGAAGGTTTTGCGCAACATCATTGTCTCGCCGCCGCAAACAGCAATAACGAGCGCCGTTATTAAAAACCTACTTATCTTTTTAATATGTTTTTTCATTTTGGTTCATATCCTCGGTGTTTTTACGTTTGTGATTTTTTATGGAAGTGTTTTCCGTTTTTACAAAACATTATCTTCCCTCAAGCTCTTGTAAATCTCGCTAACGAACAAAAAGAAGGACGGCCGAGAATTTCCTGGTCGCCCTTTAACAAATTCGTTGTTTACTCCGTTTGATTCGGGTTTTCAAAATTCCCTAAGAATATCCGACATTCGGAGCACATTTCTTTTCAGCGGTTTTTTACGTTTTTTGCAAAGTTTTTTACAGCCCGTTGTTAAATTCGTTTTTTATTTATATCGGCGCGCTGTTTGCTTGCTTTCGATAAAGCTATCAGAACCGCAACGCAAAGGGATACGGCAACGCCTGCAATGAAAAATATGAGAGTGTATTTGACGACTCTGCCAAATCTCCCTTCCGGTTCCTGCAAAAGAGGTTCGGAAAGCACGGTTATTCTGCCCGCATACGCCTCGAAAACAGCTTTGTCGCCGTCCTTTTCGTTGATTGTTTGAAGGAAAGAATCGATAATGCATTGAAGCATTTTTTCGGGGTTTTTTATGGTCGATTTGTAAGAAAGGAAAATCTGCGACGACTGACTCGAACACGATACGCTTTTTCTGATCGCGGTGAGTTTGATCGGCTGAGAACCTTCTTCGAGATAGTTTTCGTTGTATTTTTCCTTTGCAGCAACATACACGACGTCGTTATTCGTGTTGAAAAACGAAAGCGCGTTGTGCGCCAGCGTTGCCGCATAAGAAAGCGCGGCTTCTTCCGCTTTATTTTTGCTGTTGTCGATTATGACGTATTCTTTGCCGTCCGGACCTTTGATCACTGTCGACGCGTCGCCGTACTCCGTTTCGACCTTTACGGTAAGAGAAGCCGAAGCCGTGTACTCGTTAGCCATTAAAAAGTAAGAATAAACGGCGCCGATTGCCGCCATTGCGCATACGATAGCAAGAAAAAGAGCAAGTTTTTTCTTTATTATGGCGAATACGTCCGCAAACGAAATCACGTTTTCTTCTTTTTTAATTACGTTTTCTTCTTGCATAGAAGCCCCTTTATATATTATTTGTTTTTTTTCGATTTATTTATTTCGGGCAATTCGTTACAACGAGAACAAAATCGTTATAACTCCCTGTCCGATAAATCATAACATATTATTAAATGTTTGTAAAGCGTTTTTATCTCCTCGTTGTTTTCGCTTCGCCGCTTTATTTTTCCCCGCGGCTTCGGTTTGTTACTTTCCGCGTTTTTCGCGAAGTTTCTTCACTTCCGTTTCAAACCCGTTATTCCCCGGTTTATAAAAAACGCTGCCTTTAAGCGAATCGGGAAGGTACTGCTGCTCGACGTAACCGCCGTAATCGTGCGGGTATTTGTATTCTCTGCTCTTCGCTTTTGCTTCCTTATCGCCGAAAACGGCGTTTCTTATGTGCATAGGAACGGTATCGTCCTTAGTGCTTTCCGCCGCCGCCTGCGCCGCGTTCATCGCGACGACAACGGAATTGGATTTCGGGGCTTCGCATACATAAATTATCGCTTCGGACAAGGGAAGCAAGCCCTCGGGGTAACCCATATTCTGAAACGCCGTAAGCGCGCTCGAACAAACGACGAGAGCCTTCGGATCCGCCATGCCGACGTCCTCGGCGGAATGAGCGAGAAGTCTTCTGAAAATCAAAAGAGGATCGCCCCCGCCCGAAATAATCCTGTGAGCATAATAAAGCGCGGCGTCGCTGTCGCTGCCTCTTAAAGACTTGCAGAACGCGCTTAACATATCGTAATAAGAATTTTCGTCGTAAGAAAGGGCTTTTCTCTGAATGGACTGCTCCGCGTCTTTAAGCGTGACGGTGATTTTGCCGTCTTTATCGGCTTCGGTCGTTAAAACGGCAAGTTCTAAGGCGTTATAAGCCGTTCTCAGATCTCCGCCGCTCATCGAGGCAATATGATTTAACGCTTCGTCTTTCACTTCGAGATTAAGTTCGCCGTAGCCCCTTTTTTTATCGTTTATCGCCCTTAAAAGAGCTTTTTTTACCGTTTCGTCGTCCAGCCGCTTAAACTCGAAAACCCTGCACCTCGAAACAATTGCGGGCGTCATCGCCGCATACGGATTTTCGGTCGTCGAGCCGATAAAAATAATCGTTCCCTGCTCGATCGCAGGGAGCAGACTGTCGGACTGCGTTTTGCTGAATCTGTGACATTCGTCGAGAAGAAGATACGTCTTTTTTCCGTAAAGTTTAAGGCTTTCCCTTGCTTCGTCCACGGCTTTTTTAACGTCCGCAACGCCGCTCGAAACGGCGTTTAACTTAACGAAATTGCCGCTTGTGGAATTGGCTATGATATTCGCGAGCGTGGTTTTGCCCGTTCCGGGAGGTCCCCAGAAAATGCAACTGCCCACTTTATCGAGCGAAATTGCCCTTCTGAGCAAGCTGTTGTCCTCGCATATATGGCTTTGCCCCAAAAACTCGCGGAGGGAGACGGGTCTCATTCTTTCCGCCAGCGGGGCGCTTGCTTTATTTTTTTCTTCGTTTATGACATCGAAAATATCGTACATTTTATCCTCTTTTTGCAAACGGCGGTGCGTCGGAATATAAAAACGGCGGTTTGTCGGAATATAAAATTTTCCGATATGAATTCTTTCATTTTTCGCGTTCGTTCGCCGTATGATAAACTATGAACAAATTTTTTACCGCAAATAATAAAATTTTTACCGCAAACAGGGTTTTGAAATTTATCGTTGCCGCGATCGCGTCGGCGTGTATGCTCGTTATTCTGTTTCGCCCCGAAATTTATCTCGCTTCGGCTTTCGAAGGAATAAAACTATGGGCGGTAGTCGTTTTGCCGTCGCTTTTACCGTTTTTCTTCTGCACCGCCCTGCTTTCCGCAACGGGCGTGACGAACAAAACGGCGAAACTTCTCGAAAAACCTTGCAAATTTTTGTTCCGAACGAGCGGATACGCCGCTTACGCGTTTTTGATGAGCGTTTTGTCGGGTTATCCCGTAGGAGCGAAAATCATAGGCGATCTCGGCGAAAACGGGCTTATAAGCAAGGATGAAGCGACGAAAATGTCGGCTTTTTGTTCTACGTCCGGTCCGCTTTTTATCGCGGGAAGCGTAGGCACGGGGATGTTCGGCTCGGCAACGGCGGGAAGATTTTTGCTTTTGATTCATATCCTTTCCGCTATAACCGTAGGGTTGATTTTTCGTTTTATAGGAAAACCGAAGCCTGCCGAAACACGAAAATTCGCCGCCGAAATCCGCAAAAGGAAAAGCGACGGAAAAAGCGACAACGTGCTTTACGACTGCGTTTTTTCTTCGGTTGTTTCTATTGCCGTCGTCGGCGGGTTTATATGCGTGTTTTATGTTTTAGCCGATATCGCCGAAATTAACGATTTGCTTTTCCCCGTCCGTAAAGCCGTCGAATTCATAACGGGTAACGCCGATCTTTCCAAAGCTTTTTCTTACGGGCTTATCGAATGCACAAGGGGTTGCAAAATGCTTGCAAACTGCGGTTTATCGACTTATAGCCTCACTTTTGCCTCTATGCTCATTGCTTTCGGCAGCGTTTCCGTTATCGTTCAGTCGATAAGTTTTTTGAAAAAAGCGGACGTTAAAATCTCATACTTTTTATCGGCGAAAGCCGTTCAGACTTTGCTTGCCGCGCTTTTGTGTCTCGTCTTTTATCATATGTTTTTCTGAAAGAACAAGGGAACACAGGTTCACAGGTTCGCATGCTCACAGAAACACAAGCTCACGGCTTAAAAAGACTTTCGGTGTTATAACAACCCTGCGATTTCGTCGGGAACGTATCTGTCGGCGTGCCGTCCGAATTTCAGAAGTTCTCTCACCACCGACGAACTGACCTGGACGTTAAGATCGCTGCACGGAATATATATCGTAACGATTTCTGGCATAAGCTCGGAATTTACGAAGTTCATTTCGTTCTCGTACTCGTAGTCTCTGCCGTTTCTGAGTCCTCTCACGTTATATTTCGCGCCTTCTTTCAAAAGAAGGTCGACAAGAAGCCCTTCGTGATACATAACTTTCACGTTTTTATATTTTTCGCAGGTTTTTTTGAGAAATTCGAGTCTTTTTTCGACGGAAAACATCGTCGTTTTATTGACGTTCACGCAAATCGCGACGATAACCTCGTCGAAAAGATCGGAGCATTTCGAGATAATTTCCTCGTGACCTTTGGTTACGGGATCGAACGTACCCGCAAAAACGCACTTTTTCATTTTAAATCTTCTTAAATCTCCTCGTAAAAGTCGAATACGGCTATGCCGTAAACGCGCGTGTCGGTAAGTTTAAGCCCCTCGATTTCGCCCGCGCTTTTCCCCGAATGCTCGTAAATAATCCTTCCGCCCGCATTTAAAAGCCCGTTGTCTTTAACGGCTTTAACGACGGGACGGGCGTCGAGCGCGTAAGGCGGATCGAGAAAGACGAAATCGAATTTTTCTTTTGTCGTTGAAACATAAGAGAGGGCGTCGCCCTCGTAAACGTCTGCTTTTTCCTTTAAATATGCAAGATTTTCTTTGAGAAGCTTAACGCTTTCCCTCGAATTATCCGCAAAAACCACTTTGTCCGCGCCGCGCGAAATCGCTTCCAGACCTATTCCGCCCGTTCCCGAATACAAATCGAGAAAATGCGACCCAGCAACGTCGAACTGAATTATATTAAACAACGCTTCTTTCGCTCTGTCGGACGTGGGGCGAATGTCCCTGCCCTTGAATTCTTTAAGCGTTCTGCCTCTGTGTTTTCCCGCAATTATTCTCATTTAAAATTTCTTCCGTTACGTTTCTTCCGTTACAAGGTGCGAATATTTGGAATAAATGCACCCGCAATAATGCTGTCTGTACAGCTCGTGTTCTTTGGAAAGCTCTATCGAGCGTTTATAGCCGTTTTCCTTTTTGAAATCGTTCACAAGGTATTCGGCACTTGATTTTTCGCCGATTTTTAAGCCGATTTCGTTGATAATATCGGCGTTTTTATGCGGGCTTACCGTGAGTGTCGAACAAAAATATTCGTAGCCGCCTTCCGCCGCGACTTTCGCCGTTTCCTCCAAGCGCATGAAAAAGCAGACCTTGCAACGATTTCCGCCTTCGGGTTCTTTTTCGAGACCTTTGACTTTTTCGAAAAATTCGACGGATTTATATCTTCCGTCGATAATTTTAATCTTGTCCCCGTAAGCTTCTTTCAGAAATCTTTTCTGCTCGTTGAGCCTTAAATTATATTCTTCGCTTTCGGTAATGTTCGGATTGAAATAGAAAACCGTAATCGAAAAGAACGGTTCGAGCCGTTCTATAACAGCCGTGGAACAAGGTCCGCAGCAGCTGTGAAGCAAAAGAGTTCTCTTTTCTCCGTTAAATTTTTCGATTTCCTTTTTCATCTCGAAATCGTAATTTATTCTATTCATCAACAGATAAAAACCCCTCTATAAGTCGGTTAACCCGCAATTTTAACGCTTAACGATTTTTATGCGTTTCAAAAGTGCGGAGTTTCCCGCAACCATTCCGCCGCCTACTACGGTGGCAATCTCCGGGTCGTCGGAAATATTTGCTTTTATTGCCATATGTTCCTTAAAGTAATCGTCAAGCCCGGGAATTCTGCTCGTGCCGCCCGCAAAAAACACCCCGCTCCTGCGGATTTCCGCCGAAACTTCGGCTGGAAGCTTTGCAAGGACGAGTTCTATAACCTCGAAAAGTTTATCGAAAAAAATCTTTACGGGGAATAGAATATCCTGCGAACAGACCGAAACCGAACGGGGTTTTCCGCTCGTAACGTCTCTGCCGCTTATAACCGTTCTCGCGCCGTCGTTTTCGTAAAGGCTGGCAACCTGAATTTTCAGAGATTCCGCCGTGAGCGTACCGATTTTGAGATTGAAAAACTCCTCGATATGCTTCATTATCATCGCGTCGATGTTTCTTCCGCCCATGTTTACGTTAACGCCCGCGATCACTCCGTCGAGCGAGACCGCGGCGATATTTGCGGAAGTTCCGCCGATATCCACCAAAAAACAAGGGTTGGATTCGCTTAACGGAACGCCGAGACCCAAAGCCGTTAAAATGGGCGACTCCACAAGGTCGATCGAATACACGCCCGCGGCAGCGAAAACCCTGAGATATTTTTTGATTTCGTCGTTATCGAGACCGCACGGCACGGATAAAAGAACCTGCGGGCGAAGACTGAGTTTTTTGAGCGTAATCTTGTTCAAAAAGTTTTCAAGCATCATCGCCGCGATTTTTTCGTTGACGATAAGACCCTCGTTTATCGGGAAAACCGTCGAAGTTTTTCCCGCGGTTTTTCCGATGAGCCTTTTCGCCTCGCTTCCCACGGCTTTAACTTTTTTCTTTTGTTGTTCGTCGATGAGAACCACGCTCGGTTCAAACAAAACGACGTTCGCGCCGAGCTGGTATATCGCGGTGTTCACCGAACCCATATCGACTGCGATTATGTTTCCTCTCATAAAATACTCTCCTGTATCGTCCGTTCGAGTAAATGTACTTTTTCGTTTTTACGTTTTTTTGCTTTTATGGTTTTTTACGTTTTTTTGCGGTTTTAACGCTTCGGTTTGCCCGATTTCAAAGAAGCAGATCGAGCGTAGGCTTTATCTCCGAAATCGGCAACCCCACGACGTTGTCTCTGTCTCCTTTAAAGCTTTTGACGAGCGGAAAACCGTCCTGTATTCCGTAAGAACCCGCCTTTCCTTTCCAAAGCCCGCTGCCTAAATACGCGTTTATCGTCTCGTCCGAAAGCTCGTTGAATACAACTTCCGTGTCCACGCTCCCCGTTTCCGAAAAATTTTCGGTTAAAACGGCATAACCCGTCGTCACGACGTGTTTTCTCCCCGAAAGTTTTCTGAGCATTTTTTCGGCTTCCGCTCTGTCCGCGGCTTTGCCGAGAATTTCGCCGTCTATCGACACGACCGTGTCCGCGCCGAGAACGACGGCTTGCTTATCGGAGCGGGAATACACGTCCGCAGCCTTACTTATGGCGCACCTTACCGAAAATTTTTTCGCGGAGCATGTTTTATCGAACGCGTCTTCTTTATCGCTCGGGATTATTTCGAAGTCATAACCCTCGCGCGAAAGTATTTCTTTTCTGCGCGGCGAACCGCTTGCAAGAATAAATTTTTTCATAATTCCGAAATAGATTATATAATATTTCAGACATTTTGTAAAGTATTTAGCAAGCGACCTTGATTAAAGGACGACAGAAAATAAAAAAACCGCGGAAAATATCCGCGGCAGGGGTTAAAAAAAATATCGAGAAGGTCTGTAAGCCGAGTTCTGTCATTTAATACGGTTATCTATCTACTCTTACCGTTGCCGATAAGCTCAAGCGACGTTTTACAGGCAGTCCCGACCGGCTATCTTGCGGACTGCCCCTATCTTGCTCCGGATGGGGTTTACACAGCGCGTCTCGTCTCCGAGCCGCCGGTGAGCTCTTACCTCGCCTTTTCATCCTTACAAGGTTTCCCTTGCGGTAATTTTCTGTTGCACTTTCCTTAAAGTCACCTTCACCGTCCGTTAGGCGGCATCCTGCCGTGCGGAGCTCGGACTTTCCTCGTCAGATTTCTCTGCCGCAACCGTACAACCTTCTCGACGATTACCGATTATATCACAAACCGACGCGTTTGTCTACCTTTTAAAGCCTGTTTCGGTTTTATCGGGCTTAAAAAAAGCAATCCGTCATGTCCGGCTTTTAATCTTTTTCGTCCGTAAGGCGCTTTTCTCTGTCGGCAATCGTTAAAGCTTCGACCATCGCGTCGATATCGCCGAGCAGGAATTCGTCCAGATTATAAGCCGTGTAACCGATACGATGATCGGTAATTCTTCCTTGCGGGAAGTTGTAAGTCCTTATTCTCTCCGACCTGTCGCCCGTGCCTATCTGATTTTTTCTGTTTTCGGCATATTCGTTCTGATATTGGCTGTTGTAGTAATCATAAAGGCGGCTTTTCATAACTTTCATCGCCTTTTCTCTGTTTTTAAGCTGAGAACGCTCGTCCTGACAGGTTACTACGATACCCGTCGGCAAATGCGTCATACGTATGCACGATTCCGTTTTGTTTACGTGCTGTCCGCCCGCGCCCGAAGAACGGTAAGTATCGATTTTCAGGTCTTTTTCGTCGATATTTATCTCCACGTCCACGGCTTCCGGAAGAACAGCGACCGTAACGGTGGAAGTCTGAATTCTTCCCTGCGACTCCGTTTCGGGAACACGCTGAACGCGGTGAACGCCGCTTTCGAATTTGAGTTTGGCGTAAGCGCCTTTGCCGCTTATCGAAAATACGACTTCCTTTATTCCGCCGAGTTCGGTTTCGTTTATGTCGATTTCCTCCGTTTTCCACCTGTTTTTGTCGGCGTAACGGGAATACATACGGTACAGATCGCTTGCAAAAAGCGCGGCTTCTTCGCCGCCGGCTCCGCTTCGGATTTCAACGATAACGTTCTTGTCGTCATCGGGATTTTTGGGAAGCAAAAGCACTTTCAACTCGGTTTTAAGGTTTTCGAGCTTATCTTTGCACTCGATGATTTCGGCTTCGAGAAGATCTTTCATCTCCTTATCCGTTTCGGTTTTAAGCTCTTTTTCGAGGTTGTCTTTCTCCTCTTCGGCAGACTTATATTCGCCGTACTTTAAAGCTGTTTCTTCGATGTCGCTCCGTTCTTTGGCGTACTTTTTCCACGTCGCCATATCGGATAAAACCGCGCCGTCAGCCAAAAGCTCGCCTAATTTTTCGTATCTTTCGTAAATTTCTTCGAGTTTTCGGTTCATTTAAGTTCCGCCTTTATTATTCTGTCAACGCCCGAAATATCCTTTATGATTTCCACGTCGAAATCCTTTTCGAGCATATTTTTTATATCTTCCGCCTGACCTATCCCCGCTTCGAGGAATAAAAGTCCTTTTTCGTTCAATCTATCTTTCGCGCCTGCGCAGATACGTCTGTAAAAATCGAGTCCGTCCGCCCCGCCGTCGAGGGCGATATGCGGTTCGTAGTCTTTAACAACGCCGTCGAGGTTTTGAATATCCTCCGATTTTATGTACGGAGGATTGGACACGATTACGTCGAATTTATCGGTTAAGTCCCCGTATAAGTCGATTAACGCCGTTTTTACGTCGGCATCGAAAAGTTTGAAATTTGCTTCGGCAACGTCTAACGCGTCCTTGGAAACGTCGGTTGCGGTGACCTTTGCGCCGCTCTTTTTGTATATGACAAGAGCTATCGCGCCGCTTCCCGTACACAAATCGAGAACGGCACTGTCCTTATTTACGCACTTCAAAACTTCGGAAACGAGTTCTTCGGTTTCGGGTCTCGGAATCAGAACTCTTTCGTCTGTTTTTATCTCGTAACCGTAAAAATCGCAATTACCGAGAACATAACAAAGCGGTTTGCCTTTCAGTCTTTGCTCGGCAAGCTCGTTTATCTTATCTATATCCGAGGCTTTGACTTTCGTTTCGCCGTTAAGTTCGCTTCGTTTTATGCCCGTAACGATCGAAATAATCCATTCCGCGTCCACGGGATCGGCGCCGCTTTCTTCGAATTTTTTGCAAAGACCGCTTTTAACCGAAGAAACCTTTTCGGGGCAAACGAATTTGCATTCGGGTTCGTTCGAATCTTCGTCCATTTTCAGAACCTTATTAAACGCCGCGATCGCGACTTCCATCATTCCGTCGTCGGGTTCCTTTGTGGTGAGTTTTTGCAGCAACAACCCTGGCAGTTTAAGCGGGTAAACGAGCGGGCTGTCGGTTTTTGCGAGAAGTTTCAAAAGCTCGTAAGAAAGCCCCGCGACAAGCGGCAACAAAATCACTCGCGACAAAATCTTGATCCAGATATTTTCGTTTATAACGGGAATAAGCGCGCCGACGACCGAATATACCAGAATACTTACGAGCATAACGAAAAACATAAACGTAGTTCCGCATCTGTCGTGTACTCTTCTGCATTTTTTAACGTTTTCGACCGTTAAATCGAGTCCTTTTTCATAGCACGTTATCGTTTTATGCTCAGCGCCGTGGTACATATACGTTCGCTTTATATCTTTCAGAAGCGACGTAAACAATATGTAACCGACAAAAATGGCTATTCTTATTAAACCTTCGATTAAATTTCGGACGAGGTTCATTTCGGGAAACGCGTTTTTAAACAGATTTCCGAGAACGGTGGGCAAAATAAAGAACAACGCTATCGAAAAGACAAGCCCTAACGCCACGCCGAAGAACAAAACGACGTCCATTATGTCGATTTTAAAGGTTTTCGCAAGCCATTTTTCGAATTTGGAAGGCTCTTCGTCGTCGCCGCCGTAAACCTCGGCGGAGCGCATAAGAATTTTCGTTCCCGTAACGAGCGACGAAAAGAAATTGACGACGCCTCTTACGATCGGGAGCTTCACAAAGAAATTTTTCTTTTCGGGCGGCGTAATACGTTCCGCTTCTATGCGAATTTTTCCGTCGGAGTCTCTTACCGCCGTGGCGATACCCGTTCTGCCGCGCATCATAACGCCCTCTAAAACGGCTTGACCGCCTATGGATGTTTTTTTGACTTTTTTATCTCTCATTTATATAACCTTTTTGAAAGTTTTTATATAACCGCTTTTGAAAATTCGGAATCGTTAGCCGACAAACCGCGGACGGCTTTCTTAATCCGATATTTTCGGATAAAAAATAAGCCCTAAGGATAAAACCATAGGGCAAAATTTCGCTGTTTTGCCTATAAAAGGCAAAAAATTAAAGACCGAATCTTTTCTTGAATTTATCAACGCGTCCGCCTGTATCGACAAGTTTCTGCTTGCCGGTGAAGAACGGATGGCATTTACTGCAAATATCGACTTTGATTACGTCGACGTTCTTGGTAGTTCCCGTTTCAAACTTTTCTCCGCAAGCGCACTGGACGGTGACAATTTTATATTTAGGATGAATATCCGCTTTCATATTTTTCACCTCTCTGAACTTAATGCTATATCATTATAGCGTATTTTTACGGCGATGTCAAACGTTTAAATCAAAAATGACTAAATTTTCTTAATTATTTTGGTACTTTTTTGCTTGCAAAATAAAAGAGATTACTATATAATGAAGTAAATGGGGCAGATTGCTCCGAAGGTGGTATCAATGAGAGGTTGGCAAATAACCGAACAGGGCAAAATCGGTGAAATCAATAAAATAGAAAGTTTAAGCGGAGTGGACAGCGTCAAGATAAAACTCACGCGCACGCTTATCACCGAAGAAGACGTAGCGATTTTTGCGGGCGACGATAAATCGGTAAAACTTCCGATAATCCCCGGAAGAGCGGCGGTCGGACAGATCACCGAACTCGGGCAGCCGTCGCCTTATCTCGATAAAGGCGTGAGAGTTTTTCTTTCCCCCGTTAAAGCGTGCGGCGAATGCTATCACTGCACCAACGGCAAACCCGAAAAATGTTATAATTTTAAAATTGCGGGGCGTAATTCGGACGGTTTTTTAAAGGACTTCGCAGTTCTCGATTCGGACGAGGTTTATTCTCTTCCGCAAACCGTTAAGGACGACGACGCCGTTTATATCGATTACGTTACGCTTGCCGTTTCCGCAATCGACAAACTCAACATCGAAAAAGGGCAGCATATCGCGATTTTCGGTTCGTCGGTTTTAGGCTCGATCATCGCTCAGCTTATTATTTATTATCAGGGAGTACCCATTCTGGTCGGTAACGACGATAACGAGCTTCTGCTCGCTAAAAAATCGGGCATTTATTACACCGTCAAGGCTTCGCAAAGAACCGATAAAGAAATCGCTTCGTTTACAAGCGGAAGAATGGCGGAAAAGGTGGTTTACCTCACCCGTTCGGGAATCCCCGCGGAACTTGCGTACAAAGTTGCCGCTCCCTCCGCAACCGTCGCACTCGTCGGTTACTCCTCGCCTAACCTGAAAGTTCCTTTCGGTACGGCTATGAGTAAACAGCTTACGAACGTGTGCGTGACAAACGGCTACGGAAACGCCGAAGCGGCGATTAATATTTTATCGAACAAAGCCATCGACCTTTCCAATTACAAGCTTCCCGTTACAAAAATGGAAGCGATAGAAAAGAATATGGCGGATCGTCTTGAAATTTACAAGGCGGGAAATATTGTCCCCGGGCTTCTTGTAAATATGCTCGGGTAATAAAATTTTAAGTTTAATCATTTGCGGGCGATCAATGATCGCCCCTTTTTTATATAACAAACAAAGATAATCGGTATCGCCTCACAACTCTATAAACAAATGCGGGCGACAATTTATCACCCGCATACATTATGTTTTGTTCAACTTTTTATATATCGTTCTGATTATAAAGTAAGAAATCGTTGCGGCTATCCCTCCGACGATCAAACCGCCGAGAACGTCCGATGCGTAATGCACGACAAAATAAATCCTCGTGAAACCCATAACGAGCGGAATAATCAAAAAAGCCCACGAATAACGCTTATTTAACGATAAAAACAACGAAATTCCGAACGCCGTTGCCGCCGTAGTATGCCCGGAAGGGAACGAATACCCGCTCTCGACCAAACTCCCCGCGGCTTTCCATACCGTATAAAATTCCGAAGTCGTATCCGAAAAAGGTCGTGCGCGCGCGACTGCGTTTTTCAGAATGATATTAGTAAATAAAAAGCCAAAAGCAAGCGCGACAAGCGCGGCAACACCCGTTTTTCGCGTTTTGCCGAAGATCAACATTATAGCGGCGGCGATAATGAAAATCAACCCCGCGTTTCCGCTTAGCGTTATCGCTTTGAAAATCGGCGTTAAAACCACCCCGCAAATCGAGCGCAAGCCGTCCGCGATTTTCAAAAAAAACAAATCCGCAGGCAATAAAAATTCAAACATATCCTTTTTACAACTTCGCCGACCCGCTTTCTGCGGGTCGGCGTTCATATTTATTTTACGTTTTTATCTCTTTCGTATTTAACGAGTTTGTATGCAAGGAAAATTCCCGCAACGAACAAAATTATTCCGCAAATAAATTCGACTACGGGCAACCCTTGTTCCGCCCAACCGACATAAACGGCGTAAGTTTCGGGATTGAAAAACATTGTTATCGCCGCGCCGAGCGAAAGCCCCGCGATAAGATTGAACGAATTCGTTCTGTATTTCTCCAATATCCCCGAGAGAATTTTCGAAAACGTCAGAAGCCCCGCAATGAAACCGACAAGCAGACACACAAAAACCATAAGAACGGGGATATTTTGAAGAAGCCCGAACCCGACCGAGTTCATAAGCGGCGTGAAATAGCCGAATATCATTAAAAGCGCCGTTGCGGAAAGCCCCGGGACGATCTGAGTTATCGCTATCGCGTAACCCAATACGATAAACATTATATAATGATAAATTCTGAGATTTTCGAGGGTACGCTCTGCTCCGCCAGATACAACAGATATTACCGAAAATGCTATCGGAATAAGTATGCCGAGAATTAATAAAATATTTCTGAGCGGCGTACGCGATTTATCTTCCAATTGGTCTGAAATCGCAGGGAACGAGCCGAACATAAGCCCGGCAAACAGTGCGATGACCGTGAACGGAAACAAATTGAGAAGTTGTTTAACCCCGAAAAAGCCGCCGATTATACCGATTATACCGCCGATTATTATCGGCAACAAAAACATAAAGCATTTTTTAAATTTTTTAAAGACGTTGCCCATCGCGAAAAGCAGTTTTTCGTACAACCCGAAAATTATCGCGACAGCCGCGCCGCTTACGCCGGGAACAATAATCGCAAGGCCTATAAAAACTCCGAGCAAACCGCCTTTTAAAATCTGTTTTTTATTCTCGTAAGCAAGCGAAACTTCTTCTTTCGAAGCAATTTCCTCTTTGGAAATGATTTCTTCTCCCATATCATACTCCTTTTAGCGGTTTTACAATATCATTATATCATATGTTTACATAAATGTCGTTAAAACGAATGTAATTTATGTAAATTCTTTATTCGCGTGTAAAGTAGTTTATGTAAAATTTTTATTCGTGCGCATAATTGTACAGTTTCTGTACATTTTCGGGAAGCGAAGACGGAAGCATTGCTTTTATATTTTCTTCTCCGCCGTCCTTTATCGCCGTTTCGTAATACCAGCATTTAAATTCGAGCATCGCGAGAGTTTTTCTGAGCTTTTCCATTTCCTCTTCGATGGCGATTTTCCTTTCCTCGAATATTTGTTTTCTTTCCGCGTAAGTTTCCTTACCCATCCGGCAAAGACCGATGAATTTCTTTATATCCTTGATTTCGAGTCCCGTTTTTTTGAGACATTCGATTATTCTCAGCGTTTCTACGTCGCTTTCTCTGAATTTTCTTATGCCCGAAGATCTCGGAATGTCCGTAAAAAGCCCTTCTCTCAAAGCGAACCCGCTTTGAGAGAATGTCTCGTTAAGAGATACCCGAGAAGCGCGTTTGTTTTCACGGACAAACTTTCGACGCATTGTTTTAACAAAGAAGCGGTTATCCTTGCGGAAATTTGCGGAATAGGGGTATTTATGCTTGCCGTGACGATTTTCCAAAGCGTATCGCCATTCACCCCCGCAACGATCTGGGGACAGATTCAGACGGGACTTATCGGACTTTTCCTTCAAGCGGCGATCATTCCGTTTATCGTTATCGGACTTAAAAAGGTTATAGACAAAGACAATGACTGATCTCGAAATCGCAAAAAACGCCCTTAACGGGCATTCGATCGTGTTGGTAAAAAACGGCGAAACAATCGTAAGCGACAAAAGAGGAGTCGCCCCGCTCGTGGATTTTTTAAGCGAAGGAAAAACGTTCGCGGGATTTTCCGCGGCAGACCTCGTTGTCGGGAAAGCCGCCGCGATGCTTTTCGTTAAAGCAGGCGTGAAATCGGTTTTTGCGAAAGTTATTTCTTCGGCGGGAAAAGCTTATCTCGAAAGGCATAACGTCGCCGTTTCGTTCGGGGAAATTACCGAAAAAATAATGAACCGAACCAAAACCGACGTTTGCCCTATGGAAAAAACCGTTGAAAACACCGACGATTTCGAGCAAGGTTTTATCGCTTTGAAAAACAAACTCGAAGAACTAAGAAACAATAAAAAATAAAATACGGCGGAACGAAATTCGTAACCTGTACGAAATTCGTTCCGCCGTTTCCTTATATAAAATTCACCGTTATATTAACGAAATTTTCAAGCCTTTTTCTGCGCATCAAAAGCCCGCTTCTTTCTATAAAAAATTGGTCGACCGCTTCCCAGATGAAAACCCAGGCGAAAATATCCACGCATTCCGTCCAGATTTCGTTTTTGAAAATACCGTCCACAAAGAACATGGCGGCAAGCGCGATCACGCCTATAATCGTAAAAATCATCGAAACGAACGTTTTTCTGCGTATATCTCGTTCCGTTTCGCAACGTTTAAGTTCGAAATAATTTTTTATCGCGTCGGCATAAACAGGTTTTTCTTTATCGTCGACGCAGTCGCCTTTGATCGTGAGTTTTATTTCCGCTTTCGGATGAAATTCCCTTGCCGCGTTTTCCAGAAACTCCGCCACTTCGGACGAAATAACGGGTTTATCGCTCGGCGAATACTTGGACAAAAAGTCGGAATCGTCGGTTATGCTGAGCGTTATTTCAGCGTTTTGTATCGTCTTTTTCTTCATAATCGTTTGTTTCTCCGCCCGTACTACGGCTTTCTCTTTCGTTTTTTCTCTTCTCGATTGCTTTTTTAACCGCACCTAAGTCCGTTTCGTTTAAAATAAGCGTGATTAAAATAATCGAGAATCCTATAATTATAAATACGTTAAGGTTGTTCTGCCCGAAAATAAACTCGAACATTACGCCGAAAACGCCTTCGAAACACATTATAATCGAAGTCGTCGTTGCGGAAGTTACTTTCTGCCCGTACATCTGAGCGAACTGAGCAAAACCCGTGGCTATAACCGCAAGATATAAAATCTTCCACACGGCTTCCGCGCTTAGCGAAAGCTCCGCGCCGTGACGGGGAAACTCCCATACAAGCGACGTGAGCGTGCATAAAACCGCAGCCGTTAATATTTCGAACGTCAACAAAAGCATGGCGTCGTCGCCGTCGCAGGTATAATGCGAAATTAAAATGATTTGCAACGCGTAAAACAATCCACTGAAAATCGTAAGCCCGTCCCCGAGAATTTCATTGGACGCCTTTTCCGTCTTGCCGAAAAACGCAATCAGCAAAACTCCGCAAAAACACATGATCGCCGCCACGAAATTTTTCTTGGAAGGACGCTTTTTAAAAAACAGCCAGGACAAAAACGGCACGAGTATACAATAAATTTCGGTTAAGAAAGCATTTTTGGACGGCGTCGTAAAGTTTAAAGCCACGGTTTGCACGGCATACGCCATAAACAGCACCGCGCCCAGACTCATACCGTGAAGAAATAGCTTTTTATTGAGAAATTTGAATTTTTTAACGGAAAAAAGTACGAAAATAAGACTCGCGATCAAAAACCTTGCCGCAAGAATAAAAAAAGTAAAGTTGCCGTTGCCGAGTTCGGAAAGAGTATCTTTTAAGATGACGAAAGAACTCCCCCAAACCAAAGTTGCGGAAAACAGAAGAACTTTACCTATTATATTTTTCTTTCTCTCATTTTTTTCCATTACCCCGACTCTCTTATCGAAAAAAATTTTCGGCGACTTTCAATCGATTAATGCTCGTTCGTCAAAATTTATTCTACGAAAACAAGGCGAATAGCTAAGCTATCCGCCTTAATTATTCATTTTCCGATCAATCGGCGTTATCAGTTGCGACAACTGCCTTTCCGTCATAGTATCCGCATTTGGGGCAAACCTTGTGCGGAGCTTTGAGTTCATGACACTGAGGACACGCAACCAAAGTCGGCGCGGTCAATTTGGAGTTATTGGAAAATCTTGTTCTTGCTCTCATTTTGGAAGTCTTATGCTTAGGAACTGCCATTGTTTTGTACCTCTCTTAATTCTTTCGGTAAATACGGCTAAGATTTATTGCTCGCTTTCGCTTTCGTTCTCTTTTTCGTCTTTTTCGCAATAAACCGTGTAAGGAAACGATATGACAAGCGAATCGCAAACCATTTTCGTTAAATCCACCAAACCTTTCGAAAAAGGATAAAAATCCTCTTCTTTGTCGTTCGGATCGTCCGAAAACGCCTCGTCGAAATGCGTTAAACCGCGATATTCCGTCTTTTCTCCGCATCTCGAACATTCCGTTTCCAAAACGTACGAGATTTCGCCGTTCGCATAAACCTTGTCTCCCGCAAGTTCAAGCTCGCCCGTTACCGTAACGGGGCGTTTGAACGAAGAATGCGGAAGGGTTATAAGCGAATTGTCCGGCAAATACTCGAAACAGAACGAACACCCGTCTTTACCGCTGTTTTTTAATTTTCTTACGTCTATAACCATATATAGCCTTACAATTATATATTATTTATTTTTCGTTGTCAATTTTTTTTCAAGACTTTATCCGAAATTTTTAACTTATTTTGCAAGTCTTTCGGTGTCGCGGGCGATAACGAGTTCCTCGTTGGTGGGAATTACGAGAACCTTGACCTTTCCGCCCTCTGCGGTTATGTCGCAGATGCCGTCGCCGAGATGATCGTTTTTGGCGTTATCTATCTCTATTCCCATAAATCCGAGGTCGGAAGCTACGGCTTTTCTTACCGCGCCGTCATGCTCGCCGATACCCGCAGTGAATACCACGCAATCTACCCCGCCCATTGCCGCGGCGTAAGCTCCGAGATATTTCTTGCAGCTGTAACAGAACACGTCCAGAGCAAGCTGCGCTCTGTGATTGCCTTTTTCGGCAGCCGCCGTTAAATCTCTGAAATCGGAAGAAACTCCGCTGAGTCCCGAAACGCCCGATTTTTTATTGAGATATGTAAGCGTTTCCGCAAGAGTCATCTTGTATTTTTCCGCCAGAAATTCTACGATCGCGGGATCGAGATCGCCCGATCTCGTTCCCATGGGAACGCCGCCGAGCGGAGTGAAGCTCATGGACGTATCCACGCTCTTTCCGCCTTTGACCGCGGAAATGGACGATCCGTTGCCGAGGTGCATCGTTATGACCTTGAAATTTGCGTCGCCTTCTCTTCCGAGGTATTTAGCCGCTTCCTGCGAAACGAATCTGTGGCTCGTGCCGTGGAAACCGTATCTTCTGATTTTGAAATCGGTATACGCTTCGTAAGGAATACCGTAAATATAAGCCTTTTCGGGCATCGTGGAATGGAAAGCCGTATCGAATACGCCTACCATCGGAACGCCGGGCATAATCGCCTGGCAAGCTCTTACCCCGATAATGTTTGCGGGCTGATGAAGAGGCGCGAGTTCGGAAAGATCTTCGATCGTCTTCATAACGTCATCGGTCAAAAGAACGGAATCGTTGAAAACCTCGCCGCTGTGGACTATTCTGTGACCTACCGCGTCTATTTCCTTCATGGACGAAATCGCGCCGTAATTTTTATCGACGAGCGCGTTTAAAACGACCTGAATCGCTTCCTTATGCGTCGGCATCGGAGCTTCTATGACCTGCTCTTTTCCGTTTGCCTTATGTTTACAGAACGACCCGTCGAGACCTATTCTTTCGCAGCCGCCCTTTGCGATCGCTTTTTCGGTCGCCATATCGATAAGCTGATATTTAAGAGACGAACTGCCTGCGTTTATAACTAAAATTTTCATATTTTTACCCCGTTTATATTATTTTTAAACAATCTGAGTCTGCAAAGCGGTTATAGCGACCGCCGCGACTATATCTTCCATATGGCAACCTCTCGAAAGGTCGTTTATGGGTTTTGCAAGACCCTGGCAAAGCGGACCTACCGCCTGGAAACCGCCGAGTCTTTCGGTGTTTTTATAGTTGCTGTTGCCCGCGTCGAGGTCGGGGAAAATCAATACGTTCGCATGACCTGCGACGGGAGATCCGGGAGCTTTGCTCGCGCCGACTTCGGGAACGATAGCCGCGTCGAACTGCAATTCGCCGTCCGCAAGATATTCGGGGCAGATTTCGTGGAATTTCGCGACAGCCGCCGTAACTTTATCTACGTCCGCGTGCTTTGCGGATCCTTTCGTGGAGTGAGAAATGAAAGCTATTCTCGGATTTATGCCCGCGATAGCTATCGCGCTCTTTGCCGAAGACTGAGCAATGAATGCGAGTTCTTCGCTCGTCGGATTCTGATTAAGACCGGAGTCTGCGTAAATGTAGCAGCCGTCTTCGCAATATTTGTTGCCGCCTTCGGGAGCGATCATAAGGAAATACGCCGAAACGATAGGCGTTCCCTTTGCGGTTTTGATAACTTGAAGACCGGGGCGAAGAGTGTTTGCCGTGGAATGGCACGCGCCCGAGACCATACCGTCGACGTCGCCCGCTTTAAGCATAAGCGCGCCGTACATCGTGTAATCCTTGGCAAGAGTTTCTCTCGCAAGTTCGATCGTCATTCCCTTGGCTTTGCGAAGCTCGGTTAAAAGCTGAGCGTATTCCTCGGTTTTTTCGTAAGTTTTCGGGTCGATGATATTAACGCCCGAAAGATCGATTTCGGGGTTATTCTTCTTTATTTCGTCGGGATTGCCGAGAAGGGTTATTCTCGCAACGCCTTCTTTTACGGAAACGGCGGCAGCCTCTACGACTCTTTTGTCCTCTCCTTCGGGAAGAACGATGTGTTTGTTGAGTTTTATCGCTCTACTTTTGATGTCGTCCAAAACTTTTGACATTTCAAAGCTCCTTTTTTTACCCGCGGGAATATCTTTCATAAAAAAAGGTTGATATTTTCGCCCCGTTGGTATAATATATATTTATAAGTTTATACTTGCATTATACACCAAAAAAAGATAAATATCAATCGAAAGGAGCGACTTTTGAAAATTTGTTTCGCCGTTTGCGAATATAATCCCTTTCACAACGGACATCTTTATCATCTCGAATATATCAGAAAGGAACTGAAACCTGATTACGTCGTCATCGTTATGAGCGGCGATTTCACCCAGCGCGGAGAGATTGCCGCTATGGACAAGTATACGCGGGCGATACACGCCGTTAAAGCGGGGGCGGACGCCGTTATCGAACTTCCGACCGTTTTCGCCACGGCTAACGCCGAAATTTTCGCAAAAGGCGCGATTAAACTCATAAACTACTGTGGCGGCGAAAAAACCCTTTGTTTCGGTACGGAAAGCGGCGAAAAGACGAAACTCGTCTCTACCGCTTCCGCTCTTCTCACAGAAAGCAGAGAATTTAAAAAG
Organism: uncultured Clostridia bacterium; assembly: GCA_934247225.1. Lineage (GTDB taxonomy): Bacteria > Bacillota > Clostridia > Christensenellales > Borkfalkiaceae > UBA10281. Next base: position 52,129 of record CAKQJE010000015.1, read on the forward strand.
ATATACAAAGAAGAACTTAAAACGGGCGTGACTTCGATAAAAGCAAAATGCAACGCTTTGGAAAAGCTGAATATCGAAAATCTCGATTTCGACCTTTTGAAAAGCCCGAACAACATTTTAGGTATCGAGTACGCGAAAGCCGTTATTCAAAGCAAAGCGGATATCGATTTGCAACCGATAATCCGAAAAGGCGCGGGATATAACGACGAAGTTTTATACGACGAAATTTCTTCCGCCTCCGCAATACGGCTTGCGATTTCGGAAGGAAAAAAGAAAAAGACGAAAAAATGCGTTCCCGATTTCGTTTACGACGATCTGCCCGACGTTCTGCCGTCCGCGGACGATCTCATTTTTTACGCGGCGATAAAATCCTCGGGCGAAGAACTCGAAAAAGTTCTCGACTGCACCGAGGGGCTTGAAAACAGAATAAAAGCTTTGACGAGGGATTGCGACTGCCTGACCTGTCTCGTGGACAAAATAAAAACCAAACGTTACACGAAAACGCGGCTCAACCGCATACTTCTCGCGAATATGCTCGGGATAGACGAAAAGCTCGTAAGAAGGTGTCTTAACTCGGAATTGTATTTAAAAATTTTAGCCGTAAACAAAAATAAAACGGAAATTCTGTCTTTACTGCAAGGCGAAAACGACGTGCCTATGCTGACGAGAAAAAGCGATTTCAAAAAGCTTTCGGGTGTGGCGAAAGACAGCTTTTTAAAAGACGTAACCGCTATGGAAATTTTCGATTTCGCGGCGAAGACCAAAACAAACGAATTCGATATGAAAATCGTTTAATTATATAAGATTTACGACAACACTTTTTCAAATATTATTACTTGCCTTCCCCAATCGGGGAAGGTGGCAAATCGAGCGGCTTTCCGCGATGATTTGACGGAAGAGGACAAAAAAAGACTACATAACCATTTTCTGATGGATTTGCAGTCTTTTAACTTTAAACGTCTATGTTATCCGTTTTGAATAACGGACTGTCGAAAAACTCGACGATTTCAATTCCAAACCCTTGACACAATTCGAAAATAATGCGTAAGTTTACGGAATTATTGCGTTTTTTCTTTATATCGGCAATGGTTGTTTGATTAACTCCCGTAAGCATAGAAAGCCGATAAGCTGTCAAATGTTTTTCGTTCATCAACTCGGTAAGCCTTACAGACAACGCCTCGGAAACAGTCATATCTCGCCCCGCATTTTAATCGAATATATCTTCGAATAATTTCATTTTGGATTTTTTGAGAATTTTTCGGATAATTTTCGTCGTTGTTTTCGGCATAAGCTTATAAAAGAAATTCATAAGCTTCGCGTCGAAGCCGAAAATCATTCTTCTTTTGCCCTTTTCTATGCCTTTGAAAATTTTATTCGCCATTTTTTCGGCGGGCATACTCATTTTATAAAGCAATTTGTTTTCCTCAAACGAGGTGTTTTGTGAGCGGAAAATATCCGTGCGCGCAAATCCCGGCATAACCGTCGCGACGTACGCTTTTCCCCTTAACTCCTCGCCGAGAATTTCGGAATAAGCCTTAAAAGCCGATTTCGAAGCCGAATATGCCGAAGTTCCGACGATAGAACACAGTGCCGACGCGCTCGATATGTTTACGATTATCGGCATATCGGCGCCGTCCGTAAGACCGAATAAAGCCTCGACGGCGTAAACCGCAGAAAAAAAGTTTGTTTTCATAACGTTTTCGGTATCTTCCGACGAAACGCCCGTCACCTTTTTAAACGGCGGAAAAACGCCCGCGCAGTTTATTATTCCGTCGATATGTCCGTAATTTTCCTTTATATCCGCGGCGAGCTTAACCCAATTTTCTTTAACCGTCACGTCGAAAATTTCAGCTTGAAAACGCTCGGCTTTTTCGCCGAGTTTTTCTTTGAAATTCCGAAATTTTTCCTCGCTTCTGCCGATACCTATAACCTTACAGTTTTTTCCGATAAGTTTTTCGGCAATGAGCCTGCCAAGCCCCGAGGAAGCGCCGGATACTACGAATATTTTGTTTTTAAGTTCGTTCTTTCTCATCGGCACCCCGACAGGTTAATTTATTTTCGGATACGATTTTTTCCGTCGATAATCTGCAATGCGAGAATGACCGCCAGCGGAATCCACACAGCCGCGACGGCTATATACCCGACGGCGTCCGATATAAGCGTTCCCGCGACAACCCCGCACACAAACAAAAGCATAAACGAAAGAAAATAAACGCCTTCGAAAAGCTTCGATTTGTTCTTCTCAATCGCGCCGAGCGTGAGGTTCTGAACGGCAAGCCGCAAATTGTTGGTACACATAACCGACGTAAATCCGCTTTCGCCGACCATACGGAAAAATTCATACTGCAAAGCGCACGAAAATGATATGATAAGGTTTAAGGCGAGCTTGTTACTCTCGCCGTTTCCCGCCAGAATCACGCATACGCCTATGGCAAAAGCTTCGATAAAAATCGAAATGAAATTGCCCGCTTTCACCTTTCCGAGAGCTGCCGCAACCGCAACGCCGAAAACGAATGCCGCGATCGACAAAAGCAAATAGTCGAAAGGTTTGCCCTCTATGGCGAAAATCACGCATTTTATGATATTGCCCGTCTGCATATTGGCGAATACGCCGTCCAAAAGAACGTAGGCGTACGCGCTTAAATAACCGCCGATAAGCGTAAAAAGCCACGCCGTGAAAAGAGGCAGCGGCGGCTTTTTATTGATAGATTTTTTATTCTGTTGTTCAGTCAAGTTCGATGTAACTGTCACGCTCTGCTCCGACCGAAACGTATTTTATCTTGCAACCGACTGCTTTTTCGAGATAACGTATATACTTGATTGCGTTTTCGGGAAGATCTTCGGCTTTTCTGCATCCTGAAATGTCGCTGCCGAAACCGTCGAGATATTCGTAAATCGGTTTCGCTCTTTCAAGCTCTTCGCCGAACGGGAATTTTTCCACTCTCTTGCCGTCGATTTCGTATGCGACGCATACGGGAATTTTTTTCATATACGACAAAATGTCGATTTTAGTAAGCGCGATACACGTTGCGCCCTGAATTTTAACGCCGTAACGGGAAGCGACCACGTCGAAACCGCCTACTCTTCTCGGTCTGCCCGTGGCAACGCCGTATTCTCCGCCCGCTTTACGAAGTTCTTCGGCTTCGTCTCCGAACATTTCGCAGGTGAAAGGTCCTTCGCCGACGCAGGTGGAATAAGCTTTCATAACGCCTACGACGTTATCGAGTTTGTGTTCGGGTATACCCGCGCCGATGGGCGCGTAAGCCGCGATCGTCGAGGACGAAGAAGTGTACGGGAAAATGCCGAAATCGATATCGCGGAGCGCGCCGAGCTGAGCTTCGAACAAAAGGTTTTTGCCTTCCTTTACGGCTTCATCGAGATATTCGCCCACGTCGCAGACGTAATCTACGAACGGAGTTCCGAATTTGTCGAGCCAGGCGTACATATCCTCGGCTTTAACGGGGGGAACGCCGTATGCCGTTACGAGAAGGTTTTTCCATTCCACGATATCGGCGATTTTGCCTTTAAGCGAAGCAAGGTGCTTCAAATCGCCCATACGGAACGTCTTTTTCATATATTTGTCCGAATAAACGGGCGCTATTCCGCGGCGGGTGGAACCGAATTTTCTGTCTTTGAGTCTGTCCTCTTCGAGACCGTCCAGAAGCTTGTCGTAAGGCATGCAAATCGTCGCCTTATCGCTTATTTTGAGGTGCTTAGGAGTGATTTCTATTCCCGCTTTGCGAAGCTTTTCGATTTCGCCCGCAAGGTGTTCTATATCGATAACCATTCCGGGTCCCATCACGTTTACCGTTTCGTCTCTTAAAATACCCGAAGGAAGAAGATTGAGAGCGAATTTGCCCTTTTCGTTTACTACGGTGTGTCCCGCGTTATTTCCGCCCTGATAACGGATGATAACGTTGTAATTTTCGGAAAGAAGGTCAACCATTCTGCCCTTTCCTTCGTCGCCCCAATTGATACCTACGATCGATGTAAGCATATTTAATCTCCTGTATTTAATAAAAAATTTTTATCGTTTTTCGTTGCGCCGTGCCGCCTTCATCTCGCCGTACCGTTTGCCGAATACGGGTCGGACTAAGCATTTATTTTTTCGCGCCGTTCCGCCCTGCCGAATGCGGGTCGGACTTAAACGTTTACAACGGCTTTAAGACCTAAAAGGTCGGCGTTTTTGTCGAGTATGTCTTTTTTAACGTCGGCGAGGAATAATTCCGTCTGACGTTTCGCAAGCCCGCAGAAGCCGTGCGCGTTCATCGTTTTTTCGATTTCTTCTCTCGTAAGATGAAGTTCATCATCGTTTAAAAGTCGGTCTATAAGATCATTATCGCCGCCTTTTTCCTTGACGTTGCGCCCCGCCTCTATCGAATGAACGCGGATTTTTTCGTGCGCGACCTGCCTGTCGAAACCTTTTTCTTCGACGAGATACATAAGCACGTTTTCCGTCGCCATAAACGGAAGTTCGCTGTTAAGATTTTTCTCTATCACTTTCGGATAAACCTTTAAACCCGAAATTACGTTTATATAAAGATTGAGTATTCCGCTCGTAGCGAGGAACGCCTCGGGAACGGAAATACGCTTGTTTGCCGAGTCATCGAGCGTACGTTCGAGCCACTGCTGCGCCTCCGTTATCGCGGGGTTTAAGCTGTCTATCATAACATATCTCGCGAGCGAGGCTATTCTTTCGCTTCGCATCGGATTTCTTTTGTATGCCATTGCCGACGACCCGATCTGATTGGTTTCGAACGGCTCGTCAACCTCTTTCATATGGCACATAAGCCTTATGTCGGAAGAAAATTTCGCGGCGGACTGAGCTATATCGGACAAAACGCTAAGGACGTAAGAGTCGATTTTTCTGGAATACGTCTGCCCCGAAACGGGAACGATTTTGTCGAAACCGAATTTTTCCGCGATGAGCTTTTCGAGCTTGAAAACTTTTTCTTCGTCGTCGAAAAGTTGAAGAAAGCTCGCGCCCGTACCTGTGGTACCCTTACAACCGAAGAAAGCCAAACCCGAAAGCTCGAAATCGAGCCTTTTTAAGTCTTCCGCAAGGTCGTTGAGCCAAAGCGTGGCGCGTTTTCCGAGCGTGGTCGGCTGAGCCGCCTGAAAATGCGTATATGCGAGAATCGGGAGATCCTTATACTCGTCCGCGAAATCGTAAACGGCTTTTATCGCGTTCACGAGAAGCGCCTTTATTTCGTTCAAGCCCTCGCGCATAAGAGTTATATCCGTGTTGTCGGTTACGAAACACGAAGTCGCGCCGAGATGGATTATCGGGCGAGCCTTGGGACACACTTCGCCGTAAGCGTAAATATGCGCCATAACGTCGTGGCGAAGCTTTTTCTCGAATTCGTTTTCTTTGTCGTAATCGATATCGTCGATATGCGCTTTCATTTCGGCTATCTGCTCGTCCGTTATCGAAAGTCCGAGCTGCTTCTCGCTTTCCGCAAGCGCGACCCAGAGTTTCCGCCAGGTGGAATACCTGTTGTCGGGGGAAAATATCCGCTGCATTTTTTCGTCCGCATATCTTTCGCAAAGCGGACTTACATATTTATCTTTCATAAGTTTCGTAGCCTCTCCGAAAACAAACAGAAGTATTATATTACTTTCTCTTCCGTTTTGCAATCGGCTGAATATGTTTTAACCAAAATATTTATTTATATCTCTTATTATTTTTGCCCGATATTAAAGCTTTCGGATCTGCCCTATATTAAAGCTTTCGAAAACCCCTTACGCGAAAATCATTCCGAGATACTTGAAGAAGAATTTATACAGGAACACGAACGTCGGGAACACGAGGAAGAACGCGATCAAAACCGCCGACAAGGCATAAGCCATATACGGGATAACGATCTCCGCTTTTTCGAGAACGAAAGGCATTTTCTTCTTTAAAGCCATATAAAGCGCGACGATAAGTCCGCCTGCGATAAGTCCGAACAAAATGTATTTATAGTACGGCGATTTATACTTTATAGTAACCTTGTTCACGCCCTCTTCGAGTTCGATTATCATAAAATCGAGATCGTTTTCGATAAGCTCGGTTTTCCTGCCGTTCACTTTCACCTCGTAACCTTCGAGGTCGACGTAATTAATATAAAGATACTGCCCTTTTTTCGCCGTGAATTCGGGAATCATTATTTCGTTTTTCGCCAATTTGTATTCGACCGCGTTTTCTTCGAGTTTCGCTTTAAGCTCGGGGATATCGGAAGCGGTTATTCTGCTTTTACCCGAAACGGAACCGCTTAAAAAGTCGTACACGGCGACTTCCGACAAATTTCTGCTGTTGCTGTCTCCCGGGACTTTAAGTTCGCAGCCGTCGACGACGGCGCACATGGGAAGAACGTTTTCGTTTTCGTAAACGATATATTTCGGCGTGTTTATCCGAACGGTGATTTCCTTGCCGTCGTCGAGATAAATTCTGAGAGCCACAAACGCGTTGGAGCCGCTCGACGATTTGCCGTAATTAAACGTCGCCTCCGCGCTTTCGAAATCGTTCGTATTGAAAATTATATACGCCGACGACTCGCCCGAAACTTTATAAACCGAACCGCTCTTTTTCCATTTTTCGGACTCTATCGCGTTCATTTTGTCGCTGCCGTTCAGCGAAAAACCGTTAAGTTCGGCTGTTATACGATGCCCTACTACCCTTACCGTTTTTACCCTGGAAGAAGAAACGGCAAAATAGAACAAATTGCCGTTTATATAGCAACCGTAACCGCTGTTTTCGGCTTTTATCGAAACGGAAATGTCCGTTTTGGGAACAAGACCCTCGTAGTCTCCTTTCGGTTCGTTTACATAATGAACTCTTTCCCCGCCGTTACCGCTGTCGACAACGATTTCGGCGCACGGTTTTTCGAATCCGTATATGTTTGTCTTTTTGTAGTATTTTCTGCTGCTTGCGTCGCTTTCGTCGCCGTTGTAAAGGTTGTAAACGATATATTTATATCCTACGACCGCGTCGGCAAAAACTCCGCCGCTTGAAGTTTTCGTACTGTTCTGCCCGTTGCCGTCATACCCGAATTTTTTCTGAACGGTGATGTTTTTTGCGTCCGCCATGGAACTGAAAAGCGAATGCGCGTAGCCGTGATGAACGAGCGGAGAATCGGACGAAGTATATCCGCTGTACTTGTAGTTTTTGTAACGATAGTAATTTTCTCCGTAAGTTCCGTTCACGCCGTTTACCAATTCGTCGTATGCCGAATAGTTTTCGATCTGTCCGCCCTGGCGATCGCCTTTGACGAGAGAGAAATTGAAAAATACCGTTTGCGAAAGCGACAAAACGCACAACACGCAGACAACATCTTTGAATTTCACGTTGAGATATTTAATGAAAATAAGCGCCGCGACAAACACGAGCGTTACGATCATAAACAGAATTATTGTCGCTTCGAGTCCGCCCTCGGAGTGCGCGAAAACGGGGAAAAAGTCGCCGAAAGGCATATTGCTTTCGTTCATCGAATTCCATTCCATAAACGCCGAAACGAGCTTGCTTGTTTTAAACTCTCCGTCGTAAATGAAATTGAAAAATCTGAACGTGAAAAACACGCCCGCACACACGAGAATACATATCGCGATACCGCCGACATAAGCTTTCGTTTGAGCCTTTTTATCTTCCGTTTTCACGGCTTCTCCGCCCTCGGAATTCTTCGTTTTATCGCCGCCCGACTCTTCTTTTTCTCTTCTCTTTTCGATAATCATCGTAAGCCCTTTCGAAGCGACGATAAGCCCGAATCCGTCCAGAAGGAAGCCGAAACGAAGCGCGTAAGACATATACGAACCCATATTGAGAAGAAGCATGCTTTCGTTCACGATACACGGCAAAATAAGGATAAGAAACGCGACTATCGAAAACAGCGCGAATTTATCCCCTTTTTTGGAACATATGAAATAGTAGCAACCGAGAAAAATAAAGGTCGAATTGCAAAAGATATAAGCGAATTTTTCGTAAATATGCTCGACAAGCTTTCCGTTGTCGAGTTCGGACTTGGTTAAAATTCTGAATATTTCCGAGAAAATACCCGTATTTCTGCCCGCTTTCGTGTAAGCGTAAAGAGCTGGAACCATAAGCGGCAAGGCTATCGCGACCGCCAGCACGAACCCGAAGCACATTCTCGTAAGCTTATGTTTTCTTTCTTCTTTGTTCACGCAGAAAATTATATACGCCGTAAGCACGGGGAAAAGCAGGAAAAACGAGAAACACGCAATAGAAAAACATGCGTAAATCATACACGCAAGCCCCGCGACGAAAAGCCTTAAATCGTCTTTTTCGATAAGCGTTATAAATCCCGCGATCATAACGGGAACGTAAATCGAAAGGTCGACCCATACGATATAAGTATTTGCGACGTACAAGTAGCCGCCGTAAGCATACAAAAGCCCCATAACAACGGCAAGATAATCGGGAATCGACTTAAAATACTTTCTCACGAACCAGAAAGCGGAAATTCCCGAACAAGCCACTTTAAGCGGAAGAACGAAACTGACCATATGGAAAGTATGCCCCTCTCCGCCGAGCAGAAAAATGAACGAAAACGGACTTATCAGGCAATACGCAAGCGAGCCGAACATATCCATTCCCCCGCCGATATAAAAGGTATGAAACAATCCGCTTTCGCCCTTAAAAACGGAAAAAAGATGTTCCATAAACGGGTTTTCCTGCGCGAGCATATCGTAACTCGACATAACCGCGCTGCCGAACGGATAAATTTCGAACGCCGCCTGAGCGATAAGGAATACCGCGATAACGAATAACGGTATAAAAAAGTAGCCGTAATTCTTTTTAAAAAATGGGACTAATTTACAAGTCGCGAAATTCTTGATATTCATAATTAAATTGTAACACAAACCGATTTATTTATCAATCGATTTATAAAAACAGATTTATAAAAACAGTATGAAAAAGATATAAAACAACATAAATTGCCGTAAAACACTACAAAACGCTTGCCAAACGAGTCGATTTATGCTAAACTTACGGTATATTGAATCAAATTTCGGATCAGCGATGAATAGGCGCATATCGTCGACGCAATCCGAAAAACATTCGTGGGGGTATAGCTCAGTTGGTAGAGCGCTTGAATGGCATTCAAGAGGTCGCCGGTTCGATCCCGACTATCTCCACCAAAGACAAAAAGCACGCTAGATAGCGTGCTTTTTGTCTTTGGTGAGCGATAGCACGGGCGCGGCAACTTGTTTGCCGTCGACCGTCAATTTGCCGCAAGGCAAATTCTTGCCGAGGGACTCCCGCTTGCGGGAAACGGCAATCTATCTCCCGTTTTTTGCAAAATACTGTCTGCGTGCCTTTTGTCTTTGGTGAGCGATAGCACGGGCGCGGCAACTTGTTGCCGTCGACCGTCAATTTGCCGCAAGGCAAATTCTTGCCGAGGGACTCCCGCTTGCGGGAAACGGCAATCTATCTCCCGTTTTTTGCAAAATACTGTCTGCGTGCCTTTTGTCTTTGGTGAGCGATGCCAGCCAAGAATAATACGAACCTTGGTCTGACGGCGTATTTTTGACTAATACTGCGTTCCGCTCCCGTGTTATACATAGAGT
>CAKQJE010000016.1 GCA_934247225.1 uncultured Clostridia bacterium
ACCATACCCTTTGGCGGGGTGTTTTAAGAAATTCGCGGTAATTTATTATTCCTCTACTATAATTGGAAACTTCCGGCACGAAAGTAAATGGTTTGCACGAAACTTTTTTCATTTTGACAAAGATTTTCTCACTACATATGGACAGTAGAGGGCAAAAACTTCGTATTTTTCGCAAAAGAAAAATGCCCCTCACTTATATAGGACATTTGAATATGAGTTTTACAAGGTTTTAAGAAAAAAGATAATTGAACTTTCTCGTAAATAACAATAGAAAAGCCGAGAGAAAAAACCTCGGCTTAATTGCTTATAAATAGAAAGCAAAAAATCGCTTTATGATTAAAACTTTTTGAGAGTGTAGCTGCATTTCTTGTTTTATTAAATGATACTAGTACAGGTATTTACCCGGTGTTTCGGCAGACACTTTCTTTTTGTTTTAGTGATGCGATAACATTATTCATTACACCTTAATGTACCCAGCATTTTCAGCCATATTTATAATGAATTTTTCGACTTGTTATTTTGCTCCGTTTTTTTTGGCTATTTCCGACGGCCTAAGCGGGTTATGGAAATAGTAAAAAGTTGCTACTTTGAAGCCTCCACATCCATTGTGCTAAACAATCGGGAAACCCAATTTTCATAACGAATTACTGATTGTTTAAGTCAATATGCAAATACTCCGAACTTGGCAGACCCAAGTTTTCGTTTTCAAACACAATTATCTGTATGCCACATTGTGCAACGTCTTGTAAAAAAGCTGAAACAACTTCATTTATATTTTCCGTTTCAAATAAGGCGACTTTCCATACCGTATCAATTAAAATAAAATTAAAACATGGAATGCCAACAGATTGCATGTGCTTAATAAGTTCTATTATCATTGCAACGGTGCAAAAACCGCGATACCCTTTCGCAAGATGACCTCTAATTGTACCATTGAATTTAAAGTCAAATTTATTGAAGTCGAAGTCCACATCTTTTTTTGTTAAAACTTTCCATTTTTTAAGCCTATTTGAAATAGAATCACACATAACTTTTATTTGTGTGGAAAACTCATCTTCGATTTCTTTTGTCGTTTCTACCAATTGTTGAATAGCCGATTCACTGCTACTTTTTTTGGTTTTAATAATTGATTTTAGCTTTTCATATGCAAGATAATCTTCAATCTGTGCATTGATTCCTAAAATAGCATCACTCGTTTGAGTAATATGTTCTTTTATCGTATCTTTTTGTTTGATTAATGACTCTAAATTGTCATTCAAACTTTGAACTTGTTCATCAATAGAATGAAGAGTATTTTGAATATCACCGATTAAACCGTGAAGATTCTTTATTTCATCCTGCATGTCATCTATTGGCTGCCATAAGATAGATTGCCCACAGCTTTGGCATTTGATTTCGGATTCTTTCATAAAATCATCCAATAATAGGGCAGTTTCTATTTCGGATAATTGATTCTTATATAAATCAGATAACGCACAAAGTTTGTTTTTATTAATTAAGTGGCATTCGATTTGTTTTTTCCTATCGTTTATTTGATCCGAAACATGCTGTAGTTTTTCATTGTATGATTTCAGTTGTCCTTCGTATTTCTTCTTTTTTTTTGCAATTTCAGTAAGTGGTTTTGTCACCTGTTTCTCAAGATAGGAAACGACTTTTTTCTCAATGACTGCTTCTTTTTGTTCTTCTTTTGCATCACTAATTACATTGTTATCAATTATTTTGCCAGTAATAAAATATTTATAGTAGTTTTTGAGTTTTGTGATTCCGGAATAACCTTCTTCTTCAATAAACGATTTTTCTTCCGTAATTCTCGATTCGTCAAAAAACAATGTATTTAAGTATTCCGAAACTGTAAAAGTAGTTTCTTGCAATTTTGTCTTACCATTTTTTAAAACTTTTATATCTTCGTGCCCAAATAACGCGCCCACTGCTTTCTTGTAAGTTTTTTCGTCTTTGCTGATAAAATCTGTTTGCAAAGATTCCTTAATTTTGCCATCAAATGTTTTATTGAGGGCTCTGTAAAACACTTGACCATTGGAAAACGTTAGCTGAACAGCATTTAATCCGCTAAAATGACGCTTCGCTTCTTCGATGTCTATTTTTTTATTCTCACCTAAAGCATATTCGATAAGCTTAAACATTAAAGTTTTTCCTTTACCCGAAAAACCTGTAATCAATGTAGCCTTATTGCTTGGTTCAAAACAAATAGGTTGTTCTGCTATTATTTCGATTTTAGTAATTGTGTTATTCATCTGTTTTCACTCCCACATTTCCGTTGACATATTTATCATAAAGGTTTGAATATGTTATTTTTATGTCTCTAGATTTGAGACACAATTCATGCGCTATTTTCATTATTTTTTTTAGTCTTATTATTGTTAATTCATTGCAATACTCTGATGTAAAATGTTCACAAATGGTTGAACACCTGATTGTATCACCTTCGACTATTGCCAAATTAAAAACTTGCATTTTGAGCAGAACATCGTTAATATACTTTGAATAATACAATATGGAGTTTATATTACGAACGCTACGACTACACAAGCTCCCGTCTTCTTCGCAAAAATCCGAAATTGCCAAATGGTATAACAGATCGGACTTTAAGTAATTATACGCAGTATCGATTGAGAGCAATACTGTTAATTTTGCGCAAATCGAATTAACAGCTATTAATTCATTCGTCGTCATCTTCTTTCTCCCATGATAATTTATCTTCATTTACAAATTTATGGCAAATTCCCGCCTTATCATCTGCACAAACGATATGTAAACTGTAATCTAATGAAACATTATTGGCAGTTGCCGTCATTGCTCTATCTATAATTGCATTATAGCGTTCAAACATATCATCGAAATGTTTGTTGATCACAGTGGAAATGTTGGATGATACTTCTTTTTCAAGTTTACTAAATTCATCATTATTACCATAAAGATATTTATCCGTTTCCTCTAAACATAATGCTGAATAATATTGCTCTTTAGCGCTTAAAAGAACCCTTTTCTTGTTATGTGTAGCTATGGATTTAATCTGCTTATAAAATGCTTTTTCCTCATAATCTTCTTTCGGAATATATTGTCGCTGGATTCTTGATGGGCTCGAAGAAATAAATCTAAATAACACATATGGACTCATACAGTACTCTTTTATAATATCGTCCAATGCAATTTTGTGTATAAATCGATAGTCATTTATTTCATTAAGGTATTGTGCAAATCCGATACTATCCTCTTGAATTCTAAGTCGTTTCAATGCGTTTTTCGCATCTTCGATAAGATGTTGTTTTAAATCTTGTTCTTTGTCAACTCCTAATAATGGCGCAACTTTCCCGTTAACGCCTTTAAATGCAATTATATAAAGATTGTTTGGTCTCGCAATCTTTGATGTAAACGAATGCCAAAGAACTTTTATAATGATATCTGTGAATTGCGATAACGTCAATACGGTGTTGTACCTTTTACATTGATAATAGGAAATTTCACCTTTTGTATTTTCAAAAATATCAATCCCATCATCTCCTGTTCCGCCTACTCGACTTAGTGTAGTATCTTCTGTGAGTTTCTTTTTACAATATTTGAGCCATTCAAGAATAAATTGCTCAAACTCTTCACCGCTATACGCACTAACTATATTGGTTGCTTGCATAATAGACCCTTTTTGCGAATCATCCAAAGCAGGAAGTGCTATATCTCTATATTGTTTTATCTCGTTCATGTTTGTATCCACTTTTCGCAGTCCTATCACTTTAGATTCTATCACTAAATGGTAGAGACTTTATATAAGTCTCCATCCATTCCCAATCCGGCAAGTAGCCTTCATCGGAAACAGTATGGCTATCATCAATAATAGGTTTGCCATCCTGCTTTTTTGCAGGAAGATGTAATTTTGTATTCTTGATAGAATCCATTAAAAATGCTCTACCATATGAATAACGATAACGCTCTTTTCTTAATAAACTTACAATAAACATACCAGTATACTTGTTTAGCCAGTCTGCACGAATGACAATGATGTGATCTCCGTTTACAAAGGGTTCGCTTTGATATGCTATAGTGGATGTGGTATCTCCAACAGTAATCGCATTCCCTTCTTCAATATCAGAAAAATCGCTTTTCATCGCATAACAGTCGATACTATTATTCTCTTCCGTTCTTGATATAAAATGAATAAAACCCTCTTTCCAAACATCGCTTGTTACAAGCTCTGTTTTGCTGTAAGCTTTTGCTTTATAAATGTTTTCCTCTGTTATTAAGCGACCAAAATAAAAAGATTCCCACTTTTTGTAATCAAAGGAAATATCCCCAACTTTTTTTGTAGATGTAACGGCTTGACTTTTCAAAGATGAAATGTATTTTTCCATATATGACCAGTCTGGTTTACCATCTTTTGTAGGAAGCTTAACCATCGTTTCATTCATAGAATCAAGCACCCATTTACGACCATAACAGTATCTGTATTGTTCTTGCTTAAGAATTGTACAGATAAAAAGTGCCATGTTACGATTGAAGGATATGGTTTTATCGCGGAAATAAAGGACATTAACATCATCAGTCGCCCAAAAAGGAATCGGCTGATAGAAGGCCTGCCCAACTGATCCATTGTAACTTAAAGAAATAGTGTTACCTTCATGAATTGGTGCTTGCCCAATATAATTAGATACACCATTATTGGAATCGATAGCTCCTATGTATGGAGTCGTTCCTTCCGTTTGATCTTCTGAAGTTAGACGTTTACCCTTTTTGATTTCAAACAAATCGCCCAACCGATATTCTTTCCATTCACTAATGTTAAGATTCATAAACTGTTCCTTCCTTTACTAAAAATGAAAGATAATCGTTGATTGTTTGTTGAAAATCTTGTCCCGTCAGCGTGGAATAGTCTGTTTCCATATATGCTTCCGCAAGCCACTCATCTTTCCACGTTACCTTGTGCATAACGGACAATCCGGGAACGACCTTTTTATTTCTATAAAGATCTAGCCATAGTTCTTCTGTTTTTACCCAAAGACTATTTCCTTCCGAGTCAGTTTTCTCAACTCGACCGAGTCCTTTTCGTTTAATAAATTTATCATCTTTATAATAACCGAAGAAAGTTTCTTTGTTGGCTCTTTCGTGCTTTTGCGATAAATCAAAAATCATACAACATGCTACCGCCGACGCTCCGGGATAAAACATTTCATTAGGCAAAGAAAATACAGCATCAAGCGTATAATTGTCCAACATTCTCTTTTTGAATTCTTTTGTTTCTCCACTATTCCCGATAGCAGCTTGCATAGGGAGAAGGACTGCAATCTTACAAGGTTTCGAAACATGTTTTGCAACAAATTCAACAAAATGCAAACCCTTTGACGGATCTTCTTTTTGGTTTGCACTCCAATTCTTTGTATATTCGGGATTACAACATTTTTTAGTCGCATTGTAAGGCGGATTCATCAAAACAACATTAATGTTATTATCCGAAATCCACTTTGCCTTATCGAACATAGATGCTTGTATGACGTTTGAGTTTCCATCACCGTGAATCAACATATTTGTAGAGGACAGTCCAAAGGCGCCGTCTTCATATTCAATGCCAAAAATCTGTCCTTTCTTTACATCTTCTCTTTCGCCTTCTGTATCACAATCATCCATTGCATCGGTCATTGCTCTAACCAAGAAAGCTCCACTCCCGCAACAAGGATCTAAAACACGAGAATTCTTGTTTACGCCAACGGCTTTGCTCATAAAGTCGCAAATATGGTCAGGAGTAAAAGCCTGATTCTTATCAGATTTACCAACATATTTGTTGAACGTCGTAAAGAAGAGGTTTAATAAATCTTGCCCTGCAGTACTTTTATCGTTAATATATGGAACGACATTTGTATCGATATATTCTAAAATCTCTTTTAATTCTTCATAAGTAAGACTTTCAACATCTTGGTCGCCGAGAACTTTATTATTAAGTATTGTCAATTTACTCGCTTTGTTTATATTGACCGTCCCACTCTTCGTTAGCAGACCTTCGAGAATATCTTTAATGTTTTTTAAAACAACTTTTTCAGGAGAAAGCTCCTTGCCCGTAGTGGGATCTATTGTTGCTTTAATGTCTTTATAAACCAAGCCATTCTTCAACGCAAGAAGACACGTTCCAACAAATTGACTACGCAATTTCTCGTTAATACCATCCGAATGCAATTTTTCGTTTAATTGCTTGATAGAATCAACAATTTTAATCTTATCGTTTACCTTGCCAAAACACAAGTTTTCATACTCTTCAAACATACGAATAACGGTTTCGGTCGACACCTTATGCTCGTCATCAATAATAACCGATTGACCGTACCAAACCCAAACATCGTCGCCTTCGGTTTCTGCCAAGATAGCAACGATTTTTTTATCTGAGTAAGCCTTTTCAAATCTTACATAATCCTGAAGCTGTCCTTGTATTTTTGCCTTATCCCAACGACTAAATCTGTTCTTGCACTCAACCAAGATTACCAAGCGATCATTGGTAAATCTGATATCCAAAAACTGATGCTTCGTTCCAATCGTTGCTTTTTGATAATCTTTTATATCTTTCCCTACAGACTTTAATGCCTGAACATAACTAAATTCACCATTCTCGGTGTTCCCAACATGATATTTGGTGCCAATTCGATCTATAATATCGTGTCTATTCATCTTATTCTCCTAATACTTTATTTGCTTTGGTTTTCAATACTATTAAACCAATCTCATTCTTTACAATATTCATTGTTCTGTGCCAACAATTTCAACAATGTCATTTAGTTCACATTGAAGTGCCGCACAAATCTTTACGAGTATTTCAGTATTGACGTTCTCGTTCCTGCCGAGTTTTGCCATTGCCGTAGTAGTAATACCAGTTGCCTTGCGCAAATCCTCTTTTTTCATATCCTTATCAATAAGAAGTTTCCATAATTTTTTATAACTGACTGCCATTTCCTGCTCCTTACAAAATTTGTCGATGAGTTTTGATATTATTTTACCATTAAGACCTTTGTTTGTCAAGGTTTTCTCTATATTTTAGAGAAAATTTTAAAATAGTTACCACATAAAATATAGAAATGGGAAAAGAAATTGAAAGCGAAAATCAAAGTTAAAACTCAATCAAAAGTTCAATGAGAGTGGCACTCGTGCCGCCAAGTGAAACCTAAATCGAATACGAAAGTGTTCGGTTTGGGTTTTTCTTTTTCAAAAATTCAGGGTTTATCTGCGTTTTTCGGTTATCTGTGTGCCGTCATTGCGGTCTTTTCGGGGTTCGTAGGCTAAAGTTCGTATCACTTTATCCGTAGCAGTTGCAGACGGTTTTATGCCGCGAAAGGTTCTTGACGTGAGAAAGGAGTGTGTCAGGCTACACGGAAGTCAACGAACAGCACAAAAATTGTTGCGTAATGTAACAAGAGGTTACGCGTCAATTTGCCGCATAACTTTAAAAACGAGTAGAATTCAATATAAATTTAATTTTAATACTTAAAGGTTTTCTGTAACAATTTATTGCCGTTGACTTACGATTTTCACTGCGCTACAACCACTGGCGACGAAAGGCGATAAATCGGACGTAAAAAAAGAATGGTCGCCACCAACCATTCTAAATTTCTGCTATATCAGAAGGCAAAAAGTATTACTTTCCGTTAACCTCCTTTTCTAAATTCTTGCTTAAATTTGTGTATGTGTAGTCATATTTATTGTATTTATAAGACCCAAAACTCAAATCAGGCTCCCGAGTTTTCGCCTCGGTATTGATATAAACGAGTTCGCTTATAAATAAAGCATTATCAAGATCAAGTCGGCCGTCTATATCATTAAAATTGATTTTTTGAGCCTCAAGATACATATCCTGCTTTTCTTCAAAATGGTTTACTTGATAGAAGATATCGTATTCAGTAACATAGTCCATCGGAACAAAATAATTCTTTATGTAACTATTTAGTAGAATACATTTATCAAGCAAAGCAGAAACATCTTCTTTTGTCGGCATATCATAATTTGTTGCGATTACTTTTGTTTCCTCACTGCGGTAACTTTTTGACATTGAATAAGAGATATTCTCTTCATTAAGGAATTTTTCAATGAAATCGATTACTGCGGTATTACTGACGTTTTGCAGCCGAATCAAAACAGAGCCAACCCACCTCGCTTTATTTTGTATACCTTTCAATTGCTTAAAAAAACGTACGCCTGCGGCAGAGTCGTAAAAATTCACATCCGAAATATCGTTTGTTTTGGTCTGCTCAGTTGTTTTTGCGACCTTTTTGATTTCGTAATGATTTTCAACTTTAACTATTTCAAATTTAATTCCGTTTGCCATGAAACACGGGAATTTGTCTGCTTTCTCATCATTTGTTGAAATATGACAACAAATTAAATTGTAATCGGCAGTTTTCCCGCCCTTGCTTTGTGGTAATATATGGTCAACATTCCAACCATATTCACTGTTACGGTCATTATATGCGCCTTTTGCAATTTCACGCCCAGTAAAATCTATTACCTTTGTTTTTTTGCCAAAGGACTTACTCCAAAGACGCATCGCCGTTTCTCGGTTTAAGTCCATAAATTGTGTTTTTTTCTTTGCCATAACAATTATGGAAAGATACTTTGCCTCCTATGATATAGTCAATCCAATAAAATCATTGACTAACCATAGGAGTGGCCTATTGCTATAAACCTCAAAGGGTAATCCTCATAAATAGCATTACAGAAGATTAGTTAGTCGGCTTTCTTTGAAAGCGGGTAGTTTTATTAAATTGCTTTTTTATTATAATGCAAATATTATAAAAAATCAATTCTAAAGACATATAATTCGGTGAAATTTGCATTTATGATTTGAGGATAATTAAAGCTACTTTATAAAATACGCATTATAAGTTTGAAATCTTTAAGTCCGTAATACTCTCTGTTTTGTATCACATACGGCATTTTGACGTTTTTGTCGTAAAAAGAAAAACCCTGACTTTCGTCAAGGTTTATCGTCTTTGGGGTGTTGTAGATAATTATCATTTTGTCGTCATACAACTGAATTTCTTTTATAAAGTAATTTATCAGTTGTAGCGGCATTTTTTTAAGCGCGGATTTGTAATAATCGATTATTTGTTCTTTGGAAAGCCTGAACGCCGTTTGAGATTTTTCAATCGTCAATCGTTTTTCGATGTCGGTCAGTTTTTCTTCGAGTTCTCGCATACGTTTCATAACCGTTGCGCTTTGTCCGCCTAATTCTATGGCTTGCATAATGTTGTTTATCGTATTCTCGGTTTGGCGTTTCTCTTTTATGAGATTTGTCAGAACCGAGTTTTGTTTTATGCGGTTTTCCTGCACTTGCAGTAAATACGTTGCCATTTTATCTAATATTTCGGGGCGTTGCATTTGTTCGCATACATTATCAAGTACATATTTTTCGAGTATTTCTTTTCTGACTTGCGACTTTTTACAACCGCTTTGGTGTTTTCGCCCTAAACATTTGTAATAGCGTATTTTTTGTCCGTTTTTAGCCGTTCCGCATTCCGCAGAGATAGGACTGCCGCAATATCCGCATTTAATTTTGTTGCGAAGAAGATACACGACTTCAACGCTACGAGTTCCGTATTTGTTGGTTTCGGTCTTTCGTCTTACGTTTTCGTAAATTTCCGTCGGCACGATTTGCGGATACATATTCGTAAATACTTCGTTGCCGTGTCTGTATATACCCGAATACTTTTCGTTTTTGAGTATGTTATAGACGGTATTTCTCGCAAACTTTTTACCGCGATTGAAAATGCCTCTTTCGGTAAGAGTTTTTATTATGTCTTTAACGTAAACGCCTTGCGCGTATTGGTCGTAAATAAACCTTACGACTTCGGCTTTTTCTTCGTCTATTACGACTTTGTGATTTTCTACTTTATAGCCGTAAATGATAGTTCCACCCGTAAAGTTGCCTTTTTGTCTTGTTTCGTTCATTCCGCGCTTTACCTTTTGCGAAAGTTCGGCGGAGTAATATTCGGCGTAGCCCTCAATCATACTTTCGAGTATAATTGCCTCGGGGCTGTCGGGAATATATTCGGTAGCGGAAACAACTTTAACGCCGTTGTCTTTAAGCGTTTTCTTGTGTTTTGTGGTTTCGTATTTATTGCGCGAAAGCGCAATTCTATAAGTTAGTTTTAACAACTCACTATAACAACTCCGCTTATTCTGTTTTGAAACGTTTTGCCGCCACTTTTTCGTGTTCACGAGTATACCGGCAGATGAAACGACCGGGATTTTGCAGATATGGCAAAATCCCGGTCGTTTATATAGAAGTTCAGTTGTTAAATCACGCACTTGTCGCTTGTATGCGGAATTTTCACTTCCGTTTCGGTAAACGCAACGTATCTTTCGAGCGAATAATTTTCTCTTGCTCTGTCGATTCCGGCAAACTTCGCCGCCAGAACGAATTCCTCGCGTTTCCGCGCTCTGTCTTCTTCGTTTCCGTTCGGAAAGTACGAATAGTAGTTGATGTAAATCAGGTCGAGCGGGGTAATTTTTACGCCCGCAAGGCGTCTGAGATAAACTTCTCTCTCGTTGCCGGCAAAGCGTTCCTTTATCTTTATTTCCCCGTCTTCGATCGCTTTTATCGCTTTTTGAAGCATTTCATAAGGATTATTTTCGCCGCTTGTGAAATTACCGAAAGTTGTGAATTTTATATCTGCGCCGTCGGCAAGTTTTTTGGCGTAGTTATCGGAAAACAACCGCATAAACTCTCTTACGTTATCCGCGGCAACCGAATAATACCCGTCGATATACTCGTCTATAAGTAGATTAGCAGACTTTTTGCTTCCGTTCATCAATTGCCGGTAAGCGTAAGCGCGCATATTGCACTGCCAATTTTTTCGGCTATCGTTACTTCCCTGCATACAAAGATAAGTTATGCCGTAATTCTTGAAACCTTTAACGTTAGCGTCTATGTTTTTGAAAGAATCGTAATAACCGAAATAGTTATTGAATGCAATATCGTAAGCCCAGAACCAAAACTCTTTTGCGATATATCGCCACTCGCGCGTCGTCTTGACTATTTCTTCCTGTCGTACGTCGAAATAATGATAAGCGGCGTTGGAAAACAGCGCGAATTGTATCACGAGATTTTCGTCGGCGACCACGCTTTCGTCAATCGGGACGATTTTTCCGTTTTCTCGTTTTACGGGCGCGTCTTTTGTATAATCATAAGCAAAAGTCATGAGTTTTACCGTTTTACCGAGATTCTTTTTCGCTCTTTCGTTCACTCCGCGTATAACGGCGTTGCAAAACCGCACCAGCAATCCGCTACGTTTATATTTCGCGGCTAAGCGACGATTGTTTTCATCGTCGAAATAGTCCGATCCGTCTTCCTGCGTAAGCATAAACGTCGTTACGTCAGGATACGTTACGACGTCTTTATACATTTCGTCGATAACTGCTTTCACAACGCTTTCCGACATTTTTTCGTCGACTGTTCCGTCTTCGCAAAGCCCGTTCGTTATATCGATCGTGATCATTTTTTCGTCGTTGACGACTATGTGACGATAGAATTCGGGGTGAGTATTACCGTACTTTTCGTAAGGAACGTAGTAATGAAAGTTATGAGATACGTTCCTGCCGTAAACATCGATTTTGCCGCCGTGAGCGTCGTCGGATTCGGTAAACACGTCCTTTATCCTGACCTTCGCCATAAAGTCCTGATCGGCTAAACTTTGAAAAGTATCTCCGACGAGATAAGTCCGCATTTCGAAAAGCGGTTCATAGACGTATCTTTCCACCTTAACGACGTCTTTTTTCGGAACGATTTCGCAATCGGCGGTCAAAAACTTAACTCCTAAACACTCCTCGGCGAACGCGAAAGCGGCGTAAACGACCGCATGTTGCGTTTTGCCGGTTATCGTTATATCGTTACCCTGTGCGTCGATTATGAACCCGTCCGCATGAGACGTGCCGAGATTCGCGTCGGCTTTAAGAAGAATTTTATATTCACCGTCATCGGATAAACTAACGCCCGTAACCGCGAAAACGTATTTTTTTATCGTTTCCGTCGCTTTTTTTTCGACCGCTTCCGTAAGTTTTTCCGTGCGAACGGAATATTTATTCAGAGTTTGTTTGTCAATTGTCAGCATCTTGTTATTTGAGAACTACGAGTACACCTTCGCCCGCCTCGAGCGTAAGCGGCAGATTTTTAGCCGCGACTTCCGCCGATACGGCGCGCTGAATTACTTCGTAGCCATAGGTTTTATCAAAGTTGAGGGTTACGTTCGCCTTATCCTTTCTCGAATAATTGACGACGTAGAGCGCGGTGCCGCCGTTGTAATCGAAACAACCGACGAAACAATCGTCGCCGGAAACGGAAGTAAGTTGACGGAATTTACCGTCTCTTATCAGTTCCTCTCTGTCGTCCGCCTGCGTATCGGCGAGAAGATTTGCTTTTTCGCCATGTACTATCATACCGATATTCGCGCTGTTCATCAGAACATGGTCTATCGCCTTAATCTGCGTGTTTGCTTTCTGAACGTAATAATACCAGCGCGTTTTATTGCCTGCCGCCGAAATTATGCCGTTGCGGTCGAAATCGTAAGTTCCGCCGGGCGCGTAAGCGAAATGCACAGGCTCGACGAGCGGAAAGTACTGTATTGCCTTGCAGCCGTAGCAAAGCGCGATATTCACGTCGAACAACAGTTCTCCCTCGTCGGGATACGGATCTACAGATTCGATTTCCTGCGCGCCGTCGTTCCATTGACCGCCGGCCTGCAACATTCTCCACATCGGCACTCCGTAATTATTCGCGAGCGAACGAATTTGCGAAAGTTGCGTGAACATCATCGAAAGTTCTTTGTCGGGCGTGTCCTTTTGCGTGTAGAAATAACCCGTGGCCGACAAAAACGGCACTTTAATTTTGCCGTAAATCTTATTGAAATATTTTTTCTGCGTAATATTTTCTTCCCCGCCGCCGTAAGTCAGATCGCCGCCGCCGTAGCCGAGCGAATTGATGTATAGTTCGACATTGCCGTAGTCCACTTCGCGTAAGACGTCGTAAGTTGCCTGCAACGCGTCGAGTTGATACCAGAAGGGTTCGTCCGCGCCCTTTATTCCGAGGAAGGAATCGTACGCGGCGTACGCGGAAATGTAATTCGTCATTTCGGTTACGCCGAAAGGCATTTTATCGCCCGCGGTGTAACGTTTGGAAGCGTCGTCCTGTCTTCCGCAGAACGACGTTATCGAATTGATGTTCGCGAACAGACCTATGCCGTATTTTTCACCGAGTTCGAGCGTCCTTTTTACCGTATCCGAATCTTCGTCTTTGGAATACACTACCATATTCACGCCGGCGTCGGAGATAAGTCCGAAATACTTATCGCTTACCATCTGAGGAATTTCAAGTCCGTCGATAGTTCCGCCCGAATTATAAACTCCGTAAAAGCCGCCGATCGGCATAACGTCTTTGCCTCCCAGAAAGTCGAAGTAAAGCGAGTTATATTCGGCCGCTACGCCTTTTTCGGAAACGTAGTAATTACCGTTGGTAAGTTTTTTAACGTCGTCGGCTGTCGTCTTGTTTGCGCAGCCCGCGGAACAAACCGCAAGCGCGCCAGCCATCATAACGGAAAGGGCTTTCTTATTCATGGTCTTTTCTCCTTTTCACAAAAGCGATAGCGCCTAACATCGGCAAAACCGTAAAGCCGCCCAAAGCCGCTCCGCAACCCGATTTTTCCGAAGTTGTTTTGCCGATTTTGTTCGTTATAAGGTCGCCGTCCGACCACTTGTCTGCGTAAACGAAGTCGGGTTCGGTTCTGTTTTTAACTCCGTTATACTCTATTTCGACGTTTTGCGGATGAATATCGTTGTTGACGATTTTTATATTATCGAAAGTATAACCGCAATATCCGTAAGCCATAATCGCAATGCTTCCGTAAGGAGTATAACCTAAATCGTTTGAAAAAAGCGGTTCGGCAGGATAAGTTTCGCTGTCCGAAAGTTTATACCACACCGAAAAAACTCCGTCTTGCATAGATACCTTATAGTTGTATACTTTGCCTTCGTTATTTTCGCTTAAAATATCCATTTCGACGGTTTTATACGCCGAAGGGTATTCCTGCATTTTAGGATTGCGGTTAAGTTGATTGTAAAGTTTGCTTATCTTTTCTTCCACTTCCATAGTGTAAAGAACGTTTGTACGGGCGTGGTTATCGAAAGAGCCTCTTCCGGTAGATGCTTCGAGCGAAAATCCGAGCCAGCCGCTCGCCTTTTCTTTCACGACGTTTCCGTCTGCGTCTGTCACGGTCTTTCTCGTTACGTCGATAAGATCGAAAGTCATTTCAAAGTTGGAGTACGAGTATACCGAACTTATAAAGCACGGACGCCCCGTGAAAGTCAACGCGCCGTTTTCCACCTTTACTCCGCCCGGCAGGTGAGTTCCGTCGTTGGGGTCGGAACGAGTATAGAAGGCGTTGCCGTTGTATTCGTCTTTATCGAAAGATTCGGTAAGTTCGATAGGCGTGGCGGCATTGATATAGTCGTACGACTTAATCTTAACCGCCGATATCGTCGCTTCGCACACAGCCGTCTGACCTATGCAAACGCGCCCCGAAACGGAATGGTCCGTATTGCCCACCGTCGCGTCGTCGCACAGCACGTACGGCGCGGAAACCCCGGCGGGAGCGATCGTAACGGTCATATACCCGTCCGTAGCCAAAGAAGCGTTAAGCGTGAAACTGCTGCCGAAATCAAGCGACGGATATTCGGCGGGAGCAACTATATCCGTCTTTGCCCCGCTTTCTTCGTCGAATTTGCAAACGCCGACTTTGAGCCGTTTGTTATCGTTGACGAAATACACCTCGCTCGTCCCTTTTTCTCCGAGTCCGCCTGCGATTTTATCCATTCCGTACGAAACCGCAAAGCGGTTGTTTTCACCGCTCGGAATCTCGGAAATCGTCAGCGTGAAAGACGAGGTATAAATTTCGTCTATTTCGTCGGCGGAACAATCCTTGAAAACATATCTTGTGGTAATCCTTGCGTCTTCGCTGCAATCGCCGTCGAAAACAACGGCGTTGTTCTCGGATTTTACGTTGCCGGCAATTCTCCATTTACCTTTGTCGAGCTGACCGGTAATGGAAGTTTTATCCGCAACGTTAACGTCCGATTTACCTGCGTTCGCAACGGTAACGGCAGGAAGGGCGCACAGCGCGAGCGCAATGCACGCAGGCGCGATTTTTTGTAATAATTTCTTCATTTTTACCCCTTTATACCCGCGTTTTTAAGCCACGTCGTCCAGCCCGTATTCGCGTTTACGTTGTTTTTGAATGCCGTCCAGAGATCAGCCGCGCTCTGCGGATTATTCGTAGTAGTGAGTTGACCTACGATATCTACCGTGCCGTAAAGGTGAAGAGTCGCCGTTTTTGAAAATACGGGGCTCGTCGCGTTACCGTCGGTTACGTTGGTGTTGGTCTTACTTCTCGCGTATTGCTCTTTTTCGTGAGCCGTCCAGTTCGAAGTGTTTACGAGCGTTTCGTCCGTAAGGTTTGCGTTAGCCGAATAATGCGTGGCGTTTATGAACTTCGCCAATCCTTCGTCGGAATAATAGTATTGAATAAACTTCTTTACGCCGTCCATTGCGTTGGTATATTGGTTGACGATCATGGCGTGTTCGCTGCCGTTGTTATATACCAGGGTTCTCGCGGCGTAAACTCTGTCCCAATCGGCTTGCGATACGTCGTAGCCGCTGCCGGTAAGCGAAACGGTCGCGCCGTTGTCGAGCACGTTATCGACAGCCGAAACAAGCGCGGCGAGTTCTTGGTCGTCGGCTACGGTGTCGAGTTTCTGGGCAAGCGCGCTGATAACGGGAGTACGCATCATCTTTATGTTCTTTTCTTTAAGCGCGGCCACCTCGCCGAACACCCAGTTGCCGTTTGCCATCATGACCGCGTCGCCGAGATTGAAATATGTTGCGACCTTAAATTTGTCGGGATCTTCGATAATCGTCTTGCTGCTAAGTAACGAGCCGAGAACGTCGAGAGCATATTTTCTGCCGTCCGTTTCGCTTAAATAAACGTCTTTCGACGGAGTGTTGCCCGACTCGTCTTTGAGTTGAAGCCAATTGTTGTTGTAATAATCGAGCCCCGCGTACTGCGCCATCCATGCTTTCACGAGATATTGATAATAACCCATTCTGGCGTCTTTAAGTTGGACGAAAGACTTTTTAGTTTCGCCGAGTGACGTAACGAGGTCTGCAAGTTCGTCGGTCGTTCTCGGAACGTCGATTTCTTCGTCTTCGAGAACGTCGGCATAGTAGAAAATACCTGTCGTCGAGCCTGCCCAACCGAGTGTTTTCAACTCTCCGTTTTCGTTTTTAAGCGATTCGTAGAGAGATTTATCGTATTTATCCTTAATCGATTTCGTTTCGCCCGGTATGGTTTCGGTAGCGATTTCGGAAAGGTCGGCGAACAAATCTGTGTAGTTCATAAAAACCGACAACTGATTGAAGTAAATATCCGTAGTGTCGTTTTTACGTTTCTGCAAGGAATTGGCAATAGTCTGCGCGTTCTTGCTCGTTCTTAAATCTACTTTATATTCGGGATATTTTTTCATAAAGCCGGAAACTATATCTTCCATAAAGGTCTTTCCGAAACTTCCTTCCCAGAACGATATTTCGATATCCGTCGTGCTGTTGGGCGCTTCCTTGTTGTTACAACCGGCAAACGCCGCGCAGGCAAGCCCTGCAGCGAGAGCCGCCGCAACGAATTTAATTGATTTTTTCATAATTTAACCTCCTATTCTTTTATACCGCCCAAAGATACGTTACTCATAAGCACGTTGTTGAAAAACGCGAAGATTACGAGCGGCGGTATGCACGTTATAAAGTAAGCCATATAGAGAATATCGAAGTCGCCGCCCGATTCCGTTCTGAAAAGGTATATACCTACCGAAAGAGTGGGCAGTTCGTTAAGATATAACAAAGCCGTCGAATAGTTATTCCACTCCGCCATCCATATCATAAGGAATATCGCCCCGAACATCGGAAGCGCCTGCGGAAACATTACGCGGAAAAATATCGTATAATCGCCTGCGCCGTCTATTCTTGCGGCTTCGGCGTAAGTATTGCTTACGTTCTGGAAAAAGGCGTAAAAATACATATAGTAAACGCCTATGCCCGAAAACGAAGTTATTATCATAAGCCGGCTGTTCAGAAGCCCTAACTTATCGAGTAAAAGATACATACTTCCGCCCGTGCCGTATATCGGAAGTATCATCGTTATAAGCGAAGCGATAAAATAAGCGCCGGAACCGGGGAATTTGTATTTACAGGTAACGTAGGCGAGCATCGCGGTGCACGAAGCCGAGAAAAACGCGCCGATTACCGAAAAGTATATGCTGTTAAAAAGCATTCCCCAAAAGCCCGTGTCGTTGATTTTCAACATTTCCATCATCTTGGGAATATTGTCGAAACGCCATTTGGTCGGGAGCGCGAACGGGCTGGCGACTATATCGTCGGGCGTTTTCATGCCGGACATAAAGCACCACCACAGGCAATACAGATACGAAAACGCGACGAGCGCGAATATTGCGAAGATTATGCAATAAAGTACTCTTTCCGACGCGCTCCGCTTCTGCCAGCCGAGAAAATGTTTTTTGACTTTCATCAATACTCCACCCCCTGAAATACCTTACCCGAAATTTTTCGGATGGTAAGCGATACAGCGCAGGATATTACCGTTAAGAACAAGCCGAGCGCGGACATATAGTTGAACGCGTTGGACGAGTTGTTTATCGCCACCGAATAGACTTGCAGATACATCCAGTTGGATATGGTCTGCGTGCCTTCCGTACCCATGGTAAGCAGGAAAACTTGTCCGCTTGCGCCGAATATGCCGGCAATCTGTAAAACGAACATGAGCGCGAAAGTCGGCCATACTATGGGGATAATTATCTTAAACGCCTCCTGCACCCAGTTTACGCCGTCTATCCTGGCGGATTCGATAACCCCGTCGGGGACTCTCGAAAACGTTCCGCCCCAGATAATCAGGTTGCCGGGGAACGTCAGCCATACCATATTGAGAAGTACGGCTTTGTTGGCGAATCTCGAATCGGAAAATATCCGCGGCGGCTCGGAAAGCCCGCAAATTTTCTGCACGAGATTTCTGCATGCGTCGGTTTCGAGAAGATTATAATAAATCGCACAAAGCACAACCGCCGACAATATGCTCGGCAGATAGAATATTACCCGGAACGCCTTATACAGAAAAATCTTTTTATACAGAAAGTATGACACGAATACACCGACGATGAACGTTATCATATTTACGCCGAAAGTTATAAACGTGTTTCTGAAAGCCTCTTTCATCTCGTCGTTAGGAGGAAAAAGATTGGCGAAGACGTCTTTGAAGTTATCCAGCGTCCATATCTTTTCTCCGTCGATATTCTGTTGAAATGACATCGCGAAAGCGTCTAAATTAACGTAGACGTAAAACACCAGAAACGTAATCGTCGGCAATATTACGAACGAAAGAATGAACCCCGCTTTTTTTAATTTATACGCAACACCGTATCTGATCATTTTACCTGCCGCCTTCGCGTTTGTTCTTTAAGCCTAAAATCATTGCAGCAAGCGGAATAATCGCAAAACACGAATACGCGATATGCCCTCCGCATCCGCCTTTGCTTTCATTTGTGGGATTGACGTGTCCGCCCTTCTCATTGAAAACTGCATAAAAAGTCGTGGATTCGGTTATCGTTTTATCGGCTTCGTATTCTTTTCCGTCGGAAGTTCTCCACCCCGCGAAAACGTAGCCGTCTTTTGTCGGATCTGCGGGCGCGGTCGCAAAGTAATCACCCGAGGACAGCGTGTCGCTCTTGACAGTCTTTCCGTCTGCGACGAAAGTGACCGAATATTTCAGCAATTTTTTATAAACGGTATCGCCGAGGATGAGTTTGCCTATAGTATATTCGCCTTCCGTGGTGTTTTCGCCCTCGGTAACCTCAACTATCCCGCCCGAATACGCGACGAGATTTATATCGGTTTTAACTCCGTTTACCGACTTATACGATTGCTCGCCGAAAACGAAATAATCGCCGTTTGCCGCGCTCAGATAAGTACCGTAAATTCCGGAATTTTCGACCTGGCGTTTCATAACGAGTTTTACGTCGTCTTCCGGCATAACGAAAGAATATTCGCCGTTGCCGAGCGAGGTAACGGGTATTGTAAGTCTTGCGCCGTCGGAACCGTAAACGAGCGGCGAACCGTAGTCGCCGTCGCCGATATATTTAACGGTTACCTTTTTGCCCGCGTAGCCGTAAATGCTTTCTGCGTAAGAATACTCTCCTTTTTCATAGGTCATTCGCCCCATGGTAACGCCGAGATTATATCCGTCGGCATCGGTAAGAGCAAAATCCGTGAGAGTTACGGCAATCGAATCTGCGGGGTCGTTATTACCGATATTGACGGAGTCCCAACAAATTTTCGTCGCGCCTATATTATCGACAACGTCGGCGTCTGCCGATGACACAAATTTGCTCATTTCGGCGGTAACGTCGCTTCCGTCGACGCTCACGCTGAACGTATGCGTCGTAACGTTATATAAAATATCGGTATACGCGTCTGCTTTGTATATCGTTTTACCCGATGAACCGCTGAGGTGATTGCCGAAAATATACCAATAAGTATTTTTCGTATTGTCATAAGCGTATGCGAGATTTTCGGATTTTCCCCTGACAAGTCCGTACATTACGGCATTTCCAAGTTTTGACGAAACAGAAATCGTCTTGAATTTAAGGCGTATATTACCGTTCGTATCGCGTTTGTTGTACAAATACGTCGCGCCATGGGCGTATTTTACGTCCATGGTAACGGAATCGTCCATTTTAAGGGTATACGCGCCCGTATCGAGCGCAAATTTCTGATTTTCTGCGGACTCTTCGGCTTTTGCGGAATAACCGTTTATTCCGCCGAAAGCGGCGGTTGCCGCCGCGCACACGGCGACAACCGCTCCGCATAATACGGATGTAAATTTTTTCATAGTTTCGTGTTTTGTTATTATAATATTATTATTTTATAAGTTTAACCGCGTTTTTTCTTTAACGCTACGAACGCCATACCGACCGCAACAAACGTAAAGCCTAAACCGCTTACGGACCCGGAGCAACCTCCGCTCTGAAGTTTTGCAATTTTAAGGTCGGCTTCCGTCGCGGGGGTAGTTCCGTTTTCGTCAAGGAACAATTCGCCGCATTCCGTGCATTTGTAATGTTCTTTAACGCCTTCTTTGCTTTCGGTGGCGGCAACCGTTTCTACCTTCTCGAGATTATGTCCTTTTGCGGGAATTTCCTGCGTTTCGGTATGATTGCAGCCTTTGCGCTTGCAAGTAGCGGTTTTTACGCCCTTTATGGTGCAGGTGGGGGCTGTTGTCTGAACATATTCGCCCATATCGTGTCCGAGTGCGGCTACGGTTTCTTGCTTGGTCAGAACTTCGTTACACACCGAGCAATGCGACCCTTTGGTCTTGCCCGGTTCGGTGCAAGTGGGAGCAACAGCCGCGTCGGGAACCTCGGTATGTCCTTTTGCGGGAGTTTCCTCGACTACTTCTTTACCGCATTTGCAAACTTTTTTATGCGAGACTTTTCCAAGACAAGTTGCGGCGGTAACTTCCTGCCATTCGCCGTAATCGTGAGCAACGGGGTCGAATTCAGCCGTATAGGTTACGGCGCGGGTAACGGGCGCGATTGCTTGATCCCAACCCTTAAACGTATAGTGATTATTGTCGTCGTAGGGTTTGACGGGAGCGGCTTCGGGAGAAGCGGGAGTTGCGCCGTAGTCCAGAGTTTCGGATTTAAGCGTTTCGTCGTTGTAATTCTTGAACGTAACGGTATATTTGTTTACCGTTCTCTTTTCGGTATAAGTTTTGCCTTCTTCAAAAGGAAGTTCGGCGGGAAGGTCGTGAGAATACGTGTATTGAGCGTCATCGGTTCCGAGTTTTGCTCTAACTTCTTCAAGTTTCGCCGCTCTGTTGCTTGCGGTATACGCGATGTTTTCCTGCGTACCGTCGCCGAGAGTCAACGTAGCGTTGTAAACCTTTTCTTCCGTACCCGAAGTAAATTTCGAGAACAAAAATGCAACGATATTCTCGTCCAGGCAACGCATTTTGAAGCCATGAACCAAACCGTTTTCGTCTGCAAGAAGTTCACCGTTTACCTTAACACCTATGTCTATGTCTTTCTTAACACTCCAACCTGCGTTGACGTTAATTATTTCCGTGTGAGTACCGTCAAGTTTAGAAATTTGTACTTTTCTTACTGCATAATCACTCCATATAACCGAATCAAAATCAATCGTTTTAACCTTATCAATGGAAACCGGATACTTTAATACAATATTGAACTCCGAACCCGAAAAATCTCTTCCGCCATAATTTACTCCGTACGTATCCCAATCTTCAACATACCCCTCGCCGCTTCCTTGCGTCCAGTTAGAAGTCTGGAAACCCCACTTGTTATTTTCGGTGGTCGTGTGCTTTTCATCAAGTATTGCCAAAGGAGTTTTTTCATGAACGGCGGTAATATTGCTGAATACCAGATGCGAACCTGCGAGAATATCCGTAATCTCAAAATCAAAACCTTCTACCAAACCGTTTTCGTTTTCAAGACCTTTCGCTGCAATACGCATATCGAGGTTGCCTTCATAATTTTCCGGGTCGGCAGTCGACGCGTAGTTAAAAATATACGCGGATTGATTTACCTTGTCGCCGCCTAATGCGTAAACCTTAAACGGAAGTCCGCTTCTGTTTCCGCCCCAGATAAGGGCTTTAAAACTATAATAATCAACAAAGTCGACAGGCAACGGATGAGCAAATTTTATAGTTGCTTTCAATGTTCCGCTTACGTTCGAAATTCTGTTTCTTAATTTGTTATCGATCCAAATTTGAATACCGCTAAAATTACCCTGTTCGAGCGAAGTACTGTTTGCGTAATCGATTCCCAAAGAAGTGACGGCAGAATTCGTAAACGTAAAATCACTTATGAGAAAATAACCCATAGACATATCAGGCGTAAACGTCGGCGCAGTCATCATAAAACCGTCCACTTTTCCTTCCGCGTTTTTTATATCGGCAGTACGCAACGTTACCCAAAGTTCATTCGGAGATACGCTCTTTGATTGAATGCCATACACAGCGGCGTTTACAGATTTATCGCCAGCAAGACCGCTGAAAGTCGTATTAAGATACTTTGAGCCGTTAGCCCAGTATAATGCCTTAAAAGTCATATATTCATAACTATCGGCGTTTACCGCAGTAGCCAACGTAAACTTTACGTTCGGCGCTTCGGTAAGTTTTTGAGATAATAAAGTCATTCCGCAGTTATTCTGAACCGTAGTAATCGTTCCGCTTGCAATACTCGTAACCAAATCGTAATGCGTGTCTGGAGCGGCCGTCGCATAAGCGTACGCTTCGGAAGCCTTAACGGTCAACGTGTCCGAAGTTTCGGTTGCGGTTTCGTCGGCGGCTTTGGCAGCGGACGAGCCTAATGTTGTCAATGCGTACGCGCCGACCGACAAGGTCATTGCGAGCGCAAGACAAAGAGTTAAAAGTTTTTTCATTTTTATTTTCCTCCCTTTCGGAATTTTTTCCATATATTAATGTCAGGTGTTATTCGTTATGCCGAAACCGGACAAAACGTTGCCCGGCAAGGCATAACCTGCGAAACTTATTTGCGTTTTTTCTTTAACGCAACCGCCGCCATGCCTAACGCCGCGAGCGTCGCGCTTGTTCCGCCCAAAGAGCCGCCGCAACCGCTTTCCTTCGTCGGTTGAGTCGAACCGGACGCGGACGTCGAATCAGTCGATTCCGTTGAATCTGTCGAATCTGTCGAATCAGCCGATTCTGTCGGATTCGGGTCGACCGGGTCTGTTCCGCCGATCTTTTCATACACCGCGATAACCGTTCTGTCGCCGCCGCTTAAGTTATAATCTTTCCACTTGCCCGTATAACCTTCTTTTTCGGGTACGTTCGGCTCTGTGATACTCTTGTTTTCTACGGTATAAGTCTGCTTATCAACCGTTTTTCCGTCGGCTTTGAACGTAACCGTGTACGTTATAGCCGTATACTTAGCGTTTACTATCTGCGTCTGATTGTTTTCGGGTTCGAAATCTTCCCAAACGCCCTCGTAATATTTTTTATTCGGAACGTCCGGCGTGAAATCTTCCTTGTTTTCGCCGTCGGCGTAAGTTACGATTATATCGTCTGCCACTCCGCTTCTGAACGTTATTTTATGAAGAGCGACTTCGGCTTCTTTTGCGACCTTATAAGTTACGGTCTTTTGGGTTTCGTTGTCGCTGTCGTCGGTCGCGGTGATAACGCAGGTATGCGTTCCCGCGGTAAGTCTGCCCTTGCCGTCAAGCGCGCCGGCGGACCATTCAAGGCTTACGTTTGCGCTGCCCGAATTGTCCGTAACCGTATAATCTTCTATCGGGTACGCTCCGTCGGTCGCCTTTATGTCGTCCGCCTTTACGGTTATAGTCGGGGGAACGTCGTCGCTCGTCGGTTTTTTAGTTACCGTAACTTCGTCTATATACATCGTAGTTGCGGCTTCCGACCTTAAAGCCAACGCGAATTTACCGAGCGTTCCGCCGTTCATGCCGCAAAGATCGTTTATTTCGGAATCGGTAAGCGTAATCGTTATCCATTGATCTTTTGTAGCGGTTACGTTACTCCTGAGTATCCAGCCGTTCGGTTTCGGAATTCTCACTTCGGGATGTTTATTATTATCTTTCGGTGTGGAACAAACGTAAACTCTGAAAGAAATCCCTTCTATTTTGCTTCTCGTCAACTTCTGCGACGAAAAATCGAGAACGATATCCATCTGATATTTTGCGGCGGTCTGTTCGGAAGCGGTCATTTTAATAACGCTGCCGGTATACCCCGCGGGAACGTTCTGACTTGCCGCTTCTTCCGCGGTCATCGCCGCGACGGCGGAACCGTCGTAGACGTTTACTCCCGTTATCTTTTCGCCGGTATAACCGAAATTTCCGTCTGCAAAAATCGGTAAGGACGGAGCGTCGGGCGTCGCGGGGACGCTCGGAACGTATTCGGGAATTGCCGTTACGCCCGTTAAAATATCGCGGACCGAATTCAGTTCGGCTTGCGTAACTCCTTTCGACAAAAGAAAATTACAAGCCTTGTCCTTAAACGTTTCGCCGTCCTTGCTTTCTATGAAATTACAAAGTTTGTTTATCGAGCCTGTCTGTATATGCGGGTTATTTGCCGCCGCCGTCGAAAGCCACGATAACTCGTATTCTTTGACTATATCGTATCTCGACACGCCGCTTACGGCGTAAAGCATAGCCGCGAGAGTTGCCGTTCTGTCGCGCCCCAGCGAACAGTGGAAGCCTATCGGATAATTATCCGGGTCGGCGCATGCCTTAAATTCTTTCACGAACTCCTTAACGTAACTTTCCGCGCCGTTAAGTCCGCACTGTATTCCGTTTCCGTCCGCTTCGTCTACGTAATAAGGCGCGTTATAGTTAAGCCTCCGGAC
Organism: uncultured Clostridia bacterium; assembly: GCA_934247225.1. Taxonomy (GTDB): domain Bacteria; phylum Bacillota; class Clostridia; order Christensenellales; family Borkfalkiaceae; genus UBA10281. The sequence continues at coordinate 24,484 of CAKQJE010000016.1, forward strand.
GTTTTCGCCGAGCGGCGAAACGGTATTGCTTTCGCCGCGAAGGTCTATATCCGTTTTTACGCCGAGCCTTTTAATCTGTTCTTTGCCTTTTTCGGTGATTGAGTCGAAATGCGCCGAACGATACATTATTCCGTATTGTATAGCCTTTCCGTCGGTCGTTACGAGTCCGCCGACGTCGCGCATGTTCTTTACTCCGTCTATATCCATAGTTCTGACGTACGCCGTCGGAGTAAAGGTATATACGTTTGAAAACTTCTGACCGCCGCCGTTATCGGTTACTTTGACTTTCCAATAATACTCGCGGTTAGGTATTATATTATCGATAGTCAGACTCGTTTCCGTCGTAAGGTATTTTTCGGAGTTGACGAAGTGTTTTTCATCGGACAAATACACCTGATAATACCAACCGTTATCGCACGTCCATTCAAGGGTTACGGGCGTGGTGAGATATTCGTCGCAGCCGTAAAATTTTTTATCACTGCTGAGATTCGGCTCGTAACTTTCGTAAAAGTCGGTTATCTTCTGATTGTCAATCGAAAACGACTTCGCGTTTTCGGGGGAAACGACGGATATTATATCATTTTTTTCCCCGTCGGCTTTTGCCGAAACAAAATCCGTAGTCTTAAGGTTTGCTCCCGCAGTCGTTATCGAGATTGCGGCAACCGCCGAAGCGGCTATAATTTTCATAAATTTCTTCATCATCTTTCCTGTTAAGGGTATTTCACGGCAACGCCGTGAAAGGGGGTACCCCCTCTTGCATTTTAATTATACCACGCTTTTTACAAAAAAAAATATCTCAATTTGTTTGTTTTTTGCTCTGTATTTGTTTTTTTGAGTTGTTTTGCTCATATTTGCTCACTCCGCCGCCGATAAAACCGCGGCAGACGCGTCTTGCGCAATCTCTATTTCGAATTTCGCGTTTTCAGCCGGGACTTCGTCCGTCCTGCGGGTGAAATCGTAACCGCAAACGATTGTCCCGTTAAGCCACAACGTCAAGGTTATGGTCGTTTCGTCCTTTATCTTCGCATTAAGCCACAAAGTCGCGCCCGCGATTAAACTCGATTGATTTATATTTCCCGCGTGCTCGTAACCGTTTTCGGCGCTCCTTACCTGCTCGAACTTATCGCCGTTCCTATACGATACACGCGCCGTTCCGCCGCGAATATAAAAACCGTAACTACCGATAAATATATACGTTCCGCCGTTTACGTCGCTCGTTTCGGCGATTTTTACGGTAGCAACCGCGCCGTCATAGCCTATTACGTTGCCCGTCGCGCGGGATACGGAAGAATCGAGCGTAATATCTCCCTCTGAAAAATCGAAACCCTGTTTGTAAGTCGGCTTTTCTTCCTCCTCGGTATCTTTACCGAGCATTATAGCCTTTATATTATGGATTTGCGTTGCGGTCACGCCCGCCGAAAGCAGGTAGTTTTCAACCTTTTCGGCAAGAGTTTCGCCGTCGTAAGCCTTTATCGCCGCAAGCAACTTATCGAACGAGTACTCACCGCCCTTGGAATTTCTTTCGCCGTACGTCGAAAACGAAGTATATTCGTAGTCCTGTATAAGTTCTTTTTCGCTTACCCCTAAAAGCGCGTTGAACAAAAACGAAACCGTACCCGTTCTGTCCGCGCCACCCGTACAATGCAGATACACGGGATATCTGCTTTTATCGGACAACGCCGCGAAAATCTTTCCGTAAGTTCCTTTTTGCGCTATGCCCGTATCGTAACCGTCGGCATTGTAATACTCTAAAACGGCGTTCGGTATAGGGCTTTCGGTCAGCCCCTTGTTCTGCACGGCGTTTCTCAGATCGAAATCGGTTTTTATTTTCAGCGTTTCCTTCATATATTTTTTGCCCGCTTCGGTAAGTTGCACGTTCGGGTAATAGGCGTTATCGGGCGAAAGCGCGCCGCCGCGATATATAAGCCCCTGCAAGGTTCTGCCGCCCGCCGTCTGATAGCCGCCGAGATCTCTCACGTTATGAATTCCGTCTATTTTCATAACCCTCGGCCCTAAATCCACCGTGGAAAAGTTAATCGCGTTCGATTCTTTTTCGCCGTATTCGGTCGTAACGACGACTTTAAGATAATATGTCGTCGCCTTTTTCAGATTATATATCACGCAAGACGTTGCGCCGCTTTCCGCGTTTACGCTTATCGCGTCGGTAAAATCGGCGTTTTCGGAATAAACGACCTTGCACGCCGAGGCGTTTTCGAACGTATTTCTCCAACGAACGTTAAAGCCCTGTATTCCGTCGTTCGTTTCGCCGACGTAATCGGATATATCGGCGTTTTCCGCGGAAATGTATTCCATAGCGGTCGACGTAAATTGAGTGGCGTTCGGCATATTGAACACCCTTACCGCAGGCGCGTCTTTTTCTTCGTAACCGGTGCAACCTGCGCGGGTGCAACGACGAACGAGTTTACCGTTTTCTTCCGTCCAGTTGCCGTAAGCGTGTCCGAGTTTCGGCGTTCCTTTTTTTTCTTCGGTCTTTTCGCAACCGCTTCTCGTACATTTACGTTCCAAAATCTGCGGATTTTCGCAAGTCGCGGGCGTTTTTTCGCCCCATTCGCCGAAAGTATGACCGAGCGGCGATAAATTTTCGGTTTTCGTCTTGCCGCATTTAGTACATTTTTCCACCATCTTTCCTCCGTTTTCGCAAGTCGCCGCCACGCTTGCCGTTTCGTCGAGCGCATAGTTATGCGAACATTCGGTTTTCCCGTTACAAGCCGTTGCCGACAAAATCACCGCGAGAACTATCGACGTCGCTATCGTCTTTAACTTTTTAATTTTCATTTTTCCCTCCGTTTTCCGAATTTGCTTAATTATAACGCAGATTATCCGACAGCGAAAGGTACTACGTTCGCTAAATTTTGCTCTGTATTTGTTTTTTTGAGTTGTTTTTTCTTGACCGAAATAAAAATAGTCGCTATAATATCCCATTATGAACTATGATGAAAAAATCGATGAATTATTAAAGCCGCTGCAGATACCGTTCACAACGCAACTAACCGAATCGAACGACGAATTCAGACACGCGCATGGTTTTTTTGAATGTTTTTACGTTACCGAAGGTTCGATTTATCACGAATGTAACGGCAAAAACGAAATATTGACCGAGGGCGACGCGGGAATTATCTGCCCGGGCGTTTATCACAAGTTCAAACGCGATAAGTCGTGTATTCACCGCGACTTACTCATTTCTAACGAACTTATGAAAAGCGTATGCGTGTTTTTGGAAGAACATCTCTACGCCGATATACTGAAAAAGAAATTTATCCGTTTTAAGTTGCAACCGAGCGAGATTTTATCTTACGAAAAACAAATAGCAAAATTTTTGTCTTACTATGACGTAAATTTAAGGCATATTCACGAAAAATTATTGACGACTTCGGTTCTCAACCAACTTTTATTCGGCGAAAAAGACGAGGAGTTACCGTCTAACGATTTTAAATCGCGGTGCATATTCGTCATAAATACATCTTTCACCCTCCCCGACGCGATGCAAAAGATTACAAACGAACTCAGTTTCAATCAGTCGTATCTTTGCAAGCGCTTCAAAAGCGTTTTTAACGTTACGTTAACCGATTATATAAACGATTTAAGAATAAAACACGCGGCGTATCTTTTACAAACAACGGATTACACCCAACAGAAAATATGCGAATCGATAGGTTTTGAAAGCGTGTCTTATTTCAATAAATTATTCAAACGCAAATACGGCGTAACCCCCGCCAGATTCAAACGACAGTCAAGCACTCATACATAATTACGACCGGCACTTTCCGACTCCGCTATCCCGAAACTGCTCTTTGCCGGCTCTTTCCGACTCCGCCATCCTGAAACTGCTCTTTGCCGGCACTTGCGCCCGATATGTGTAACGGTGAATTATTATATTTGTTAAAAAGCAACAAAAAGCGCAAGGAAAAAGGCTTTTCTCTGCGCTTGTAATCTTATTATGTTTTATAGGCGGTTATCTCCCGTCGAGAGTTTTTGTTTTTTCAAGTTTAAACGCATATACGTACGTGGTGCTTGCATATCGTACGAATATAATCGGGCGGTGATATTTCATTTTCCCCCGAAAAATCCGTGATCGCGCTTACTCGCGCGATTTTTCTCGTGCGGGCTCAGGCGTTGAGTTTTCCGTCGTATATAAAGTGCCGGAACAATTACGGAACACACCTTTATCTTTATTTACGGCCCCTTTTCAGTAATTTTCCGCATGTACTTCGAAATAACTTTGCGGATGATTGCACGTCGGGCAAACCTCCGGCGCTTTCTCGCCTACGACTATATGACCGCAATTGCGGCATTCCCAAACCTTAACGGAACTCTTTTCAAACACCTGCGCCGTTTCAATATTTTTAAGAAGCGCGCGATATCTTTCTTCGTGATGTTTTTCAATGGCTGCGACAAGACGGAATTTTTGAGCAAGGTCCTTGAATCCCTCTTTTTCGGCTGTTTGGGCAAACCCCTCGTACATATCCGTCCATTCGTAGTTTTCACCCGCCGCCGCGGAGCAAAGATTTTCAGCGGTGTTTCCGATGCCGTTTAGTTCCTTAAACCATAGTTTTGCATGCTCTTTTTCGTTTTCCGCCGTTTTAAGGAACAGCGCGGAAATCTGTTCATACCCTTCCTTTTTTGCAACGGATGCAAAATACGTATATTTATTCCGAGCCTGACTTTCGCCGGCAAATGCCGCTTCGAGATTCTTTTCCGTTTGAGTACCTGCGTACTTTGTTGCCTTAGGTTCGCAAGTCGTCGTGTGTTTTTCTGTTTGTTTGCAATTTGACATAATATATACCTCCGTCTCTGTATCTGTCGGTTTTTTATTGATAAACAACGATCGTTTCGTCGTTTTTAATCTTTAAGTTGAAATACGGCGAAGTTGTAAGCCCTTGCAAACAAACTTACAACTTCTTGTATTATAACACTAAGCGGATTATAACACATAAGCGGAAATTTTTCAAATAACGCCGTTCATGGATTACATAAGCAGTTCCGCACCACAAAAACAACCGCCCGCAAGATATATCACGCCCTTTTTTTCGTGCGAAAAATCCATTTTTTTAACCTTCTTCTGCGCCTTTAATGTGCCGGTTAGGGATTCCATTCGTCATCACTATATTTGCTTTTTGTGCGCACGTCAATACAAATTGTTATATCACTGCTTATCTCCTTTTCTCCCGGGCAATATCGTTTCAAAAACCGCCCCGCCGCTGTTGTAAGCTTTAATATCGCCGCCGTGGGATTTAATTATTTCTTTTGTCAGCGCAAGCCCTATGCCGGTGTTGCCTTTTCCGTTTCGGTGAGATATACAAGATCTTCGCTTGCCTGACCGATTTCCAGATACGCCACGCCCGAACTCAAAAAGTTTACGCCTTTCGCGTTGCCGAACGGATCGTACTCGCCGTATTCATATTCTATTGCTTTTTTTGCCTGTTTTTCAAGGTTTTGAGGAATTGCAATGTTCACAACGACAAGTAATGCGCAAAGTATAAGCGCAACCGAGCATAAACACGTCAAAACTATTTTAAGTTTAATCCGCGTCATTTGTCTTTTCCCTCCCCGCCGAGTTTGTATCCGTATCCCCACACGGTTTCTATGGTTGTCGCACTTTTTGCGGCGGAAAGTTTCTTTCTTATCCTTCTCACCGTTTCGTCTATGGCGCGTGTTTCAACGTTCTCTCCAAACCCCCAGATTGCGTCCAGAAGGCTGTCCCGAGAATGAGTTTTATGCGGTTCGCCCATCATAAACGCCAACAAATTCATTTCGGTGTTTGTCAGCGGAACGGGTGTTTTATCCGTTAAAACAGAGTGTTTATCCTCTGAATACGTCAAATCGGCGTATTTCAAAACCTTGCCGTCGACTTTCTTTGAGCCGTTCATTTCCGCCCTTCTCAAAAGGGCTTTCACACGCATCAAAAGCATTGTCGGACGAAACGGTTTGGTAAGATAATCGTCGCCGCCCAAAGTTATTCCGTTGACATAATCGAGTTCGCCGTCCTTTGCAGTGAGGAGAATAATGGGCACTGACGAAAACTTTCTTAATTCTTTTACGCACTCTATCCCGTCGCGCCCCGGCATCATAATGTCCAGAATAACAAGGTCGGACGGCTCATTTTCAAACGTCGAAAGAAGCAAGTCGCCCGTTGGGAACGCCATAACATCGTAAACGTCGCTTTCCAAAAAGTTTTTAAGAAGTTCCCGTATGTTTTTTTTCGTCGTCCGCAATATAAATCCTGCACGTCATAAATCCTCTCTATGCACAATCGGCGTCGCGAAATCGCAACGCCTTTTGCCTTTTTGTTCTTTTACAATATATCTTTTAAATATTTTTTAAAAATGAACAAGAAATGAGAAGTAATGGCAAAAAAACATTTTGATGTTGTAGCAGTTTTTGAAAGCAGAAAACAATGGCTAAATAAACTTTCTTTACCGATAAACATTATAAAACCAAACTCAAAAAATATAGACAAAAAACCGAGGTTTCCGTAAATATCGGAAATCTCGGTTTTGCCTGTTGTCTGTATTCGATTTTTATTCGAGAATGTTCGTCGTGATGAAATCTACTCCCCACGAAATCAGCTTTTCCGCATACTCGCGATCGTTCACTGTCCAACAATTGATTTTTATCCCGCGGCGTTTGAGTTCCGCAATATTTTCCTCGTTTAAAGACATATAATCCGCGTCGATTTCAAGCGAATTCTTTTTGCATATGTCCATAATTTCGGAATTTATCGGTCCTGTCAGAAGTTGAAGCGAATGAGTCGGCAATATTTTCCTTAAACGGATCATATTGTCCGGGAAAAACGAAATGAAAATGACGTTCTCGAATTGTTTTTCCTCTTTCGCTATTTGTATAATCTCTTTGAGTTGCTCGTCCGTGTATTCGACTTTAAGTTCTAAAACGCTCTTCTTTGCGTAACGTTTGCAAACGTTGAAATACTCTCTTAAAGTCGGAACAGCCATATATTCTACCGTATCGCCGTTCTCGGTTTTTCTGACTTTACGCAGATCTTCATACAAATAGTCCTTTATTTCGATGTTTTTACCGAAAATACGACTTAAATTGCCGTCGTGACTTATTACATACCTGCCGTCTTTTGTAAAATGTACGTCCGTTTCTATACCGTAATAACTTCTGTTGCCCGCAGCCACGAATGCGCATTGCGTGTTTTCGGTTTCAAGCCCCGAAAGCCCTCTGTGCGCAATCATCATAACGCCCGAGCTTTTTTTATCCACTTTTATCGTGTCCGAAAGTATTTTTTCCATAATTATTCGGGTTTGTCCTCTAACACAAGGTCGTAATCGCCGAGTTTGTTGACCTTAAAGCCGTTTTTCTTATACTCTTCATAGTTAAACGCTTCGAGTTCGTCGATCGCGAGCTTGTGGAATTCGTAGAAATTATGCCACCAGGTCTGATCGGAACCGAGCGTTGCCGAAAGATAAGCGTCGGCGATGTCGCAACCCATTGCGGGAGCCACATAAAACGCGCCCATAGCAAGAACGTTCACACCGTTGCCCGTTATCGCTCTTCTCGCCGCGGGAACGCTTTCCACAACGCCCGCGTGAACGTGCGGACATTTGCTTGCCGCGATATGAATACCCATTCCCGTTCCGCAGAACAGAAGCGCTCTTTCATACTCGCCTTCCGAAATCATCGCGCCTACTCTGAGACCAACCCTGTGAAACATAAGATCGGTGTCGTTGGGGTCGCTGTCTTTTTTAACGCCCATATCGAGGATTTTCCAACCTTTCTTTTCAAGATGAGCTACAACCGCTTCCTTTAAGGGGAATCCCGCGAAATCCGCGCCTACTACGAGATATTTGTCTTTAACTGTCTTCATTTTTCCTTATACTCCTTATTTATCTTTTTTACGGAGATCTCCGAAGTCATCTCCGCTCTTTTTTTTATTTTTATCGCAAATACGAATTTTGTTATCGCAAAACCGATATGTCTTTAAGACCGAAAGGTACAAGCCTTTTTTGTCCGTTGAAGTCCCGATTGGTTCCGTCGTCGTTCCAACCGCCGCGAAGAGTGAAAGCGTCGCTGCCCACTCCGCTCTCCTCACGCCCCTTATAATAGAAAGGTCCGAACAGGTTTCTGAGCGAAGAATAACACTCGACTTTAACGCGCTTTTTGCCGCTTATCCCCCTTACGGTAACGCCGTTCGCGAGCAGAACGTCGTATTCTTTTCCGTCTATTACAAATTTACACGCCGTGAAATCTCCGTTCGGGACAAATCGCACGGGGGTGCCGTCGAAATCGTAATCGAACGAATACTCGACTTTCCCGAAAAAGTTTTCAAGACCTTGCGTGGTCAGATTACCCGCAAGCTTATGCTTTTTCTTCGTAATCCTGCCGCCGATACAATCGAAATCGCCTCGGACGAAAATCTGCTCGATACCCGTTTCGTAAGCAATGCAGTTTCTGAGACTTTCGGGAACGGTCGGATCGTAAAGAATTTTTCCGACCCTTTCCCCGTCCGTAAAGTCTATTCTGTACGAAAGAACGTTTTCGCCTATTTTTATACTTATCTCCGAAAACTCGTAACCGATGTCGTTTTCAGACTGTTTAAATCTGATTTTTTTGCCGTTAAACGACTTATAGCCCGACTTTTGCTTTTCAATGATAAGTTTTGCGGGAAAGCTTTCTTCGCTTGAAAACACGAACGAAACATCCGCTTTGCCGCTATAACCCGATTTTACGAGTCTTTCGTAAACGCCTTGAAAATACCCGTCGTAAATCTTGCCGTCCGCCGTTTTTACGGTAACGTTATCTATCACGAGGGTGTTTTCGTCGGCGGAAACATATTCGGGAACAATAACGGAAGAAAGCGAAAGGTCTTCGCTTCTACCTTTATTGCCGAGTTCGAAAATCATACCCGAACGGGCGGGAATAATATTTTTCTTTTTACCTCCGAAGTATTCGCCTGTCGCAACGTCAAACGCCGAATATTCTTCCGCGGTCGTCATAATCACGGGCTTTTCGCTCTCGTTTACGACGAAAACAAAGTTCGTATCCCCGATCGTTCTGTAAGAATACGCAACCTCTCCGTCAAAGGAAATATCGGTCGGCTTTTTTAGTTTATCGAAATCGGAAAGAACCGAAAATTTAATATCCGTTTTCTTTCCGTCTATATATTCCGGCAAAGTTTTAGCGAAAATCTCGCCGCCTTCTTCGGAAAATTTTCCCAAAAACGTAAGAGTGGAACTTTTCATCTCCTTTCCGGGATTTAAAACCACCTGGGAATAACTCCTCTCGCCGACTATGAACCTGCCGTTTTCCACCCGACCGATTTTTTCGGCGATTTTTTCGTTTATGAAATGATAAGTTACCCCGCGTTTTTTAAGTTCTGAAAGAAGACCTATAAAAGGAACGTCTACTTCTGTTCTCGATCTATTTTCGTCAAGCCGCAGGTAATCGAGATAAACGCTTTCCATAGGCGTTATCACCGCGACTTCGGTTTTCTCCTCCGAGTTCGCAATCATAAACCCAAGTTTCGAAAAATAGCCGTTAAACGACTTATAGAGGGGCTTCCACGGCATAATCCTGCCGAAAGACGGCGGGCAATCTATCTTGCCGAGTTTGGAAAACGTGTAGTTATAAAGGTGTTGACACATAAGATCGACGCCGTAAACATACTGCTTATCCGCGATAAGTTTCAGTTCTCTCGGCGTTACTCCGTAGCCCGAACAACCGAACGTTTCGGTGAGTACGAGTTTCTTTCCCGTCTGAGCGGCGAGCGAACCTATCGATTTTGCGGAAATTTCCGCAGTACCGCCTCTCGCTAAGTTGTCTATCGCGGGGATATGCTCGAAAAGATAAGTCGTCGCGCAGTCTGCCCCGCCCCACATCTGCGTGAAGAAAAAAGTTTCTTCTACGCTATGCCCCGTGAGCAGAACGCCGCGCGCGTCGCACCATTCGTAAAGCTTTTTATAGTAATTTTTGCAATATAATTCGTTTAAAAGGTTATAATATTTAATCCTGAACGGATAACCTTTTTCATTCTGAACGAAAAGCCATATAAGTCCGTCTTTCAGATTTTCGCCGTATATTCTGCGGAATTCCTCCTCGCAAACGGACGAAATCGGCGTTTCGTAACGATAATACTGCGGCTCGTCGGTAAAAAAACCCGCAAGCTCTTTTCCGAACGACTTTTTAAATCTCGCGTAATACTTCTCGTGAGTTTCCTTTATGAAAAGTTCGGTAACCCGCGGATTAAGTATATCACAATAAGCGTCGGAAAGCAATCTGTAAATCGTATGATACTCGTTTATTTCGGAAACGGGAGCTTCAATCCGCTCGAAATTCCCGCCGCGACTGACGAATACGGCAAAAGCCGAATGGTCGAAAGTCGTCTTTACGCTGTATCGCAAAAATCCCGCGCGGTTTTTCTCGTCGCTTAAAAGTTTACCGCCGACGAAACCGCTCGGCCAACCGTACTCGTCGTACAGCCACATTTTCAGCCCGAGTTCCTGCGCTTTTTCGAGCGCGGCGCCCGCCATTTGAAACCATTCGTCCGAAAGGTACGGCGTTTCGAGTCCCGCCCGCGCGTGGAATATAAAGCCGCCGAGTCCGAAATCTTTCATTTCGGAGATCTGTCTTTCTATCTCGGAGCGTTCGAGCTTTGAGTTTATGCTCCAAAACGGAACGGGGGCAAACTCCCGCAGGTCGGCTTTTTTCAATATTTCAGAAATGTTCATAAACTTATTTATAAGTCGACAAACATAGCGTTTATCGACTTATAGCCTTATATTTTAATATCGTAGACTCCGTGAGTCAGAATTTTTTCAACTCCGTGAGCCTTGAAACGAGCCGTTATTCCGCAAGGAATTTCGACGTGATATATCGTGTTGTCGCCGTCCTGTTTCCAATTCGAAACAACCTTTCCTCTTATCGTTTCGTAGCTGCAATCGACATAGGTCATCCCCGCAGGTTTAACGGGCGCGATAGTGATTTTATCGCACGCAAACGCTTCGTCGTCGACGGTTATACCGCCGAAGAAAGCGTAGAAAAACGCGTCGTAACTGCCGAACATCGGGTGGTCGAACGAGTCCATTTCGTTGGACATTTCGCTTTCCCATCTCTCCCAGACGGACGTCGCGCCGTTTTCGACCATATATCCCCAACCGGGATATTCGGGATTTTCGAGAATTTTTATCGCTACATCCTGATAACCGAACTCGCCGAGAACATAGAATAAATGTCTGTACCCTACGTTTCCGCAAGTCGAATGGTAATTTCTCGCGATTACGTCCTTAACTACGTTTTCGGCGATAGCCGCTCTGTCTTTTTCGGGCGCAACGCCGAGAGTAAGAGGCATTGCGTTTTCCGTCTGAGTGCCGCCCGCGTAAGAATGCGATTTTTCGTCATAATATCTGGCGTTAATCGCCTTTTTAACCTCTTCCGCTTTCGCGGCATAAAGCTTTTCGTCCTCTTTCTCGCCTGCGATTCCGGAAATTCTCGTCATCAGTTTAAGGTGCCAATAAAGGGAAAGCGTGGAAACGAAAAGATTGTCCGCTTTCACTCCGAAACAAGTCGGATTTACCCAATCTGCATAGTAAGAATAGGTCATTATGCCGTTTTCGGTTTTAGAAAGCAGGAAATCGACCCATTTTTTAAGATTCGGATATTCGGCTTCGATAACCGAGTCGTCGCCGTAAAGCGTATGGCAGTAAAGCGGCATCATAAGATAGACCACACACACGGGATCGGCGGGTCTGCCGCCCGTATAGAACGGAGCCGTGTCGCCGATTTCGCCGCATTTAAGCTGAGTGTCGGTTATATCTGCGGTAAACTTCGGGAAAAACGCCGACATATCGCAGTTGTAAACAGTCTGATAAAGTCTCGCGCCGAGGTCGTTAAGCCAGCCGAAACGCTCGTCTCTCTGCGGGCAATCGGTCAGAATCGAATGTTGGTTATTATGCTCCGTCCTGACGGCGATTTTATGCAGATAATCAAGCTTTTTGTCCGAACAAGCGAAACTTCCGACGATTTTCGTATCGGTATGAACATGTTTCGCAACAATATTTTTAACCGTGACTTTGCCCGAAATCTCTATTTTCACGTACTGAAAGCCGTGGTATGTGAACCTCGGCATATACCTTTCGACGCCCTCGCCTTTTAAAATATACTTATCCGTTGCTTTCGCGCTTCTGAGATTGAGTCTGTTAACGTCGCCTTTATCGTCGAGCCTTTCGCCGTATTTTAAAGTTACTTCCGCTCCCCTTTCGCCCTCGACTTCGATTTCGCAAAAACCCGCGATATTCGCGCCGAAATCGACGATTGTCGAGCCGTTATAATCCCTTGACGAAACGGGTTTATACTCGTCGCATACTCTTATAGGTTCAATTTTCTGCGGTTTGAGATTTTCGGACGGCATATCCGCGAAAACGGTGTACATCCAACCGTTTTCCCATGTAGGCTCGAAATCGGTCGAAGCCCAATGAGGCGTCGTTTCGTCTTCGTATCTCGCGTCGTAAGTCTCGCCGTCGTACACGCTGTTTTCTCTCACGGCGCCGCCGCGAACCCACCAGCCGCTGCCTACCGCCGAATGAAATTCGGTTTCCGTTCCGTCTTCGAACAGAACGTTCACCTGCAAAAGCATTCTCTTTGCCCCGAGCCAGCCGTGCGCAATCTCAACGCCGATAACGTTGTCGCCGACAGCGAGATTATTCGTTACGTCGTAAATATTATAGTAAATGCGCTTGGCGTAATCGGAAGTTGCGGGGGATAAAAGTTCGTCGCCGACCTTTTTACCGTTTATATAAAGTTCGTTATAGCCTATTCCCGCAACGTATGCGGTCGCTATCATGGGTTTTTTATCCAACTTCCCCCTGATTCTGTAAAGCGACGAACCGCCCTGACTGTTCACGGGCAGATTTACCCATTCGCCTTTGAAATCCTCGCGAGTTATCGCCGTCTGAAAATAAGACGTTCCGCCTTCGGTCGTTTGTTCTCCGTTTAAGGAGACGATAACGTCGTATCTTTTTCCGCGCTCGAATTTGCTTCCGTCCGCTCTGCAAAAATTATCGGCAGAACTTACTTCTCCGCTGTCGAAAACGACGATTTCTCCTTTGCCGTAAACGGCGGAAAGCTTCACTTTAAGCCTGTATGAAATCTGTTCGCCGCCTTCGTATTTCCACTTTATAAGCGGACTTCCGTCTACGCCGAGAGCATTTACTTTGTATTCTGTTTTAATTTCGGTTATTTTTATCATAATGCCTTTCACAAAAACCGTTTTATCTCCCCCGCGGCATAAAGCCGCGGGGGAAAACGTTATATATCAGCCTTTAAAAACTGATTTCAAGTTATTCTTCGCGCTTTTTTCTGCCGATTACGACAGCCGTCGCAATAACCGTCAAGCCGCCGAGAACTCCGAATCCTCCGATAGTTCCGAAACAACCTTTCTTGTTTTCCGTACTATCCGACGGATCGGCTTTTTCGACTACTTCGATCGTAAGCGTTCCTCTCTTCTTTTCGTTACCGTCGTTGAAGAGAACGTTTGCGGTGGTCGTTCCGACAACAGACGTATCGATATCCTCTAAAACTATTCTTTTGTCGTTGAGTTTTACCTTGATCTCCGTTCCGTCGGAATACTTAACGGTAACCTCGTAATCGCCGCGATTTACAACGGAATCTTTTTCGACCGTTATCTTACCGCTTATACTCTTTATTCCGTTTACAACGGTTACCCTAATCGTCCTTACGATAGCAGCGAGAGCTTCGCCGTTTTCATTTTTTCCGCCCGTCAACGTAACGGTTATCGTTGCCGTGCCGACTTTCAAAGCGAGCATATTGCCATTATCCGTTACGGAAACGATATCGGGATGATCGGACTCGAAAGCGAACGTACCCGTCGTAGCGTCCGCAGGAACTTTTACCGCGCCCGCAGGGCTTGCGCTTCCGACGGTCATGGTCTTTTCCGCCGTAACGGTGAAATCGGTATATTCTTTGTAAATCGTCCAAAGACTGCTCGTTTCGTTATCTTCATAGCAGAAGTATACGAGATCTTCCGTTAAAAATCCTTCGATGATGAGACAGCCCGTGCCTTCGATCGGTTTGTTGTCTATGGTTGTCTCGCCTTTCCATGCGTAAATCGGCATGCCTTGTTTAAACGTTATTTTATCGCCGAGTTTGTAAATCGGAACATAAGGATGTTTGGCGTCGGATTTCCAATTCTTGGGTGAACCGTATCCGATATTTGCCGTTGCGCCGTCGGGTTTAATCATTATAAGAAGGGTAGTTCCGAGCTGCCAGAGACCGATTCTGTCCTCGACCTGGTTTTCTTTGTCGGCTTTGCCGTAATAGACCTTACCGTCTGCGGTCGTATAGACGATATATTCGCTCATCTTTTCGTCGGATTCGGTGGAAATAAGGTTGCCGTTGCTCGTGGAAACGGAAGACATACCTACAACCATATGACCGTTCCAGGCACCGTCTGCGTTTCTGTCATCGTTTACGTCGTAACCGCTTATGCCGAGTGAATTGAACGAAGTTACTTCTTTATATTCGTAAACTTCAACCTTTACTTCCGCAGTGAAGCTGCCTACCGTTATCGCAAGATCGCGAGTTCCTTTAAGCGTATAATCGAACGTGCCTAAATTTTCTTCGGTTATATCGAATTCGTCGCCGTACACTCCGCCCTCGTAAACGTAACGCGCTTTAAGCGTGTAACCCATACCGAAGAATGAAGTCGGGGCTTCCGCCGTGGAAACGGGAACGTAGAATTTCTTGATATCGGTTACGATTTCGATTCCCGTTTTCTCAGGTTCGGGTTTGACCGTAACCGTCATTTCCTTCGACATATTCTTGTAGGAAACGGTTATTTTCGTAGTACCCTCTTTAACGCCTATGATAATGCCTTTTGCGTTGACGGTGGCGATTTCCGGGCTTTCGGAGACATAGGTGTAAACCGCGGTTACTTTTTCGTCGTCTTGAATTACGATTTTCTTTGTAACGTTGATATATACCGTTGCGGTGGATTCCGCAAGTTCGAAACTTTCGGGTTCTACGAGTTTGACGAATTGACTTCCGTTGTAAACATAAGTTACCGTTTCGACAATTCTTTCCCCGTTTATTCCCGGAAGACCTTTCTTTATCGTGAGCGTATCGCCGATCTTAACGGAGCTTACATTGTTTGAAATAATGTGCTGATCTCCGACAAAAACGTCGATCGCGTAGTTCTTGGTAAGGGTTATATAGTTGTCGACTTTAAGTTCTTCGCCGCCTCTCATATAAGAGAAATATTCGACGTAATCATTCTTCGGAGTAGTATCATTGGCGCCGTTCGCGGAAGTCGTTACGATCTGAATTCTGTTCCACGAAAGGTCAATGACTACGCCCGATACGGAAATATCGGTCGTTTCGAGAACCTTAACCTTTAAAGTAAGCGAGAAACTACCGACTTTAAGAGTTACGTTGTAACCGTCTTCGTTTACTTTGCTCATATCGGGAGCGTTTTCAACCGTAATATCTTTCGTATCTACAACTTCGGGAACGTTCACTTGTTCCTCGTAAGTGTAATGAAGAGTGGGTATTACGAATTTATCGCCTTTGTAAAGAGTGATTTCGGTTACGCCTGCATCGATACCGTTTCTGGTAAACTTACTGTAATCGATGTAATCTTTTTCGTCAACCCAGATATCTCCGTTATAAACGTAAACTTTTCCGTTCGTGCAAACATATTCCACGCCGCCGCTCGTTATTATGAAATTCTTTCCGATAACGAGTTTGTCTCCCTTTTCGGGGTTATGTCCGTTATAACCGGTTTGATTGAAATAGAAGGTCAATCTTCCTTTACCGTCTGCGTGACTCCATCCGAAAATATGCGAAGCCTTATATTCGGTTTCACCTCTTACCACTTTGATAAGTTCGCGCGACTCATCGGCGGGATTAAGAGAAGCTACGTCTTTGTTTTCGATATTGGAAGGAATTCTGACTTCGTTTCCGTCCGCATTCCATTCAGAACCGTCAAGCGTTTTGGCAAGTTCGAGTTCGGTCTGTTCGGGAAGAGAATCGCCCTTTACCCAGAACAATCCGTTGAAGATATAATTGACTCCGTTTTTGCAAACGTACGTCGTGCCGTCATGGTTTACGGTGAAACCCGCGCCTACCGTCAAAAGGTCTCCGCGTTTAGCGGTAGTCCCCGTATAACCCGTTTCATTGAAATAGAACGTAAGACAACCGTTCCATTCGTAAATATCCGTAGCCTTATATTCGGTCTCGCCTCTCGTAATTTTAACGAGAGCAAGAGCTTCGTCAGAGGGGTGAAGATTTGCGGAATTTTTAACCGTGAAGCCCGTAGGAATTCTGACTTCGGTATCGGTGTTCCACGCCGAAGCCGAAATCGTGTTCGGGAAAGCAATTTCCGCTTCGGTGGGAAGTTCTGTTCCCTCTATCCATTCGGCTCCCGTGTAAATATAGGTGACGTCTGCTTTTAATTCGGCATTACCGATAGCGAAGCCTTTCTTGACGGTAAACTTATCGCCTTTTGAAATGTCGGAAACCGCCATATTTGCAGTCGAGCTGCCTTTTTGACGAACAAAGAATCTTGCTTCCGCTTTGTTAAGTCTTGCCCACCATACGTTACCGTAAGCGACCGGATCTCCCGCAAACGTATATCTTACGAAATTACGAAGTTCTTCATTATCATCATTACCGTTATTTACGGTGCTTGAAGAATCGGTGTTGACATAAACCAAAGCGTCATTCGGATTTTCACCGGAAACGCCTACGCCCGCAGTAATACTGTTTATTTTGAGTTCGTCTTTCTCGGCGGGAAGTTCGCTCGCTTTAACCCAGCACGTTCCCGTGTAGAAATAAGTTATATCGTTCTTTACAACGTAATTATAGTTGCCTTTGACAGCAAAGCCTGCGCCTATAACAAGTTTGTCTCCGCGTTTTGCCGCGTCAAACGAGTATGTCTTTCCGTTACCGTTTGGATTATTAAAATAAAGTTTAAATGCCTTTCTCGACGCTATTTGTCTTATGTTGCTGGGAGCATAAACTTCATTTGCCGTATCGGTGATAGCGATTTTATTCGCATTTTCTACGGTCAATTCAAGCTCGTCGCCATTAGATAACATAGTGCAACCGATTTCAATCTGCGTACCCGAAACATAGAACGCAGAAACATCGCCGAGAACAAACTCCTCCGCTTCGGCGGGAAGCTCGGTTCCGTCTATCCATGTCGAACCGGTGAAAATGTAATTCTTTCCGTTCGTGCAGGTATACTCATTACCATTTTTCGTAATAGAAAATCCTGCGTCAACGGTAAGTATATCTCCCTTTTGGGCAGCCTGACCGTTGTATGCAGTGTTGTGAAAATAGAACGTAAGTTGATTTAACCATCCATAAATGTGTGAAGCGTTATATACCGTTTCTCCTCTCGTTATCCTTACTTTTTCGAGATTTTCAGTCGTAGGATTAAGATCTCCATTGTTAAAATCGCCATAGTTCATAGGGATACGAAGTTGAACCGTCTCAACCCAAGCCGAAGTCGTAAATGTTTCCGGCCATGCTATTTCGGTTGCTGCCTGCGCCGCTATCGTAGTCATTCCGAATACGAGCGAAACAGCCATAACCATGGTCAAAAAGACCATTGCCATTTTCCTTTTCATATTTTTCCTCCTAAAATCGGTTTAAACCGAATTATTCCTTTATCATAGACGGATGAACCGCCGAGATTTACAAACGGCTTGTTATTTGCCGTAAGCGTAACCGAATCTGCCGATAGGCGCGGAATCTCCCGTTACATAATAGTCGAGAATGTCGTCCTGATTCTTAACGTTGTCGCAAACCTTGAACGAAATTTCAACGTTATCCGCGCTGAGTCCGAGTGCGGAAAGCGGAATTTTAACAGCCATTTTGTTGCCCGAAACCGCTATTTCGCCCTCGCCCGATTTAGTCCAATTGAAGCCCTTCGCGCTGCACTTCTCTATCGAAGTTTTTCCGCTTGTTATCGAACGGTTTACAATATAATTGAAGCCCGCGAACGACGTTTCGGTATTGCCTGCGGAAATGAGAATATTCATCCAATTGGTATCCGTTCCGTTATATTCGGTTATATTTTCCACCGTTTCGACGTAAAAATAGAGATATTCGTCGTTATGAGCGACTTTTATCGTCTTTATATCGTTACGGTTGGTAGTGTCTGTATAAGCATGCGGAACGTTCGCCGCGTTCTCGCCGTCACGAGCGATAGCGTCGCCCGCAAAATCGGCATACTCCACGAAGACGTTTTTCCAAGCCGTAAAATCGGACAGGTCGGAAATAGTCTTTTTCTTAATGTTATACTTTTTGGCGTCGTTCATCTTGAACTGTCTGCCGTTCGCCGTAAGTTGGATATAGAATCCGTCGCCGTATTCCTTGCCCGGCTCGACTTCTCTCGAAAATTCCGCGTTATAATCGTCTACAAACCAAACTTCTTTGCCTGTGTAACCGCTCTTACCCGCAGGAATACCCGTCCATCTGTTGCTGTCGGTATGGTAATTCGCCGACGGGTACTTGATTGCCGTCCATTCGTTCCAGCCCGTGACGAAAATGTTTTTTACCGCGCCCGCTTTATCGTAGGCAAGCGCAGTGTTCCACTGCCATTCGAAATTCGCGCCGCGCTTCCAATCGCTCTCTTTTCCGCCGCTGCCGTTATACCCTCTCGAAGAGTTGTTGAGCTGATCCGAGAAGAACACGCTCTTCGAGGAATGCTGAGCGACAGAAACGGAAATGAAACCGTTTTCGTTGGGAACGGGTTCGCCCCAATGCATCCAGGGCAAACCTTTCGACTGATTTTTATTGGACGACGACGGCCACTGCGACTCGTAAAAATTGAAATAGTTATAAAGGGGGCTGTCTGTCGGAATATACTGCGAAGAGTCGCTCTGATCGGACGCTCCGCCGTTAGCCGTGGAAACGCCCACTATAACGGGTCTGGGGTCTTCGTCGAAACGGAACCACATATCGTCATACTGACCGCTTGCGTATAATAAGTTGTAAACGCTGTTCACGGTATTGAGCGAATAACTGTTGGTATAAAAGCCGACTTTCGGAACGTTCCAACCCTGATCTTTGAATTTTTTCGCGATTTGAAGGTATTTTTGAACAACGTCGATATAAGTTACGGCATTCGTAAAATCGAAAAGAACGTAATCGATACCCGCAAACGTGAGCATTTCGATATGACGGGTTAAAACCCACGGATCTTTCATCGAATAATACCCGAAAAGCGGTTCGCTGTTGAAATGGAACTTCCATGCGGGAGACTCGGTAGTGTTCGTCGGGTCGTAAAGCGCGGTAGGATTGTCTCTTTCGAGTTTGGTCACGTCGTAAATCCCATTACTCCCCTGACTTCCGAGCCAGGCGAAATAGAACATTCCGACATATTTTTTAGACGCGTTATCGGGATCTTTAACGACTACCGTTCTGCCGTAATCGTCGATCGCGGTAAGGTTTGCGATACTGTACTCCTGCGGAGATAAATATCTGTCGTCGTTGGGGAGCTTATCTATCGTAGATTGACTCTCCGAAGTTTTGCCGCCCGACGCGGAATTTCCGCCGCTTGTCGTCCCTGAGTCGAAGCAAGCAGTCGCCGCAAAAAGCATAGCCGCAGAAAGGCATAAGCAAGCCGTTTTTTTAATCTTATCTTTCATAATTTTCCTCGATTATATATTTCGTTTAATATGCTTTTCGTCTGATCAGCCCTTCAATCCGTCCATCGCAACGCCTTCGATAAGCTGCTTTTGGAAAATGAAGAACAATACCGCGGGGACGACGCTCATTATAACGCCCGCCGCCATACGGATATTCGTCATGTCGTTGCCGACCGCGCCGCTCGTTATGAGATAGAACACCTTATAAGCGAGAGTATCCGGGAAGTTCTCGTCGAGCTTCCAGATGAGCGGACCGTAATAATCGCCCCACGCCGAATTGAAAACATTGATGATTATATAGATTATAACGGGTTTCAGAAGAGGGAGCGTTATCGCCGCGTATCTCCTTACAGGCCCTGCGCCGTCGATCTTCGCCGCGTCGTCTATGTCTTTCGGAAGACTTTGGATAAACGACCTTGCGAGGAAGATATATATCGCGCCGCCGCCCGTTATGTTCGGAATCGTCAGCGGAAGCAATGTGTTGAGCCAATTTATCTTGCTATATAAAACGTACAGAGATATCTGCGTTACGACGGCGGGAAGCATCATCGTCGAGAGCATGAACATAAAAAGGAAGTTCTTGCCGAAGAATTTGAATCTCGCGAAACCGAACGCGACGAACGTTGCCGAAAGCGGAACGGCTATCGAGTTGAACAAAATGACTTCGAACGTATGCAGAAACGCCATTCCGTAACCGCTGTCCTTTAATATCTCCGAGTAGTTCGACCACTGCGGAGACGCGGGGAAAAGCACCGTTTTCGGGCTTATCGCTTCCGCCGAGGTCATAAGGCTTTTACTCACCATAAAGACGTAAGGAAATATCAGAATCACCGCAAACAGTACCAGAAGCGTATAGCAGACGACTTTGTATATAACCGTGTTCGCCTTTACGGACATTGTTTTTTTAATTGTTGTATTCGCGCTTGCCATACTCAGTTATCCTCCCCGCTGTACATAAATCTTCTGAGGAAGAAGAGTACGCCCGTAAGGGCGAGAACGAATACGAGAAGTAGCCAGGCGAGCGCCGAAGCGTAACCGAAACTGAGTTCCTGAAATGCTTTTTCGTATATTAAAACGGCATACATAAACAGCGAGCCGTCTTTTCCTTCGCCGCCGTTGGGGGCAAAAGTAAGCGTTCCGTTGTATTGAAGCGTTCCGATAAGCATCGTGACTACGTTGAAAAATATCATCGGCGAGGACATGGGGATCGTTATGTTAAAGAAACATCTCACTTTCCCCGCTCCGTCTATCTCCGCAGCCTCGTAAAGCTGAGCGGGAATGGATTTGAATGCCGAAAGCCACAGTATCATACCGCCGCCTATTCCCCACATATTCATAAGGAAAATCGACGGAATGGCAATAAATCTGTTTCCGCTTTCGAAAAAGTCGCAATGCCCGCCGAAAAGAGCGAGAAATTGGTTAAAAATACCGTTTTGCGAAAAAATATCTTTCCACAAAAGCCCGCTGACTACCCCCGGAATTACACAGGGCAGATAGTAAATCACTCTGAAAATTCCGACGCCTTTTACTTTCTGATTGACGAGCGTGGCGATAAGGTAACTCGAAACAAGCACTATCGGCACGCTGACAAACGCATAAAAACAAGTGTTTCCGACAACGCGCCAGAAATCTCTGTTCTTCGTCAGTATGTGAACGTAATTCGTCCAGCCGTTAAAGTAGTATTCGATACCCTTATAACGGTGGAACGAATAAATAAGCGACTGGATCATGGGATAAGCCGTGAACACGGCAAGCCCGATCACGAGGGGCAGGACAAACATCCACCCCTCGCGATTGTCGCGCCAGAATTTTTTCGCCCTTTCTCCGAAAGAAAGAGACTTTTTCTTATACATCTTCGAGGACTTCCTCTATATCGGATTTAAAGAGTCTGTAAGCGGTAGCCGCGTCTTTATCAACGCAGTAACTGCCCGTGTATCCGTTCATTTTCTTTACGATAGAGTCTGCAAGCGTGGGTTTTACGTATTGAAGGAAATCCATACTCACTTTATACTGCGCGCCGTAAGAATACGCTTCGAGATTGAATTTGTCTTTATATTCCGCGCACCATTTTGCGTCGGGGTTAGATGCCGAAAGGTCTTTTCTTATGGACGGAAGATATAATCCTCCTTTTTCCGCCATAACCTGCTGACCTTCGTTACTCATAAGATAGGTCATGAACGCGAGAGACGCATTGAGTTTGGTCTGATCCTTTTTAACCGCGTCGTTTACGAAATAGCCCGCAAAACCGAAGCCGATCTTAGGAGTTTCGCCGATAAGCGGGAAAGAAACCACGTCGAATTTATCTTTGTGAGTTGCTTTGGACTGATATACGTCGAGCGAAGCCGATTGGAAAAGCATAGCGCCCGTGCCGGACTCGAAGCTCGTTACGGAGTCGTTGCCTGACGGAATATATCTCTTTTCTACGAGATCCTGAATGAACGCATGAACCTTATCCGAAACTTCCTGAGTGAGGCAGAACTCGCCCTTGTCGTTGAACATTTCGCCGCCGAGAGCTTTGATAAGGGGATAACCGACCGATTCCCAACCGATGTTCGAGTCGATAGGATAAGCTTTGGTTTCTCCGTTATCGTCGTAGTATTTTCTTAATTTTGCGCAGACGGAAAGGAAATCGTCCCATGTCCAACCGTTCCGGAATATCGAAAGATCTACTTTTGCATTCGTAAGAATTTCTTTGTTATAAAAAGTTACGACGGAGTCGGCGGAACGAGCGATCGCGTAAAGGTTTCCGTTCGATTTACCCATTTTCTTGAACTCGTCGGTGAAATCCTGTTCGTAATCGAACGCGCCCGCTTCCTTAGCCTGTTGGATATAATCGTTAAGGTTAAGCGCGTATCCGCTCGCAACGGCAACATAATAGTTCGAAGAGTTGCACCATACGATATCCGACAAAAGTCCCGCTTTACCCTGCTGAACGATCGTAGTTGCGTAACTAGAGATCTGGAACGTAGAAATATTTACGGTTATTCTCGGATATTTTTTGTTGAATTCCGTTATTATCGCATTGATTTTCTTCTTCTCGGGGTCGTTATCGGGAATACCGATTTTAATAGTAGTCTCGGTTGTCGCGGGCAAGTCGAAATCCACGGTGTAAGCCGCCTTGTTGCCGTTTGACGAATCGGAAGAGCCGCTCGTTCCCGAATTGCCGCTTGTTTCGCCGCAACCGACGATCGCCAACGAACACGCTATCGCTAAAACAAGCGATAAAAGTCTCAACATTTTTTTCATATTTTTTCTCCCTTGACTGAAATTACAGCCTTAGTTTTTTATTTTAAGTTTTTATAATCGCAGATAGTCGAAACGATATTCATCGCGTAAACTCTGTGTAAAAAGTCGTTCGGGTGGTTTACGTTGCTCGAAGATATTTCGCAATATTTCTTCGTCTGCATATAATATTTGCCCACTTTCTGCATATCGACGACTACGGTATGCCCGTCTTCGTCTTCTTCCGCTATCGCGTTGAGTTTTTTTAGATATCCGTCGAAAACGCCAGCCTCTCTTTCGTATAAGGGATTGCAAGGGAAACTGTTCACGAGACTACACTCGCAAGCGGGCGAAGCTGGTTTTATTACGATTATTATTCGTCTGATATTATCGTCGAATGCCGACGAAGTTACCACATCCGGTTGCGCGGTGGAATCGTTCATTCCGTAAGCGATCACGCAGAGGTCGGGAACAGCCGCTTTCGCTCTTCCGAGAGCTGCGCTGCCTTCGCCCGAAAGCGGATATTTACTTTCGCTTCCGCCCAAACCGATGTTCGTGAGATTGACCGTCACGTCGTAAAGCCTTTCGAGTTCGCCCTTTATCTGATTGACGTAACACGGCGTGTTCGGTGCAACGTGAAGATTGTCTCCCGTGGACGAACAACCCGCGGTTATGCTGTCGCCTACCGCGACAAGGCTTATATCCTCGCCGTTTTCAAGCTTGCTCCTTACGCTCGAAAGCGAAGTCGCGTCGTATTTGGCAAATATCGACGTATCCGAATCTTTTATGTCATACGCATAGGAAATAGAGAGGTATTTCCCGTAAAAATACGCGCTTTCGGTATATACGAAAGGTCCCGGTCCGAGATTCCATACGGTATAAAGATCGGTACTGTTAGGCAATCCGTTGGTTAAGGTAAATCCCTCGGGCGGATTTATGCCCGCGTCCGCTTTTTCGTACAAAGTCGGAATGGAAGAACCTTGCGGAATAACAAGCCTTTTGTTTTCTTTATCCACAACGTAGTCCTTACCCTCTACGTAAGTTTTTGCGAGCTTCTGATCCTGTACGCTGAAAATCTTCGTCGGCGTATAATACAATTTCGCGTAAGCCTCGCCGCTATCGTAAAGAAGAGGAAGAGACAATTCGTTATATATAACGTTGCCTTTCCAATAAGGCGTTGTCATCGCGGCTTCGTATTCGTCCTTGTCGTAAACGAGATTTTCGTAGTCTTTGTTGTAAAGCGGAAATTTCTTCATATCGATTTCTCCTTTATCGCTTTGCGACGTACTTTGCGACGGGCTTCCGCTGTCGGGCGTTTTCGACGTCGAGTCGCCTCCGTCCATACACGCCGTGACGGCGAGCATCGTTCCCGCCATGGCGAGACATAATAATGATTTTAAAAGTTTCATCTTTATTCCTCCGTTATTTTTTTGCCATTAAGAGAATTGCTTTTGCTCTTTGAGCAAAAGCAGACTAGTCTGCTTTTTTTGATTTTTCGTTTTTATTCGGTCGCTGCGTTTTTCCCCGATGATTTCAGGGTTTTCCTGTCCGAACGCTTTTCGATCATTTTTTTGTTCGATCGGTTTTAACCTTTTTTGTTCTGGCGGTTTTCGGTTTTCCGAACGATTTTCAATTGTTTGAACGATTTCAGTTTTTGCGTTTTTTCTTCAATATTACCGCCGCAACGGCGACAAGCCCGCAAAACGCGGCGCTCCCGCCTACCGTACCGAAACAACCGCTTCCGTCGTTCGCGCCGTTTCCGCTGCCTGACGTGTTGCTTTTTTCCGTCTTTTTAAAGGTTACGACTTTGCTCGAAAGCCCGAACGCGCCCGAGTCGTAGCAAAGCACCGCTTTTGCCGTATCGCCGTTCTGTTCGAGAATTACCGCGTTTGCCTTAACTTCCTTTTCTCCGCCCTTGTAAGTTTTTGCCTTTACGGTAACTTCCGCGTGATTTGCGGGAAGTTCGTCGACTTCAATAATACCTTCCGCGAGAAGCGTTTCGACTTCGTCAGCCGTGTAATTTACGGGGTCGTTCGTCGTTATGCCGGTAACGCCGTTTCTCACCGCTTCTTTCATGCTGTCGGCTTCGTAAGTCCAGAGCCAAAGCGGAAGTCCGCGTTTTGCGAAATAGCCGTAAGCCGCTTCATACGCCGCTTTCGTAGTGCTTTCGCCGTAGAAAGCTTTCATTCCGCCATTGCCGTTATACTGCATGCTGATTCCGCTCTTCACGGCTTTCGCCTGTTCGAAAGCGTTCGCTCCGCCCGTCGTATAAAGCAATATCGCCGTCGGAACTTCGGGAATTTCGCTTCTCACACGAAGAATTTGCGCGGGATAGAATGATATAACCGCTACCCTGCTCGCCATATCGTATTCGTTTATCTTTTCTGCGAAAAGGCTTATGAGTTCGGATTCTTCGCCTTTGATTTCTATAAGAAGTATGAGATTTTCCGCGTCCTTGGTAAGCGCGGCTTCGAAAATCTCGTCCAAAGTCGCGATTTCGGAAGTCATATCGCTCATTTTCAGAGCTTTGAGTTCGGCAAGGGTCATATTGCTAACCTTTCCGCTCGCCACCGTACCGTCCGCGTTTCTCATCGCGTATTTTATATCGTCGTCGTGCAGAAGAACGATTTTTCCGTCTTTTGTCTTCCTTATATCGATTTCGACGTGATTCGCGCCCGATTTCGCCGCGTCGACGATTGCCCCGACCGTATTTTCGGAATGCACCGTCGTAAGTCCTCTGTGAGCTATGATATACGGACTTCTGCCCGAAATATAGCCCTTTTCGCTTTTTACCGCGCCCGATATCTGCTTTACGACTTCGTTGAGATTTTTAACCGAAGGAACGACTATTCCGTAGCCGCCGAGGTATAATGCGTTAGCCGCGGAAATTTTATCGCTTTCGGTTTTCACCCATACCGATTTCAGTCTCGATTGGATATATCTCACCGTATCGTAGTTCGTTTCGCCTTCTAAGATTATCGTCTGCGCGCCGAAAGCGTTCGCCTGCGTTATGGTTGCCGCGGCTGCTTCTCTGTCCGAAATATTTTCGGCTGCATAATAAATGTTGAGATTTTTGATTTCGGCGGCTGAAATTAAAACTTCGCTCGAAGACGAAGTCACCGCAGAGTCTTTAAGTCCGCTTGCCGCATAATAAGTTTTGAACGCTTCGAATATTACCGGGGTTTCTATGCGATACACCGCCGCGATGTTTTTCAAAGCGAGTTTCGCGGCGAGTTCGGCGGCTGTCGCTATGGCATTGCCGTCCTTATCCGCTATTTCTCCCGTAAGAGTGAAACTCATTATCGCGACGTCGATATTCTCCTCGTCGATTTCGGCAAGCGCTGCCGCACTCCCGATTTCAAGCACCGCAAGCGGCGCGGCGACGAATTTGTTTTCGACCGTTTCGACCGCGTCGGCGTCGTCGGCAGCCGCGGAAGCGTTTGTTCTTCCGAAGCTTGCATTAAGCCCCAGAGAGACCATAAAAGCAAGAATCAAACAAAAAAACTTTTTCATTTTCCCGTTCCTCAAAGTTTAATCGGTTTTATTGTATAATACAATTTTAAAGATTGCAATGCAATTTATAAAGGAAAAATTGTACTTTTTACAGATTTACATAAATTTTACAAATTCTTTGCGCTTATCTTACGTTACCGACCGAAAGCGTTTTCGAAATTTATTCCGCCCCGTTTGACAAT
This sequence comes from uncultured Clostridia bacterium, assembly GCA_934247225.1. Taxonomy (GTDB): domain Bacteria; phylum Bacillota; class Clostridia; order Christensenellales; family Borkfalkiaceae; genus UBA10281. Next base: position 51,053 of record CAKQJE010000016.1, read on the forward strand.
ATTTTCGCGCTATGGTACAATGCTGATATGAGCGAAAATATTATTGACAAAAGCATATTTTTTCAGACGGAAATAACCGAAACGGGACGCGCGGTTGTAAATTTCACCTGGAACGAGTTCGTCGGTTTTTTCCCGTATTACAGAGTATATTATATTGTGGACGGCGAAGCGGATATTATCCTCTCAGATAAAAGCATGCGTTTAAAAAAAGGAAATATCTATTTTATTCCCGCTTTTTCGATAAAAAGCGTAAAACTTATGACGGAAACGCTCGATCATATGTGGATTCACTTCACCGTCGGCAGCGGACTCGCCCGCTATCTCGAAACCGCGGAGAAAGTGCTTTCATACCCCGCCGAGGAAGGCGACGTTCCCGTTTTTAAAAAAATACTCGAATATTCCGAGGGCGCTCACCCCGAAGCTTTGACGAAAAACGCCGCCATAACGGGGCTTTTGAGTTATCTTCTGGCAAAATTCTTCATCGGAAGCGAACACCCCGCCGATTCAAAAGAAAAAATGCGGTTTATTCCCGTTCTCAGATATATAGACGAAAATCTTTCGGGAAAAATAGAAAACGACGAATTGTGCAAACTCGTATTTCTGAGCAAGATATACTTTTCCAATCTGTTTACCAAACAATTCGGGAAATCGCCGAAACAATACGTTCAGGAAAAAAGGATTATGACCGCCGCAACCCTTTTGGTCGCGACCGACAAACCGATAAAAGAAATCGCGGAAGAAGTCGGCTATATAGACGACGCGTACTTCAACCGCAGCTTCGCAAAATTTACTCATATGACCCCGGGCGCATATCGTAAAACGCTCGGCTCGATGGCGAAAGCAAAAATAAAAAAGGACGACGGCAAATCGAAAAACGCGTCGACAAGCAGAAGCAAATCGGCACCGAAAAACAACCCGAAGGCAAACAAAATGAGCCGATAATCGACTTATAGCCGCACTTTTACATTTTACTTTTATATGAAACGTCGTCTTTTGTCGTTTATCGGACATTTCGTAAAATTAAGTACGACAGCCGATTTAACGACTGCTTCGCATAAAAAACCGATTATTTCGGACAAAAAAAAGAGAGGCAAGAACCTCTCTTTTTTATATTCGTTTTTGATTTTCAGTCTTTTCTTCGGGCAAGCGCAACCGTAATTCGACAATTAATCAAGTCAAAGTTCTTATTGAGAATTTTTGCGGGAAATTGCAATTTTTTCCGAATATTTTTGTAAAATTAAAGAGTTCGAATCAATCGAACTCCCAATCTCTTTTAAACTATTTAAAATATTTCGGCATTTTTTCCTGCGGTTTTCTTTTTTCCGCTCGCTCCGCAATCGCCGTTTTATCAAGCGAAGTCTTGTCAAAATCGATTTCCACTTCAATATATGATTTCGGTTTTTTGTGGGATAATACTACTAACGTCTCAACGTGCTTTGTTTGCGGGAACATATCGTACGGTCTGACGCTTTCGATTTTGTAGAAACCATTTTCTTCGCCATCATTCGACATAACCCCCGACTTGTCCGATAATCCGCCCGAAAGCTTATCCGAAGTGTTTTCCGAAAGCTTATCCGAAGTGTTTTCCGAAAGCTTATCCACGGCGTTTTCCGCGCGTTTCAGTTCGTTTCCTTCGCGAACAAGCGTTCCCGTCAGCAATCCCAGATCCCTCGATAAAGTCTGCGGCGAACACGATATGTAAACGATTCTTTCGGGAAGGGTTTCTTTTATAACGGAGATAAGCTTCTCGTCCACACCCTGCCGCGGCGGGTCGAGGACAAGCACGCATTTCGCCCCCGTTGCCTTTTCCCTTCTCATAACGATCGGCAAAGCCTCTTCGCAAGGCGCGCAGATATTTTCCATTTTATCGCCGAGACCGTTAAATTTTTTAAGTTCGTCGGCGCAATTGACGGCTTCGCGGACTATTTCGATTCCTATCGCTTTTTTTGCCCTGCTCGCAAAAATAGCGGTTAAAAGCCCCGCCCCGCTGTACGCATCGACAACGACCGTTTCGGGGTCGATGTCCGCAGCTCTCACGGCGTCGCGGTAAATCTTTCTTCTGACGGTGTCGTTCACCTGCATAAACGACTCGGGACCGATTTCGTATTTAACGCCCACGTCGGACGAAACAAGTTTCCCTTTTCCGTGCAAAAGTATAAATTTTTTACCGAAAATCACGTTCGTATCGTCTCTGTTGATATTTGCGTACAAACTGAAATCGGCAAAACTTTCGGACAGAATTTCTATAAGTCTGTCCGCCTCGGGCAGTTCTTTGCCGTTGATAACTATCGTAATGATAAGTTTTCCGTCCACGTCTCTTACGACGATGTGTTTTAAAAGCCCCGCCTTGCTCTCCTCGCTGTAAGCCGTTACGTCGCATTCGGAAATGTAAGTCCGCATGGCTTTTATGATTTTTTTGCACCAATACGGCTGAATGGGGCAATCGTTTATCGGAACTATCCTATGACTGTTCTGCGCGAAAAAACCTATCGCGATCCCGTATTTTTCCGTTCTTATCGGGAGTTGAAGCTTGTTTCTGTACTCGTATTCGAGATCGCTCGGTATCGTCGGCAGAACTTTCTGATCGATAAACGCTATTTTCGACAAGCAATCCTTGACGATTTTTCTTTTTAAAACCAACTGATCCTTGTATTTGAAATGTTGAAGCTGGCACCCGCCGCATTTTTCGTAAACGGCGCATTTCGGGCGAATTCTTACTTCTGCGGGAACGTAAAGCTCGGTAATTTTACCGTAAACGATATTCTTTTTTACTTTCAGAACCTTGTATCTTATTTTTTCCGTAGGCAGCGCGTACGGCACGAAAACCGTGTAATCGCCGTTTTTTAAAATTCCTTCGCCGTTCGAGCCTACCCTCTCGACCAAGCCTACATATTCCTCGTTTTTCTCCATTTCCTTAGTTCCCCTGTCGACCGCGATTTTTCCGCCGACCGTAATTTCGCCTGTAAAAACCGTAATCGACTTTTAAAAGCCCGGCGAAGAATTTAAAATTTCATCCTTTCCGTTAAAACGTCCACCGCGCGCTGAAATCTTATCATAAGCAGATCGTACACGATAAAAAGCGCGCCGCCACCGCCGATAATTATCAGATAAATATACTTTTTAACCCATTCTTTCTGCAAAAAGCTTGCGTCGAACAAAAAGTCGGTGAAAACGTTGTATATAAGTATCATTACGCCGATAAACCATACGAGTTTTATAACGGTTGCGAGAATTTTATTGAAATTTTTCTCTCTGAAAATGTAATTTATCGTCGGATGCAGCCCGAAAAACAGCCCGTAAACGACGATTATTTCCCAACGCGCCGTCGTTGCGCCGATTAAAATAGCGGAAAGGCACAACGTCGCCGCATACGTCATAAACCCCGCTTTACAGCTTTTTTTCGCAAGCGGAAGCATAACGCATAAACTCGCCATGAAAATCCCCGAATAATCGAGCGCGGGGATAAACGCGCCGAGCGACATAAAAATTATCGAAAACGCCGCCGCGATCGCGGACAGCGCTATAAGTCTCGAATTTTTCATTTTTAACGACTTCTATTTTTGACGCCTTTTTGACGCCTTTTTAACGACAGCTGTTGCAGCAGCAATTAAGCGCGATATTGCAAATAGCCATCTGACAACACCAATCGAGGCAGGTGTCTCCGCCCATCTGAGGCGCGCCGGTGTCACCCGAAGTGTTTCTGCCGTAGCCCTTGTTGTCCGAATAACTCGTAAAACTCTTGTCGGAATCGGACTTTATTTTCTCGGTAAGCTTTTTGTACGCCGTTTTGTATTTTTCGTTGCCGGGATCCATCTGCATGGCGATTTCAAGCTGTTTTTTACTCTCGTTCGACCATTTTTTCTTATAGAAAACAACCGATTGAAGGTAATGCCACTCGGCGTTTCTTTCGTTGAACGAATCGAGATCGCTCTGCGCGCCCGAAAGGTCTCCGTTTTTGATTTTTTCCTCGATAGCCTTGAAACCGTCTCCGTAGCTTGCTTCGCCGCGCGCGTTTTCGCGCCTTAAAGCGATGATATCTCTGTACGCGTTATCGATTTCGGTGAGTTTTTTCGCGGCTTCGTTGCCCGCTTCGCCCTCTAAAAATCTGTCTTCCGCGTATTTCGATCTGATTCTGCCGTAAGCTTCGTCGAGCTGCTCGTCGGTGCAACCCTCGTCGAGTCCGAACAATTCGTATAAATTATTTGCCATTTTTCTTTTTATCTTCCTTATTAGTCTTATTGAAAGTTTTCGAGGTTACCGTCGGTATGCCTCTTAAAATAATATTGCCTAAAAGCGCGGAATCGAATCTGAATTTCATTTCCCCGAACGCTTCTTTAAGTCCCGCAAAAATATCCGAAAACAGAAAAGACAAATCTTCTCCGCGCTCCTTTACAAGCGTTTTGAAATCGCTTATTTTGCCGAACGAATAAAAAATCGGATTGTAATTTTTCTCTTTTATGTCCTTGTCGTAATCGTCGAGCGCGTCGATTAAATAAATCCACTTCCCGAGGTAATACAACAGCGAGTCGAGACCGTTTTCTTCGTTTTTATCCGCAAAATCTTTAACAGCCGGGTTTTTTGCGGCAAGATTTTTAATCGCGAATTGCCCGAGTTCGACCATCATCTGCGCGAACGGCTCGGAAACCTCGTCGATCCCTTCGCACCGAGCTTTTTCCTTTTCGCGAAGCTCAAAGTATCTTTTTCGGATAATTTCGCCGATTTCGGGATACCTCTTCTCTACTTTTCTGTTCCCTTTTTTAAAAAACAGTTTTTTGATACTTCCGCCGTTGCCGTCGATAATATCGTCTTCGATTTTATAATACGCCAGAGCAACGTTTATGCAGGCGCATATGTCGGTAATTTCGTCCGTCGAGGCGACGGGGCGCGAAATCAGAGGGTGCGCTATGCAACGCTTTTTCTCGATTTTAACGTCCGTTCCCGTTACGTTATGGATAAGCGCGGACATAAACGCTATATCGTAGGTCAGACCGAGCCTTGCCCTTTGACCGCACTTTTTCCCGATACTTTTGCACACCGCGCAATAAAGCGACTTATATAACGTATCATCCTTTATGTACAGATACGGTGTGTCGGGCTTAACGTAACCGAACATTATATTTTCTCCGACTGTTATAATAGAAATATAATATATTATTCCGTAGTTTTTGTCAATAATATTTCACCCGAGGAGTTTTTTACACAATTCTTTCATTATTGAATTTTCGTCGTTTTCCCCGTTTCCGACGGAGGAAATAAACAAAACAGAAAATAAAACAAGAATCAAGCATGAAAGGCGGGGTACGGAAATTCGGCAACCGAATTTCCGTACCCCGCCCGTTTTTTAAGCCGTATTTTATATCAAAACAT
>CAKQJE010000017.1 GCA_934247225.1 uncultured Clostridia bacterium
AGTCTGAGTCAATATCGTATTTATACCCAATCACAATCTACTTGATTCTTGTCCAAAATTTTGGGTGCATATCATCAAGGCAAAAAAGCCGATTTCGGGGGAAGCTGGCGCGTAGCGACTGATGAGGGGACTTAACAAAAAAATGTTGCATAAGCAAACCAATATATAGAAGTTTTTAACGGCGGGTGATCGATTGAAACGCCCCTACGATTTATACGACACGTTTTACAGGTAGGGGCGAACATCGTTCGCCCGCTTTTTAATTATAAAAACTTTAAAACAAAATTTAAATTGCGGGCTTTATACAAAATTCAATTCAGCCGCTTGAACGGGCGGAAAATCACCGCGAACGTCAGAAGAAAATTCGCGCATACGCCCGCTACGACATAAAACGCGCGTAACCAGAATCCGCCGTAACCCAAAAGCCATTCTAAGGGATTGAAACCCGTAAATCCTTCCACGCTTACGTTAAAAACGGCTATCATAACTATTACAAACGAAAAAATTGCCGAGGCTTTCATAATAAAAGCTTCGGCAATTCTTATTTTTTTATTCGATTTATTTTTAAAACAAAATCGGTATCGCATAGCCGCCAAAAATAGCGTATATCAATAAAAAGAAAAGAAATACAGCAAGTATATACAGTACAATTCTCGCGATAAATCCGATAAGCGCGCCCTTTCCTGCGGATTTTGCTTTAAGCGGAGATTTTGAGTTCAAAGCGATAAACAATATTAAACCGGCGAGCGGAATAATTAAGCCCAAAACGAAAAATCCCGCGTTCGGAGCGTCGTCCAACGCCGTATTTTTTACAGGCACGCCGCATTTAGGACATACCACCGCCCTGTCGTCGATTTGCGCTCCGCAATTTTTACAATACATAAATCCGACCTCCTTATTTTTCTTCTTTTTTCGTCTTTGAAAAGGAAATCCTCCCGAAACTACGAATTTTCAAGTCAGTGGTTTCGGCTATGTAATTACGATTTAAAACAAAAGCGGGACGGAATAATATCCTTCCGAGCCGAGCAAAATCCCGAAAACTACCCAATACAGAACTCTTAATACAACGCGGACGATAAATCCGATAAGCGCGCCTTTCCCCGCCGACTTCGCTTTGAGCGGAGTTTCGGACTTCCACACAAGATACAGGATAAAACCGAGCAGCGGAATAAAGAACCCCAGAACGGCAAATCCCTTACTCGGCGCGTCGTCCTGCACCATAATTTTAGTCGGCACACCGCATTTTGGGCAGATAACGGCTTTATCGTCGATCTGTTCACCGCAATTCGGACAATACATAATCATTTACCTCCTTATTCCCACATACAGTGGAGTTATGTTTATTATACAGGCGAAACACCGAAATGTCAATACCTTTTCCCGATTTTATTTGAAAACTCGTTTATTAAATATCAAACAAAAAACCGCCCGAAACCACGGGTTTAAAAAACCGTGGTTTCGGGCGGACTTTAATCACCTGTCGAGATTTTCGACAACGAGCTTATCGAAATCAACGTTTTCGACAAAGTCGGACGGCAGAAAATTTACGTGATTGTATTTCGCGAAATTCATTATGTGGTGACGAATGATAAGAGGCGTTGCCGCGTCGAGCGCATAGCACCCCTCGGAAATATATTCGCCGAAAGATGCGTAAGTAAATTTTTCGTCGTGAGAGACGGTCGTTTGCTTTACTATTTTATTATCCTTAATAATTTTGAACCAAAGTTTTACCATATCGGCATTATAACATTATTTCAAAAAAATTACAAGGTTTTTAAAGCTTTTTCCGCTTGCAAGGATTACATTTTCGCTCGTCGCTTAGCGCTTTCAAAGTCTTTTTCCGCTCGAAGCGCTCTGATACATCACGAAATACCCGTCGCCTTTTAAATCGAACGGCGAAGTCGGGATAAAAGAACAATACCCGCTAACTCCGTCGGGTTTTTCGCCGTATCTTCCCGGCGCGCCGTAACAAACGTATTTCGGCGTTTTGTTTTCGTAAATCACCCCTACGGCGTAATATTTCTCCCCGTCGTAACAAACCCTCGCCCATCGGCTTTCGCCGACCATATCTTCGAGGGTTTTTTCGCGCGGGAAGTCTTTGAAAATTTCGTTTACGTCCTTTCGGATTTTCTCAAAGAAAAAACCGCGCGCTTCATTTTCAGAGATAAAAGCGCCGTCTGTCTTTTCTTCTTCTTTTCCGAACAATTCCTCATCAGCTCCGTCATTTTCAGTCTCTTTGCCGCAAGCATCATTCACCTTCAAGTTTTCTTTGTCTACGTCGTCATATTCGTAATAATTCTCTTCCGCGATCATTTCGTCGTCGTAATCTTCTGTTTTTCCGCGCGTTCCTTCATCTTTCTTCTCGCCGTGAAAACCCGTCGATCCGTTTGCGAGCGCGTCGGAGAAAAAATACGTCTCCGCATATAAAAGCACCTCCTTTGCCGTCATTCCGTTTGATGAAAAAGTGCCGTATAAGTCGATTATCGCCTTGTTTTCGGTAACAAAGACAACAGCCGTCGCGCCGACGTCGTTTTCGTTCAACACGGAAAACTCCCCGCCGGATAAGTCGAACATCTGAAAAAACGGCGGAACGTTTCCCTCTAAAAAGAAGTAGTAATCCCCGCCCGTTCTGCTATAAAGTCCGCAAACGGAAAGGTTTACGACCTTTCTTCCGTCCGCGGTTTTTATTCTTGCCACCGCTCTCGAATTCTCGTTTACTTCCCCGCCCGCTTCCGAATTTTCGAAAACGGGTCTTAAAAGAGCGACTTTCACGTTTTTCATCTTTATAAGGTCTCCTTTATTATATATTTCAAAGCCGCGAATAAAATGACGATTACAATCGAATTTACTCTTTTTTTAAAGTTTTTCCCGCCGCAATTAAGCTACCCGCTCAATCCGATTGACTTAATTTGAAAAAAATGGTATATTTCTTCGCGAGAGGTAGAAAAAATGAAGCTTAAAAACTTGCTTTTTGACGAAATTGCCGTCAAAAGAGCTTTGACCCGACTTTCATACGAAATAATCGAACGCAGTCAGAATATCGAAAACACCGTTTTGATCGGAATTAAAACGCGCGGCGTTCCGCTTGCGAAAATAATCGCCGATAATCTCGATAAAAACTCGGGCGTGAAAGTCCCCGTTTTAGAGCTTGACATAACCCATTACCGCGACGACGTTAAAAGAGAAATAACCGTTTCCGACACCTTAAAACGCGAAGACGTCGAAGGAAAGGACGTAATTTTAGTCGACGACGTTCTCTTCACGGGGCGCACCACGCGCGCCGCTATCGACGCGGTTTTCTCCGCCGGGCGCGCAAGCAGCATAAAGCTTGCCGTACTTGTGGACAGAGGTCACAGAGAACTTCCGATAAGAGCCGATTTCGTCGGCAAAAACGTTCCGTCGTCCTTAAAAGAAAAAATCGTCGTAAAACTCGGCGAGACAGACGGCGAAACAAGCGTCGGGATTTACGGATAACGGTAAAAATCGCCGTTAATCGACTTATAGCCGCATTTCTGCAATCTATTTACGGAGAGCGAACCGCTCTCCGCTTTTTATTTTTCTGCAAAATTTTACGCTACTCTTTCGTTCGGCGGCTTCTCGGAAAGAAAATCCGCAAGCTCGTAAGGCTCGATTGTTTTTATAGGCTTTCCGTCGCCATTAAGCACGAATACGCGATAAAGATAATCGCCCGTAAGTATCCGATAAAGCTTTTTGACCGTCGTATCTCTTCTTACGGCTATCTCTTTGATTTCTTTCGCCCGTCTCATTTTATGCAAAGAAAGCTCGTCGAATATCCGAACGTAAGAGTCTGCCGAACTTTTATCCATAGCCCCCGTTAAAACAAACGCGGCAAAAAACAGTATGCTGAAATTCACCTTTATAAAACACGAATAAACAAACAATCCTATAAGCCCCGCCGAAATAACGTAGCTCGCGATTTTAGCGATTTTTATCGCTTTCACTCTCCCGATTTTTTTGGACAGGAGGCAAACGAGAAGTCTGCCGCCGTCCAAGGGAAACGCGGGGATAACGTTTATCGCCGCCAACGCGAAATTTGCCTCGGCGGCAAGCTCGGTGTAAGGATACGTTTCGGGGAAAACCCACCAAAGCGCGAAAATAGAAAAACCGATTATAAGATTTATCAGAGGTCCCGCAATAACGACGACCGTCTCTTCTCTCGCGCTCATTCCCGACATATCGCCGGAAACTATCGCCCCGTACGGCATCAATGTGATTTTTTTTAGCTTATACCCGAAAATTTCGGCAGCGAACGAATGTCCCGCTTCGTGAATGAGCGCGCAAAGCGTATACGATAAAAAAGAAAATACTTTGCCCGTGAAAGCAAAGTATATTCCGAAAATTATAAAAAGCGGGTGAACTTTAAAGCTCAGCTTTCCCATATAATCGATCCGCCCTCGACTATGTAATTTGTCACGAGAACGTCCGAATTATACATATATACCTTTGCCGTGCCGCCGTTTACGAAGCATACGGGAACGTATTTGAAAACGTCGTCGCCCTTATCGGCATAAACGAAATCCACGCCCGTTATAACCGATTTGAAAACGTCGCTATGCTTTAAAGTGACGGTATATTTGCCGTCTTCTTCCACAACGGAAACGACTTTACCGTCGCAAACGGGATAAAGCGAGCCTTTACCGCTGTATTCCATAACGCCTTCCTCGATTTTAACTTCGAGTTCGCCCGACGGAGCCTGCGCGTTAAAGCTGGTGTTCGCTCTCGTATCGAGCTGCTCGCTCGCAACGTTAAAAGTCTTTTTGAAAATTCTGTTTATGCCGCTGTTTTCCCAGAAAATATTTGTAAGGAGAATGGTCACGACCAAAAGGAACACCGCAACGCCCTCGGCGTAAACGAGATCGAACTTGAATTTCTTTTCGCCGCGGGGTTTATTCGTTTTTTTCGTAATTTCCACGGTTTCGTACTCGTCGATTGTTTCGTCCGCGCCCGTGTTTACTTTATTTATCACGTCGCCGACGATATCTTTCTTGCGTTTGTTCTTTTTGGGCTTAATCGTTACGTCGCAGGACGAAACGTCAAGACCGAGCATTTCTGCATAATCCATACCGTCTTTCATAGCTTTTACCTCTTTTTGCTTTTTGGTATATCATATGGCGGCAAAAAGACGGTTAGAACTTTACGTTTGTTAAAACAAGTCGAAAAAAATAATTTTTATCGCTTTACTATTTCAAAAAAATTTTCACGTTTCGTATTTTGTCGGTCGGAGACAAAACAAATCCGACCAAACGTTTCAGCCTTGCATATAATCGGCTTTTTCGACATCGTCCCAGATATCTTTCAGCAATTTCCCGTCCGCTCGGGCGTTATCGCGAAATTCTTCCTCGGTCGGAAAAACACTATTTTGCCTGCCGTATTCCATATGAATATTTCTGTTTTCGCCGTAATAAACCGCCGCCTCGACGCCTTTATAATAAAACGTCATTTCGCTATACATTTCAAGCCCCGCGATGAAATCGTCGAAATCGGGCTTTAAGGGCTTACCTTCTTTGTAAAGTCGTCTTGCTTTGCAGAGAGAAACAAGGTTTGGATACATAACTTTATCCGGGAATTTCCCGTCGTCCCTGCCAAGTCCCCACGAGCAGTTGTCGCACTCCCCGTTACCGAACTGATCAACCGCGCAGATTTTACCGCACACGGGGCATTTTGCAAGAAAATCATGCGCGTAAGGGTCTTTATAATCTATATATTTAAAATCGCGCGGATTAAGCCCGACAACGTTTCTGTTGCGCTTTTCAAAATAAAACCTTGACTGTTCTGAGGGCGGCAGGTCTTTTACCCACTCGTAAGTTGCGGGCAAAAACGACCTCACGTTCCTGTTGCTTTTCATCGCCTCGAACGGCTCGTCGTAACACAGTACGAGGCTCGGCTTTATCCTCTTTATCATTTCGTTATAGCCGGTCATAAACGACAATTCGTCGTTCTCGCGATAATAAGTGCAAACAAAAACGACAGATCCCTCCTCGATTCCGTCAAAACAAAAATCGAAAGACCTTTCGTCGCCCCAACTCACCGTAGGAATAACGTTAAGCCCACGGCTTTGCCAGAATGCGCCGCACCAACGATTTTTAAAAACACTCTCGATTTGAAGAGCGAGGGGCATATTCGTGAATATACTGAAATCCGGGCTGAGCAGGCAATAATACTGCTTTAATTTTTCCAACTCGTCGTCGGCTTTTTCATAAACTTTTTCGAATTTCCAATCATAAGTGAAAAAGTGCAGGGTTTTATCACTGTTTTTCTCGTCGCCCGGTTTTGCGTCGAGAAAACTCAGAAGTTTAATTTTTTCGACGTCGATATTTTGCTTTTTTATTATCGGAAAATCGTACTTACCTGCCGATTTGCCGTTGTATAAAAACTCGTTTCTCACTAAGTTCCGCTTGTTTTTTTGTTTATCGATTTCATATTGTGTACTTTTCATAAACTCCGTCCTCAACGATATTTTATATAATCGGGTTCTACGTGTTTCTTTATTCTCTGTCCCTCGCCGTTTTTCCAATCCCAATCATGATCATGAGGGAAAACATTTCCCCGCTATGACTATAATCTCTGTTCCTTATTGCGCGTCCGAGATTATCATACCATCTTTCCTGAACAAGTTCACCCTTTTTATTATATCTTTGAATTTTAGAATCAGGTTTACCTATGATTTTCAAACTTCTTGCATCGGTTACGCTTGTTCCGCGATTTGTTACGCCGCCTGCTCCCATTATATCACCTCCATGATTTTTTGTCAGTATTTTATACGAAATTATCGCAAAGTCAAGCATATTGTGTACCGAAGGAAAGCAAAAAAAATGCTGAAAACGGCAAAAAAGACGATTATATCTTTACGTTTGTTAAAACAAGCCGAAAAAATAAAAATTTACTGTTTATCCCGCTTGCGATTCGTTTATCCGTTTGTTTTATAGTTTATCCTTTTGTTTTATAATTGTTTTTAATGTCTGTTCGATAAAAAAATTTGCAAAAAGAAAAAATATCGCCGAAAAATTGTTGCTTAATGTTTTTTATTGTGCTATAATACATAAGCAAAGTTTAAATGCTTTGTTTTGTCGCTACTGTGGCTCAGTCGGTAGAGCAGCTGATTCGTAATCAGCAGGTCGCCGGTTCAAGTCCGGCCAGTAGCTCCAAATTGAACCGGGTTAATCCAAAAAGGCTTAACTCGGTTTTTTATTTATTAGTTACACCATACGGAATTCAATTTGGAGCTACTGCCTGGCTATCACCGTCGACGACGGCGCGCTTTACTTGTTTATAATTATATCTCCATTGCGCGCCGCGTCGCTGTGACGCGATTTACTTAACGTTTTGCAGTAGAAGAGGACAATAATTATAATGGCAAATCGCTATTCCGTCGCGTAGCAAAATAAGCGACGATTAAAATAATACATAGCCACATTGCTCCGCTCCTTACAAGTCCGGCAGTATGTTATTGCTTTTGAATTTAATTACAACTTATACCAATAGTAATCATTTATAATGCGTGCATTATTTGCCGAATCGCTTACATCGACCAACTTTCCTTCGCTTTCACTTTCCATATCAATGAACGAAGAAGTTTTATACCACGTTGTTGCATCCTTAAACTCGACATTTTTAAGAGCCCAGCATCTTGAAAACGCCCCTTCACATATCTTCGACACATTTTCTCCTATTATCACACTCGTAAGCCCGCTGCAACCAGAAAACAAACCGTATTCTATACATGTCACGTTATCAGGTATTGTTATGCTTGTAAGTTCCCTGCAGTCATAAAACGCATCGAGCCCTATACCTGTTACACTATCAGGTATTGTTATGCTTGTAAGCCTGCTACAGCCATAGAATACAGAATCTCCTATACTTGTCACCCCCTCGCCTACCGTTACGCTTCTAAGTCCGCTGCAACCAGAAAACAACCTATCCTCTATATATGTCACGCTATCAGGTATAGTAATACTTGTAAGTCCACTGCAATCAGAGAAAACTGCCCTTCCTATACTTTTCACACTGCTTGGTATCGTTATGTTTGTAAGTCCACTGCAACCATAGAACAACTCATTCTCTATACTTGTCACGCTATCGGGTATAGTCATACTTGTAAGCCCGCTACAACCAGAGAAAGCTGCCCCTCCTATACTTGTAACGCTGTTTGGTATAGTTATACTCGTAAGTCCGCTACAATCTTCAAACGCACGATCTTCTATATCTGTAACAGGCTTGCCGTGATACTCACTAGGGATATTCACTGTTCCTTTAAATTCTGTATTCCATTTTAATATTACACCACCTACATTAGCATAGCGCACTAAAAAAACAGAATACGAATTGCCGTCGTCATTCAATTTATACCTTAATTCATCGTTAACGTTCACATTCACATCAACTTTCTCATTTCTGCAACTATATAGAAAATTATATATAGTAAGAAAAGCTAAACCGCACACCGTAAATAAAATACAGGCAATGTTAAGATATTTATCTCTTTTCTTAATTTCTTTATCTTCTGAGTACTTTCTATCTTCTATGTTCATTTTTTAGTATTCTCCTTTTTTTATATTCCCGTCGGTACAGTGTACAACGTATTCGCCTGTGTTATAATTCCAATATAAGCCTGTCACAATATTTCTCCATTGTTCTTTTGTTCCAATGAAAGTAATTTCTGTAAGTCCGCTACAACCAGAAAACGTATAGTCGGGAATTGTTTTTACCTTTTCTCCGATTATTACGTCGATTAATTCAGAACAGCCTATAAATATAGTGTCATCGCTCACAATAATTTTTCCATTAAGAAAACTGTACGAATATGACCCCGCCTTTGAACAATTTTCAGCATTCCATACTACTTTTTCAAGTTTACTACACCCCTTGAATGCAGAATTTCCTATGTTCATAACTTTGCTTCCTATTGTAACAATTTTTAGTTCACTACAATTACCAAACGCCAGTTGCCCTATACTTGTCACGCTGTCCGATATCGTTATGCTTGTAAGTCCTCTACAACCTAAAAACGCATAATTCTCTATACTTGTTATACTATCATCATTTGGTATAATACTGTTATTGCATCCTAATATCAATTTTTTGGTTTCTTTTTCAATTAAACAGTCGCCAACGCTCTTATAGTTAGCGTTTCCCTCTGATACAACTATGTTTTCTAAACTATCGCAACCCTTGAACGCACAATATCCTATACTTTTTACACTGTCGGGTATAGTTATAGCCGTAATTCCACAACAATCACGAAACGCATAACTTTCTATACTTACCACTCCATCGGAAATCGTTATACTCGTAAGTCCACTACAACCAGAGAACGCACCACTTTCTATACTTTTCACGCTATCAGGGATATCTATACTCGTTAATCCACTGCAACCTTCAAACGCATACCTTCCTATACTTGTAACGCTATTGGGAATTGTTATGCCCGTTAGTCCGCAGCAATCAGAGAATGCATAACCCCCTATACTTGTAACGCTATTGGAAATTGCTATATTTGTTAGTCCTTTACAACCAGAAAACGCAGAACCGCCTATACTAGTCACGCTGTCGGGTATCTTTATATTTGTAAGCCCTCTACAATCATAGAACGCATAGTCGGGAATTACTCTCACCTTTTCTCCGATTGTTACGTCGGTTAATTCTGAACAACCTTTAAATATAGTATCATCTGTCACATGAAATTTTCCATCAGAAAAACTGTTCGAATATGAACCCGCCTTTGAACAATTCTCGGCATTCCATATTACTTTTTCAAGTTTGCTGCACCCATAGAACGCTTGCCCACCTATACTTGTCACATTATTTGGAATCGTTATACTCGTTAGTCCGCTGCAACAATCAAATGCACGTTCTCCTATACTGGCCACACTGTCGGGTATCGTTATGCTCGTAAGTCCACTACAACCAGAGAACGCACCACTTTCTATACTTTTCACACTATCAGGGATACTTATGCTCGTCAGTTCACTACAACGAGAGAATGCATAACTTCCTATACTTGTAATGCTATTGGGAATCGTTATTCTCGTAAGTCTGTGATCAGAAAACGCACAACCTTCTATCCTTGTGACGGGCTTACCATTATGCTTTCTGGGGATATTTATACGTATTTTTTTACTTAAATACACAGAATCATCTAAAACAACAGAATACGAGTTGCCATCATCATTTAATTCATACTTTAATTCACCGTTAACGCCAAATAATAATACATACCCAATAGTTACAATCAAAGCTATAGCACATAACGCAACTACAATTACAATAATATCAACAATTTTACCGGATTTATTCGCTTTCATTTCTGCTTTCATTTTTTAATATTCTCCCAGTTTAATATTTCCGTCAGTACAGTATACAGTGTATCCGCCTGTGTTATAATTCCAATATAAACCTGTCTCAATATTTCTCCACTGGTCTTTTGTTCCTGTAAAGCGGATCTCCGTAAGTCTGCTGCAATCAGAGAACGCATTCTCTCCTATACTAGTCACACTGTCGGGTATCTTTATACTTGTAAGCCCACTACACCCTTCAAATTCAGAACGTCCTATTCTTGTTATGCTATCAGGAATTGTTATACTAATAAGTCCGCTACAACCAGAGAATGCTCCTCCAATACTCGTCACACTATCGGGTATGTTTATACTTTTAAGCTTGCTACAATCCTTGAACGCACGCCAGCCCATTTCTATCACGCCATTTCCTATTATCACGTTCGTAAGTTCGCTACAATTTTCAAACGCATAATCTCCTATACTTGTCACTTTATCCGGTATAGTAACGCTCGTAAGTGCACAGCAACCACCGAACGCATAACGTCCTATACTTGTCACACTTTTACCTATCGTTACCCTTTTAAGACCACTGCAACCATAGAACGTCAAGTTAGGTATTTTTTTTACTTCTTCTCCGATTATTACTTCGGTTAATTTAGAACAACCTTTGAATATTGGATTATCAAATGAATCTGCTTTCATGCAATCTATCGCATTCCATATTACGCTCGTAAGTTCACTACAACCGGAAAATGCAGAATCGCCTATGTACGTAACGCTATTCGGTATCGTTACACTCATAAGTCCGCTGCAATCGGAGAACGCACTCTTTACTATACTTGTCACAGTTTTTCCGTTATATTCTTTTGGAATGTTAAGTTCTGTTCCTTTAAACGTACCTATACCTACCACCGAATATGAATTTCCACTAGAATTTAGATTGTATTCTAACTCTTCTTCGCTCATGTTGGTTTTCTTCTTATACACTATAAAAGCGAGTGCCAAAAGAACCATTACAATAATCATAATTTTGCCTGTTTTTTTCATTTTGTTTCCTCCTTGAAACTTTTGTCGAATATTGTTTTTTTCGACGTAGACTTTTTTGGCACAAAAAAAGTGCCGCTTCAAAGCAAGAAGCGGTCACAATGTAAAAATACGCTTTCTCGCTTTGTTGGCACATAACTATAATTCCACTAAAGCAAATTATTGTAACGCGAAAAATGCACCTTTACCTAATGTGTAAATTTGCTTCTAGTGAATATTAAATTATGTGCCATCCTTATTCTATCACACCGAAAGGTCTTTGTCAACTTTATTTTTTAAAATTTTGATAAATTTGTGAAACCGAAGGACGTTCAAAACTCTGAACAAAAAAACTAAAGCTAAAAAAGATTGATAAAAAACTAAAATTTAAAATATTACAGACTAAAAAAATCTCCTGTAAATCGATTAACGACTTATAGGAGACTTTTTATAATGTAATTTTCAATACGGCAAAATCTTCATTTTGTTTTATACCGCCTTATGACGACGTTGCCGCAGCAGACTTCCGAATAGGAAAAACTCGTTTTGCCGTTGAATTCCCCGTAAGGAGAGACTGTAAACAACGCGGGATAAACGTTGGTTATCCTTCCTTTATATGAAACGTATTTGTTTCTGCCGAGGTTTACCTTTACGTTTACGTCCTCGTTAAGACATTTTTCTATTGCTCTTTTTACCGTTCCGATATTCGCGCTCGATTTTATCATACGATAATTATCGACAAGCTTTCGCCCGTTTAAACGTTACTATCGTGAAAATTTTCTTACGCGCCGCGTTTTTCAGGTTAAAGCAATTTCCTGCTTTCGTGGCAACAGAAGTAAATAATCTGCTCGTTTTCGGCTATTTCTTTTAAGAATTCCGTAACTTTTCCTATATGCTCCTTATCGAGATTGACGAACGGGTCGTCCATAATAAGGAAAGGTTTTTCACCGCCGAATGCGTTTTCGATAAGGCTCAGTCTGAAACAAAGCGACAAAATGCAACGCTGCCCCGAACTCAAATGCTTGTCGTCTCTTATCTCGCCGCCGGACTCGAAAAACATTTTGAAATCCTTGTTCATTACGATTTTTTCGCCCAAAGCCTTTTCGAGCGGCAAGGAATATTTGACGAACGCGTCTTTTACGGGCGCGACGTATTTCTGTTGAAGCTTTTCATCCGCGGCTTTGAGATAAACTTCCGCCAAGGCTATGATTTCACGCTTTTCGGTATATGTTTTGAGGTTTTCTTCCGCAACCGCAAGTTTGTTTTTGTTTTCCGACAAAGTTTCGTAAACGGACTCCGCGGCGGATATCTCGCTTCTCTTTACGGCTATCGCCCGCTGACACAAATTAAACCGCGAAGAAAGTTCGTCCGTAGATAACGCTTCGCCCGTCGGCTCGACGGTGAGATTATTTTTTTCGCGGTATTCCGCGACCGAATTTTTAAGACGAGCGCACTCGTTTTTTAACCTTAAAATATTCGATAAGTCAGCCTCTAAGTTCTTTAACTGCCTTTTTTCGTCATCATTGACGAGTAAACCGTAACGGTTGAAAAACGCCGAAATTTCCTTTTTCGCTTCGAGTTCCTCCGCTTCCGCCGCTTTATATTTTTTTACGGTTTCGCTTTGTTCGTCGGAAAGTCTTCTGTATTCCGCGACCATATTTTTGAGCTTGAAGAATTCGTTTTCGAGGTCGTTTTCGTCAACGTCGCCAAGAAATCTCGAAAGGAAATTCTTAACCGAGTCGGCGGCTTTTATAATCTGCTCCGACTTTTCCGAAAGAGTTTTTCTTCTCGAAGCCGAGTCGTTTTTAAGCATAAAATATTCGTCCGCTTCGGATTTGAACTTAGCGTAATCGAACATTACTCCGTTTCTCGAATAATATCCGAGCGGAACGATGATCTCGCGTAAATTTTCGCCCGCTAAGTCGACGTCGGCTCTGATTTTAGCCATACTCTCGGTATTATCCTGCGTTTTTTTGCGATTTTTAACCCCGCTTACAACTAAACCGACGCTTATCGCCAGACCGACAAACCCGACAGCCGAAGCTATGTAACCCGCCGCGCTAAGGCTGCCGCCGACCGCGAACGCAAGGATAAGCCCGACGACCATAACCGCAAACGAAACGACGGCCAAAATAGCGGCAAAACCGCCGTTTTTCTTATTGCCGTCATTGCTCGGGGCGGGCGCGATCGTAAGGCTTTGCCTGTATACCTCTTCTCTTTCCCTGTAATTCTCGGCGGCGCGCTCTGCATTTTCAATCGCCGAGCTTAAATCTATACCGCCGAATTTCTTATCGAGTTCGGTTTCGCGCGCGTTTTCTTTTCCTTTCAGATTTTCGATTTCGCTTTTTCTTAAAGCAATCTCGTTGATTGTCGATCCGAGTTTTCTGAAAGCCTCGTCGGACGGCGTTCCGCTTGCAAAAGTCCGCGTATAAGTCTGTAAACGCGCTTTTTTGTCTTCCTGAAAGACCAAGGATTCCCGTCTTGCCCGAAGCCGTTCGACAGCCGAAACAAGCTCGTCCGTCCGCGCGATTTCCATTTCGTCGGGTATTCCTCTCGGGTATTTTTCGGCGTATGCTTTAAGCTCGGCGAGCTTTTCCTCTTCGTCGGCTTTAAGCTTTTTATAAGCTTTCCATTTTTCGATTTCCACGTTTTTCGCGGAAGCTTCTTTAAGCTTTGCCGAAAGCTCCTTTTCGGTTTCGGTGAGTTTTTTCAGCTCCGCGTAGTAATTTTCGAGCGCGAGACCTTCCTTTTCTATATTCTCGATTTTGGTTTTCAGATCGGAAATTTCGGCTTTCGCGCCGGATATAAGGTCGTTATTGCCCTTTGCCGCTTTGTATTTTTTTCTTGCCGTTTCGAGTTTCGAAAGCGCGTCTTCGTAGCTCACCCCGTCGGAGTCGGTAACGAATTCGCCCAGAAGCCCGTTTATGGTTCCCGTGGACGAAATATCGGCGATTTCGGAGTCGATAAAAAGCGTTCTTATAAAAGACTCCTCGTCGAGTCCCAGAACTTTCAGTCCCGGAACGGGATCGAGTTCGTTCGTCGGCACGGAATTTTTATAAACCCTGCATTCGTCGTCGAGATCGCTTTTCTTTCCGAAAAAACGCTCGATACGATAGTTCTCGCCGTTGAATTCGAAATCGAGACTGCCGCCGAACTTTCCGCCGTCGAACGGGTAAAATTTACGCCTGTCGTTGAACTCCTTGCCGTTGGAGCGGTAGGGTGCAAGCCCGTAAAACATAGCCTTTATAAAGGAAGCGAGCGTGGTTTTGCCGAATCCGTTGTTTTCGAAAACCTCGTTTATGCCGTTTAAGAAAGATTTATCGAAATTCTTTATCTTTCCGTAGTTTTCAACGTGAATTTTTAATATTTTCATACGTCGATTTCCCTCCCCGAAAGTGCTTTTATGCCTACCGATATAACCTTTCTTTTAACCTCTTCGCTCTCCGAACTTGCGAGAACCTGCCTTATAAACTCGCCTTTTAAGGAATTATCGCCCGCAATTTTATCGAAATCGAACTTTCGGAGCGTTTCGTCCTTAACCGAAACGAAATAAAAATCGCCTTTTAAAAGTCTCTCGGTTTCCGCCGCGAGACCTTCGCCGTCGAACGATATTTCGCCTTTTAAAACTATCCTTAAAATATCGCTTCTGTCCGCGGAAATATTTTCCCGAACGATTTTATAAGCTTCGTATTCTCCGCTTGCCGCGGAAACGTCGATAACGAACTCGTCGATTTTACGCACGGAATTTTCGATAAATTCGGACGTGATTTTTCCGCCGTCGGTATCGACGAGATAAAAGCCTTTCGCGCCCGTTTCGTCGAACCCGCGCCCTTCGAGACAGCCCGAATACGCGTAAATTCCGCGGTCGTCTACCCGCCCGCGACTCGCGAAATGTATATGTCCGAGCGCGAGATAATCTATATTTTTATCTTTAAGCTTAGCGATATTGATTTTGCCGTCGCCGACGGACTCGCTTTTCTGTCCGTGCAAAAGCACGACGTTGATTTTCGACGGATCAAGAGACAAGGACGAGTAAAACGAAGTGCAGTTTTCGGGCGCGATTTCGAGTCCGCTGAAAACGACGTCGCCGTAAGCATAGCTCGTCCACTCCTTTGAAAATGTTTTTAAATTGTCGTAATTTTCCGAGTACGATTCGAGATTGTCGTGATTGCCGCGAAGATATAAAAAATCCACGTCGGGATTATTTCTCACGACGCTGTAAAAAAATTCTTTGTCTTTTTTAAGCGGTCGGTCGCCGTCGAAAACGTCGCCGCAAAGCAAAATCACTTTTACGCCGAACGACCTCGCTTTTTCGACCATATTTTTGAACGCCGCGCGCACTTCGGCTTTTCTCTCCTCCGATTTTTCGGGCGGAAGTTTTGCTTCGATTTTCGAGCCGAGGTGAATATCGGCGGCATGAATAAATTTCATATGCTCTTCTCCGTAAATTTCATATGCTGTTCTTCGTTTTTGTCGGATTTCGCGTAGCGACGTTTATCGCAAGTCCGCGTTCAGTCTCTTTCGTACCTTTTTATGCGGGCTTTAAGCCGATTTTTCGTAGCGTTGTCGAAATCGGATTTAAGATATCTAAACGACCAATTTTTATCCGAAAAAACCGACGGCGCGTTTATACGGGCTTCCTCGCCGAACCTTTTAAGGTCGTGGAAAGGAATAATTACGATTTTCGCTTTCGAACTCATCAGAAGGTTTATCGCGGTGTCGATTTTCCCGTTTTCGGTCTTTAAATTTTGTTTTACGCCCGTTTTTTTGCATTCGCAACGCAAATCCGAGGTTACAAGATCTTTTTGCGGATTTTGATCCGAAAAGAGAACTTTCAAAGGCTCGTTATCATGCGTGCCGCTGTACCCTACGCAGTTTTCGGGGTAATTTTCGGGTTTATGCTCGCTGTGCGGATCGCCGTTAAACCCGAACGACATAACTTTCATTCCTGGATAACCCGTTTCTTTCATAAGCTTTCTTACGCCGTCGTCGATAACGCCGAGATCCTCGGCAACGACGGGCGCGTTAAGGAAATATTTGAAAAGCCCCGTCTTCGGTCCGTCGACCCACTCGCCGTTTTTTGCCGTTGTTTCGCCGTTTTTAATACAATAATATCTGTCGAAACCCCTGAAATGATCGAGACGGACTATATCGTAAACGGAAAGACAATATTTTATCCTGTCTCTCCACCATGCGTAATCGTTAAGCTTCATCTTCTCCCAATCGTAAACGGGATTGCCCCAAAGCTGCCCGTCTTCCGAGAAAGCGTCGGGCGGAACGCCTGCAACGATTTTCGGCGAACCGTCGCCGTTTAAAAGAAACAATTCGCTTCCGTATTTCCACGCTTCAACGCTGTCGCCCGCCATATAAATCGGAATGTCGCCGAGAATTTTAACGCCCTTTTCCGCGGCGTGTTTTTTAAGCTTATACCACTGCGTTTCGCACAAAAACTGAGTGAACAGCCAGAACTCGTATTCTTCGCGATTAGCTTTCAAAAAGCCGTCTATAAGTCGATTATCGTAGGTTTTATACTCTCCCCACTCCGATTTGTCGCGATAGGAAAACTTTTCTTTGAGCGTCATAAAAAGCGCGTAATCGTTATATTCGCCTTCATTTAAAAACGCTTTGAAATCCCTGTTTTGTTTATCGAAACGGGAAAAAGCTTTTTTTAAAATTTGTGTTTTTCCGACAAAAAGGCGACCGTAATCTATCCGCCGCGGGTCGTTCCCGAAATCGACGAAAGAAATTTCTTCCTCTGTCAGTACCCCTTGATTTTTAAGGGTTTCGAGGTCGATATAATAATGACAGAACGCTTTCGAAGCGCACGGCGAATACGGACTGTTACCGTAGCTGAGCGGAAGAAGGGGCAATATCTGCCATATTTTAACGCCTGCGGACGAAATGTAATCTATAAATTCGTAAGCTTCTTTGCCGAAAGTTCCGACGCCCTCCGCGGAGGGAAGCGAAGCTATCGGCAGAAGGACTCCGCATTCTCTGTTTTTTAACATACTTTTATTTTACCATTAAACTTAAAGAAAATCAAACTTTTTTTAAAAGCGATTACCCGCTTTTAAAGTTTGCCGCATTGCGATCCGAAGGTTTTATTTGATCGCGGTCGGCAAAAAGATATTAAAAGCGACCGAAACTTTTTGCCTCGGTCGTTTTATTGCTTTGTAGGTTTTTAAGAAACGGATCGACCGCGGAAAATCCTTTCCGCACTGAATTATGCCGCTTCCTTTTTTGGAATCGTTTCCACTATTTTCTTTCCGCAGGATTTGCATATATAGGTCTTTTTGCCTTCGGTTTCCGTCGTGGATTCAACGATTTCTATTTCGCTCGGATCGGTCGGCTCGACGTGTCTCGCTTCAACCGTAATTCTCCCGTGGCATTCGTCACAATCGATATATCCGAAATAAAGCAGGTTTCCGAACATGCTCACGCCGTCCTGCCCGCAATAATAGATCTTGCCGCTTTCGATAATATCGTTGCCTTTATAATTATGCGCTCTTTTTGCGATTGCCTCCGCCGCGGAACAAGCTTTTCCGTCAACGGTGAAGCGATAAATCTTCTGTCCTTGTTTCTGGCAGGTAGGTTCTCTTACGATCGTCTCCTGAACGTTACCGACTTTAACGGTTTTAACGTCCGAACAATAAACGCAAGTACCCGTAGCTTCATATCCGTCGGAAACCTTTTTGATCGAATAAACATATTCGTGGTCGGCGGACGCGTGAATTTCTTCTCTAACCTGTTTATCGCAATCGACGCATTTGTAGCTTCTGTACTTGGTGCCTTTCGAGGTATCGTCCGTCCACTTCGTGTTTACGGGCGCTTTATGCGGTCTGTAAATCCGCACGTTTACATTCTGCCCGCAATGCATACAGGTGAAGCCGCCGACGAACTCTTTCGTGCTGTCGCATTTTATTTCGGACTCGTCGAGATCGCTCGGGATAAGCGCGGGATAAGCCAGAATACTGTATTCTTCCCGATCCATAACGCCGTAAACAGCGCTTTCGTGCTGCAAAGCGGGAAGATAAACGGTGAATTTGAATTCTCCGCCGCCGGGAAGAGCGAGAACGTAATCGATTTTGCCTTTCTTTCCGCATGTCGGTTCCGTTCTGTCCTCAGTGTAGGAAACAACGTTACTCCTGCTGTCGTCAACCCCGCAACGTTTGCATTTCAACGTTACGGTGTAAGTTTCGGGCGAAGTTCCGTTGGGTTTTATGTCGCATTCGTAATCGTGACCTCTCGAAGGAACGGTCACCTGCACGGTTTTCGAGCAGTATTTGCACTTAAACGGTTCGGTAATTCCGCTGTCGGTGCAGTTCGGGAATACGGTTTCTACGTCCTCCAAACTGCCCGTCACGGGAGCATGCTCCTTTCTTACCTGAACGCTTATCAGATTTTCGCACTTTTCGCATTTGAAATAACCGGGACCGCCTTTTTCGTCGCATGTAAGCGGCTGGTTGCCCAAAGGTTTGATTTTCGAGTCGGTATCGTTCTCGTCAAGGACAAAAACGCCTATGTTTTCAAGGTCGATTTCCGCGCCGTCAAGCATATGATGCTCGGCTTTTAAGGTCGCGTCGAACTTAACTTCGTTTTCAAGAACGATTATTTTCAAAACGCATTCCTTTTCGACTTCGCACGAAGTGTTATCGGTTAAATACTCCGCTATTTCGTAGTCCGCGCCGCCGAGTTTGGGAAGTTTCTCCTTAAATTCTTTTTTGCATTTAGCGCATTTGCCCGTTACCAGACCTTCCGTTTCGTAAGTAGGCACAACGCTGACTTGCCATTCGATTTCGTGATTTTGCCTTTTATGACTGTTATCCGTCGCCGAAACGATAATAATGATCATGCTTACTATCAGCGCAATGCTTAATACCGCGCCGATAATAATTAAAAGCAATTCCTTTTTTAATTTCATTGATTTTCTCCTTTGTCGAGTTTTCCGTATGCAATGTCGATAGCCCGGTGCGCATTACGCCGGATAACCGAACGCGCGTATCGACCGATAACCGGGTGCGCATTACGCCGAATAACCGGGTGCGCATTACGCCGAATAATCGGGCGCGCGATGTCCGATAACCGGGTGCGCGTGTCGACCGATAACCGGGTGCGCATTACGCCGAATAACCGGGCGCGCGTGTTGACCGACAACCGATAAGCGGTGTTAAAGCCTTTTTAAAGACCTGAATCGCAACGCATTGCATAAAAAAACACTTGCAAATATCCCATAATAGTATACAACTATATTCTAATAAAAACCAAGAAATAAATCAAGCGATATAACAGACTAAAAAAAATTTTCCGCTTATATCACATTTTCGAATGAAATTCCCCTAAGTTTATTCTCAATAAAAGAACGACTTGATAAATCCGATCACGGAAGCTAATATTGCGAATATCTTCATTCCCATCATGATCCATGTTCCGACCAGAGGAAAACCTCCGGTACAAACACCAAGCATAGGAATTCCGTTCAAAAATCCTATAATCAATAAAGCTATAAAAAACGTTTTTGCCGACGAATCGCCCGTGGTCTCTTCAACCAAAGTCCCTAAAATCAGGTAAGTGTTCGTTTCTCTCGAATCCTCAAAACACGCCGGACCGAAAAAGAACATAGAAGAAAGTATTCCGCCCCACCCGACAAGCGAAAATAATTCATAATTACCCGAGCAGATAGCGGTAAACCCGAAATACAGTATCGGAATATTTGTAAGTACGCAACAAATAAGCGAAACTCTTGCAAAATGCATAATAACAATGATTAAAATGATAGCAACTACTATCGCAATTAAAATTAACCACCACATAAATTTTTCCTCTGTAAGATTTTTTTTGTTAATTTATCGAAAAACGTATAATGAAAATCATCGGACGGTTTTCGACTTTTTTGAAATTTAAATATCGTGTTCATCGAAACCCGAAAGCTTCGTGCTTTCCGAAAGATTTCCGGAATCGACATACTCTTCCTTTTTAAATCCGAAAATTTTCGTTAAAATAACTCTCGGAAACGCCATTATGTAAATGTTATATCTGTTTACAAGTTCGTTTAAATTCTGCTGCGCGGACTGGTATTCGTTCGCAAGCGACACGACGAGTTTGCCGACTTCTTCAAAGTTCGAATCCACCGAGCCGATCGCGCCGCCGATAAATTTTCCGCCGCCGTTTTTATTTGCAGTGAAATACGCTCCGCCCTGCGCGTCGTTCGATTCTTTCTGCGTTGTTCCCACTTTTCTGAGAACCTGCAAATACTTCGCCTTTAAAATCCTCACGCGGCTCTTCGCTGTTTCAATACATTCCCTTTGCCTTACGGCAGTATTGCGAAAATTTATCAGCCAGTAAACCGTACAGATTATAAGTCCGAGTATAACTATAAGTATCAGATAAACCCACCACTTCATTTTTTATTCTCCTTTGTAAAAAACTTCCTTATGTTTAATATAATTTACAACGTATCGCTATTTATTTAACAATACGTTACAGAAAAATGTTCAAAGCGACCGTCGCAACCGTTAAAACGCATTCGACAACGTCTATCCACCCGCAAACGTCCGAAGCAAAATCGAACGACTGTTGCGCCGCGCAGACGCCCAGAATCAATAACGCCGCCGAAACCCAATAGCAAATCACGTTATAATTGTCTCCGAACACGAAAAACAATATGAGATTTGCAATTACCGCCGCGCCGAGAGCGATCGTATCGAAGATTTCGCCGTCGAACAAAACGTCGTCCATAATATCCGACAACAGAATTCCGCCCGATAAAATCATAACGGAAGAAGCAAGACCGATTATCCATCGGTACGCGTGCCAGGGCATTTCTCCCACCCCGAATAACGTCAGAAGAAAAACGTTCAGAGACAACAGAAATATGCAAATTCCCCGCTTAACGCCGCTACCGCCGTAATCATAAGTACTTTGGTTGCCGTAACTTGCGGAAGTATTCCGACTTGCCTCCGAGGAAACATTAACCGACGTCGGCGGACTTTCCGCCACGGGATTACTCTCCGAAACCGATTGCTTCGCTTGCGAAGCCTGCGCCGTCCGGGATAACGAAATCGACGAAGACGCCGCGTTTTCCGTTTCTCCGTTATTTTCCGTTTCTCCGTTATAAACGATCGCCCCGCTACCCGACAAATCTTCGCTCGTTTCGCCATCGTAAGGCTCGTAAAATTCCTCGTCCATAGCGGGCGTTACAATACCTATAATATCGATAAGTAGGTCTATAAGTCGATTAAACGCGTTTTTTGACAGCAAATCGCAAACCGTATCGTACTGTTGTCTCGTTGCGTCGACGCTTTCCGGCGGAAGTTCGCAAAGTAACGATAAGAGACGTAACCTTTTTTCGACGGCGAAAAAAACCGACAATTTTTTCTTCTCTTCATAAGAATTTCCGATCAGATCCGCCACGCGGGAACAAACAAGAAACGGCTCGCCAAGCTCATCGTCGGAATTTCGCGTTTCATATACTTTTTTTAACGCCTCTTTGAAATCCATTTCATTTTCCTTTGTAATATTTCTGTTTTATGGCGGAACTTAATATAATTCCGACCGAAACGTCGTCTCCTATACCGATTTTTTCGCCCATATCCGTAATAAAATCGCTGATTTCCGTCGTCTTCCCCGCGATAAGCTTGGATACAACGGGGCAAACAAGCGCGTCCCCGAAATTTTCGAGCGAACGATACGGATTTATAAGCCCGTCCGTGAACACGATCACGCCGTCCGCCGCCGACAAATCGATTATTTTCACCGATAAATGGTCGAAAGCGTCCGCCTGACACATAGAATAAGTCAGATTTGCCACGTTTTCGTCGGAATTATCGTCAAATACGGGAAAAACTTCGCCGCGTTTGAAAACAAAGCATCCGCCGTCGCCCAAAGAGACGCAAATCAGTTTGTTTCCGAAAATCATCGCGCCGTTGAGCGTAGTGCCGTAAGCTACCTGCGGATCGGATTTTAATCTGAAAATCTTGTCTTCGTTAAGCCCCGCGGTTTCGCGTTTCGAAATCGATTTATGCGATAAATCCCGATCTACGAGCGCGTTCCATTCGCAGAGAATTTCAAGGCGCAGTTTCTTTTCCGTTTTTTCGCGATCGGCGCGGTAAAGCGCGGATTTTTCCACCTTCTTGAAGACATTTACTATTGCTTCGGAAGCAAATCTGCTCCCCCTGTCGCTGCGGACGTAAATCTCTCCGCCGTGTCCGTCGCAAGCGGTAACGATCGTGCGTTTATCGTCGTGATAACAAGCCGAATAATCCTGGCAGACTTTACCCGCGCGAATGTGCGAATAGCCTATGGCGGTTTTCGTGAAATACTTTACCATTCCCAGTCGTCCACCTCCGCTATCGCCTGTTTAACCTGAATTTTTACCTCTTCCGTTGCGGAAACGGTTTTTCCGGCGCAAACGTTCGCAGAAGTCGATTTTACCTTTGAAGCCGTTAATACGATGATCTTGATTATACGTTCCAAAATCCTCGAATCGTAACACTCGATAACGTCGCCGTTACCCGCGACAAAATCCGTAAGGCAGCTTATAGTACGATTATCGCTTAGTTCTATCGCAATTCCGTATTTAAGCGCGACCCGAAACCACGGCAATTTTTTAAGCGCGAAAAGCTCTTCTTTCACGTTGCCTTTCGTCGGATGTCCGTCGGTCATCAGAAGTATAATCGGCGCGACTCCGCCGTAATCGGGCATAATCCCGCCTTGCGACTCTTTTTTCAGAATATCCGCAAGTTTCCGATACGCGATATGCAGATTGCTCCATCCGCCGCCCTTTATCCCCTTGAAATCGAAATCTTCTATCGATTTGCACCTGTCGCCGTTTAAAAAAAACGCGTCGGTAGAATAAGTAATTACGGTAATATAAAAGTCGACGTTCGCATTCTCGTTTTGCATATCGATAAGTCGCGTTTTTATATCTCGGATCGCCTCGTTCACCTGTTTCATGCGCTCGCCGCGCATGCTCGAAGAACAATCGACAAGCATAATCAGGTTAAGCCATTGTTTTGCGATTTTGTCGGCACCCCCCGCGCTTAAACTACCACTCAATATCATTCACCTCTTCGAGCTTTTCGGCAATTTGCTCCTGCGCCATGTGGTTGTTGTTGGCAACCGCGCCTGCAACTCCGCCGCCGTTCGTGGATCCGCTGTTAGATTTTACTTTGGAAGCCGTCACCGCGATAACCTTGATAACCTTTCTTAAAGCTTCCGCCGTGTAAACTTTAAGCACGGTTTCGGGGTTGCCCGTGAATTTACGAAGCACGTCCATTGCCTCGTCGGTATCTATACCTACCGCCAAAGCGTATTTAAGCGCGACGCGGAACCACCCTTTCTTTTTAAGCTCGTCGAGACGCTTTTCCCAGTCGTAACTCGTCGGCATTCCGTCGGTCATCAAAATGATTATCGGCGCAATTCCTCCGAAATCGGGCATCTGCCCGCCTTTTTCTTTCTTGCAAAGCCATTTCGAAAGCGCGTCGCAAGCCTCGGAAAAGTTCGTTCCGCCTTCCGTGGACAAATCTTTCCATTTGAAATCGCCGATATCTTTCGGTTCGGCGTATACCCATTCGGCTTTATCGCTGAATTTAAGCGCGGAAATTTTGATAGTCGCGTCCGAAGTGTCCTCCTGAATTTCGGGCATAATGCTCATCACGTCGCGTATGGCGTTATTCACCGCGCCGATTTTCTCCCCTTCCATCGATCCCGAATTGTCTATTACGAACAACAAATTGAGTTCCTGGCGCGCTATGCCGTCGCCTAAAATTTTGTCTTCCATTTTATATCTCCTTAATCGTCTAAGTAATTTATTCGTTTAAAACTTTTGCCTGCTTTTATTTCCTTGTTCTTAACCCGCCCGATTATTTTCTCTACTCGATTGTTTTCTCTGAAAAATCAACTTTCATTTATCCGAAATCTCTTTTTCTATTTCGTTTCTGATTTTTTCGACAAAGCCGCCCTTTTCCGTAATCGCGCCGATTATTTCCTCTACATTTTGCTTTACGTCGCGGGCGCGTTTCGGATATCCGCACGAAAGCGTTATACACGGCTCGATATCGATTTCTTCATACGGTTCGTCATCCTCTTCCGCATCCTTTTTTCGGCTCGCTTTTATCTCGGCGATTTCCTTTTCGTCGTAAAGATACAACTCCCCGAAAGGACTGTCGTTCAACTCGTCCTCGTATTTCTTTCTCAGCCTGTCGATAAAATCTTCCGCACAGCCGCTTGAAGGAAATTCAACATAATACTCGAAATCCGCTCCGCACTCTCCGTCCGTTTCGAGATAATCGAAATACATCGTCAGATCGTAGCCGTTTATGTTTACCTTGATTCCGTAAGTCGGTCCGCATACGAATTCGTCGTAGTAAAACGTCGGTTCGAATCCGCGTTTATACAACAGATTTAAATACTCGTTGGTAAGTTTTTCGCATTCCTTGAAATCCGCCGCGCAATCGGCATACTCCTTTTTCCAAACCATTTTATTTCTCCTCGCGCCCGAAACGTCAGCCTGAATTCCGGGCGTTTTAACTTCTGTGTTTTTGCCCCTCGCTTTCTATTTCGTTTTTGATTTTTTCGACAACGCCGCCCTTTTCCGTAATCGCGCCGATTATTTCATCTACATTTTGCTTTACGTCGCGGGCGCGTTTCGGCTGACGGCTCGAAAGCGCTATACACGGTTTGATATCCGTTATTTGAGACTCGTCATATTGCTCGTATTTGTCTCGATTCGCTTTAATTTCCACAATCTCTTCTTCGTCGTAAAGGCGTAAATTTCCGAAAATGCTATATTTTAACTCTTCCTTATATTTCAAATTGAGCCTGTCGACGAAATCTCGCGTCAAGCCGTTTAACGGAAATTCGATATAATAATCGATGTCGGTTTCGCTCTTCTTTTTCAAATCGTGATATATAAAATACATCGTTAAATCGTAACCGTTTATATTTATCTTTAAGCTGTTAGTACGTCCGCCATCGAATTCGTCGTAACAAGTCGTAAAATCAAAACCTCGTTTATCCCACCGCGTCATATACTTGATTAAAATTTTAAGGCTTTTTATGTTGTATCTGATTCTTGCATCAAGGCGATCCGTTCCGTCTTCAATATATTTGTTATCCCAGATCATTTTATTTCTCCCATAATATTTTCGTTGAATTTTATTTTTAAATTCCGGATAATCGGCACAACGCCGTTTCCCGCAATCGTTTTTACGTTTCCGCCCGCGTCTTTAATCTCCAAGTCGCCCGAAAGCTCGAATTTTATTCCCCAAAGCGACGGATTGTTCTTGTTTACGATAACTTTTCCGACTGCCGTCCGATAATCAGCCGTATACTTGTCCAGATGACAAAGATATAACTGTTTTTCGGGTTCTAAAACGATTTTGTTCTTGTTTATCGTAAAAACGCAAACTTCTTTTGTCTGCTTCCCGCAGGACGGACATACTTCGTATTTCTTTTTTTCTTCGAAACCGTAAATATACTCGTAGCCGCAGTACGGACAAGTAAGAAGTTCGTCGCGGTATTTCGTTAAAAGTTTCAGCCACTCTATCTCGGTCGTCCGCTCGTTTTCTCTGTCTTCGAGTCCGTCCACGAACGTGCGGTGAAACGCTTCTTTTATATAAAGAGGAATATACGCCCAACGTTTAAGAACGCTTGAATGATAACCGCGTATAGGTCTGTTGTCCTTTCGTTCCTTGTGATAAACGAACACGGGATCGGAACCGAACATTTCGTATTCCGCCTTCTCGTCGACAATGTCGTAATTTTTAAGTCTCTCGCCTTCGAAAGGATTTCCGAGACACAACGCCATAAACAAAATTACGGCGAGCGAAAACCTGTCCGAATGCATATCCGGCAGATTTTTACCCGTTACGATTTCGGGCGCCATATACCGCATTTTGCCTAGAATTCCGAGGTTCTTCTTGTCGGCGGTTATATTGTCGTTATCGCAGATAAGAAGCGCGCCCGTGTCGGGATCTATAAAAAAGCTCCCGTCGTTAAGATCCTGATAGGAATACCCTTGCTCGTGCAGTTTTTTAAACGCCGAACAAAGCGAAATGCACCACTTGATGAGGGTCGTTCTGTTTTTGAACGGATGCTTACCCGTAAGATACGAAACAAACGAAACGTAATTTGAAGGTCGCAAATCCATAAGATAACCGATTTTCCCGTCTTTGTTTTCGAAAAGCCGTTTCGGCCAGAGAAAATCGTCCGACGGACTGCCTTTTTCGATATTGTTTTTCAGATTGAACCGAAAATCGCGGCTTACTTCCCCTTTGTAGATTTTCAGCGCGTATTTTCGTCCGCCGTTCGATACGAGATAAACTTCGCCCTGCCCGCCCTCGCCAAGCAGATTTTCGACGACAAAAATTTCGTTTTCGCCGATTTTAAAATTTTCGTTTTTCTTAAAGTACATATTTAAACCTCTTGGTTTTTCGGATGATTTTTATCGCTTCGTTTTCCGGGAATGCGATATTGCGAATTCCGTTCGGGTTTTCGGCTGATCTTCGAATATGAAAATTTTGTTTATTTGAGTTGATATAAAAAGATGTTTTAACTCATTTTATCATCCAACGCTTTACATATTAACACATTTGAGTTAATTAGTCAAACAAAAAGAGTTAGGAAGTTAACTCTTTTTAGTTATAGAATAAAAAAAAATGTAAAGGTTAAATATATGAATACGTTGGAAAGAATTGATCAATTAAGAAACGAAAGAGGGTGGTCGATAAACTACCTTGCAATGGAAGCGATGCTAACGCAATCCACGATAAACAATTTATATGTGAGAAAAACCGAACCTAAACTTTCGACGTTAAGGTCGATTTGCAATGCTTTCGGTATCACTCTTTCGGAATTTTTCATTGAAGATCGCCAAGAGGAAAAAAAGTCTCCCGAAAACGAATTGATTTTGCAGATAAAAAGTCTTTCGAAAACGCAACAAAGAGATTTGCTGACTTTTTTAAAATCAATGAAGATAAATCAAAAATAGTCTGAAACCGCGGCAATCATTCCGTAATTTATACTAATAATTTTCCCGACCATACAAAAATCCCGATAAATCTAAAATGCCGTTTTAGATTTATCGGGATTTTGAGTGTTTTATATTTTATTTTTGTCGGAATTACTTTTCTTCCGCGGCTTTTATACGCTTGTACATATCCTGCATTTGCGCGTCGATTTCGGCTATTTTGTTGGAGCATTCTAACATTTCCTCGTTTATGCCCTGCGGAAGCTTGGATTTATCGGCTTTATAACGTATATCGTGTTCCAGGCTCGCCCAGAAATCCATTGCGATCGTTCTTATCTGAACTTCGGCTACGACGTATTCCGTTCTGTCGGAAAGGTAAACGGGGACTTTTATATCGAGGTGCAAGGATCTGTAACCGTTGTAGTTCGGCGTTTTGATGTAATCCTGAATTTTAACGATTTCAAGGTCGGTCTGACGTTTGAGCATTTCCGCAACGCTGTAAACGTCGTCGATATAGTTACAGACAACTCTTACGCCCGCAATATCGTTGACGTTCTTTCTTGCCGACTCTATCGATACGTCGTACCCCTTCTTTCTGAGTTTTGCAATCATACTTTCGGGCGATTTCAATCTGCTGTCTATATGATGAATGGGATTTCTCGCGTACAACACCTTAAATTCGTTATTCAGAACTTCGAATTTGAGTTTTAAAAGCCGAACAGCCGAGTCGTATAAATTCAGCATTACGAGGTACTCGTGCGCGCCGCCGTAAAAAGAGGAAAGCTTTTGTTTGTCTGCTTCACTGATTGGCATAATTTTGCCTCCCGAAATTTCTTTTATGATACCACAAATTTTGCGCCTACACAACAAATTTACGTCGGAAATCGATTTTAATGCTAATTTTTATCAAACTAACTCATAAATTTTTAATTTATATGTCAGAAACATCGGCAAATACGATTTCCGCCCCAAAACTTCCGAGAACTTCCGTGCAAAATTAACTCTTGATAAATTTTAATACGCAAAAAAATCCCGCCGCTTTGCAGCGGGATTTCTAAGCAGTTATTTAGTTTCGGCTAAAAATCGAAATTATTTAACGATCTTAGCAACAACGCCGGAACCAACGGTTCTTCCGCCTTCACGGATAGCGAAACGAAGACCTTCTTCACAAGCAATAGGAGTGATGAGGGTAACGTCGATCGTGATGTGGTCGCCGGGCATAACCATTTCAACGCCTTCGGGAAGCTTAATAGTTCCGGTAACGTCGGTAGTTCTGAAATAGAACTGAGGTCTGTAATTGTTGAAGAAAGGAGTATGTCTTCCGCCTTCTTCTTTGGTAAGGACGTAAACCTGACCGCTGAACTCGGTGTGAGCGTGAACGGAACCGGGTTTAGCAATAACCTGTCCTCTTTCGATACCGCTTCTGTCGATACCACGAAGAAGAGCGCCTACGTTATCGCCTGCCTGAGCTTCGTCAAGGGTCTTTCTGAACATTTCAAGACCGGTAATAACCGAAGTAGTGGGCTTATCTTGAAGTCCGACGATTTCAACGGGATCACCAACGTGAGCAACACCTCTTTCAACTCTTCCGGTTGCAACGGTACCACGACCACTGATCGTGAATACGTCTTCTACGGGAAGAAGGAACGGCTTAGCGTCGTCTCTTTCGGGAGTGGGGATGTAGTTATCGATAGCATCCATGAGTTCGAGAATGCATTTGCATTCGGGAGAAGCAAGAACTTCTGCGTCGGGGCAACCCGAGGAAGCCTTTTCCAAAGCTTTAAGAGCGGATCCTTTGATGATAGGAGTATCGTCGCCGGGGAATCCGTACTCGTCAAGAAGTCCTCTGACTTCCATTTCTACGAGTTCGAGAAGTTCGGGATCGTCTACCTGATCGCACTTGTTAAGGAATACGATGATGTAGGGAACGCCAACCTGACGAGCAAGAAGGATGTGTTCTCTGGTCTGCGGCATCGGACCGTCGGTAGCAGCAACAACGAGGATTGCGCCGTCCATCTGAGCAGCGCCGGTAATCATGTTCTTAACGTAGTCTGCGTGTCCGGGGCAGTCAACGTGAGCATAGTGACGTTTGTCGGTCTTGTACTCAACGTGAGCGGTGTTAATCGTAATACCTCTTGCCTTTTCTTCGGGTGCTTTATCGATCTGATCGTATCTCATCTTCTCTGCGTCACCCTTGCAAGCCATAACCATCGTGATAGCTGCGGTCAAGGTGGTCTTGCCGTGGTCAACGTGTCCGATGGTACCGATGTTTACGTGCGGTAAGCTTCTGTCAAATTTTGCTTTTGCCATAGTTGTTTTCCTCCAATTTAATTAGATTTGGTTGTTTTTTATTTTTGTATTATATACCTTTTCGGTATGATAACCTTTTTTATCGTCCGTCGCCTTATGGCTGCAAGGCAAGTCGAACGTTTGCTTCCGAAAACCGTCCGAAATTCATCAGAAACCGCTTTCCGAAAGACTTTTATTTGTTCCGATATAAAGCCGATTTTTTATTTTACATCGGCTTTATACCGCATATTTGTGTTTTTAAAGACTAAAATGATTAGTCGTCGTGCTTAACGGCTCTCTCGCCGATGATCTTTTCCGCGATGGACTTCGGACACTCGTTGAAGTGGTCGAACTGCATCGTGAACTGACCTCTGCCCTGCGTTCTCGAACGAAGCTCGGTTGCGTAACCGAACATTTCGGAAAGCGGAATGAAGGAATCGATAACCTTCGAGCCGTTTCTGTCTTCCGTTCCGAGGATAGTACCTCTTCTCGAAGAAACGTTACCCATAAGGTCTCCGAAGTAATCTTCGGGAGTTACGATTTCAACTTTCATTATAGGCTCTAAGAGAACGGGGTTAGCCTTCTTCATACCGTCTTTGAACGCAAGCGAACCCGCGATCTTGAACGCCATTTCGGAAGAGTCGACTTCGTGATAAGATCCGTCGTAAACGGTAGCTCTGAAATCGACCATTTCGTATCCCGCAAGATAACCGTTCTTGGAAGCTTCTTCGATACCCTTTCTGACAGGTTCGATATATTCCTTCGGAATGGATCCGCCGACGGTTTCGTCGACGAACTCGAATCCCTTTCCGGGTTCCAGAGGCTCGAATCTGACTTTACAGTGACCGTACTGACCTTTACCGCCGGACTGTCTCTTGTACATTCCTTCGGCGTCGACGGCTTTTCTGAACGTTTCTTTATAGGAAACCTGCGGCTTACCGACCGTAGCTTCTACTTTGAATTCTCTGAGAAGTCTGTCTACGATTATTTCAAGGTGAAGTTCGCCCATTCCGGCGATTATGGTCTGTCCCGTTTCTTTATCGGTATAGAATTTGAACGTAGGATCTTCTTCGGCAAGCTTCAAAAGAGCAAGCGTCATCTTTTCCTGACCCGCTTTGGTCTTCGGTTCGATAGCGACCTGAATAACCGGTTCGGGGAATTCCATCTTTTCAAGGATGATCGGGTGATCTTCGTCGCAAAGCGTGTCGCCCGTGGTGGTTTCTTTCAAACCTACGATAGCGCAGATATCTCCGGAGTAAATCTTGTCGATTTCCTCCCTGTGGTTAGCGTGCATCAAAAGAAGTCTTCCGACTCTTTCTTTCTTGCCTTTCGTAGCGTTATATACGTAAGAGCCTGCGGATAAAGTACCCGAATAAACTCTGAAATACGCAAGTTTTCCTACGAACGGATCGGCAACCATCTTGAACGCAAGACCCGCGAACGGTTCTTCGTCGTCCGTCTTTCTGATTTCTTCTTCGTCGGTGTCGGGGTTGATACCCTTAACGTGATCGACGTCGATAGGACTCGGAAGATAATCCACGATTGCGTCGAGAAGATGCTGAACGCCTCTGTTCTTGTAGCTCGAACCGCAAAGAACGGGGTTGATCTTCATTGCAAGCGTACCTTTTCTGATGGCGGTCTTCATTTCTTCGGGAGTAAGTTCGCCCGTTTCGAAGAACTTCTCCATCAAAGCGTCGTCCTGCTCCGCGCAGACTTCCATAAGAGCCTGTCTCGCTTCGGCAGCCTTGTCCGCGTATTCCGCGGGGATAGGTCCGACGGTGAAATCTTTACCGAGGTCGTCGTGATAAATTATCGAGTCGTTCGCGACAAGGTCGATAATTCCGCAGAACGTATCTTCTTTACCGATGGGAAGGCAGATCGGAACGGCGTTCGCTTTAAGTCTGTCTCTCATCATCTGTACGGCGTTATCGAAGTTCGCGCCGTTGATATCCATTTTGTTAACGTATGCGATACGCGGAACGTGATACTTATCCGCCTGACGCCATACCGTTTCGGACTGAGGCTCGACGCCGCCTTTCGCGCAGAAAGTAGCAACGGCTCCGTCGAGAACTCTCAGAGATCTTTCTACTTCGACGGTGAAGTCGACGTGTCCCGGAGTATCGATGATGTTTATTCTGTTTCCTTTCCAGAAACACGTGGTAGCTGCGGAACAAATGGTTATACCTCTTTCCTGCTCCTGTACCATGAAGTCCATCGTAGCCGCGCCGTCGTGAACCTCGCCGAGTTTATGCGTCTTTCCGGTGTAGAAAAGAATACGCTCGGTCGTGGTCGTCTTACCTGCGTCGATGTGCGCCATAATACCGATATTTCTGGTATGTTGTAAGTCGTATTGTCTTGGCATATTGTAAAATTACTCCTTAATATATGCAGTCCTCGGCGAGGTTTTATCGTTTTACGCGGCGAACGCCGCAAAAACAAGCCCCTCCGCTTCGGAATTACCAGCGGTAATGAGCAAACGCCTTGTTTGCTTCCGCCATTCTGTGAGTATCTTCCTTTTTCTTTACGGCTCCGCCCGCATT
The DNA here is from genome assembly GCA_934247225.1 of uncultured Clostridia bacterium. Classification (GTDB taxonomy): domain Bacteria; phylum Bacillota; class Clostridia; order Christensenellales; family Borkfalkiaceae; genus UBA10281. The sequence continues at coordinate 32,115 of CAKQJE010000017.1, forward strand.
GTTATATGCGTCCATAAGCTCGGATGCGAGCTTGTTGCACATATCGCGGTCGCTTCTCTTTCTTGCGCTCGCAACGATCCAACGGATAGCGAGAGTCTGTCTTCTCTCGGGTCTGATTTCGATAGGAACCTGATAGTTGGAACCGCCTACTCTTCTCGCTTTAACTTCGAGAACGGGCATTACGTTGTTCATCGCCTGATTGAAAACGTCCATCGGTTCAACGCCGAGTTTTTCGGACGATTTGGTCAAAGCGTCGTATACGATCGTCTGCGCGGTACCCTTCTTACCGTCAAGCATAACCTGATTGATAAGTTTGGTAAGCACTTTATTGCCGTATATAGGATCGGGTAATACGTCCCTCTTGGGAACGCCACCTCTTCTTGGCATAGTTGTTGTCCTCCTTTAAATTTTTTAGGGTATATAAATATAACCCGTGTACAGCTATCGCTCTTAAACCGTTCGGTTTTCCTTATATTTTCGGTTAAAACCGTTCGGGAGCGAACCTTCCGACGCCCGTAGCGTCGTACTGCCTACTTTTCGGGCGTTTCAGAATTTCCGCCATAAGTAGGATTTGTTTTAAGCAAATTAAATAATTTAAATGTTTAAACTAAAAATTATTTGGGGCGTTTAGCGCCGTATTTGCTTCTTGCTTGCTTTCTCTTCGCAACGCCTGCGGTATCGAGCGTGCCGCGGATGATATGATATCTTACGCCGGGCAAGTCTCTTACTCTTCCGCCGCGGATAAGCACGGAGCTATGCTCTTGAAGGTTGTGACCTTCGCCGGGAATATAAACCGTACCTTCCTGCTTGTTCGTCAGACGAACTCTTGCGATCTTACGAAGCGCCGAGTTAGGCTTCTTGGGAGAAGTGGTCGTAACCGAAAGGCATACGCCTCTCTTCTGCGGGCAATGACCCATGATAGGAGTCTTGCACTTGTCCTTAGCCGTCACTCTGCCTTCTTTGATAAGTTGGTTGATAGTTGGCATTTTTTTACCTCCTTATAGATTTGGATATTCTGAAAACGGACCCTAACCCGTTTAAAGAAAGCGCGTTAAAGGATTATCTGCCCGTATTTTGCATACCTTTACAGATAATCACTTAGCGATTATATCATTTTTTATTCGCCCCGTCAACTTTTTTTATGCGTTTTAGGGCAGTATTTTTAAGTTTTGATACGATATTTTCTTTTTCGGGGCGGATTTTTAAGGTTTTCGCCCCGAAATTTCCGATTTAAAGTCGTACAAAACAAATTGTTGTTTTACGCTTTGAAAACCCTTGCGACCGCCGCCGCCAGACTCGCGCTGCCCTCTTCGGAATAATGCGTTCCGTCATCCCATCTGTGTTCGTTGGGAATATTCGCGCTCACCGAATAGAGATCGTCAACTTCGTAACCGCGTTTTGCCGCGATCTTCTTCACTATTTCGTTTCTGCGAAGGACTATTCCCGTCTGACGGTAATCCACTCTGAGATTTCCCTTTTCCTTAACGAGCGTGGACGTGGCGACGACCACTCTTTTGCCTTTCCCGATTTCGGAAAGCAAAGCGTCTATGCCTTCGCCGTAAACCTTGTCCGTCATATGCATTCCGTGAAGACCGTGATTGAAATGAATAGCGGCGTAAGGCATATCCTTAACGAGATTTTTCACGATTTCCGCGTAAATCGGCTGATCTATCGAATAAGACGTAGCTACGTAATCGACATAATAATGTCCGGCAAGAAGCTCTCTTACCTTATCCTGATAAGCGCGGGTTATACTGTCGCCGATAAGCAAAATTCTCGGCAAGTCGGTTTTTTCGGTATGATCGCACCAGGATTGCATCCATTCAAAAGTCTCTTTCATGTTTTCTGCCCTCGGTTTAGTTATACCCGGTCGTAAAAAGTCGCGACCGGACGAAAATGTTAAAGAATCTCCATTCCTTTAAGAAGAACCTTGTAAGGTCCGCCGTAATTTCTGCGGACTTTAATCTTATCGGAAAGTCTTATCGAAGAAAGCACCCCCGAAAGACTGCCGCTCATGGAAATGCCCGTAAGCGGAATGACTTTGCCGTCCTTATGAAGATAAGCGAGCCTTATTTCGCCGCCGATGTAGTCGTTATAAAGGTCGAGCTGCAAGCCCGAAAGGGATACGCATTCGAGATAAGTCGTTTTTTCGAGTTCCCCGTCCGTAAGCGTTCCGCCGCTCACGCTCACGCATCTCAGATTTCCCGTAGGCTTTTCGCCGAGATAAGAAGCGAATCTGTTCATTCCGTAGTACCCGACAACCTTGCCGTTTTCGATTACCGTTTTATCGACAAGCTCGAAGCCGTCCGAATCGAACGCCGCGGAATAATCGCTGCCTTTCATTTCGCCTTTCATGGTTACGGTTATCTTATCGCCCGTCTTATCGCCGCCGTTTTGCAAATCGTCGCCGATTTTATGAAGATTGAGATGAGAATATACCGAAGCGTAATTGAGATCGCCCGCAAGCTCCGAGAAAAGCGAACCTGCCTCTTGCATGTTCAGCACGACGTCGGCTTCGATTTTTTCGGCGGGTTTCGCGGCGTGCTGTCTGTCTCTCACCTCGCGCATTTTTTCGTTGATTTCGGCGATAATATCCGCTTCGTCGAACTCGGTGAAACGATACGCCTCGTAAAGCTCGACGGACTCGCCGTTTTCGTTCCATGTGGGGATAGCCTCGATCATCGCGTCGTATTTGATTTCGGCAACGTCCACGCCCCTGCTGTTTATAACTTTCGTTTCGTGTTTGTAAACGAAAATTTCGAGAGCGTTTATCGCGCCGTTTCCTAAAAGATCGGCTTTCTGAACCGCTTTCGCGATGAGCGCGGCGAGTTCCTTGGGTTCATAGTCCGAGAAATTGGAAGGAACTTCTCTTTCTGCGATTTTGCCGTCCACGATATCGTAAGGTTCGTTCGAAACGAGTTTCGCCCTCGTTACCGCCGCGGCGATTTTTTCTTTAAGGTCGGCTTCCGTCATCGATTCGTAAACCGAAAAAGCCGACTCGCCTTTCTTGCCGTCGTGATCTTTATACACCGTCACGAGGATATCGCACACGTCCGTCGCTCTCGACGTTTCGAGTTTTTTGCCCACGAAGAACAATTCGCTCGATTTCGTGCCGACGAAATTGATTTTGTAATCGGAGACCTCTTTATTTTCTCCGAGAAGTTTTTTAAGTAATTCGATACGATTTTTCATGCCAATTTCACCCTCACTTTGAGCGCGGGTCCGCCGTCGGTGACCCTTACCCATTCTTTATATCCTTTACCGCACATTCCCGCGCCGATTATCTTCGCGCCGTCGGACACCATCGAAATCGATTTTAAAAGCTCGGGTACGCTTCCGCTCATAACGACGGGCGAAACGTAATTGTTCGTGAGCTTTCCGTCGACGATTTCTATGCCGTATTCCGCGGTACACTGTATCTGCCAATTTTTCGGATCTTCCATTCCGTTGTTTGTTTCGAAAAGCATATATCCGTGTTTGACGGATGCTATCATGTCTTCGAGCTTGTCCGTTCCGACCTCGAAGAAAGTGTTCGTCATTCTCGTGTAAGCTTTTCTCTTATAGCTCTCCCTTCTTCCGTTACCCGTGGGAACAACGCCGAGTTCGCTCGCCGAAACGAGATCGCACATACCCGAAACGAGTATGCCGTCTTTTATGATCTGAGTATCTCCCGCCAGAACGCCGTCGTCGTCGAAGAAATAGGAAGCCGCCGAAAGAGTCGCCGCCGCGCCGTCTCTCATATTGGATATAGGCGAAGCGACGTATTTGCCGACGTACTGTTTGGCAAGCGCTCTGTCCTTAACGAACTGATCCATTTCCACCCCGTGACCGAACGCTTCGTGAGCGATAAGTCCCGTTATCGAACTGTCGGTTATAACGTCGTAAACGCCGGGTTTTATAGGTTTGGCTTTCGCAAGGCAAGCCGCCTTTTCGACGAGTCTGTCAAGCTTTTTCGGAAGCTCCTCGAAAACGTCGGTGATTTTTGTGGAATATGCGTCCTCTCTGGCGCGAACCATTTTACCGTCGTTATAAACGGCTATCGCCATTCCGTTGACCCAGCCGTAACACTGATCGAGTTCTCTGTTTTCGGAAACGAAAAGTTTGAAAACGGTAAAGGGTTGAAGATAACCCGTAGCGTTCACGACCTTGTCGCTCTTGGATTTCGTCTCGTCTCTGATTTTTTTGCAAAAATCGAGAAGCTCGCCGTCGGTATATTCGTCGAAATCGCTCTCTCTGATAAAGGATTTGACAAGCGGTTCGTCGATAGGTTCGCCCGGTTTAATCTCCATATCCGAAACCGTTTTCGAAGGCTTTGCCTCGCAGGCGATTTTTTCCGCGAGTTTTTCCGCGTCGCCCGTAATGTCGTCAAGCGAATATTCGTAGTAAGCTCTGCCGTCCCACATTCTGACGACAAAGCCGCATTCTCCCGATCCGTCGCGCACGTTGGACGATCTGAGATCCGCCATATAAAGCGTTGCTTTAACGTCCGTACCGAGTATGGCGACGTATTTGAATTTTTTCCCGAGAAGTTCGACAAGCTTTTTGGCTTCCGCCCGCCTGCCGCTTAAAAAGCGTGAAAATTCCATAACTGTATCTCCCGTTTTATGCCGAATTTTTCAGCCCGACCGCATTCAACTCTTTATTTCTGTTCTTTATTTCGGTTTTCTTTGCCGTCGGCTTTGTTCGGCTCTTTTTCCTTAATTATATATATCATTAAAACGTATGTCAATTCATTTTTGTAAAAACTTGACTTTTTCACAAGGTTTTTTGCTTGTTTTTATTGTTTTCGCCGTTGATTTTACGATTTATCTTCAATTTGCGCCCGTTGCGGAAGACTAAGATTTTTTCGTCATACGTTTTTGCCGCGAAAAAACGCGGCTTGTTTTCGGGGCGGCAAATCCGGCGGATTTTACTACTCGATTATCGTAAAAAAGCGCGTTAATCGACTTATAGGCGCATTTTTATGTTTTAATGGTTTGGTAAGCAACGGCTATCGGAAAAATCCGATTAAACGGAAATAAAAAATTTTTTCCAAAACCTTATCAAAACGCTTGCAAAAAAAAACGAAAGCGTGTAAAATAAAAAGGTCGACTGAGGGGCGCGTTTTGAGTGTTCTGCGGCGTGTATCGAAGCGTTTGCAAAACATATTCTGCGCGTACAACTCGCAAAATCAATCGGTCGAAACAGAATATTGGGGTGTCGCCAAGCGGTAAGGCTACGGACTCTGACTCCGTCATCCGGGAGTTCAAATCTCTCCACCCCAGCCAAACAAAAAGAACAGGCTTCTGCCTGTTCTTTTTGTTTTACTTGCGAAGCGGTTAAAGAGAGATTTGAACTAAGAGCGACGCCGTAAGGCGGAAAAACAGTCCGCAGGACTGTTTTTAGCGATGACCGAAGATATTTGCAAAGCATCGGCTTAAATTTCAGAATTTGCTTTGCAAATATCAAGAGGAAAATCTCTCCACCCCAGCCATTTTAAGCGGTTTTTAGCAGATATAAGGCTAAAAACCGCTTTTTTGTTTGAAAACTATCCTGTAACGAATACAACTTAATAATTTTTTGGGAGTGAATTTGGGAGCGTTTTTGGGAGTGGACCGAAACGCTTTATTTTTCGGTATCTTCAAAGTTCTATTCGAGATAGTTTACTTTTGTTGCTTCTTTTAATTGAAACTCTTTTGAAAAATCGGTATACCCTCTGTCAACCTTGGAAGAATGAATCGTTCTATCTTCTTCGTGTCCGTCCCAAAGTAAAACGACTTCGCCGTGAACACCCGATTCTTTACAACGGGTAATAAACGTGTATCGTAGTTCGTGCAGATGATGATTCGGGAAGATTCGTTTCATCGCCGTATTCAAACTATTGAGATTAACGTTTCTTGCCTTTTCAAAGTCGATATAAGGTAGCACTCGTTTCATCATAGGCGTAAACGGGATTTGCCTTTTGACTATGTTTTTGCCCATTCTTTCTTTGCTCGTTTTGCATTCAAGCCACGTCCCGTCTATAATTTTTAACGTTTTTAGTTCGCTGCGGCGAAGTCCCGTATACAGAAGCACGAGCAGCGCGCTTGCCGTATCTTTATCTGCGTTTGCAATACAATGGTTGACGAGTGTTTTTTCTTCGTCATAAGTAAGCGCCGAACCTTTTTTTGCCTCGTAGTTAGGAACGACGACTTTATTCATCGGCGAAGGCTTTCCGTTGTCTTCCGCCATCATGTCGAAAATGCAGCGAAGTACGAGCCATAATTTATGCGCCGTGCGCAAAGCGCCTTTTTCGACGTAACCGAGCAGAAATTTTTGTAAATCATTTCTTTCTATTTCGCTTGCATTACGATTGCCGAAAACGGGAAGAATATCGTGTTCAATCATTCTGACGTATTCTTTGTATGTAGACGGTTTAGTGGTAACTGACTTTACGTTTAACCATTCGGTTGCGTATCCTGCAAAAGTTTTTGTTTTTATCGTGGAATTGTAAGTCTCCATAATAGGTTTAGGATCGGATAGTTTTTCTTTGTTATTTAATTTTTCGATGAATTTATCTTTTAATTTATTCAAGTCTTTTGACGAAACTTCGACGTCGATTCCTTTTCTGTGAAATCGTGCCTCGTATACGCCGTCTTTCCTATAACGGTAGCGTACTATCATATCGTTTGCGGCAAAAAAACTTCTGTATTGTGTCGGCATTCGTAAAATCTCCTTTTTGGTAAATTTCAGTCGATTCCGACGATTTTCAGTTTTACTCTTGTAGTTTTCGATTGCCATTTGCGATAAAACGTTTTCGTAAACGGCGTTTTGTTTTTTAATTGCTTTTAATAAAAGCGTAATAGAATTATTGTCAAATTGTTGTTGCGTGTTTCTCGTACTCAATCTGCTTATTCGGACTTAAAATATTTATTTTAGTCCTTATTGCTTTGAATACTATGTTCTCTTTTCATTGCTTTCCTCCTTTTATTAAACATAAAATTGATAGACTTTTTGTTAGTAGGGGCTGTCGTCGAAATATTTTTCGTCGTAGGCGTCGCCCTGTTCGCGGTTGTAACGGCTGATTTGTTCTTGCGCGGTATTCTTTATGAGTGAAGTGCTTTTGCCACGTACTGCGCCGTATGGCGACGATATGCGATTGTAAAAGTCTTCTTGCAATTCCGAATACGCGGTAAGTCCGCCGCGACGTTTCCAGAACGCCGAATGAGATAAAATCGGTGTTTCGCGATTTATTCTCAAACGATATACGGGTTCTCCGTGTTCGTCGGTCTTTTGTAAACGTGTGCCGTATTCGTTTTTCTCGTCGCTCATAACTTTTTCTTGCCATATTTCGGTAACGGGCAAGTAATATACGAAAAGATTTCGCCTGTTCGGCTGAAAAATCTTAACGGCGCAGATAATATTTTTATCCGTTTGCATATAGCCGATTTTTTGAACGGCGTATTCGTAACAGTTTTCAAAATAAGCAAGTATTTCATTCTTCAATTGAAAACCGTCCCAAAACTCTTTGTTTCCGCCGAATTGTAAACACTCTAAAACCTTGTTGTTTTTTCGCTTGTTGTAGCGGGCGTGTAATCGGTTTAAGGTTTTATCCCACGCTTCGGTCGTCGAACCGTTTAATCGCTTTTTATAATCGACGTCGTAAAGTTCTTCGCAAGTTGCGAGATAATCGTCCACGGTTTGCAGTTCGTTTTCTCTATGCAAAAGGACAGAGATCGTCGCGTGTTTTTCTCTTGGTAATTTCCATGGCGCGATTTCGTCTTTATCAAGCGATACGTTTCGTTTGTTCCAATAATAGTTATTCATTTTTCACCTCCTTTGCCTTTATTCGGCTAATATTTTAACGCATAAAAAAATCGCCCTTCGTTCTAAAGGTCGATTTACGCGTTTTCTACTATTAAGCCACGAGAAGGCCGAAAATATTACAAAAGTCTAAAATTATTTTTTGTAATACTTATAAAAATTTGTCAGCCGTTTGTTACGCCAATTTGCAACGAAAGGGTAAAGTCTTTCGTTTAAAAATTCATACGGCGTAACGTGCAGCCGATTAGTTATTTTTTCAAGAGTATAATATAAGCCGCTATAAAATTTACCACTCGACTTAAAACCTGCCGATTGCCTTAGTTTGCTTTCGTTTGTCAATCTGACGAATACTGCGCTGATAATTTCGGGTTTATCTTTGTAGTATTCGTTATAATGATTGCGTTCGCTTTCGGTAGCCGACTCGAGATATTTTTCAATATCCGAACGCATCGTTTCGTTGTTAAAAAGATAGTATTTAAGAGTATAACGGCATAATTCACCTACGCTGTAAAAACTATATAGAAACGGCAATAAATCCTGCCATATAGAGCGGATAACAAACTCTGTTTCCACGTCGAGATAATTCGGAAGTTCGCCTTTTTCCATAAAGTTTTCCCAATAATATGAGACAATTTCGTCGGGAGAAGCGTTTTTAATAAATTCGTTTTCTATTTTAGAATTTATCCGTTTAATCGCGGAGGAAACGTAACCTTGCGTTACGCCCGTTTTTTCGGCAATTTCTGCCTGCGTGTATCCGTTTCGGTATAAGGTTATTATGGATTGTTCTTTCTCATTCAATGCTGCATTGAGCAGATTGTTTTCGTCTGTGACTTGTTCTAAAACCTCTTCTAACGTAGCGTCGTCGTCGGATATGCGTTTTTGCTGTTGTTTTACGGAAAGTCGGTCTTCGTTCGCGCTCGACATTATAGAAGAATGACGGGTAAATTTATGAGTGTTATTATATTCAAGCCTGTCAAGTTCAAGCAATGCTTCCCATTCACTTTCGGAAACTTCGGTAACGATATAATAATTATCTCCGTATTGTTCGTCGGCTTCTTCTTTAAGCAAGCACGGATAATAATACTTATATTTTCCTGCCGATTTAGCGGGAATCTTCTTTTTATTGAAATGGTATGCTAATTTATCCATAGCACTATTCTACAATATTAAATATGACAGATTTAGTCAGTGTTTATATTTTTATATTTCGCAAAATCAGTAAATTTTTAAATTTGCGAAATAAGCCACCTCGCTATATCTATTATTCTGATACCTTCTACCTGACTTTCGGGGTGTTTCGTCCTTGCGATGATAAATTTGGGGTATGCGTCCTTTATTGCGAGGAGAGGAGAGATTTCACGTTTCAAAGTTTCTTCACGGCTTATGTCGTCGCATACTTGTATATAGGTTTTATAGCCGTCCTTTACCGCAACGAAATCGACTTCTTTTTCTCCGAGTTGTCCGACGTACACCTCATATCCGCGTCGTAATAATTCTATAGCGACTAAATTTTCGTATAAATGCCCGTAGTCGGCGTTTTTCGTGCCGATAACGGCAAAACGGAAAGAAAGATCGGCAAGATAATATTTTTTATCTGATTCTAAATAACGCTTACCTTTTACGTCGTATCTCTTGAATGGGTAGAAGAGAAAACTGCGGCAAATATAATCTATATAAGCACCGCACGTTTTATCGTTCGTTTTATAGGTGTTTGAAGTAAGCGCATTTGCAATATTTCTTATGGAAGTTTTACTGCCGATATTATCCATTAAAAAATCGACGATCATATTGAGTAAATCTTCGTTTTCGATTTTGAATTTTTTTACGATATCTTTCGTTATCGTCGTGCGAACTATATTTGACAGATATTTTCTCGAATCGGCAGAATCGTTGTACAAATAAGAACCTGCCATACCGCCCGTTATTACGTATTTGTCAAAAGCGTCGTCAATGTCGGTCTGCGGATAATATAAAAGATATTCGGAGAAAGAAAACGGGTATAAACTTATTTCAAATACGCGTCCGCCGAATAAGGTCGCAAGGTCGCTTGATAATAAAAAGGCGTTTGATCCCGTTAAAAAAATATTGAATCTTTCTTCTTCGTACAAACTGTTTATAACCGTTTCGAATCCGTCGCAGAGTTGCACCTCGTCAACAAACAAAAAGTTTTGTTTTTTCGTTGTATAACGAGTGTCTACATATTTATATAGATTATCTCCGATTTTAAGGGATTCGAATTCTTTCAGGTTTAATTTTATACGAATAACGTTATTATTTGCGGATTGTTTCTGAACGTAAGAAATAAAAGCGTCCATAAGTTTCGATTTCCCGCAGCGGCGCACGCCTGTAATAACTTTTATATCCGGGGTGTTCATAACGTTTATAAGTTGATTTAAATACGATTTTCTTTCTATGAGTTTCATATCGCCACCTCCGGGAATATTATATCTCATTTCGCAAATTTAGTCAAATATAAAAAATGCGAAATAGAAAACGTTTAAATAATTATTAGTCGAAAAACAATGCCTAAGCAGGATAAGGCGAATGCAACAAACGGCATTTCGCGATAATTAGCCGCTGCGGGATTCCGCAGCGGCTGACAAGTCGGAAACCGACTTTCATATTGTTTAACAAATTAAGAAATGAAATCCCTATCTTTCCCCGTGCTACTCCGTTTTTATTATCTTTTTATCACTCGTTATTTTTACGTACAGAAGACTTGCGGTATTTGGCGGGCGTTACACCGTATTTTCGCTTGAAGGCGTTTATAAAATACGGTACGCTCCCCAGCCCTATCGCGTAACAACATTCCGAGATCGAATATGCCGAAGTCTGCAATAAAAACGCCGCGTGATTAAGCCTTAAAGACAAGACGTACTCCGTTAAAGTTACGCCGAATTCCTGCTTGAATTTTTTTGAAAAATAAATTTTGTTATACCCGAGATCCGAATAAATAAGTTCTATCGCCTGAGGGTCTATATAACGATTGGTTATCGACAATAAGCATCTGTTACGGAAGTCGAGCGAGTTCCCGAAGGTTGCCTGCGCTTCCATATAGATTTTGCCGAGCAACTGAACGGTTAAAACTTTCTCGTAATTTTTTCGATGGTTATCCGAATTCGTATTTGATAAAAAATCGGCAAAACACTCTTCAAAAAAAGAAATATCCCCGTCGGAAAGTTTAAATCGGACGATTTTATGTCCGACGATATCGTTATAAAAGTTTTCGTCTATAAAATCGCAGGCGGTTTTGAATAAATTCGGACGAATAAGCACGTCTCTGTGTTCGCACGATATTTTTTCTTTTGCAAAACGGTGCGGAATTCCGGGGCAAATGAGATATGCGTCGCCAACGCCTATTTTCTCGCGGGAATTAAGCGCGATATGCGTGATTTTTCCGTTTTTTACGTAGAATAATTCAAAGAAAGAATGATCGTGAAGAACTTCGTTGTTTTCATTGTTAAGCGAAGTCGAAAAATTAAGGGTCGACGGCGAAATATGATAAGTTTCCATATCGGAAATTATAAAGTAAAGAATAAAAATTGTCAATATTTTTGAGAGAAAAGTTTATACAGAGTAATTTTGTGTTTTTTTGAAGTATTGAATAGCGAAAAAACATATGCTACAATTATAGCACAAAGGGGCGGTAGAGATATATTTTCGAATCGAAAAATACAAACCGTTAAAGAATATTTCGTAAGGGGTACCCCTTTTCTCGTCTGCGACGAGAAATCCTCTTAAAGGAAGGAGAAAAAGTGATGAAAAAGTTATTGCAGTTACTTATCGTGTCTGTTATGGCTGTATCCTGCCTGTTTTTTGCTGTTTCCTGTTTGGACAGCAGCGGTGACGGCAGCGGCAGCGGTGACGGCAGCGTTACATGCGAACACGATTACGAAGAAACCGTTGTGGCGGCGACGTGTACGACGGGCGGTTACACCGAACATAAATGTTCCAAATGCGGCGAAACCTATAAGGATAACGAGGTTGCCGCTCTCGGGCACGATATGACCGAATGGGCGGAAAAGGCCGCGGCAACGTGCGTCGACGCTCAGGTGATGGAAAGACATTGCAAGAGAACTGGTTGTACGGAAGCCGAAACGAAAGACGGAACGCCCGCGCTCGGTCACGAAATGAAATGGACGACCACGCTCGAGCCGACTTGCACGACGGACGGCAAGAAAGACGGCGAATGTAAACGCGCAGGTTGCGATCACACCGAAAAGGACGTGGTTATTGCAAAACTCAACCACCATTATGTTGAATCTACGACAGATGAGAAAGCCAAAGCGGCTACTTGTACCGAGGACGGCTTAAAGGTCGAAATCTGCGATAACCCGGGGTGCGGCGACAGAAAAGAAACGACTATTCCTGCTGTCGGGCATACCCCCGACGGAACGAAAGCGGAAGTTACGGCTCCCACTTGTACCGAACAAGGTTATACCACTTATCACTGCGAAACCTGCGAACAGGATTATCGTGACGATTATGTAAACGCGCGCGGACACGATATGGCTTTAACGGAAACGGTAGGCGTAACTTGTCTCACGGACGGTTACGAACTCTGGGAATGTCAGCGCGATAATTGCGACCACAGCGAAAGAAGAGAAGTCGTAAACAAACTCGACCACGTATTCGGTAACGACGGAAATTGTACGAGCGGTTGCGGAAAAACGATAAACGACAAACTCACCTGGGTAAATACGAAGTACGACGTTACTTATAACGAATCTACGGACAGACTTACGCTTATCGGCGGCGATCCTTGCGGCGAAGGAAGTATCGCTCCCGACAGTCAGACCAACTATAAGAGCATAACTATACCTGCTGCGGTGCTTGCTGCCAAAAAGGCTGCCGGGCTTTCGACGTTTACCGTAACAATGTATAGATTAGAGGGAACTACGCCTCAATTTAGAATCAGTTATGACGAAAGTACGTTTGATGAGAGCGGCAACAACGTTGAGTATTATACTTCGAAAGTAATAACTATCGACGACGAAATGCTTCAGAACGGATTTAAGTTTTTAGCGTCTTACACCGACCTCACTCAACGCAATCCTGCTTGGGGCGGAACAAAAGTATGCGACGGTTTCGATTTCGATATCGAGTTCATCAAACCGTTCGATATCAACGATAAGTCTACGTGGTTGTCTTCGGCTATCAACGGCGGATATAACGCAGAAAAAGGTCGCTGGGTATATGTCGGAGGCGATAACGGTAAATCAACGTTTGAAGGCGTTATAACTGTAAGAGCCGAATTGTTGAAAGCAATGAAAGAAGCAAATTACGCTTCGTTTACCGTAAGTATGATTATGTCGAAAGACGGACAAAGACCTCAATTCGGACTCTGGGACGATAGCAAGGGGAATTACACATGGAATCATGCTCATACCGGTCCGAGTAAAAATACTATAACGATTACCGACGAAATGGTGGCGAGCGGTAAAGATATAAAGGTTGCATATCTCGACAACAACCAACAAAATCCTGCTTGGGGCGCAACCGAAATAACCGACGGCTTCGATTTCGATATCGAATTCATCAAAGCGTTCGATATCAACGATAAATCGATGTGGATTATAAGCAGTTTTGCGTCTACGACTTATTCCTCAGAGAAGGGCTTGTGGGTGATAAGCGACGCTGACCCGGGCACGGCTTCCGTTAAAGGAACTATAACGATAAGAGCCGAAGTTATCAAGACAATGAAAGATGCCGGTAAAACTACGTTTACCGTCAGCATGATTATGTCCAAAGAGGGACAAACTCCGCAATTCGGTATCAATGGAGCGTATGCTCACGGACATATCAATCCGGTTACGGCTACTATGACTATAACCGATGAAATGCTGACCGACGGCGTAGCGATAACCGCGGAATATGTTGACAACACCCAACGAAATTCCGCTTGGGGCGCAACGGTAATAACCGACGGTTTCGATTTCGATATAACTTTTGCATAACAAACTTACGCGGCGGCGGATGAACGTCCGCCGCCGCTGAAATTTCAACGATATTTTACAGCCGACAATTTAAATCGGCAAATTAAAGAGGAATAATAAATGGCGCTTAAAGATCGGGAATATAAAAAAAGAAAAGCCATGGACGCGCTTTTCTATATTTCGTTTATGATTATTCCCGTAATCGCGTTTGCTCTGTTTTACGTCTACGTTAATCTCGATTCGTTTATAATGGCGTTTCAGAAACCCGTGGACGGAAAACTCGTATTCGCTAAATTCGACAATTTCAAATGGGTATTCGAAAAAATCAAAAACGGATCGGTCAACGATGAGGACAACCTTCGTCTTGCGTTCGTCAACACTTTCAAGACTTTCGGCGTGCAGATGATAATGTTCCCGATAGGTCTTTTCGTATCCTATTTTATCTATAAAAAAATCTTCGGTTATAAAGTTTTCAGGGTGATTTTTTATCTCCCTACTTTAATTTCGGGCGTGGTGGTGAGTTTCTTTTATCTCGCGCTTATGCAGGACGGTTTTATGCCGGGATTCCTGCAAAAACTTTATAACCTCGATTATAAACTCGTAAATCCGCTCGTAGACAGCGATTTCGCCAACAAAATGGTGCTGCTGAATTACGTATGGCTCAATTTCCCGGGCAGTCTTATCATATGGGGCGGAACGTTTTCGCGTATACCCGAGTCGGTACTCGAATCGGCTCGTCTTGACGGCGTGAATTGGGTTCAGGAAATGTTCGTTATCATTCTTCCGCTTGTGTGGCCGACGTTCGTGCTTATGATCACTCTTCAACTTGCGGGCGTTTTCGGCGCGTCGGGCGCGGTGTTCCTTTTAACGGGCGGCAAATATGCCACGCAGACGGTTTCAAATTGGATGTATATGCAGGTCTACAATGCGACCAATCCTTACGAATCCGGCACTTTGTATTACGTGGCGGCGATGGGACTTATGCTTACGTTTATATCCTGCGTCATTGCGGTACTCGTAAGAAAGTTCCTCGTAAGCAAAATCGAAGAAACGACTTATTAAGGAGGGAGATATGAAGAAAATAAACAAATTATTCGACAGAAAATCCCCATCCGAAATAGTTTTATACACGCTGGTGTTTATAATTTTCTGCGCGTTCGCGTTTTCGTATCTGTATATGATATTCTGGTGCGCGTATTCCGGTATGAGAGATTTCAGATCCCTCGCCAAAAATCCGTTCGGTTTTTCTAAGGTACAGTTAAAAAACTATATAGACGTTTTCAAACTTCTCGAAGTGGGCGACAGCAATTTCTTCGATATGCTTTTAAACTCGCTGTATTTCAGTTTTTTAGGTCCGCTTCTTTGTATGACGGTTACGTCTATGATGGCGTACGTTACGGCACAGTATAAGTTTTTCGGCTCGCGCGCGGTTTATTTTATAGTTCTGGTCGTTATAACGATGCCGCTTTACGGCAGCGGAACGGCTATGTATAAATTGTTGTTCAGGATCGGTTTTCTTAACACCCGCTGGATGATATTGACCTCGCTCAACGCGTTTTCGATATACTATATGTATTTTTACGCGTTTTACCGCGGACTTTCGAAGAGTTACGCCGAAGCCGCCGAAATAGACGGAGCGAACAAGTGGCAGATTTATTTCAGAATTATGTTTCCGCAAGCCGCGGCGATGTTCGGTTCTCTGTTTCTGATGCTGTGGATAGCCGATTGGAACAACTATTCCACTGCTCTTATCTATTTGTCGAAACTTCCGACGCTGGCTGTGGGTATTTATAAGTTTCAGTTGCAGATGACCTACAGTTCGCGTATGGATATTTTGTACGCGGCGTGTACGATATCTCTTCTGCCCCCGCTGATAATTTTTATATTTTTCAACAATGCGCTTATGAGCAACGTTTCCATAGGCGGAATTAAAGAATAAAAAGAATAAAAGGAGTAAACCATATGAAAAAATTTACCAAAATAGCAACCGCATTGCTTGCAATTTCCATGGGTGTTCTGCCCGCTGCGTCGTGCGGGACAACCGAAGTCGCGAACTCGTCTACCGACGTGCAGATTTATTTGTGGAAGTCGGGATACGGCGCGGAATTTATGACGGAAATCGTAAATTCTTTTAACGCAAAGCAGAATAAGTACAAAGTAACGCTCGATTACGACGAATCCGCGGCGACGATCATCAAGACGCTTTCGCTCGGGTCGAGCAACACTTACGATTTGTATTTTACTATGCTCAATACGAATCAGTACAATAAAGACTTCGAAAATCTCGACGACGTACTCGATTATACGGTTTCCGGCGAGAGTAAGTCTATCCGCGAAAAGTATTACGGCTATCTTTTAGACGGCGTGAAAAACGCGGACGGCACAACCAACTTTTTAACCTACGGCAACGGTTGGTGCGGATTCGTCTATAACGCGGATATAATCGACGGCGTTAAATATACGCTTCCTAACACGACGAACGAACTCGACGAACTTATAACCGAAATCAAAGGCGATAAATCCCTTCAAGGGGTAAAGGCTCCGTTAATCTTTTATAACAACGACGACAACAACGGCTATCTGAATTATGCCACATACGTATGGGAAGCGCAGTACGACGGGCTTGACTATTACTATAATACCACCCTCGCTCTTAAAGCCGCGAACGGAACGACTCCGTCGAAAGACGTTTTCGTCGCGCAGGACGGAAGATATAAGGCGCTCAAAGTGCTTGAAAGCATTATAACGCCCACGACCGTACACGACGCGCACACAAACAAGAACTTCACCGACGTTCAGACGTTGTTTTTGGACGGCGAAGCCGTATTTATGGTTAACGGCAGTTGGCTTATGAACGAATCCACCGGCACGAAAACCAACTTCGGTATGATGAAGATGCCCGTTATAAGTTCCATCGTCGAAAAACTTGAAGATACTTCAATGGACGACGCAACGCTTTCCGCTATAATTTCCGAAGTGGACGAAGGAAAAACGAGCAGCGATTTATGCAGTCAGAACGACTTCAATCGCATTAAAGAAGCGAGAAACCTGCTTTATAACAACGCCGCGGAACAATACGTGTTCGTTCCGAATTACTCGGTAGCGAAAGACGGAAGCAAAGAATTTCTGAAATATTTCTATTCCGACGAAGGGCTTGCCAAGTTTATGAGCGTTACTGGTCTGCCGAATTCCGCAAGACTTTCCGACGAAAGCAAATTCGACGCAAGCGCTCTCGACGCATGGCATAAACAGCAGTTCGATCTGGCAAAAGAAGTGAATGCCGTCACCAACACGATTACGAAGTCGAAACTGTTTATCAACAGCAACACGAATCAGTTCGCGAGCGTTGCTTATGCGCAAGCGCTTTGCGCGTCTAACTCGAAAGACAAACTCACAGCCGACGGTTTATGGAATAAAATCGTCGCTAAAATAAACGAAAATTGGGCGGATTGGTCAAAGTGAAAAAATCTAAACTTTTAATAGCCGCCGCGGCTTTGGCGGCGGGCGTAATCGGCGTCGGAATGTTGCCCGACGCCGTCACGGCGAAAGCGGGATCTTCCGAAGTATATATCGTATCTTCAACGTCGATAGACGCAACGAGTATCAACAGCGGCGATTTTTCGATAACAGGCAAAGTCGCCGCCGAGAACGGCAAGGCGAAATTCAACGCTCTTTCCGAAAAAGAGAAACTCACAACCAAAACGAAAGCGTTCAACTTAAAGGAATACGGAGTGAAAACGTTGCTTGATTTTTCTTCGACGTTAAACTTCTCTTCGTTTGCCGAGAACGGAAACTTTTCGATCGCGTTCGGTCTTAATTCTCTCAGAAGCGAAACGGGCGCGGAAGATTCTTTTGCAGTCAACGTAAGTTATGATTCCGGGAAGAAGAAATTTTCGGTAGGCGTTTCGGAGTATACTGCAAGCGGAGAAAACGCCGTTTATTCTCCTATGATAATCGGCGCGATGCAAATCAACCGCGACGTCGTTTTCAAGGTTTACGTAGATACGGATCGCAATCTCACCGTTTCGGTAAAACCTGCGGGCGCGAGCGCCGAAACCAAACTTGTTTCGGAATGTAAATTAAGCGTCAATCCCGAAGGATTTATTTCGTACATTTCTAACGGAAGGAACGAAATAACGCTTTCGAATCCGCAAATTCTCGTCTACGATTACGACGCGCCCGAAACTATCGATTACATCGAAACTTTCGATAATAACGGATATAATTCGAACGTCTTTTACAGCGCGAGTACGGCTTCGCCGATAACTCCGTCGTCGCTTTCGGTCGAAAACGGCGCGCTCCGGTTTAAAAATACGGCGGCGGCGTATATATCCACTCGTTATAAATATTCCAACTTCGAACTTTCGTTCGATATAACGGATATGGCGAGAGAAGCGACTTTCGACGAAAAAGGAAACGTCGTTTCGCTTATAAATTCATGGTTCGGAATAGCGTTCGGCGTAAACTCGATAGACGAAGCCCCCGATACCACTACGAGATATTCTACCTGGTTGCAACTCGGAAGAGTTATTCCGGGCGTGGACGACTTCGTTACTCCCTCGAATGTGCATTATTTGCTCTGGGACAATAACGGGTCGTGGAATAACGTGACGAATCCGCAATATATGACGGATTTTAACCCGTGGAGCGCAAAATACGACGGGGAAGTCATCAACGTTAAATTTGCCGTAACGGACGATCTCGTCGAATTGTTTATGAAAATAGACGGAGATCCCGAATGGGGCGACCCTTATTTCTCTTATGATTTCGGAAAGGTAAAGACGGGTTATGTCCGTATCTTTACGGCGGGCAATACGGGAATCGAATCGAAAGGCATCGAATATAACGACGTGGGCAATTTCACGATAGACAATCTGTCGATTAAAGACACCGACCACGAAAACGCGAAAAAGTTATTGTCCGCTCCCGAATACAAATCTAACCTGTGGGGCAAAACTCCCGATTACGATTATAAGACGACTCCCGACGACGGCGATCTTATAGCCAACAAAATTTCGCGCGGAGATATGAACGGCGATAATGGCGATAACGGCGACAATTCGGCGCAAAGCGGCGGCTGCTCGTCGTCTTTGGGGACTTCTTCACCGTTAATCGCGCTTGCGGCGATTCCGTTTTTTAAGAGAAAGAAAAAATAAATTTGTGAACTCGTTTTAATAAAAGGATAAAAATATGAACAAAAAAATAATTTCTGCTTCGCTGGCAGCCTGCGTGACGTTAGCGTGCGCGGCGGGTTGTAACGGCGGAAACAATTCAGGGAACGGAAACGGCGCGGCAAAAGGCGACGTAAAACTTTATACCGAAGGAATGGCTTATACGGAAAGCGCGACGCACGAAGAAAAAGAGGTCTATTCCCTTTATTATGATTACCTCGGAGGCGCGGACGTTATGCCGATAGGCGGTTTCTACGTTCCTTACGCTTCCGGCGGAAGCACGGACGGCAACGCGAAGCCCGATCTGCTCACCGATTATTATTTCGACGCGCTTGAAAAAGCAGGCATAAACACCTTGTTTTATTCCCCCGATCGCTGGTCGACGGGCGGATCTAATACAAACGTAAAAAAGGCGCTCGATTTGTGCGAAAAGTATGGTTTAGGTTACTATGTCGACACTTTCTACGTTCTCGGGCAACTCGGTTCGCGTACCGAAAAATATCCGGTGGAAAATATGGAACTTGCCACCGAAGCGGGTAAACAGAAATTGTCGCAGATTATAGACGACATTCTCGATAACGGCACGGAAGAAGGGCGCAAATGCGTTCTCGGCATACTCGGCGTGGACGAACCGTTCACCGACCAACTCGATAATTTAGGCGTTCTGCACGACGCGTTTTATTCGCTCGAAAACACGAAAGGAATGGACGTGTACATCAATTCGATAGGTTATTGGGCGGGCGAAAACAACTTCTGGGGATATTCCGACCCGATAGGCTTTGACGATTATCTGCAAAAGTATTTTCAACTCGTGCAACCCGCAATGCTTTCGGTAACGCAGTATCCGTATACTTCCGCGAACACACCCGAAACGACGATTGTATCCCTTCTTAACGATATGCTTTCGGTTTACAGAAAGTATGCGAATCAATACAAAGTACCGTTCTGGCGTATGTTGCAGGCGGGCGGACAGTGGAACGACACCGCGGAATGGATTCCGTCGGTAGATCCCTACCCGAGCGAAGGCGAACTTTTATACGACGTCAACTCGTCGCTTGCCTACGGCGCAAAAGCTATAGAATATTTCCCGCTCGTTCAGCCCTATTATTTCGCGCAGCAGGAAGGCGGCACTTACGATTTCAATCGTTGCGGACTTATCGGCGCGGATGGTAATTTAACGCAGTGGTATTATTACGCAAAAAGGGCGAACGAGCAAGTGGCGGCGGTTGACGAATATCTTATGCACGCGATGAACGAAGGCGTTATCGTACACGGCGACGCGGCTAACGACGCTATCGTTAAAAACGGTAAGCCCGGCGAAGAGATAATTTCAAGCGGTAAATATTACGAACTTACGGGCGTTACGGGCGACGATTGCGTAGTGGGTTGTTTCAACTATAAGGGCAAAACCGCGCTTTACGTCGTAAACTATAACCGCAAAGAAAAAGCGAAAGTAACTCTTTCGTTCGATAAAAAGAATTACAGATATACCGTTATTCAAAGAGCCGTCGAAGCGGACGTGGTAGGTGGAAGCATTCCGCTCACACTCGACGCGGGCGAAGGCGCGCTCATAGTGCTTAACTGAACCAATTTAAGATGAATTTTAAGAACATAATCATTCCTTCGGCGGCGGACGACTGCGTTGTTTACGCCGCCGAAAAATTAAAAGAATACATATCGAAAGTCACGGGCGTCACGCTCGGGATTTCGAACGAAAAAATTGACGGAAACTATTTTTCTATCGGTAAAGCGGCGGATATAAACGACGCCGATTACGAAGCGTTCACGGCGGATGTAAAAGGCGACGGCTACGGGATTTTCCCGCGCGGCGGGAATATATACCTCGCGGCGAAAACGAGCCGCGGGCTTATGTATGCCGCATACGGCTACGTCGAAAAATATCTCGGCGTAAGGTTTTTAACCGCAGAAGCCGAGTATATTCCGGGCGGCGATATCGTTTTGCCGAAAGAAGATTTCGTGACTAATCCCGATTTTGCAATGCGTACGTATCTCGTCGGCGACACCTTTCAGGAACACGCCGATTCCGACCATATCGCGAGGACGGGCGTAGTAGATTTGTTCACCGACGTGGACGAACGGCACGGCGGTCAGAAAAAGGTTTACGGCAGGAATTGCAATCACAATTTTCATTTGTATTGCCCCTTTGAAGTCTACGGCAACGAACACCCCGAATTTTACAGGTTTTTCTACGTAAACGGACAGATAACGCCGACGATAGATCTGACGAGCGGCATAACGGACGACGGAAAATTAGACGAAAGTCTTGATATAAGCGTTGCGAAAATCGTTATTTCCGAGATGAAAAAAGATCTCGAAAAATACCCCGAAGCCGAAGTTTTCTGTTTTACGCAGGAGGACGGACCTTATTATTTCGACAGCGATAAAAATCGCGAACTCGAAAAAAAATACAAGCGAAGCGGCATTCTTATCCGTTTTTGCAACGTCATCGTCAGAGAACTGAACAAATATCTTAAAGAAAGCGGCTCGAAGAGAAAAATCAAACTTATGACTTTTGCTTACGATTACGCAAAAGAAGCGCCCGTAAAGTGTGAAAACGGGAAATTCGTTCCGATAGACGACACGGTTAAAGCCGACGAAAATATCGTTATTCAACTTGCGCTTTTCAGAAACGGTTATTATAGTTATTTTTCGGATAAACAATACCGTCATATCGAAAAAGCGTTCGCCGAATGGCGTTGTATTGCCGACGAGTTCTGGTTCTGGGGTTACGACGTCAACTTCCACCGCTATCTTGCGTATTACGATTCGATCGGAAATATTTCGGACAGCGTTCGCGGCTTTAAGGAAAGGGGAATAACGTATCTCTGCATAAACGGCAATTACGAAACCCGAAGAATATGGCATAGCAATATCCGCGCGTACGTTTATCGTAAGTGTATGTGGGATACGTCGCTCGATTGTAACGCCTTAGCGGACGAATATATCGGTCTTTACTATAAAGAAGGCGCGGGTGCCGTCAAAGCCGTTATGGACTTGTTCCACGAAAATAATCTTAAAAGAGAAGCGGCGGGCGAAGAGGTAAGATGCGAAAACTTCGGCACGGACGAACGCCCCGAGGGAAATCCCGAAAAGTTGCTCTATAAGGCGATTAACCTTATAAAAAGCGGGGAAACGGCAATAAAAAACTCGGATAAAAACGACGAGGAAAAACGTGAACTTTTAAGAAGACTCGCGGAAGTCAAAGCAACTCCGCTTATGCTTTTATACGATAACTTTTATTTCTATTATCCCGACGCGTCCGACGAAGAATATCAAAAAGCAAGAAAGGCGTTTTTCGACGTCGCGCAGGAAGCGGGTATAGACTACGTTGCGGAAAATTGGACTTTGAAGCAATATTCCGAAGAAGCGGGTACGTCCGAAAAATTCGTCAAACTCGGTGAAAAAGACGAACGTTATAACAGACCCGCCGAATGTCTGTCAAAATAAGAAAAGAGGGAAGTATGAAAAAAATCATAACGATTTTTATCTTATTTACAGCGTTTATCGCGTGTTGTTTCGCTGCGGTTTCGTGCAAGTCAAGCCGGGCTACGGCGATTACGAATATTGCCAAAGAACGGGTTGTTCGTTTACGACGAAAACCGACGTTAAAGCGACCGCTTCGGAACATTACATCGTAAACGGCGGATATATACTTTTTTCTTCCGACCTTACGGATAACAGAAAAATAGTTTTCGGACAATGGAAAACGTACGAAACAGACGTTTCTTCTTTCGGCTCGTCCTGTACGGAGTTCTCGATTATTTTGGCAAAAGGCAACATTATGTATTTGAGAAACGTCGTAATTGAATAACGATAATCTCTACCACGTCAACTATATGAGGAAATCTACTTATAATCTCGATAACGAAAAAGTCACCGACTACTTCGAAAATTACGCGCCGAATTACGGACTTAATTTTTTCGGACAAGGCGAGCAATTGCCAATGAAAAGCGTAAAAATCGAATGGAAACCCGAAAACGCAGAATATTACGAGTTGTGGATTGCCGATAACGCGCTTTTCTCGAACGCCTCGAAGTATATTACGAC
>CAKQJE010000018.1 GCA_934247225.1 uncultured Clostridia bacterium
ATTTGTCGTAAAGCATAGAAAAAACGGCTTCAAGGCGAGTTTATCAGAGGTTCTTCTCGGCTATGAGTCTGACGGCGGATTTTTAGACTAAGACAAGGCGCGCGAGCGCGTTAATACTCCGCGTTAATACTCTATGTATAACACGGGAGCGGAACGCAGTATTAGTCAAAAATACGCCGTCAGACCAAGGTTCGTATTATTCTTGTCCGGCATGCCGTCATGATTTTTCGGTTTTATAAAGCAAAAGGCAGGAGAGCAAATGAACAAAAGGAAAAAGAAAATCATCGGCATATTGCAGATCGTAATGGCTTTTACGTTATGCATTTCAACGGTTTTCGCTTCCGCGTACCCGTCGGGAACAAAAAATACCGATTTAACGCCGAAAACTATAAAAGGCAGTCTCGTTAAAACTACGGATATCGACGCAAGCGAACTCCGCGCTCGGTATTTCGATAAAAACGCGGTTAAAAACGCGAAAACAAAATTCGAGGGCGAACGCTGGGTTATTGTCGGCTTCGAAGGCGACGACCTTTATTCGTCATACGAAAAAGACTCCGGATTTAACGGCGATTTTTCCGCATATGTTTCGAGTGCGAAGGGAAAATCGATAAAAAAATCGATAGAATCCGCGCATACGAGTTTTTTAAGATCGCTCGATCTTAAAGGACTCGATTATACCTGCAAGTATTCTTATTCGGTGCTTAACAACGGCATAGCTTTAAAGGTCGATTCCAAAGGATACGATACGCTTAAAGAAATGAAAGAAGTTAAGAGTATCGAATTTTCGGAAAAGTACGCCGAACCCGAAGTTGCGGTTAAAAACGAAGCGAATGTTTTTGCAACGGGCATTTACGATTCTTCCGCCGTAAAAGAGAGGGGCGAAGGAATGGTCGTAGCCGTTCTCGACACGGGTATCGACTATTCTCACGAGGCTTTCTCGTCGATGCCGAAAAATCCCGCATGGACAAAAAGCGACGTTGCCGAGAAAATAGCGAACGCAAAAACCGACGGAAAGACTTTTTATGCAAAAGCGGACGCGGACGACGTATATTATAACGCGAAAATACCTTTCGCTTACGATTATGCGGACGACGACTCCGACGTTTATCCCTCGTATTCCACGCACGGAACTCACGTTGCGGGTATAATCGCGGGATCGAGCGATTACGTCGCCGCGGAAAACGGCGAAACGTTTACGGGCGTTGCTCCCGAAGCTCAGCTTGTTATCTGTAAAGTTTTCACCGACGATCTCGACAGAGACGGACTCGGCGGAGCGGATACCATAGACATCATCTCGGCGATAAGCGATTGCGTCGCGCTCGGCGTAGACGTAATAAATATGAGTCTCGGCTCGGCGGCAGGCTTTTCGGCGGCGAGCGATTCGAGCGAACAAGACAGATTGATCAACAGAATTTACGCAAGCGTGAAGGACGCGGGCATAAGTCTTGTCGTTGCCGCAAGCAACGATTACAGCTCGGGCTATGGCGGAGGAAACGGAACGAACCTCGCGTCCAACCCCGATTCGGGAACGGTCGGCTCGCCCTCTACTTACGATTCGGCGCTTTCGGTAGCTTCGATGAATTGGAAGAAACAAACGTATATCCGTGCCAATGGCAGCGACGAGCAGACGGCGTTTGTTACCGAAGCTTCGGACGGAGACGGAAATCAGCTCGATTTCGTCAACGATTTGTATAAAAAAACGGGCAAAGCGAAAGGCGAAACCCTTAATCTGAAATACGTCGTTATAGGCGGCGTCGGCAAAAATGAAGATTATAACGCGGACGTTAAAAGCGAGCTTTATAATAAGAGCGGATACGACGGCGTTGTGGCGCTGATAAAGCGCGGCGAAACGACTTTCGAAGAAAAAGTAACCAACGCAATGGCAAACGGAGCCGACGCGTGCGTTATTTACAATAACGTGTCGGGTACGATAAGAATGTCTCTCGGCGAAATAAAAAATCCGATACCGACATGCGCGATAACCATGGACGCAGGCGGTAAATTCGTCGACGGCGCAGAGGGAATAGTCGGAACGTTGCAGATAAGCTCCGAATTCAAAGCGGGACCGTTTATGTCCGACTTTTCGAGCTGGGGACCAACGCCCGATCTCAGATTAAAACCCGAAATAACCGCATACGGCGGAGAAATAACGAGCGCGGTTCCGGGCGGATACGACACGTTCAGCGGAACGAGTATGGCGGCGCCAAACATGGCGGGCGCGATAGCTCTTCTTCGCCAGAACCTTAAAAAACAGGGACTTACGGGCAAAGAACTCACGGCAAGAGTAAATCAGTTGCTTATGAGTACCGCAACGATCGTGAAAAACGACGACGGCAACCCTTATTCTCCCCGTAAACAGGGCGCGGGACTCGCCGTAATCGGAAACGCTCTTGCCGCCGAAAGTTTTATAACGGTGACGGATGAAAACGGTAAAGTAAGCGATAAAACGAAAATCGAACTTTACGACGATAAGAAAAAAACGGGCGTTTACGAGTTCGGGTTCACAATAAACAACCTGTCGGGGAAAGCCGAAACTTATTCGCCCGCGGTTTACGTTATGACCGAAACTCTTGCTTCCGACGGTAAAACGGTCGCGGAGAAAGCCGATATGCTTTCGGACGGTATAGTCGAATTAACCGTCGACGGAGTTAAAAACAGCGGAAACATCTCCGTTCCCGCAAACGGAACGGTTAAAGTCGGCGTTAAGATAACGCTTTCCGACGAAACGAAGAAAAAACTCGACAAAAACTTTAAAAACGGTATATATATCGAGGGTTTTGTCTCGCTTGCGGGCGCAAACGAAACGAAAGTCGCGATAGGTCTTCCGTATCTTGCGTTTTACGGGGATTGGAACGACGCGCCGCTTTTTGATTACAGCGTGTACGATATAGCCGAAAGCGAAAAAGACTCTTCCGTAGCGGAGGAGGACAAGCTTAAAGCTTCGGCGGCGGCGACGAGAGTCGTCGGAAAATATTACGACGACAAATATATGGTCTCGCTCGGTTCTTATCTTTACGATTTGTCGGACACGGACGAAAAAATTTATCCCGAGCAGGAAAAAACCGCCGTTTCCATTTTCGACGAAGCGGGCAGCAGGACGATTTACGAAGTTTATATGGTTTACGCAGGTCTTTTAAGATGTGCGGACACTATGGACATAGTCGTTACCGAGTCCGTAACGGGCAACGTCGTATACAAAAAGACTCAGTATAAGACAGGCAAATCGTATGCCGGCGGCGGATCTAACCGCGGCGCGACGATAATGCTCGAAATAGACGCGAAAGAGTGGGGGCTTTCCGCAAATTCGACTTATAACGTTTCGCTCAAAGGAACGCTCGATTACGAAGGCGGAGAAGATCCCGCGAACAATTCTTTCGACTTTACGTTTACGGTGGATTACGAGCAGCCGCAGGCTCTCGATTATCGTATACGTTTCGAGCCTTACACCGAAAACGATAAGGTTAAATACAACATATTTATGGACGTCGACGTGCAGGACAATCAGTACGTCATGGACGTTATGCCCTGTTATATCAAACCCGAAAAGGGCAAGAATTATTTAACTCTCACAACCGAACATCCGATTCCCGTTTACGGCGATAAGGGAGCTAAAAGCACGGTTTCGATCGATATAACGAATTATTACGAAACGATCGTAAAAACGGGCGAGTTTTATCTCGTCGTCGAAGATTACGCTTTGAACCAATCGATTTATCATGTTTCCGTCGAAAGCGCGACGCAGTATCCCGATCGCGTGCTTGTTTCCACGGACGACGGCAGACTTACAAGACATACCGCCGAAGATCCGTCATCCGTCGGCACGGGATATTCTTACCCCGTATACGATCTCGAAATGAAGGTTAACGAGCTTTATGCGCCCGTCATCACGACATCGCCCGACGCATCCATGGCGCAGATTTTCTCCTGGTACGCGGCTGAGGAAAACGATATCGTTTCGATAAAGGGCGGAGAGTTGTATGCTCGGAAAACGGGCAGTACGTTCCTTCTGTTACGAGACGGCGACGACGAACATTCGGGAATTTACGCCGGAATAAATCTCACCGTGACAGGCATAATCCTTTCCGAAAATCCGATAGAGAAAATAGTTCTCGATCCGGTGTTCAACGCGAAGAGTTATGTTGTCGGGATAGACGATTTAAAAGACGATACCATAGCTCCGACGTTCACGATGAATCCGAACGGGACGGCTAAACTGAACGCGTCGGTTTTGCCGTGGTTTATAACCGATGTAGAGTATTCCTTTAAATCTTCCGACGAAAGCATTGTTACGGTGGACGGCTTCGGCAACGTAAGAGCATTTGAAAAAGGCTCGGCAAGCGTTACGATAACGGCAACGGATAAACGCGCGGGGGCGGACGGCAAGGCGCTGAGCCGAACGGTAAATATAGAAGTCGGCGAATTGTACAACATAAGAAATAACACTCTTTACGATTATTACGGCGGTGCGATCTGCGTTATTCCCGACAACAAGAACATATTGTATATCGACGAGGAGTGTTTCAGATACAATACCGATCTTAAAAAGATAGTTTTGCCGGGTACGATATCGGAAATCCCCGAGAAAGCTTTCGAGGGGTGTACCAATCTCGAAGAAGTAGTGATCCCCGCTCAATGCACGACCATTCTCGAAGCCGCGTTCAAGGATTGCAAAAAGCTTAAAATCATAACGCTCGAAGAGTTCGAAGATAGTAAAAACAATGCTCTTAAAGGTTACTACGGGTCGATAACGGTAGGGAAAAGCGCATTCGAGGGTTGTTCCGCTCTCGAAACGATAAACAACGCAAAGAGGCTCACGACGGTTTACGACCGCGCGTTCGCGAATTGTTCTTCGCTTAAAGAAATCGATATATCCGAGCTTAAAGTTGCGGGCAGTTCGGTTTTCCTCGGTTGCAGAGCGCTCGCAAAAGCGGAAACATCCGATTTAACCGTTCTCGGCAAAGAAATGTTTGCAAGTTGCACGTCTTTAAAGGAATTTACGTTCGGCGGCGATTATGTTCCGGGCGGGGCTTTTATGGATTGTATCTCGCTTGCGAAATTCACGTTCACTTCGAAAGGAGATTTCAAAGGAATAGGCGAAAACGCTTTCACGAACACGATCGCCCTTACGGAAATAACGCTTCCCGCCGGGAGCTATGCGATTTTAAACAAAGCGTTTTACAATTCTTCGCTGAAAACCGTCGAAATAGGCGAGGCGGAAGTTAAATTCGAACTCGGCGTTTTCAAAAGCTGTTCGAAATTCGCTTCGTCAATGTCCGCGGGCTTCACGGTGAACGGAAGCGCGAACGGCGAAAACGATTTGTATAAAACCGTAAACGGCGTTCTGTACTCAAAGGATATGACAAAGCTCATCGCCGTGCCTGCGGCAACGCAAAGTTACGAGCTGCCGTCGACGGTAACGAAACTTGCGGACGGCGCGCTCGCGGGGCTTTCGATAAAAGGTTTTATCGATCTTTCAAAAGTGACGGAAATCGGCAGTTACGCGCTTTCGGGAAGCGAGTTTACGAGCGTTAAGCTTAACCCCTCGATAACGGTAATTCCCGAGGGCTTGTTCGACGAGGCGGAAAACCTGACGACTGTCACGGGTATAGAAAATATAAAGAAAATAGGCGCTTACGGATTTTATAAAACACTGATAACCGCGCTTAATCTTCCGTCGCTTACCGAAATCGGCGAGTACGCGCTTGCGGAAACCGAAATCAGATCGGTAACGGCGGACAAACTCGAAGTTATCGGCGACAACGCGTTCGAGTCGTGTTTGCTTACGGAAGCATATTTCCCGTCGGCGTATTCCGTCGGAAAAGAGGCTTTCGCAAACGTTTTTACGCTTATGAAGGTGACTTTGGGCGGCGTAACGGAAATGGGTGAGAGAACGTTTAAAAACGACGGACTTCTTTCCGTTGCGGAGTTCGGCGAAGGAACGACTTTTATCTCCGCAGAAGCGTTTATGTCGGATAACGAAAGGGAAAATCTTGTAGAAGTGATTTTGCCGAACGGAGTTAAAACGATAGGCGACAGGGCGTTTGCTAACTGTTCGTCGCTTACGGGTATAAATTTAAACGGAACGGAAACGGTCGGGGAATACGCTTTTTACGGTTGTACGTCTCTTGAAAACGTCGATTTTAAAACGCTCGTAACGATAGGCGAAGCGGCGTTTTCCGATATTGCCGCGACGGAAGCCGAACTCGATAACGCGGTCGACGTCGGAGCATATGCTTTCAACAGTTCGAAACTCGAAAAAGTGACTTTCGGCGCGCTTGAAAAAATCGGGAAATACGCTTTCTCGTATACAAATCTTACCGACGTCGTTCTTCCTTCGTCGCTTGACGGCGTTTACACCGATTACGAGTGGACTGAGTACGACGATAAGGGCAGAGTCGACGAGATAAGAAATCGCAGCGTATATGCTTACGGCGCGGGCGCATTTGCCGCGATAGACACCCTTAAATCGATAACGGCGCAAGGCAAAAACATTTACTCCATGGACGGCGTGCTTTTCGCTAAAATCGAAAAAGGCAACATACTTTTGCAGTATCCGGCGGCAAAAGAGGGCGAAACTTACGAAATCCCCGCAGGCACGTTAAGCGTTGCCAACAGCGCGTTTATGGAAGTAAATATCCTTAGTTTCGTAAAAATTCCCGATACGGTCGCCGTAATCGAAGATTACGCGTTCTTCCAGAGTTCCGTGACAGAATATGAATTTAACAGCGTCGAAGCGCCCGTTCTTCTTTCCGATTTCAAGGACGTCGAAAATCTCAACTATCATTCCGTTGCCAAGAGATTGTTCGGAAGAAACGACGATTATTGTTACGGCTTCACGATTTACTATGCAAACTTTTGCAGTTATGTCGCGCAGATTATTTACCGTGCGGAACTCGAAGCCATAAACGTAAGCGGTTATGACGATTTCGGTCTTAAAGCAATCGTTCCGAAAAACGGTAAGGGTTACGACACGCCGATATGGAACGCGTTCTTTACGGTTGAAAGAACGGACGAAATTATTCTCGATAACGACTCGAAAGTTTTCATCGAACAGATCAAAAACGTCAAAGCCGAGAAATCCGTAGAAGACATAAAAAATGCTTCTTCGCTCGGCGAGATAGAAAAAATCGTCGAACTTACGGCAACGGCGAGAAAGGCTTACAACAAAATCGTCGACAAGGATCAGCTTGCGCTTATAGAAAACGAAGCGGGCGAGCTGCTTGATTACGAGGCGTCTATAAGAGCAAAGAAAAAAGAACTCGGTTACCCCGTCGCGGTCAGCGAGTTGAAAATAGCCGTTCGCCCCGACAAAACGAATTATGTTTCGGGCGAAAAGTTCGCTGCGGAAGGAATGGTGTTAAAGCTTATTTTCGCCGACGGTTCCGAAATCGTCGTAACCGATTTTAAAACCGATAAAACCGTTTTGAATTACGGCGACGAAAAGGTCGTGATAGCTTGTACTTACGAAGGTGCGGATTATTCGGCGGAACTTGATATCATCGTCAAAGAATCGGGCGACGACAGCGACAATTCGTCGGATAGTTCGGGCGAAGAAAAGAGCGGTTGCCTTGCGGGCGCGCTTATCGGCGGCGGAGCAGGCGTTGTCGTAATCGCGGCGGCGGTCGTTATATTCTTTGTTTTAAAAAAGAAAAAACGTTAAAATATTAAAATCCATAGTCACCGTAAAAAGCGGCGGCTATGGATTTTTTAAACTCTCGTCGTTGTCTTCGGTCGGCAAACGATTTCAACTTTGAGCTTTGTAGCATTTAAAATGTCGTCTTTCAGAAGTTTATATTTCGGGTAGTGAAATTTGTAAAGGGCATTTTTTATCTCGAACAAATCGCAATCCGCGATCTGCAATTTCCGATATAAATTTTCAAACGTTCCGACAAGTTTCTTTTCGGTCGCTTCGAGTACGTTTTCGGGCGCTTTTGCTGAGGGGAAAAGCTCCGAAACGGGGAAGTCTGCGTTTGCGCTTACGATTCTGCATTGCACGTCCATTTTAACTTCGTAAATCGGTATATCGTTTTCGAATTTGAAACCGTAATTTTTATGCATTTCGTCTATTTCTACGAGTAAATCCGTTATCTGACCGTCGATTTCGATATTTTCAAGCCTGATAAAAGTGTCGATCGAATTTCGGTTTTTCAGGTTGAAAAGCAGGGTTTCTTCGGCGGAAAGAGTTCCCGCGATAACGCCGTGAGAGAATAAAACGCTGGTCGACGCGTCGTAAACTTCGCTTTCGGAGCTGTCGGAGCCGCCTCCCGAGCCGCCCGAAGAGCTTCCCGAACCGCCGCCCGATTTTTCGTTCGAGCCGCCTTTGCCCGAAGCTTCTTCGCCGTCTCCCGACGGGATTATTTTTATGAGCGGCAAATATCCTTTCGACGATTCGGAATAATATCCGTCCACGAAGTTTTTGATGTTCACGTTTGCGATACGGTCGAGCTTGGCATAATCCTGTTCGAGTATTTTCTGAATGGCAAAGGAAGTAATCGAATCGAGCGGGGTGTTTGACAGCAGTAATTCTTTCGCTGGTACTTCGCTTACGCAAAGCGTTGCGGAGTCGGGTATTCTGTCGGTACGTATAAAGTAATTCAGAATGTCCATAACGTTTCCGTCCGTTGCGTTTTGACCTAAAACTATAAGGTTGCAGAACGAAAACAAAGGGTACCAACCCGTGTTTACCGCTATTTTATCGATCGCTTCGCCGATAGTTTTTCCTTTTGCCGAAATGATAGATTCGCTGTTCGAGTTTTCGGACGCGGAAGCTTGCGGAATGGCGATCTGCGTTGAAATTTCGTATTGCCCGTTGTCGTCCTTATCCACGCCGAACGCAACGATTATCGCGGTATGCTCGATATCTATAAGTCCGAAATCGTGAGTGAAGAACAGAAGCATTGCAAAGGCTATTAAAATCGGGAGGAAATAAGTTCTTATAAAGCGCATAATCCCTCCTTTGTCTTTTGCGCGTTGCCTTTAAAAAATATCGAAATAAGAGGCAGAAGCGCAAAGAAAGCGAAAATCGGCGTGAGATAATCCTGAAAGAATTGTCGTATTATAAAATAGTAATCGTCGGTGAACATAACGATAATTCCCATAAACGCGTTTACGATAACGCACGGCAGCACTTTATGTCTGAACGGAAAACATTTTTCGAGACAAATCGTCGCGAAAACGAGCGGGAGAGTGCAGCCGAACACACACGAAAAAATAATCGCGCTGACGGCTATATAATCGACTCTTCCGATATTCGCCGAAGAAACGCTGTATTTTCCCATTTTTATAGGCGAGAAAAACTGTCTTTCGGTGAGACGACCGAATTCGCATTGAAGAATGAGCATATATACAATCGCCGCGAGCGCAAAACCGAAATAAGCTCCCGCGATCTTACTCGTCTGCTTTTTTTCGGGTTTGAAATGTCCGAGACAAAACAGAAGATACGGGCTGTCGAAAAACCAGAGCGAGACGTCGCGGCTTCCTTTCGCGATATTTTTTATAGGCACGTCTATAAGAGGAAATAAATTCGTAAAATCGGACGAAGCCACGGACAGGGCGGTAAGAATTATTATTCCGATAACCGTGAACCATATAGCTATGTCCGCCGTTCTCGCCGCGCCTCTTAACCCTTTATAGGAGAAAAATGCCGAGAAAAGAAAAACGGGCAGAAAAATCCATAACGCGGGCGTTGTTTCGTAAAGGGCGATTTCTATAAAATTTCTGTGTTCCACGAGCGGTATATACGATTTTGCGATAAAAAACAGTAAAAACGCTAACGAAAAAATAAATTTTCCCGTTTTTCCGAGTTTGGATTCTACTATTTCGAATATCGTCATTCTCTCAAATTTTTTTGCCATAAAGAGTATGAAAAAAATCATCGCGCCGTCGAAAACGAAATTTATCGCCGCGGGAACCCAAAGAGCCTCGGCGGCGATTTTTGCCGCCAGAGCAGGCATTGTGATAAGTTTAATCGGCAGCAAAAACGCGCCGAATAAGAAGCATATTTGTCTGACGTAAAGCTTGTCGTTATTCATAAAACACCTCTGTTGTCAAAACGTTTCAGTCGAGTTTTTGTCTCGTTCTTTTTTTCGCGCCGAGCGAAAGCGGACGTTTTGTCATTCCGATAACGTTGTTCATATAAAGTCCGTCCTGGAAATCATTGAGAAGAACGGGAGAATACGGAGCCAGATACGGCGCGCCGTAATTGTCTGCGGAAGCGAGATACAAAACGAGAAACGCGGTTAAAGCGATAAGTCCGTAGCCGCCGAGAGATCCCGCCACGAGAAGGTATATAAACCTTAAAACCGAAGTCGTTTCGACAATTTCCGGGATAGCGTAAATGCTTATTCCCGAAAGAGCCATTATAAGGATTGCAGGCGTGGAAACGATTCCCGCGTTCACCGCCGTTTCGCCGAGTACGAGCGCGCCTACGACCGCAAGAGCCATACCGACGTATTTCGGCATTCTGACGCTCGTTTCGTTTAAAAGCTCGAAAATCAGGAGAACGAAGAACATTTCGAGGCTCGGCGAAAAAGGTATTTCCTTAATTCCGTTGACTATCGTCAGAAGGAAATTCAGCGGAATTATCTGCAAGTGGAAAAGCTGCGCCGCAACGAACACCGCCGGCAGAAGAATGGAGAATATCATTGCGACAACCCTTAAAGCGCGTACGAGATTTGCGCGGTACTGCGAGATATAATAGTCCTCGGCGGCTTGAAAATCCTCGATTAAAAGGTAGGGGAGCGTTAAGGCGAACGGCGAACCGTCCACGATAATGCCTATACGCCCTTCCAACATTCTTTCTATTAAAACGTCGGGGCGTTCGGTCGAACCGACCTGTTTGAAAAGCGAGGTTTTCCGTTCGTTTAAAAGTTTTGCGACGTACGAGCTGTCGGGAATTCCGTCGATATTTATCTTTTCGATTTTTTTCCTTACTTTTTCTGCGATTTCGGGTTTTGCTATCCCGTCGATATATATAATCGCTATGCTCGTTTTCGTATATTTTCCCTTTTCCGTCGTTTCGACTTTTAAATCCGTAGATTTAAGATATCTTCTCACAAGGCTTAAATTGGATTTTATGCTTTCGGTAAAACCGTTTCGGGGACCTCTGACCGCAAGCCCCGTCGGCGGTTCGGAAATTGCTCTCACTTCGAATTTTTTCAAATCCACGCTTATGGCTTTGTTTTTCCCGTCGATAAAAATAACAGCGTTTCCGGAAAGCGCGTCTTCCGCGGCGTTCATTATTTTGTTCTCGGTTTTAACGTTCGCAAGCGTGATTTTCTTTGCAAGGTAGTTTATGTTTTTCTGCGGGTCGGTTTTCGTGAGCGGAGAAATTACTTCGAGACCTAAAAGTTCTTTGTCCGTGATAGAATCGACATACACGCAAAAAGCGGAAACTTCGCCTATTTCGAAATCGAAAAAAATGATATCGTCGCTTCCGAGAAGCGCTTTCATTGCTCGTTTGTTATATTCGAGCGAGGGTTGAATATTCATACATTGAGTATCTTTCTTACGGCGTTAATTATGTAAAATTTATAAAATAGAACGCTTTATTTTTTGCGAACGTTTTTACTATTGACATTATTTTGCGATAGTGGTATAAATAAAAGCGTAAAATTTCTTTATTGCAGAGGTTTAATATGGATTTTTCGGAAATACTTAAACATTTCGAGATAAACGGGGAATTTATTTCCTGCGAGCCTTACGGCAGCGGACTTATCAACAGAACTTACGTTGCAGTTTTCAACGAGAACGGCAAAAGAGTGAGATATATCGTTCAGAGGATAAACTCCAAGCTTTTCACCAACGTCGAAGGGCTTATGAACAATATAAAGCTCGTAACGGAATTCAACAGAGCGGAGATTATAAAACGCGGCGGCGATCCGGACAGAGAAAGTCTCACGCTTGTTTACACTCACGATAAAAAGGCTTATTTCAAAGCCGCGGAAGACGAATATTACAGAGTGTATGTGTTTATCGAGGACGCAAAGGGTTACGACGTCGTCGAAAAACCGCAGCATTTTTACGAAAGCGCGGTGGCGTTCGGCAAGTTCGCAATGCTTCTCGACAGATTTGACAGTACGAAACTTTTCGAAGTCCTTCCCGATTTCCATAACACCGTAAAGCGCTTTGCAAATTTCAAAAAATCGCTTGAAAAAGACGCCTTCGGAAGAGCAAAGGACGTTCAGCCCGAAATCGAATTCGCTCTTAAACACGAGGGGATAACGGACAAAATCGTAAATCTTTTAAACAGCGGAGAAATGCCGCTCAGAGTTACGCATAACGACACCAAGCTCAACAACGTTCTCATAGACACGAGAACAGATAAAGCCGTTTGCGTTATCGACCTCGATACGATGATGCCGGGCAGTATTTGTTACGATTTCGGCGATTCGATAAGATTCGGTTGCAATCCCTGTCTCGAAGACACGCCCGAAACGGAAAAGGTTATTTTCAATATGCCGCTTTTCGAAACGTACACGCAAGGCTATTTAAGCGTTTTCGGAAAAACCATAACGAACGTCGAACGCGAACTTCTTCCGATAGGCGCGATACTTATGACTTACGAATGCGGAATAAGGTTTTTGACGGACTATCTCGACGGCGACGTTTATTTCCGTCACACGAGAGAAAAGCAGAATATCGACAGGACGAGAAGTCAGTTCAAGCTTGTTTCCGATATGGAAGCAAGACTCGACGAAATGCATAAAATCGTTTCGAAATATTAAAAACAGAGCATAACGCGACAATCGGCGAACCGCTTTTCTGCGGTTCGTTTTTTTGTGCGATTTAACAATGTGAATTACAATAAGTGCGGCTATAAGTCGATTAACGGGGATTTTTCTTTTTCATTAAGCGGATTTTCGCTGCAAAATTCTACGATTATATTAAGGTTAATCGAAAATCCTTGACAACAGTGCGGTATTTATATAAAATATAAAGGGGAAAATATTGATTTTTTTCGGAGAAAAACGCTATGGAGAAGGGTTTGACAAACAATGCGAAAACGGATAAGACGGCGGAAAACGACGCTTTGGTGAGCGTAATCGTGCCGACTTTTCGTCAATCCGAGCGTTTTCATAAAGCGATAAATTCTCTCATTTCTCAAACTTATAAAAATCTCGAAATAATCGTTATAGACGACAACGCGGACGAGTTTTTGAAAAGCGAGAACAAAAAGTATCTCGGAAATTTGCGCGACGAAAGAATAATTTACGTCGCTAACAACGAAAATATAGGTTCGGCAAAATCGAGGAATAAGGGTTTAAGCCTTTCAAAAGGGGAATATGTTACCTTTCTTGACGACGACGATTATTATTTGCCCGATAAAATCGAAATTCAGCTCCGCGAAACGATAAAGCACGGCTATAAAGTTTCGATTTGCAATTTAATTCTTATCGACGACGACGGAAACGTCATAGATAAGCGCAAACGGCGGTATTTCAGAAACGGCGAGCCGCTTTTGACGATGCATCTTAAATATCACATGACGGGTACGGGGTCTTTTATGGCGGAAACGGAATTCGCTCGGGAAATCGGCGGGTTTTGCGATAGCGACCTCGGCGACGATTTCATTTTTATGCTCAGCGCCGTCGAAAAAACCGATAAAATCGGGCATGTAGACATAGACGGCGTGTTCTGCACGATACACAATCTTTTGGGGTTGTCGGCATATCCGAACAAACTTAAAATCGAAAGCGCGGTTATGTCCGTCAAGTCGGCTTATTTCGGCAGGCTGAAAAAAAGAGATATCCGCTTTATAAAAATGCGGCATTTCGCCGTGCTTGCGGTAACTTATAAAAAAGGGAAAAAGTATTTAAAATGCTTTGTAAACGGGATAAAATCTTTCGCGTATTCTCCCGTCGGATTTTTCAGATTGTATTTCGGTAAATGCAGATAAACAACGATAAATAAGGGTGCAACGTGAAGGTTCTTATTCTTTCTCACAATCCGATATGTCGGACGAATAATATGGGTAAAACTCTCCTTACTCTTTTTTCGGCGTTTAAAAAAGAGGAGTTGTGCCAATTTTATGTCCGCAATTCTTTGCCCGATATCGATAAATGCCGTTCATATTACAGAATAACCGATCGGGAAGCGTTAAAAAGCGCGTTTTTCTTTCGTTCGGAAGGCGGCGAAGTTTTTCCCGCGGCGGACGGAAAAATTCCGACCGCGAACGGTCGTGTGGTTAAAAGAAGTCCTTTTAAGCTTTTTTTAAGGGATATCGTATGGAAAATTTCTCGGGTTTGCGGTAAAAAACTCGATATGTGGATAGAAAAAGAGTCGCCTGATTGTATTTTTATAGCGCCGGGGTATTCGGGGTTTATTTACGGTATCGCGCTGAAAATTTCCCGAAAATACAATCTGCCGATAATCGTTTATATCTGCGACGATTACTGTTTTATAAAAAATAAAGGCGGACTTTTTAAACGCCTGCAAATTGAAAGAATACGCAAAAAAATGAGCGCGCTCACCACAAAAGCAAGTTGCGCCGTGACCATAAGCGAGGAACTGAAAAACGCTTACGAACAAGAATTCGGCGTAACGTGTAAAACGGTTATGACGGGCGGCTTAATCGCGCCGTCAGACGCGCAAAATAATTATCGCGCGGAAAAGCATGATAAATTCGCCGCGATATATCTCGGAAATCTTGCCAGAAACAGATATGTTTCTTTGTGCGAAATCGGGAAAGCGTTGGAGAGAATAAACAACGAAAAAGGCACGGATTATAAGTTGCTCGTTTACACGGGCGAAACCGACGAAAAAGCGCTTTCGGCGTTATCGAAGATAAAAACCGTGAAGCTTTGCGGCGAAGTTAAAGGAGAGGATTATTCCGAAACGCTTTGCAGCGCGGAACTTCTCGTTCATACCGAGGCATTCGACGAAAAATCGATCGATCTCGTTAAATATTCGATTTCCGCGAAAATTTCCGACCTCGTCTCTTCGGAAAGAAAAATTTTCGTTTACGGACCCGAAAATATCTCGTCCGTACAATATTTCGTAAAAAACGATGCGGCATACGTCGCTTCGAACAAATCCGAGCTTGAAAAAACGCTTATTTCGGCTTTTAACGAAAGCGGGGAGCATTATATCGCGAACGCGCGTCGTCTTGCGATAAAAAACCACGATTTAAAACAAAACGGCGAGGAAATTTATAAAATAATCGAAAACGTTTGCAAGAGGCAGCCCGTATGAAAGTTTTGCAGATAAATTGCGTATACGGAAAAGGCAGTACGGGGTATATCGTCGAAAGCCTCCATAAGGAGTATCGGAAAAGAGGTGTAGACAGCGTTGTTGTATACGGGAGAGGGGAAAAGACCAAAGAAGAAAACGTGTATAAAATCTGCTCGGAAGCATATGCGAAAATCAACAACCTCTTTTCGAGATTGAGCGGATTTATGTACGGCGGTTGCTTTATAGCGACGAAAAGGATTTTGAAAATCATAAAAAAAGAAAATCCGTCGGTCGTGCATCTGCATTGTTTAAACGGATATTTCGTGAACGTGTACAAGCTGATAGATAAGCTGAAAAAATTAAAAATCAAAACCGTCGTCACGCTTCACGCCGAATTTATGTATACGGGCAATTGCGGACATTCGTTACTTTGCGAAAAATGGACGACGGGTTGCGGAAATTGCCCGAGACCGAAAAAAGAAACCAAAAGCTTGTTTTTCGACAACACGCATAAATCCTGGTTGAAAATGAAACGTGCGTTCGACGGGTTCGATAATGAAAATCTTATCGTAACTTCCGTTTCGCCGTGGGTGAAGTCGAGGGCGGAGCGTTCGCCGATTTTAATGGGGAAAAGAAACGAGGTTATATATAACTGCGTGGATACGAGCGTTTTTCGTTTAAGAAATGCGGACGAGCTGCGAAAAAGCAAAGGCTACGGAAACGAGAAAATCGTCTTTCACGCAACCACGATGCTATGTGGCGATAAAGACGATTTAAAAGGCGGTTATTACGTTTTAAAGCTTGCCGATAAACTGCGCGAACGAAACGTTAAGTTTATCGTTGCGGGGGAATATAAGAAAGACTTGAAAACGCCCGAAAACGTAATTCTTTTGGGAAAAATAACGGACAGAAATCTTCTTGCGGAGTATTATTCCGTTGCGGACGTAACTCTTCTGACAAGCAAGCGCGAAACGTTCTCGATGGTTACGGCGGAAAGCCTGTGCGCGGGAACTCCCGTCGTGGGTTTTAAAGCCGGCGCGCCCGAACAAATTGCCACGGACGACTGCGTTTTCACGGAAAACGGCGACGAGGAGGCGCTTTTTAAGGCGTTGAAAAACGCCCTTGAAAAAAAATTTGACAAAGCGTCGATAAGCGCGAAAGCCGAAAAAAATTACGGCGCGGATAAAATCGCGAAAAATTATATCGGTATTTATAAGAAATTAATCGAAAACTGACAAATGATTTACTATTGCGGTCTGATAATTTTAATATTTATTTTCAGGGCGACGTCTTCGTTTTTTAAAGATTGCGAACGTAAGGCGTTTTTCCTGCCGACCGCTATCGCGGTAATTCTGTTTCAGGGAATAAGGTCGTTTTCCGTCGGAACGGATTTGTCGGTTTATATTTCCGCTTACGAAAAAATCGGCAGCGAAGTCGCTTTTTCTTTCAATGCGAAATATCAGAATTTCGAGACGGGTTACGTTCTGTTAAACAAAATTCTATATCTCGCGGGTTTTAGCGAAAGAGCCTTCCTTATTGCGATAACGATACTTATTCAGGCCCCGATTTTTTTCGTGATGTATAAGTATTCGGTAAATCCGCTTTTAAGCGTTTTGTCGTATTTCGCGTTCGGTAATTTCATAGTGACTTTCAGCGGATTAAGACAGAGTATAGCAATGAGCTTGTGCTTTGCGGCGTATGTGTTCATAAAAGAAAGGAAAGTCGTTCGGTTTATCGTTTTAACGCTTCTCGCGTGCTTTTTTCATAAATCGGCGGTTTTGTGCTTCGCATTGTACCCGTTATACTGCATAAAAATAAAGAATTCGGCTTTGCCGTTCATTCTGATCGGCATTGCTTTGTGCTTTTTATTCAAAGAAAAAATAGTCGGATTTTTGAGCTTTGTTTATTACGGTAAAGAAGCGGATATCGAACCGAACGGGTCGTACACTATGTTTTTTATGTACCTCGCGTTGTATATCGTTTCGATTTTTATAGAAGGTAGCGAGGATAAATCGGGGCTTAGCAATATTTTGCTTATGCTTGTATTTATTTACTCGCTGTCTTCCGTTCACGAAACGATCGTCAGAGTCGCTTACCCGCTTTCGCTGTACATATCTTTGCTTATTCCCGAAATCGTTGCGGGTATTAACGTGAAAACCGAAAAAGACGGACTTTTACTCAATCTTCTTTGCAACGCTTTATGCGTTGCGTGTTTTCTGTTTTTTGTCGGAGATCTCGCAACGTTGCCGTTCGGATTTTTATAATGCGGCGAAAAAACGGGAAATATTTGTAAGTCGATAAAAAAAACGGGCGGAAACGCCGCGGATAAAAATAAAGGATAAGAAGAAAATGTCGGTATTTAACGGAAAAACACTTATGATAACGGGCGGAACGGGAAGTTTCGGAAGAGCGGTTTTATCCCGCTTTTCAGAAACGGATATAGGCGAAATCCGCATTTTTTCCAGAGACGAGAAAAAGCAGGACGACATGCGCCACGAATTTCAGCTCAGAATGCCAAAGTACGCCGAAAAAATCAAGTATTATATTGGCGACGTAAGAGACGTTTCGTCGATAAAAAACGCCGTTTCGGGCGTCGATTATATTTTTCACGCGGCGGCGTTGAAACAGGTTCCGAGCTGCGAATTTTTTCCTATGGAAGCGGTGAAAACCAACATAATCGGCACGGATAACGTCCTCGGCGCGGCGATAGAAGAGGGAGTGGAAAAGGTTATCTGTCTTTCCACGGACAAGGCGGCATATCCCGTGAACGCAATGGGTATGACGAAAGGCATCGAGGAAAAAATAGCCGTCGCAAGATCCCGCAATTCCGGCAAAACGAAAATAATCTGCACGAGATACGGAAACGTTCTTTGTTCGAGAGGGTCTGTCGTTCCGCTTTGGATAGAGCAGATCAAAAACGGCTTGCCCGTAACGGTAACAGAACCTTCGATGACGAGATTTATAATGACTCTGGACGAAGCCGTCGGGCTTGTTTTATATGCGTTTAAGTACGGAGAGAACGGAGATTTGTTTATCCGCAAAGCCCCGTCGGCGACAATCGGAGATCAGGCGGAAGCCGTTTCCGAACTTTTCGGCGCGGATAAAAACGCGATAAAAGTAATAGGCATTCGCCACGGCGAGAAAACTTACGAAACTCTTCTTACTAACGAGGAATGCGCCAAAGCCGAGGATACGGGCGAATTTTATCGCGTTCCCGCGGATAACAGAGGGCTTAATTACGACAAATATTTCGCGATAGGCGATAAGGAAAGAAACGTCTTGAAAGAGTTCAATTCTCTTAACGCAAGGCTTTTAAGCGTTTCGGAAATCAAAGATATCTTGCTTTCCACGGAGTATGTGAAAAGAGAATTGGAGAATTATAACAAATGAACGTTCTTGTGACGGGCGCGAAAGGGTTTATCGGAAAAAATCTTTGCGCGGCGTTGAAAAATATAAAATACGGCAAAGATAAAACGAGACAAAATCTTAAAATAGACGAGATTTTCGAGTTCGATAAAGGCGTTTCGGAGGCGGATTTCGAAATGTTTTGCGAAAAAGCCGATTTCATCTTTCATCTTGCGGGCGTAAATCGTCCGGAAAACAAAGCCGAATACGCCGTCGGAAACACGTGTTTGACCGAAAAACTGATTTTCGTGCTAAAAAAACGAGGCAACCGTTGCCCGGTTATGTTTTCCTCTTCCGTTCAGGCGGAAATGAAGGGCAGATATAACGAAGGCTACGCAAAGAGTAAGGCGGCGGCAGAAAAAATTATTTTCGATTATGCCGCGGAAACGGGCGTAAAGGTTTTTGTTTACAGATTCCCCAACGTTTTCGGGAAATGGTGCAAACCGAATTACAACAGCGCGGTGGCAACGTTTTGCTATAATATCGCGCGCGATATCCCCGTCGTTATAACCGACGAGGGGATTAAACTCGAACTTGTCTATATCGACGATCTTGTTTCCGAGCTTTTAAACGCTTCGGAAAATAAAGAACACAGACGAAAAACAGATAGCGGCGAGGAGTTTTGTTTTGTTCCCGTAACGCACGAAAAAACGCTCGGCGAAATCGTAAAAACATTGCAAATATTTAAAAATCAGCCGACAACGCTCATAATGCCCGAGTTGCCTTCGGGTTCGTTTGAAAAGAAATTGTTTTCAACGTATCTTTCCTATCTTCCGGAAGATAAAACCGTTTTCGGATTTCCCCCTAAAAAGGACGACAGGGGAAGTTTCACGGAAATAATGAGAACAGAAAAATGCGGGCAGTTTTCGGTAAACATATCGAAACCCGGCGTGACAAAAGGCGAGCATTGGCATAACGGAAAGTGGGAGATTTTCGTCGTTGTGTCAGGGAAAGCGTTGATAAAAGAAAGAAATCTTTCAACGGGCGAAATTCGGGAATACAAGGTCGACGGCGAGGATTTAAAAGCCGTTTATATGCTGCCCGGGTTCACTCACAGCATAAAAAATTTAAGCGAAACCGAAAATTTAGTAACGCTTATGTGGGCGAACGAACAATTCGATTCGTCTTCGCCCGATACGTTCTATGAAAACGTATAACAGCCGTTAATCGACTTATAGGCGGACTTATGAGGTGTGATATGAAAAACAGCGACGCGAAATTCGGCGTGAAATTCAAGGATGACGGGAGAATAAAGCTTCTTATCGTCGTCGGTACGAGACCGGAGATAATCCGACTTTCGGAAACGATAAAAAAATGCAGAAAATATTTCGATTGTATTCTGGCTCATACGGGACAGAATTACGATTATTGTTTAAACGGCGTGTTCTTCAAAGATCTCGACCTCGATCTTCCGGAT
Organism: uncultured Clostridia bacterium; assembly: GCA_934247225.1. GTDB lineage: Bacteria > Bacillota > Clostridia > Christensenellales > Borkfalkiaceae > UBA10281. Next base: position 19,994 of record CAKQJE010000018.1, read on the forward strand.
GTAAATTTAAACGTTGCGGGAGATAACCTCGGGGCAACGCTCGGAAACGTCGTCGAAAAGTCTTACGGGCTTATAAGCGAAATAAAACCCGACGCACTTTTGATTTTAGGCGACACGAATTCCTGTTTGTCGGCGATTTCGGCAAAGCGGCTTCACGTTCCGATTTTTCATATGGAAGCGGGCAACAGGTCTTACGACGAGCGTTTGCCGGAAGAGACAAATCGCAAAATCGTTGACGTAATTTCGGACGTAAACCTTGCTTACACCGAAAACGCTCGGCGGAATTTGCTTAATTCGGGGCTTGAAAACAGTCGGGTGTTCGTCACGGGTTCGCCTATGGCGGAAGTTTTGCGCGCGAATATCCGTAAAATCGAAAAGTCGGATATTTTACATCGGCTCGGACTTACGCCGAAAAAATATATTCTTTTATCTGCTCACAGAGAAGAAAATATCGATTCGGATAAAAGTTTTTTCACGTTATTCGAGTCGGTAAACGCCTTGGCGGAAAAATACGATATGCCGATAATTTATTCGTGCCATCCGAGATCGGGGAAAAAGCTCGAAGAAACGGGCTTTAAACTCGATGAGAGGGTTGTTCTGAGCGAACCTTTCGGTTTTCACGATTATTGCGCGTTGCAGCTCGATTCTTTCGTCGTAGTTTCGGATAGCGGCACGCTTCCAGAAGAAAGCGCGTTTTTCATAAAAGAAGGGAAACCTTTCGCCGCCGTTTGCATAAGAGAATCCACCGAACGCCCCGAAGCGTTGGAGAACGGTTGTTTCACGCTTGCGGGGATAAGCAAAATCGGTCTTTTAAACGCAGTCGATACGGCGGTTAAAGCCGTGGAAAACAGCGAAAACGGTTCGGTTCCGAAAGATTATTCGGACGAAAACGTATCGATAAAAACGGTAAAAATAATACAATCGATGACGCAGGTTTTGAAGAAAACAAGATAAGATTACAAACGGGAACAAAATGAAATCGGTTATTCGTCTTATGTTCGCTCTTTTGGCGGACGGAACGGGATTGAAACAATTTAATAAAGGCGAAATCGAAAATCTGTCCGAGTCGGGCAGAATATCGGAAACCGACGCGGAAAGATTGTACAAACTCTCCGCGGCTTTCGATTGTTCACATTTAGTCGGCTTGTCGCTTATAAAAAACGTACTTTTATCGGACGGGGAAACACAACGCAGGTTCGAGTCGAAAATAAGGCTTGCGCTTTTCAGGTTCGAAACTCAGAATGCGGAATTGAACGCGATCAAAGAAGTTTTCGAAAAAAACGATATAGATTTTGTCCCGCTCAAAGGCGCGGTGATAAGGGATTATTATCCCGAACCGTGGCTTCGCCAAAGTTGCGATATCGATATTTTGGTAATGGAAAACGACGTTTCCCGGGCTATAAAAACGCTTGAAAACGAACTCGGTTATAATACGAAATCTAAAAATTATCACGATTATTCTTTGTTTTCGGAAAGCGGCGTTCATTTGGAACTTCATTTCAATATAAAAGAAAATACGGATAAACTCGACGAAGTTTTGCAAAACGCCTGGAAATACGCCCGTAAAAAAGAGTGTAAATCACACGAGTACGAATTTACGGGCGAGTTTTTGTTATTCCATTTATACGCTCACACGGCTTACCATTTTATAAGCGGCGGATGCGGAATAAAACCGATTTTCGACGATATGATATTGAAAAACAAGCTCGATTACGACGAAAAAGAACTTGACGAACTTCTGACGGCGGGCGGAATTAAAGAGTTTGCGGATAAAATCGGACTGCTCGGCGAGGTGTGGCTGAGCGAAAAAGAACACGACGAGCTTACGGGGACAATGGAAAAATATATTCTGAGCGGCGGGGTTTACGGCTCGGGAAAAAATAAAGCCGTCGTTTTGCGAACCGAAAAGAAAGGCAAAACCCGCAGCGTCGCTTCGAGATTATGGCTTCCTTATAAAAATCTCGTTATAGAGTATCCGTCGCTGGAAGGAAGGCGGATTTTACAACCGTTTTACGAGTTTTTACGTTGGTGCAGAATATTTAAAAAGGACGTACGCAAAAGGGCTTTTGCGGAAATAAAAAATAATGCCGAAACGACCGAAGAAACCGTAAAAGAAACCGAAAAAATGATTAAAGAATTAAAATTGAAATAGAACAGAGGTAAAAACATGTACGAATTATTAAGTAGAATAAACTCTCCCGCGGACGTAAAAAAACTTAGCGAAAACGAGCTTACGTCATTAGCCGCGGAGATAAGAGAGGCGCTTTTTAACAGACTTACGAAAATCGGCGGACATTTCGGCCCTAATTTCGGTATAGTGGAAGCGGAAATCGCTATGCACTATGTCTTTTCTTCGCCTGTCGATAAATTCGTTTTCGACGTGTCGCACCAAAGCTACACGCACAAAATCCTTACGGGGCGTAAAGCGGGATATATCGACGACGCGTGTTTTAAAGAAGATTCGGGCTATACGAACCCCGAAGAGAGTGAACACGATTTGTTTAACGTAGGGCATACGTCCACTTCGATTTCCCTTGCAACGGGTCTTTGCAAAGCTCGCGAAAGGCTCGGCGAAAACTACAACGTCGTCGCGCTTATCGGCGACGGTTCGCTTTCGGGCGGCGAGGCGTTAGAGGGCTTGAACGTAGCGGGATCGGAAATAAAATCAAATCTAATAATCATCGTCAACGATAACGATCAGTCCATTTCCGAAACGCACGGCGGAATATATAAAAATCTTAAAAAACTCAGAGAAACGAATGGAAAATACGAACATAACATTTTCAGGGATTTCGGTCTCGATTACGTTTACGAGGCGAAAGGAAACGATATTCATTCGCTTATAAAAGTGTTTGAAAAGGTGAAAAACGTCGATCATCCGACGGTTGTGCATATAAACACGTTAAAAGGGAAAGGCTACGAGAGAGCCGAAAAGAACAAGGAAGCCTGGCATTGGACTTTGCCGTTCGACAGAGAAACTGGCGAAAAAACCGTCGATACGAGCGGAAGAAGCTATGTTGCCGTCGCTCACGATTATATAATGAAAAAGGCTGAAAAAGACGATAAATTCGTTGTGGTTACGCCCAATATGCCTATGTCTATGGGGCTTTCGCCTAAGGACAGAGAAAAACTCGGAGATAAGTTTACGGACGTCGGCATAGCCGAGGAACAAGCCGTCGCAATGGCTTCGGGTATGGCGAAAGGCGGAGTAAAACCGCTTGTCATAACCAATGCCACGTTTATGCAAAGAGCTTACGATCAGATTTCGCACGACGTTTGCATAAACGGCAACCACGTTACGATTTTACTTAATTATTCGTCGTTTGCGGGGCTTACCGACGTAACGCATCTGGGAATTTTCGCGCTTCCGATATTTACGAACATTCCCGAGCTTAACGTTCTCGCGCCGACTACCGAAAAGGAATTTATCGGAATGCTCGATTGGGCGCTGGATATTCACGACGGCGCGTCCGTAATCCTTATTCCCGGCGACAGCGTTAAAGACAGACCGTCCGTAAACGGGTTCGACGGCGAGATGAAATACAAAGTCGAGCAAAGCGGCGAAAAAGTGGCTATAATCGCCGAGGGCGATTTTTACGGAATAGGTCAAAGCATTTCGGAAAAAATCGAAAAATCGCTCGGTTTCAAACCTACGCTTATAAATCCGAGAATAGTTTCTCTGACGGATGAAAAGACTCTTTCGAACCTCGTGAAAAATCACGAACTTGTTCTTACTTTCGAGGACGGCGTGTTAAGCGGCGGTTTCGGAGAGAAGGTCGCGGCGTTCCTCGGAGAAACGGGAGTTAAAGTCAAAAATTACGGTTTGAACAAAGAGTTTTACGACAGATATAATCCTGCCGAGCTTTTAAAACAACTCGGAATAACTCCCGAAGCCGTTTTGGCGGACGTTAAAAGAATTTTGAATATTTAAGTCTATACGCGCGCGGCGGAAACCTGAAAAACTTTTATGTTCGGATGCAAAAGACCGACGATTTCGATATGTCAAAGGGCGAACGTGGTATTGAAAACCACATACAATGTTCCGAAAAAGAGAATTTGTATCTCGTAACGCCGAAATATCTTACGCCGTATCTCGAATTCATAAGAGACAACAAGAGGATTTACTCCACGACTTTAAAGCACGTTAAATTGTTCGGCCGGGTAAACACTTTCAATTATATGTACGAAAAGATTTTCAGTCCCATTCTCGACAGGTACGGCGTGTCGGAAAAAGAGAAACCTTATCTCGTCAAGTTTTATATAAACGGGCTTATCGCTATCGTGAACGAGTGGATTAAAAACGATTGTAGGGAAAGTATTGACGAAATAATTGTTATAATAAACACCTGTATGAGAAACAAATAAAATTAAGACCGATATCGGGGAACCCTCTCGAAAATCGGTCTTTTTGTTTGCGGCTATCTTTGCAGCTTTTTTGCAAGGTCTATAAGTTTAAGTACGTTTTTATCGGCGTTAATGCTGTATAAAAGTCCGTACGGAATGCTGTAATCCCAATTTACGGGTATGGAAACAAGTCCGGGGTGGACGTCCTGCCAACATTCGATTGTTAAGAGGCAGTTGCCCGTTTCGGCGCAGCGGTTGAAAACCGACATATCGTAAAAGAAATGCGTGTCTTCTATTTTTATTTCGGGATGATTCATTTCGAGGTCGTTTCGGATAAAGTCGTTCACGCTCGAATCGCCTTTTTTAACCATCATAAGCGTTTCACTGTAAAGATCGGAAAGATTTAAAAACTTTCTGCCGGCGAGCCTGTGATCGCGTGAGACGGCTATCATCTTTTTATATCTTCCGAGCGGCAGAAAATTGCAGAGCGAAAGCCAGGCTTTGGAGTCGCAAACTCCGATTAAAAAATCGAATTTTTTCCCGAGTCCGTTGATTTCGGAAAGAATACCTTCGTGATTATCTTCAAAAGATACGAGATGAAGTTTGAAATCGGGAAAGTTTCTGTTTACTTTATACCAGATATCCATAAAAGGCTTTGCGGGGTTAAGGAGAGAAGTTCCGACGCGGAAAGTCGTGTTCTGTCTTTCGATAGCGGCTTTTGCGGATGTTATGGATTTCTCGGAATAGTCCATAATAAACTTTGCGTCGCGATAAATAATTTCACCCGCAGGAGTTAATTTTATGCCGGAAGGATGTCTTTCAATCAACTTAAAATTCAAATGATTTTCAAGGTTGTTTATTTGTTTCATAACCGCCGTAGGGGAAATATAAAGCCTATCGGCGGCTTTCGTAAAACTTCCGCAGTTCGCAACGGCTAAAAACGTGTCAAGCAAAGGATTGTACATAATTCACCTGTAAACTTTTGGTTTATACAATAATAACATATTTGTACTTCACAGTCAAGAAAATATATGTTATAATGAATTTGCAAAACAAAACGGGAGGCAAAAATAAATGTCGAAAACACTTGTGGCTTATTATTCGAGAGCGGACGAAAATTACGTCAGCGGCGCGCTTAAAACGATACCTGTCGGCAACACGGAAATCGTTGCGGAGTATATAAAAGAACTTACGGGTGCGGATATGTTCAAAATCGAACAGACAAAACCGTATTCCGAAGACTATAATTCCTGCGTGGAGGAAGCCAAAGCCGATCAGAGGAGAAACGCTCGCCCCGAACTTAAAAAATATCTTGACTCCGTCGGAAATTACGACGTGATTTATCTCGGTTATCCCAATTATTGGGGTACGATGCCTATGGCTGTGTTTACTTTTCTCGAACGGTATGATTTCGGCGGAAAAACGATAAAACCGTTCTGTACGCACGAGGGCAGCGGAATGGGAAACAGCGTCGGCGATATAAAGAAGCTTTGTCCCTCCGCCGATGTCGAAAACGGACTTGCGATTTACGGCAGCAGAGTTAAAAATTCAAAAAACGAAGTTGAAAGGTGGGTAAAATAATATGAAAAAAGTAACTGCCGGAAGAGATGCGTTAGGGGAGTTTGCTCCGAAATTCGCCGAGCTTAACGACGACGTTTTGTTCGGACAAGTGTGGTCGCGAGAGGATAAGCTCTCTTTAAGAGACCGTTCGCTCGTAACGGTCGTGGCTTTAATGTCGCAAGGTCTTTGCGATTCGTCGTTCGAGTTTCATTTAAGATCGGCAAAAGCCAACGGAATAACAAAAGAGGAAATCGCCGAGATTTTAACGCACGCTGCGTTTTATGATGGCTGGCCGAAGGCTTGGGCGGCTTTTAAAATGGCAAAAGAAGTCTGGAAAGACGAGCCGTCCGAAATTTCCGCGGCTTCCGACGCGAAAACTCGCCACGCGAATTCTATGGTTTTCCCGATAGGCGAAACTAACAATGCTTTCAAAAAATATTTTATCGGTCAAAGCTATCTCGCGCCCGTTTCCAAAGAACAGATCGGAATTTATAACGTTACGTTCGAGCCGCGTTGCAGAAATAATTGGCATATCCATAAAGCCGAAAAGGGCGGAGGACAAATCCTCGTTTGCGTTGCGGGAAAGGGGTATTATCAGGAATGGGGAAAAGAAGCGCGCGTTCTTCTTCCCGGCGACGTCGTCAATATCGCACCCGGCGTAAAACATTGGCACGGCGCGGCGAAAAACGAATGGTTTTCTCATCTTGCCGTCGAAGTTCCCGGCGAAAATTCGTCCACGGAATGGTTAGAGGCGGTTTCGGACGAAGAATACGATAAATTATAAGGGAGGCTACGCCTATGAAAAGATTTTTAGCGATTGTTCTCGGTATAATAATGATTTTATCTTTTGCCGCTTGCGGTAAAAAGGGCGACGGCGGTTCCGGTTCGGACTCTTCTTCGAAGCGGGAAAGCGAAACCGTTTCGGAAAGCAAAAATAACGGAACGGAAAGCAGCGAAATCGACTCTTCGGAATCGGGAAGCGATAATTCGACAACCGAAAGCATAGCGAAAGAGAAGAAAATAATAGTTGTGTATTTCTCGGCAACCAATAACACCGAAAGGGTTGCGGGGATTATAGCGAATACAACGGGCGGAACGTTGTTCGAACTTACTCCCGTAAATCCTTACAGTCAAGCCGATTTGAATTATAACAGTTCGACGAGCAGAGTTTCTCGCGAGCATAACGACGAGTCTCTTCGCGATATCGAACTTACGAAAGTTACTCCCGAAGAATGGAATACTTACGACATAGTTTTCCTTGGTTATCCGATTTGGTGGGGAATAGCCGCGTGGCCTGTCAATAATTTTGTAAAAGGAAACGATTTCACGGGCAAAACCGTAATTCCGTTTGCAACGGCGGCAAGTTCTCCGATCGGAAACAGCGCGTCGCTTTTAAAAGAAATGGCGGGAACGGGAAATTGGCTTTCGGGCGAACGTTTCATTTCGGGCGCAAGCGAATCCTCGGTGAAAAATTGGCTCAATCAACTTGAATTTTAATCAAAAATTTTAATTCGGCTAAGTGCCGCTCGGAAATAAAACGGGAAAAGTTTAATTTCCGAGCGGCATATTTCATAAAAAAACCTCGTTTTAAATTTGACTTTTTACTAACTAAATAGTAAAATATAATAGCCAACCCGATTTATGATATTTTTAACATGAATCACAACAAAAAAATTTTATAGAACATATCTTATTAGGATAAAAAAAGAACAAGCTACATGGTAGATACATATCACCGTGTTTACAAAAATGTTGTTCTCTATATTCCTTATAGTGGTATGTCATTTGTTGTGAAAGGGTTGGCGCTCAGTCGGTCGGTATGTTCTATATTTGCCGTTCTCGCCTGAGAGCGGCATCTTATTTATAATAAAGATATAAAAAGCCGCAATAAATATTTTCGAGGTAGTAAAATGACGGCGGCTTTTATCGGGCGTAGAGATATAGTTCCTCCCCGTGTTGAAAATGAATTGCGGGCAACCGTTGAACAGCTTATTTCTGTCGGTTATAATAAGTTTATGGTCGGAACACACGGGGAATTTGATAGTATGGCTTTGGCTGTTTGTTGTTCGTTAAAAAAAGAATATCCCGAGATTGAAATAGAGGTTGTTTTAACGAATCTCGAAGGGCGTTTAAAAAGAGAAGAGTACGGTTACGATCCTTACGGCGACGTTAAAACGGTAGTATTCGATATAGAAGATGTATATTACAAACAACGGATTATGGCGAGCAATCGGCGCATGGTCGATTCGTGCGACACGCTTATTTGTTACGTCGATACGAGTTTTTATAGTTGGCAAAGCTGTTCGAAACGCGTTATGAACTACGCAAAGCGTCGCGGCGTGAATATTATCAATCTGCATAGGTAGTATCCGATAAATTTAAAAAGAAATTAAGAAAAGCTACGTAAAATAATTGACAAACTTTCAAAAAAAATATAAAATGTAAAAGTCGCCTGTAAGTCGGGCGTAAAAACAAATATGGAAGCGTATCGAAGTGGTCATAACGGGCACGATTGGAAATCGTGTAGTCTTCACGGGCTCAGGGGTTCGAATCCCCTCGCTTCCGCCATTGAAAAAGAGATGCTTTGGCATCTCTTTTTCAATGGCGGAAACTAAGGGGATAAGTACGCGGCAACTTGTTGCCGTCGTTCGTCTGTTTAGCGAAGCAAATTCTTGCCGTCAATGACAAGACATAAATTTTGCTTGCAAGGAATTTATGTCGCCGTTATTCATAAAACGACCGTTTTGCAGAATGCAAAACAGAAACGTATGTTTTAATGCGGAACGCATTGGGTCGTTGAATAGGTATTCCGTTTTACGGACTTTAAATTAAATGAAAAGTATGTAAACGGACACGGCAATATCCCCTTTGTGTTATGGCGGAAGCTTAGGATATGCGTACGCGGCAACTTGTTGCCGTCGTTCGCATTTGCGCGTAATTACGAAAAGTTTTATAAATTTAATCGTAGGAGCATTATTATCAGAATTGCTTGACAGATAAGCGGCTGGTCGATATACTGTGAGTTAAGTATAAAAGCGTCAAATAATAGAAGAGTGTTGAAAAATGGAAATCAGACGATTAAATAAAGAAGAATATGCGGGCAAAAAATTTACCGTTCGCTACGAAACGCGCGGATATTACGATATACATTCGTCTGAATGCGGATTTCAAATGGATTACGTGCTTTTCGATACGGCGATAGAAAAATCGTTCGACGATACTTTTTTCGGCGAATGGTTGGAGGCTCCCGTTGCTTTCGGGGCGTTTGACGGCGATAAGTTGATAGGTTTTGTCGAAGGTTCGTCCGAAGGCTGGAATAATCGTTTTCGTATAAGCAATATTTGTGTATTCGACAGCTCGAAACGCGGCAGTGGGGTCGGAACAATGCTTATGAAAATCATATTGAAAGAGGCAGAGGCAATCAAGGCGCGAATGGTGGTTCTCGAAACGCAAACCTGCAATGAAAACGCTATAAAATTCTACAAAAAAAGCGGTTTCGAAATTATCGGATTCGATTTATATTCTTATTCGAACAACGACCCGGAACAACACGAAATAAGGCTTGAAATGGGAAGGAAACTAAAATGAAATACAATAAAAAATTTATTGCGAAAAACGGAGTGGAAATAACGATCGAAAACGCAGAAGCGTACCACGGGCGTGCGGTGATTGAAATATTCAATAAAACGCACGAGGAAACGGATTTTCTGGCATCATATCCCGACGAAAAACAGTTTGACGAAGAACAAGAGTGTAAATATCTTGCAAAAAAAGCGGAAAGCGCAGACGAAGTCGAACTTCTTGCGATAGCGGGGAATAAAATCGTCGGTTTTGCCGGCGTCGACGCCGTGGGAACGAAATATAAAGTAAAACACAGGGCGAATTTCGGTATCAGCGTGTTAAAAGATTATTGGGGACTCGGGATAGGTCGGGCATTGACGGAAAGCTGTATCGAATGCGCAAAAAACGCAGGGTATACTCAGCTCGAATTAAGCGTAGTTGCGGATAATGAACGAGCCGTTTCGTTATACAAGAAAACGGGATTTATAGAATACGGCAGAAATCCGAAAGGATTTAATTCCCGCATATCGGGTTATCAAGAGGTCGTATATATGCTGTCAGAGCTTTAATAATAGGAAATAATAACTGTTTTACACATAATACTAAAAAAATCCTGCCTCGGCACATTGCTTTTGGCGGATTTTTTTTATTGTTTTAAGATATTTGTTTGGGTTTATTTCGATACCCGATATCTCTGTTTTCGAGTAAAAATTTGTGCATCTATTATAATTATAGATGCACATTTCGCAAAGATTATAGCAAAAAATGAACGTAATGTCAATGATTATTCAGAGAAAACATTCAAAATTTACATTTTTTTTAAGTAAAATGCGGTTTGCTTTAAAGTTTTTATGTCGTTTTGTTTTCTATGTGTGCATCTATAATTATATTAGATGTACAAAAAAAGGGAAATTAAAAAAGGAGAAAATTTTATGGCAAAATCAATCAAAAGAAACGTAATCGTTTCGGCTTTGCTTGCAATTTGTCTTTGCGTAAGTCTTATTGCGGGCGCGACGTTCGCGATATTCACTTCGGAAAGCAAAGTAAACATTGCAGTGACGAGCGGTAAAGTTGACGTGACTGCAACCGTCAGTAATGTCAAATTATACTCGCATGAAAACATCGACATGAATGGCGAAAATGGTACAAAGAAAGAACTTGAAGGCTTGACGTTCCTTACAGGCGGCACCGCGATGTATGAAGACGAAACCTCTACTTTCACGCTTGACGGAATCGTTCCCGGTGACGGCGTGACTTTCGATATCGAGGTTACCAATAATTCTAATGTCGACAGCAAATATCGTGTTGTTGTTTCCGACGCCACCGAAGGCAGCGAGTTTGCGGAAGTACTTGAAATCGACGTAAATAACGGGACTTGGGGCGTATGGAACGACCTTGCGGCGCATGAAAAAATTTCCGATATTCCCGTTTCGGTCGGACTTCCTATTTCTGCCGGAAACGAATGGCAGGGTAAGACAATTAAGTTTGCCGTAACGGTAGAGGCTGTTCAGGGCAATGTTGCGGTCAGCGATGAGTATCCCGTATCTGCCGCTACTACCGTAACGGTTGACGAAGATAACAAAACAACCGAAGAAGCAAAAATTGTTTCAGTCGGCAAAGTTGGAGATAATCATGTTGCAAAAGCAACCATACTCGTCGGAACAAAGATTGAAGAAGGTACAAACAAACTTGAACTGAATATCAAAAAGGCAGAAGTTCCCGCTAACTTTACCGTTGCAATCACTCAGAATGAACCTAAAACGTTAGATATACATATGGAAGGTCTTGCGGCGGATAACGATAAGCTTATAAAAGTTGAATTCTATATCGAAAAAGGTTTGTCGCTTGTGGAAATTAACCACAATGGTAAAAAAATGAGCCGTTGCTCCGAGATGAAGTGGCTTGATGCAGACCAGGAATTTTATTACGATTCAACTTCCGGTATCGTTACAATGCTCACGAAAACTTTCTCGCCGTTCACTTACACGTCCGATAAAGTTCAATGGGACGATGAAAGGGCGGATGCGTATGCTACGCCTGTCGATACCGCAAATAAAGTTATAACCGTTGCTTCTGCCGAAGAACTTGCTTTGTTCAAATACGAAGCAACCGATGAAAAAGTGAATTACAGCGGCTACACTCTTAATATAACGGCAGATATCGATTTAGGAGCAGGCTTCTGGCGTCCTATTTATACCGTAAATAACTTTACTATTAACGGTAACGGTCATACTATTAAAAACTTGCTTGTTCGTTCTTGTATGTATAGTGCTGGTTATGGCTTTGCTTTTATCGGTAATGCAACGGGTACGCTTACTATAAATGACTTGACTTTCGACGGAGCCAATGTGGCAATGGCAAAGGGGTATGAAAAGTATTTTGTTGGCAATATTGGTGCGGTAGTAGTGGCTTATACTTACGGAACGACCGTTTTCGATAAAGTAAATGTTACAAACAGCAAAATTCACGGCTACGGCAAGATCGGCTGCTTGCTCGGAATGGGCGCAGAACCCGGCGTGAGCGTTACTTTCAGAAATTGTGTTTCCGAAAGTAACACCATTTACGGCGCATATAACCTCGGCGGTCTGGCAGGTAATATCCAGCGTGGTAACGGCGTAGATAACGGCAAAGTTGAAAACTGTATCGTAGAGAATGTAAATGTAAATTTTTACGGTAAAGGAAAATACGAAGATCTCGACAATGTTTCCGCTACATACAAGAGTAATGACCTTACGAGCGGTACTGATGTGATAAAAACAGTTTCCGGCAAGTGGTTTGTGCTTAATGATTGCTATTGGGGTACATACGGAGATTACTATGTGTCCTATGGTCATAGCAGTTACGATGCAAACGTTGAAGGGCATAAGGAGAAGATTGCCAACAGCGAGTATTGCGTAAATAAATAATTCGGACGCAAACTTTCATTTTAAATAATACTGATAAAGAAATATAAGAAAGCGTTAAAGAAAATATAGTTTCTTTGTTTATTATATAAAATTTGTCGGGTTGAAAAAATGTGTAAGTCGGAAACGGCTTACACATTTTTTATGTTTTAATAGGATAAAAAGGGGTTAGAAATAATTGCAACAATAAGTTTTTTATACGGAGGTTTTTCTGTAATCGCTCGGCGAACATCCTTTTATCCTTTTGAAAGTTTTGATAAAATAGCTTAAATCGTTAAATCCCGAGCCGTAAGCTATCTGAGTGATCGACTGATCGCTTCCGAGCAGTTTTCTGCACGCTCTTTCCACGCGGTAGGAATTAAGGTATTCGATTGCCGATTTCCCCGTCATTTCTTTAAAGAACGAGCAGAAGTATTTCGTGGAAAATCCCGAAGACAAAGCGATCTCGTCGAGGGATATTTCTTTATCGAAATTCTCTCTTATAAACGCAAGCGTTCTTTTAAGTTTCAGAACTTTCTGATCGTTTTTATCGGTCAGTCCTTTTGTTTCGTAAGAATATTGATTAGTCTTCACAAATAAGCCTATAAGTCGATAAACAAGCCCTATCGTAATAAATTGGTAACCGTTTTCACGGGCTTTTACCGTTTCGAAAAGTTCGTTTACGCAAAGTAAAAGTTCGTCCCCCGACGGCATAAAATCGAGCTTGCTGTTTTTGTCGGAAAGGTCTTCCAGAAATCTGTCGCAGATTCTGTTCCCGCTTTTAAAAAAGCTTAACGGAAAAACAAGACATTCGTATTCGCACTCGTATGGGGTCGCCCCGTGAATGGTTTCGGGGTTTACGAAAACGACGTCGCCGCCTTTCGCGGCGAAGCTTTTATTGTTTAACGTAATAATAAGTCGCCCCTTTAATATCCTTATTATTTCAACGCTTGTATGCCAATGGAACGCCATTTCGTATTTAGGATGATCCTTATCGATAACGTAAATGCCGAACGGAAAATCTTCCGTGCCGTGTTGTTTTAATTCGTTGAAGCTCATAAATTCCTTTTTTTACCGAAAATCTGAAAATAATTATATTTTTTATTATTATAGCACAAGTAATTGAAATTTTTCAAGGATATAATTATATTAAAATGAAAATATTCTTCGGAGGAATATAAAAATGGCAAAATCAAGACTTATAGGCGATTATCCCGTTATCGGAATAAGACCTACCATCGACGGCAGACGCGGCAAAATCAAAGTCAGAGAATCTCTCGAAGATCAGACTATGAATATGGCGAAGTCTGCGGCAAAGCTTATCGAAGATAACGTATTTTATTCTAACGGCGAACACGTTAAAGTTATCATTGCCGACACGACGATCGGCCGTGTCGCCGAAGCTGCGGCTTGTGCGGACAAGTTTAAAAAAGCGGGCGTCGACATAACGCTTACCGTAACTCCCTGCTGGTGCTACGGCGCGGAAACCATGGATATGGATCCGATGACGATAAAAGCGGTATGGGGCTTTAACGGTACCGAAAGACCGGGCGCGGTTTACCTTGCTTCCGTTCTTGCAACGCATAATCAGAAAGGACTTCCCGCATTCGGTATTTACGGTCACGAAGTCCAGGAAGCGGACGATGCGTCCATTCCGTCCGACGTTCAGGAGAAAATTCTTCGTTTCGCAAGAGCGGCTGTCGCCGTTGCGACGATGAGAGGTAAATCCTATCTTCAAATCGGTTCGGTTACGATGGGTATAGGCGGTTCTATCATCAGCCCCGAATTTTTCGAGGAATATCTCGGAATGAGAGTCGAATCGGTAGACGAGGTTGAAATTATCAGAAGAATGACTCAGGGCATTTACGACAGAGCCGAGTATAAAAAGGCTCTTGCCTGGGTTAAAGAAAAATGCCGTCCCGATTTCGATAAAAACCCGCCGGAAATGCAGAAAAGCGCGGCTCAGAAAGAAAAAGATTGGGAATTCACGGCTAAAATGGCGTGCATAATAAAAGACTTGTTCAACGGAAACAAACGTCTTCCGAAGGGCAGAGAAGAAGAGAGAGTCGGTCACAACGCTATCGTCGGAGGTTTCCAGGGGCAACGTCAGTGGACGGACTTCTATCCTAACTGCGATTTCCCCGAAAGTATTCTTAACTCTTCGTTCGATTGGAACGGAGCGAGAGAACCTTACATTCTCGGTACCGAAAACGATACGCTCAACGCAACTTCGATGCTTTTTATGAAGCTTTTGACGGGTAGAGCGCAGATGTTTGCGGACGTAAGAACTTATTGGTCGGGCGAATCGGTTAAAAGAGTTACCGGTTATAAGCTCGAAGGTCACGCGAAAGAAGCGGACGGCTTTATTCACCTTATCAACTCGGGCGCATGCTGCGTAGACGCTTGCGGCGAAGTTAAGGACGAAAAGGGCAATGCCGTTATGAAGAGATGGTGGGAAGTAACCGATAAGGATATCGACATCATGATGAACGCTACGACCTGGCCTTATGCCGATCTCGGATATTTCAGAGGCGGCGGTTATTCGTCCAGATTCGTAACGAGAGCGGAAATGCCTGCGACAATGATAAGACTTAACCTTATCAAAGGCTTGGGACCCGTTTTGCAGATAGTAGAAGGTTGGACGGTTAAGCTTCCGGACGAAGTTACCGATAAGCTCTGGAAGAGAACGGACTACACCTGGCCCTGCACCTGGTTCACTCCGAGAATAACGGGCAAAGGCGCGTTTACTTCCGCTTACGACGTAATGAATAATTGGGGCGCGAACCACGGCGCGATTTCTTACGGACATATCGGCGCGGATCTCATCACTATGTGTTCGATGCTTCGTATTCCCGTTTGCATGCACAACGTCGAAGATAAGGATATATATCGTCCTTCGGCTTGGTCGGCTTTCGGTCAGGACAAAGAAGGTCAGGATTACAGAGCTTGCGCGGCTTACGGTCCTATGTATAAAAATATAAGATAATTTATCTGTAAAAAATATGCGGCTCGGAAAAACCTTTCGATTTTTCCGAGCCGCGTTTTCGTTTTCGGTAATTGTTAAGATTTTTTGTAGCCGTTGATTTTTTCGATCATAACTCTTCCCGTCGAGTGAAGAAGAGAAAGAAGCTCGTCGCAAAGCGCGTCGGGATATCTGTAAAACGTATGGTCGGATTCAAACGTCAGATCGCCTTTATAATCGGCTTTTGCAAGCGCTTCGTATATTTTTTCGAAGTCGATATTGCCCATATACGGGAAGTAATGGGAGTCGTGTTTGCAGTCGTTATCATGAACGTGAAGCGCGATAAGTCTGTCGTTTAACTCTTCGATAAAATCCGGGGCGTGGATGCCTTCGAACATTTCCGCGTGACCGATATCGAGACACGCGCCGAAAGTTTCTTTCGGGAGAAGTTCGAGATGTTTTACGAAATCTTCGGGCGAGGAGCAGGCGGCTTTGCGGATTTTATCTTCTTTTAAATCCCAATTCCACATATTTTCAACGCCTATTTTTACGTTGAGTTTATCGGCAAGCGGTTTCAGCGGCAGATAAACTTCCTCGGCGTTTCTTTCGGCGTTCCAATCGTTCCAGGGGTGAATGACGCACACTTTTGCTCCGAGCGCGGCGGAAATTTTCAAACTTCTTTCAAAGTATTCTTTTATATTTTTGTTCCAGATATCATCGCCTTCCTTGTATGACGGGAACGGAGCGTGAGCCTGATTGCATACAATCTTGTTTTCGTCGGCTATTTTTCTTAAACGCGCGGCTTTTTCTTCAAAATCGTCTTTTCCGAACCAAAAATTATCGAAAGGCATGTCGAAAAGGGATATATCGTAAGCGTCGAAACCTACTTTCGCATATTTTTCGACTGTTTTTTCAAAACCTATTCTTCTCGGGTAAAACTCGCTGTTTGTGGAAAGAAGCATATACAACCTCGTTTTTTTATTTTACGTCTATTATTTTAAGTCGTTTCGCATAAAAAGTCTACCGATTGAAAGCTGTTTAAAAAAATAAAAAAAAGAAATAATACCATTTATGAAAGTGAATATTTATATGAGCGGAGATAAAATCGAAAACGACGACGTAAAAAACTATAAATGCGTGAGCGAAATCGTTAAAAACGCCGTGAACGACGTATATTATCGTTATATCGAAGAACTTAAAAGCAAGCGCGGCGATAAATGAAAGAAAAAAGCAAGAAAATCGAATTCGATTATCCGTCTTACGACAAAATAACAGGCGAAGATAATGAAATAACGGCGGTATATCTCCGTGTTTCTACCGACTCTCAGGCGCAGGAGGGATACGGGCTTGACGTGCAGTATAATGCGATAAAACGATATGTCGAAGCGTACGAAATAAAGAACGTTTTTATTTTCGTAGACGACGGCTACACGGGAATGAACGAAATTCGCCCCGCTTTTTCGAAAATGTGCGAGCTTATGGAAGAGGGCAGAGTAAAACTCGTTATAACTTACAGTCTCGACCGAATAGGCAGAACGCAGATGATAATTCTGAAATTTTTAAAAGAGCAGTGCGAAAAGGCGAAATGCGATTTTTACGCCGTAAAGGATAACGTTGATTCGAGAAGTCGCCAGACTTACGGAATACTTATTTCCATTTTGTCCATTTTCGCCGAATTCGATCACGACGCGATTATTTCCAAGCTCACGAGCGGAAGAGTTCAGCGAGCCAAAGACGGATTCTGGAAAGGCGGAGGATTACCGCCGTACGGTTACAAATATTCAAAAAAAGAGGGCGAACTCGTCGTTTTTCCCGAGGAAGCCGAAAAAGTGCGCAAGGCGTTTGAAATTTATACAACCACGGGTTTTTCTCCGAAAAAAATAGCGGATATTTTAGGCTTGTCGTCCGACAAAGCCGTTTTTAATATACTGCGAAACAGAATTTATTTAGGCGAAGTGTATTATCGCGGCGAAAGCTACCGCGGCAGACATCAACCGATAGTAGACGAGGAAACGTTCGAACTTGCGCAGAGAATACTCGCAAGCAAAAGCGTTAAACGAAGCGGATCGGTGTATCTTCTGTCTTCGCTTTTAGAGTGCGGCTGTTGCGGCGGGAAAATGCGTTATATGCGTTGGGGGAGCGGAGATAAATCGAAGTTAAAAATTCTTTGCTATTCGTTTTTCCCGAACAGCACTAAAAAATATCTCGTAAAGGACGAGCATTGTCCTAATATCATTTTCGACGCCGAAGAAATAGAAAAAGCCGTCATAGATACCGTTATGAGATTTGCCGTCGAATACGGCGAGGAAAAAGCGCGTTCGGGATTTTCGGAAAACGAAATAACCGAAGGACTTACCGCGAAAAAAGAGCGGTTATCCGTCGAGTATTCGCGGCTTGTCTCCGCATACAGAAAGCTCGGGGATGAAGATCTTTTGGATCAAGCTTCCGCGTTGCTGAAAAAAATCAAAAAACTCGAACGCGACATTTCGGCGGAAAGCGAAAAAAAGACAATGGAGAAACTCGCGCTTAAAAAAATCGAAGCGCTCAGGACTCTTCCCGACACATGGAACAAAATGGACGAAAGAGCGAAACAGAGGGTTATAAGAAGCGTTGTCGAAAAAGTTGTTTTAACGAAAGATAAAATCGACGTGCATCTTATAAAATCGGCTTATGATAAAATAGTTGCCGACGATTAACGCGTAAAAGATACGCTATAAGTCGATTAACTCCTGTTTTTTATAATCGACTCTGCTATCTGAACGGCGTTTAAAGCCGCGCCTTTAAGCGTGTTGTCTCCTACGGCGAAATAAGAAAATCCGTTCTCGAAGACATTGCTTTTTCTTATTCTTCCGAACACGACTTCGTCTTTTCCGTCTGCTTCCGAAGCTACGGGAATAGGGGAAAAGAGGGCGGAAGAGTATTCCATTTCGCTTGCAAGCAAAGCTGCAACCACGGGCTTTTCGGTTTCGACTTCGACGCTTATTCCGTGGCAGTTTTCGATCGGAACTCTCACGCAAGTCGCCGAAACGGCAACGTCGAGTCCCGTTATTTTTTTTGTCTCGTTTATCATTTTTCTTTCTTCTTCGGTATAACCGCCTTCCGAAAGTTCGCCTATCACGGGTATGCACGTTTCCGAAATATCGTAATCGTAAAATTCTGGCGAAAAGCCGTGTCTTGTAAGGAGCAGGTCTCTTATGCCTTTCATTCCGCTTCCGCTCACCGCCTGATACGAAGAAAAAATTATTTTTTTCAATCCGTATTTTTTTAAAATGTTTTTCAGAGGCGTAAGTGCGATAATCGTCGAGCAGTTGGGGTTGGCGATTATCCCGTTCGCGTTGCTTATTTGCGCCCCGTTGATTTCGGGGATGATAAGCGGAATATCCGGAAAATTTCTGAACGCGCTCGAATTGTCGATTACCGTCGCGCCCGCTTTTGCAAAAGCGGGCGCATACTTTAAGGAGACTTTTTTTCCTGCGGAAAAAAATGCGAAATCTATTCCCCTCGCGTCGAGATTTTCAAGCGTTTCAACGACATAATCTTTTCCGAAAGCGCGTATCTTTTTATTCGCGCTCCTTTCGGACGCGAAAAATCTCGGACTGTTCACGGGGAAGTTTCTTTTTTCGAGAACTTCTATAAATTTTCTGCCGATAAGTCCTGTTGCTCCGACAACGGCTATGTTATATTTTTTTCTATTCATACCGTATTATATTCCGCATTACGCCGTAATGTTCTTATTTTTTCGATTTTGTTCTTTTCCCGCTTGCGTTTCATATAATAAAATATTACGGAGATCTATCGATGACTGATAAAAGATGCGTGGTGTTTTACGACAGCGGAGCGGGCGGAACGAGACTTTTCGAAAAAACGAGAAGAGCTTTTCCGGGAGAAAATTACGTCTATTTTGCCGACGAGAAAAATATGCCTTTCGGCGACAAAACCGAAGAGGAACTTCACGATATATTCCTTTCGGCGAGAAAAACGATAACGTCGTTTTGTCCGAAACTTCTCGTGGTTGCGTGTAATACGATGTCGTGCGTAGAAAAATCTTTTCGCGACTATCTGCCCGTAAAAACGATTTTCGTAACCCCCTTTGCTCCCGAAACGAAAAAAACGAACAAAAGTTCGGGCGGTGGTCAAAAGGGTTCGAAGTGGTTACTTCTGACCACTCCGCTCACTTCAAAAACAGCTTACATAAGCGATTTGGTAAAAGGGGATAAAACGGTTGTTTTAATGCCTTTATTTAACCTTGCGCGCGATATAGAGAATTGGAAGAAAGGTGGCAAAAAGCCTGATATTTCCTTGATTTTTAAAGATTTACCAAAAGATTTCGAATATGTTTTTTTGGGCTGCACGCATTACGGATTGCTGGAAAAAGATTTCAAAAAAGTTTTTCCGGATTCAAAAATAATAAGCGGCGAAGAACGCGCTTTCGGAGAAATACGAAACTTTTTGAACACTTTTGACAATCCTGACCACCGCGGCAATGCTTTATTTATAAAATCTTAGAATTTATCTTAAATTTTTAAAATTATTTCATACAAAAACGGTGAAGAAAAACTAAAAATTACAAAAAATTTTTAACGTAAAACATAAAATTTTTTAAAAAGTGGTTGACAGTGTTCAAAAGGGGGTGTATAATGAATGTAACCTGTTTGGTAGGCGAGGTCTACTTTACGGGATAACGCATTTTAAGGAGAGACTTGATGTTTTCGGGAGAAATCGCGCATCAGCTCGATGAAAAAAAGAGAATAAGAATTCCCGCGAAATTCAAGATTGATCCTAACGAGTTTCTGCTCAGCAAAGGCGTCAATCATTGCATTTACGTGACCCCGAAAGACGTGGTCGAAGAAAAAGCGAGAGAGTACAAATCCAAAATTTCGGAATTCGACCGCGAAGGTCAGTTCGCAATTTCGGCTTATATGGCAAGCTTCCGTCCGATAACGATGGATCAGCACGGAAGAGTTTCTCTTTCTCCCGATCTTATAGAATATGCGGGGATAAAGAAAAACGTGGTGACGATCGGCAGCTTCGACAGGTTGGAAATCTGGGGCGAAGAGACGAGAGCGGAATTCTTCAAGGAAAAGACTTTCGACGACTACGTCAATATTTTAGCCGAGAGGATAAGATAATATGGAGTTTCGTCACGTCCCGGTGATGCTCGAAGAGTGTCTGGACGGGTTGAAGCTTAAATCGGACGGCTTATATTTCGACGGAACGCTCGGCGGAGCGGGGCATTCTTCCGAAATATTAAAACGGACAAGCCCTTCGGGAAGACTTATCGCAACCGATCTCGATACGGAAGCGATAAAAAACGCCGAAGAAAGATTGAAAGAATACGACGGGCGGTTTAAACTTTTCCATTCCAACTTCAAAAACTTTACCGAAGTTTTGAAAGAGGCGGGAGAAAAAAACATCGACGGAGCCATTCTCGATCTCGGCGTAAGCAGCTATCAGCTCGACAACAGGGAAAGAGGTTTTTCGTATATGGGCGAGGCTAAGCTCGATATGCGTATGAACAGAGAAAACCCCAAATCCGCATGGGAAGTCGTAAATCTTTAC
The DNA here is from genome assembly GCA_934247225.1 of uncultured Clostridia bacterium. Classification (GTDB taxonomy): domain Bacteria; phylum Bacillota; class Clostridia; order Christensenellales; family Borkfalkiaceae; genus UBA10281. The sequence continues at coordinate 40,862 of CAKQJE010000018.1, forward strand.
GATAAACAAAAACTTTCATATATCTTTTCCGTTTACGGAGAAGAGAAATTTGCGGACAATATCGCGAAGAATATCTGCGAAGCGAGAAAAATCAAACCGATAGACACCACGAAAGAACTCGTTAAAATAATCGACGAAAGCATACCGTACAAATTCAAACAGAACGGTCATCCGGCGAAGAAAGTTTTTCAGGCGATAAGAATAGAAGTCAACGAAGAACTCGACGGACTCGGCGATTGTCTTAAAGATATCGTAAAAGCGTTGAAAAAAGGCGGAAGGCTTGTCGTAATGACGTTCCATTCGCTCGAAGACAGAATAGTAAAAAGGACTTTTAAGGATCTCGAAACCGATTGCATATGCGATAAAAGATTACCGATTTGCGTATGCGGAAAGAAAAGAGAGATCGTTGAAATAAATAAAAAGCCGATAGAGGCAAGCGAACAAGAGAAAAACTTTAATCCGAGAGCGGCCTCCGCAAAACTTCGGATTGCTGAAAAAGTGTAAATTTCGTAAGTCTCAAAACAAATAATAATTTACAGGGAGAATGAATATGTATAATAACGTAAAGACAAACGTTTTGGAAAAAGAAAACGTGAGAGAAAGACAATACGCAAAAGACGCGACGAATCTCGACAAGATTCTCGACTTGCAAAACAGCGCCGACGATACGAAAATTCTCGGCGAAAAGGTTCGCGAGCAGGCTCCCGTAAAGGAAGTCAACGAAAACCTTATGCCTTCGTCGACGACGATGCAGTTCGAGTCTTACGAGGAGAACGATATTTACGAAGAAGTACGCCCGAAGAACGAGACGGATCTTCAAAAGAAATACAAAATAAACACCAAAGGAAAGGTTCTTATAGCCGTTTACGCACTCGTCGTCGCGACTATCCTTTCGCTTATCGTCATAAATTCCAGAATGCTTAAAAGTCTCGATACGTCCATAAGCGGTTACGCAAGTAAAGTTACCGAGCTTACGCAGGAATACGCTAAGGTTACCGAAGAACTCGATTACGTTAAAAGCGACGCGGTAATCGCGGAGAAAGCCGAAAATTTCGGAATGGTCAAAGCCAAATAAGCGGAAAGGTTTTAAAAGTTCTTATAAATCGCTTCCGCAAGGGAGTGAAACATAAATAAAATATTCAGTATAAATACGTTACGAAAGAGGTTATTTGCGGCTCTTGCCGCGATAACCTTTATTTTTTTGTCGGTTTTAGGGAGAGTGTTTTACGTCCAGGTAATAAGCGGCAGGGCGTTACAGGAAAAAGCTATCGACCAGTGGACGAGAGAACTCCCCGTGAAAGCCGCGAGGGGAACGATAACCGACAGAAACGGAATAACGCTTGCCGAAAACAAGCAGTCCTATGCGGTTTATATCAGAACGAGAGTCGTAAAAGACGTTGAAAGAACGGCGCGGGCTTTGTCTTCGTCGCTCGGCGCGGACTACTATACGCTCGTAAAAAAAATGCGATCGGACTCCGTTTCGGAGATAACGGTTAAACGACAGGTTACTCCCGAAAAGATCGAGGAGCTTGCCGCTCTCTCTCTCGACGGGGTTTATTTTTGCAGAGACTCCGAAAGAAATTATCCTTACGGCGAGTCGCTCGCGCAAATTCTCGGTTACGTTTCGGCGGACGGGAGCGGACAAAGCGGTTTGGAGAAAAAATACGACGAATATCTCAAAGGTTACGACGGCGAAATTCTGTACGAAGCAGACCTTGTCGGCAAAGACGTCAAAGGTTCCGCCGCGAGATATGTTCCCGCAACGAACGGACTTAATTTGAAGCTTACGGTCGATTACGAAATACAAAGAATTTGCGATTCGGTGATAAAACGCGCCGAAGAGGAATATTCGCCGAAAGCGGCGTCGATAATGGTAATGTCCCCTAAAACGGGAGAAATACTTGCCGTGTCGCAATATCCGTCGTTCGATCTTAACAACGTCCCGAGAGACAATATGGCGTTTTTGAATTCGGCTTCGAGATGTAACCTTATCGTCGATTCGTACGAACCCGGCTCAACGTTCAAAATAATCACTTCCGCAGCGAATATAGAAGAAAATTTAAAGGGTAATCCTAACGCTTTTTCGGCTAATTACGTTTTCAATTCCAACAGATACAGATATGTAGACGGGCGGAAAATAAAATGCTGGTCAACCCACGCGAACGGAAAACATTCCAACGAACGGCTTGCGGAGGCTTTGAACAACAGTTGCAACCCGTGTTTCGTGGATATCGCATTGTCGCTCGGAAAGGACGTGTTTTATTCGTATATCGAATCGTTCGGTTTCGGGAAAACCACGGGCGTTGATTACGGCGGCGAAGCTATCGGAATGCTTGTTCCTAAGTCCGCCGTCACAAACGGCGATCTTGCGAGAATAGGCTTCGGACAAACGATAGCCGTTACGCCTATTCAGCTTGTTGCGGCGGTTTCGGCGGCGATAAACGGCGGAATTTATTACGAGCCGTATTTCGTTTCCGAAATTTACGATTCCGACGGCAGGATATGCGAAATAATAAATCCGAAACCGTTAAGAAGAACGATAAGCGAAAAGGCTTCGGCGACTTTAAGAGGTTATCTCGAAGACGTCGTTACCAAAGGAAGCGGAAAACAGGCGTACATCGAGGGTTACCGCGTGGGCGGTAAAACGGGTACGGCGCAGAAATACGAAAACGGGAGGATAGCGCAAGGCAAATACGTTATGAGTTTCGTGGGATTTTTCCCTGCGGACGATCCGGAATACGTCGCGCTTTGCGTTGTGGATGAACCCGTCGGCGGTAAATACGGCTCGACGGTCGCCGCTCCGCTCGTGAAAGAGTCGTTCGAGGGGATAATAGGGTGTAAAAATTTAAAAAAGAGGGCGTAAAATGAGAACGGATATTTTGTTCGGTAACGTAAAAACGGAAAGCATAATCGGGAAATTGCCCGAAAACACGGAGGGAGTAACCGATAAATCGGGAGAAGTAAAAAAAGGATATTGTTTTTTTGCGGTGAAAGGCGAAAAAACGGACGGGCGCGAATATGTTTCGGAAGCCGTCGCAAACGGCGCGGAAACAGTGGTTTCCGAAGAAGCGATAAACGATTTGCCGAAAGGCATATGTAACGTGATCGTTAAAGATATAAGGGTTTCGATGGACGAAATTTGCAAAACGTTCTTCGTCGGCGAAAATCCCAAAATAAAAATAATCGGAGTTGTCGGGACAAACGGAAAAACGAGCATTTGCCATATTCTTTACGAAATATTGCGTTACGCAGGCAAAAAGGCGGCGTATATCGGCACGATAGGGTGCAGAATCGGCGACGATGAGGAGACGGAAAGTCTGCTTACCACCCCGGGAACGGTTGAGTTGTACAAGTTTATAGGCAAAGCCGAAAAATCGGGCGCGGAGTATCTTGCCATGGAGCTGTCGGCGCACGCCATAGCTCAGAAACGAGGGTGCGGATTATATTACGAATGCCTTATCTTTACAAACTGTACCGAAGATCATCTCGATTATTTTAAAGATATGGAAACATATTCCGCCGTTAAAAAAAGCGTTTTTTGCAGAGGAAAGTGTCGTTATATGGTCGTGAACAGCGACGATAAAACGGGGCGCGAAATCCTTGCCGCAAACGATCTCGGGAGCGCCGTTTCGTATGGGATATATAATCCCGCGGACGTATTCGCGATAGACATAAACGAATCGAAAAACGGCGTTTTTTTCATAATAAATCTTTTCGATATAATCTACGATATAAAAAGTCCTCTTATAGGCTTATGCAATGTGTACAACCTTCTCGCTTCGCTTGCCTGTCTCGCGCTTATGGGGCTTAAAATACACACTCTCGGCGGAGCGGTGAAGAAAATAGGCGCGATAAAGGGGAGAGCGGAGAAAATCGCGGAAGTGAACGGCGCGGATATTTTTCTCGATTACGCACATACTCCCGACGGACTTAAAACCACTTTGAATTCGATGCGCAAGATATGCGAATGCAAGCTTTATTGTCTTTTCGGCTGCGGAGGAAACAGGGAAAAAGAAAAAAGAAGCGTTATGGGCGAAATTTCGGGCGTTATATCCGATTTTACGATAATAACGAGCGACAATCCGAGATATGAAGACCCCTGTCTTATCATATCGGAAATCGAACGCGGAATAAGGAGAGTAACGAGAAATTATATAACGATTACCGACCGTCATTCCGCTTTGATATACGCGGTTTCTCTTTTAAAAGAGGGAGACGTACTCGTCGTTGCGGGTAAAGGCGCGGAAACATACCAGGAGATTATGGGTATAAGGCGTGATTTTTCGGACGCGGACGAGATTTTGTCGGCAGTAAAGATCGTTTCGGGCGAGCGGAAACAGTGAGCGGAAAAAGGGGCAGAAGTAATTGAAGACTTTTATATATGCGTTTATTTTTTCGTCGCTTCTCGCGGCGGCGGGCGGAGCGATAATCGTTCCGCTTTTAAAAAAGTTCAAACTCGGTCAGAACATACTCGGGTATGTTAAAGAGCATGGCTATAAAAGCGGTACGCCCACAATGGGCGGCGTTATTTTCGTTTTTTCCGCCGTGATAATTTTTTTCTCGTTTTCACGAGGAAATAAAAGCCTGGCGGTAGTCTCGGCGGCGATAGGCGGGGCATATATGCTCGTCGGTTTTATCGACGATTTCATAAAAATAAAGCTCGGACGAAACGAAGGGCTTAATCCTTTGCAGAAAACGATCTTCGAGCTTATAATAGCCGTCGTAGTGTCCGTTTATTGCTATAAGCGGGGTTTAACGAGAATATATATTCCTTTCGGCGGCGGAACTGTCGATTTCGGCGGTTTTTTTATTCCGTTTTGCGTGTTTGCGTTTCTCGCCACGACAAACAGCGTAAATCTGACGGACGGTCTGGACGGACTTGCGGGCGGAGTGTCATATATTTATTTTCTCGCGCTTGCGGCTTTGATTTACGCGGAAACGAGAATGTTTTCCGCTAACTACGTCAACGCGCGCGAATATGAAAATCTTTCGCTTTTATGCGTTTGCCTTTCGGGCGGAATAATCGGTTTCTTGCTTTATAACACATACAAGGCGAGCGTGTTTATGGGGGATACGGGTTCTCTTTCGATAGGCGGATTTATTGCTTCCGTATCGATTTTCAGCGGAAATTCCTTTTTTATTCCTATAATGGGAATAACTTTCGTCCTTTCGAGCATATCTGTAATACTGCAAGTAATACATTTCAAGCGAACGAAGAAAAGAATTTTTTTGATGGCGCCTTTGCATCATCATTTTCAGCACAAGGGTTACAGCGAAAGCAAAATAGTTTTCGCGTATAAATTCATAACCCTGCTTTTCTCGCTTATAAGTATTCTTGCATATGTATAAATGCGTTCGGGAGTGATAGGTGTATGTATTTGAAAAAAGAAAAGTGTCTGATCGTAGGAGTTTCCAAAAGCGGATTTTCCGCCTGTTGTTTTTTGCTTGAAAGAGGCGCGAGGTGTTTTGTTTACGACGACGCCGCAACCGATACGGTAAAAGCAAACGAAAAAGCTTTGTCCGAAAAGGGCGCGACGGTCGTTTATAAAAGCGAAATAAGCGAGCTTTTACCCGAGATAACCATGGTTGTGTTAAGCCCCGGCGTGGCAATCGATCACGATATTCCCGTAAAAGCCAAAAAACTCGGCAAAAGAATAATCGGCGAACTCGAACTCGCTTCGGAATTCTGTATTTCGCCGATAATCGCCGTTACGGGTACGAACGGGAAAACGACGACGTGTACGATGATAGACGACATACTGAAAAGCGGAGGACTAAAATCGGTGCTTTGCGGAAACGTCGGAACTCCTTTCACTTCGATGCTCGAAAAACTCGATTACGATTCGGTCGCCGTTGCGGAAGTTTCGAGTTTTCAGTTGGAAACCGTTGCTCGTTTCACGCCGCATATAGCGGTCGTGACGAATATAACGCCCGATCATTTGTCGCGTCATTACAATATGGAAAATTACATATACCTGAAAAGCAAACTGCTTTCAAATCTCAGGGAGAGTGAATACGCCGTGCTTAATTACGACGACAAAATCGTCCGTAATTTTTCCGAAAAAACGAAAGGGAAGGTTGTGTATTTCTCGGCGGAAAACGAAGTGAACGGCGCGTATGTTTCCGACGGAACTATTTTCTATAAAGGCAAACGGCTTGCCGATATTTCTTCGCTTCCCGTAAGCGGTGAGCATAACGTTTCGAACCTTCTTGCGGCGGTTTGCGTTGCGGAGATTATGGGGTTAAACGATGAAGCGATTTTCGAGGGGATAAGGGGCTTCAAAGGCGTTAAACACCGCATACAGTATGTCAAGACCGTTTCGGGCGTCGATTATTATAACGATTCCAAGGCGACGAACGCAGACGCTTCCGAAAAGGCGATCGACGCCATGAAAAAACCCGTAGTTATGATTCTCGGCGGAAAAGATAAAGGACTCGATTTCAACGCATTGTTCGAAAAAATCAAGAACTCGCAGGTGAAATCGGTGGTTCTTACGGGCGAAAGCGCGCCGAGACTTTACGAAACCGCCGCAAAAGTCGGTTATGAAAGCGCGTTCGTGGCAAGCGATTTCGAAATCGCGGTAAGGCTTGCCGCTCTTATCGCCAAAAGCGGCGACGCGGTTTTATTAAGTCCGGCGTGCAGCAGTTACGACAGATTTTCGAGCTTTGAAGAAAGAGGCGACGAGTTTATACGAATCGTCGAGGATTTATGACGAAATCGGGCGCGCTTTTTATTGAAAAAAAAGAGAAAAAGAGCGGAGATATTCCGCTCCTTTTTTCGATTATACTACTTTCGCTTCTCGGGCTTGCTTTTGTGTATTCCGCAAGCAAGTATTCGGCAAAAGCGACTTACGGCGACGAATTTTATTTTGCGAAGAAACATCTTATCGGTTTGCTTTTAGGTTATGCGGCGATGATTTTCGGTATGTTTTTCGATTATCGGAAATACAAAAAGATCGCGCTTGCCGCGCTTTTGGGAGTTCTCGTTCTTTTAGGTCTCGTATTCACGCCGATAGGTTATTCCAATTACGGCGCGACGAGATGGATAAAACTTTTCGGGATAACCGTTCAGCCGTCAGAAACGGCAAAAATATGTTTCGTCCTTTTTGCGGCGTCATATTTTTCCGCGTCGCCCGAAAGAGCTAAATCGTTCGTCGGCTGTCTTCCCGTTCTCGGCGCGGGCGGAATAATCTGTATTCTTATTATTTTAGAACCGAATATGTCGATTACCGTATGTTTCGGACTGTTGACGCTCGCGGTGCTGTTTTTTGCGGGGATGAAAACTTCGCACTTTCTGATATTGCTTTTTCCCGCTTTACTCGCCGTGCCTCTTCTCATTATCGCCGAGCCTTACAGACTGAACCGACTTTCGGCGTTTTTAAATCCGTGGGCTTCGCCGAAAGGTGAAGGGTATCAGCTTTTGCAGTCGCTTTACGCGTTGGGTTCGGGCGGTTGGTTCGGCGTAGGATTTTTGAATTCAAGGCAAAAGCTCAGGTTTCTGCCCTTTTCCGAAAGCGATTTCATTCTGGCGGTGATAGGCGAAGAAACGGGTTTTATCGGACTTGTTATTCTTTTTGCGCTTATTCTTTTCATAATCGTAAGGGGGATAAAAATCGCCGTTAAATCAAAGGATTATTTCGGATATCTTCTCGCCGCCGGCATAACTTCCGTTTATGCGATACAAACGCTCGTGAACGCGCTCGTCGTAACGGGGAGTATTCCGCCGACGGGTTTGCCGCTTCCGCTTGTCTCTGCGGGAAACACTTCGCTCGTAGTCTTTCTTTTTTCGTTCGGTATACTATACAATATTTCGAAAAATTAACCAAAAAAAACCGTAAATCATACTATGCTATATATTACGATTTACGGGGGCAAAAATGGAAAGATTCGTTATAAACGGCGGAAAAAAATTGTACGGAAAGGTTAAAATACGCAGCGCAAAAAATTCCGTTTTACCGTTGATTGCGGCGTCTATAATGAACGAAGGCACAACATACATACGCAACTGTCCGAAAATAAGAGACGTGCTTACGATGGCGAAGATTTTCGGACGACTCGGGGGAATATATTATTTCGACGAAGACACGCTTGTTTTAAATGCGAAAAATCTTCGTTCGTTTGTTCTGCCGGAAGATCTGACGGGAGAGATAAGGGCGTCCGTGTTTATGACGGGCGCGCTTATCTCTCGTTTCGGTTTCGCCGAAATTATAAGACCGGGCGGATGCAATATCGGCGCGCGTCCTATCGATATACACATCGAAGCGCTTAAAGGGCTGAAAATCGGGGTGACGGAAGGCGAAAGGGTTACGTTCGACGGAACGAAAGCTTGTTCGGCAAACATAACGCTCAGATACCCGAGCGTCGGCGCTACGGAGAACGCCGTAATGGCGGCAGTCAGACTCAAAGGCACGACGACGATTCACAATTGCGCCGAAGAACCCGAAATAATCGATTTGCAGAACTATCTCAATATGCTTGGAGCAAAAGTGAAAGGCGCGGGCGGCAGAACGATAACGATCGAAGGCGTGGAAAAACTGAAAAGAGGAGAAATAGAATTTACTCCGCGTCGCGACAGGATAGAAGCCGGGACATATCTTCTTTGCGGGGTATGCGTGGGCGGAGAGATTGAGTTTGACGGGTTAAAAATTGAAGAAAGTTTACGGCTTTTTAAAATTATCGGTCGTAACGCTTGCAAAATATATAGAAAAGATGATAAAATACATAATGTAAAATTCTATAAAGGAACGGACGGTTTCGGAAAAATAACAGCCGAACCGTACCCGGGTTTTCCCACCGATCTGCAACCGCAGATGACGGCTGCCGCGTGTTTCGCGCGGGGGCTTACCGTCGTCGAGGATAAGGTTTTTCCGTCGAGATTTTCCTATGCAGAAGAATTGAAAAAAATGGGCGCGGATCTGAGAGTTTTAGAAAACGTCTGCATAGTTTCGGGCGGAAAACTGCACGGAGCGGTCGTTTCGGCGAACGATCTTCGCGGGGGCGCGGCATTGTGCGCGGCGGCTCTCGGCGCGGAAGGGAAAACGACCGTGCTTAACGTTTCTCATATAGACAGGGGATATGAAAGTTTAGACGGTAGTTTAAAAGCTCTCGGAGCGGATATAACGAGGGAGATTTTGTAACGCATATAAACAGGGAGAATAACGAATGAAACACAAAAGAGCCGTGATATTCAGCACGGTAATGATTTTCGTCGTCGCCGCGATCGTTTCGCTCGGCTGGCTTTTCAGAGCGAGGTATATTATCGTAATCGACAGAAACGGTTCGGGCGACGCGAAAAGCGAGCTTTACGAATATGTGAACGACGAAGTGGAAAAGAATTTCAAAGGGAAATGGATGTTCACGTTCAAAGAAGAGCAGATAAAAAATCTTCTTTCGAAAAATCCTTACGTCGAATTTATTCAGGCTAAGAAAATTTCGCCCGACAAGGTGGAAGTAACGTTTGCCGAAAGAGAGGAGCGTTTTCTTATCGTTTCGGACGGGAAGGGATATATAACCGACGCGAATTACAATCTGCTCAGGCTTACGGACAACGTAAACGCCGACGATTATCCGTCTCTTGCGGACGTAAACGTAAACGGAATAGACGGTCTCGATTTTTCGTCCGCCAAGCTCGGGCAGAAGCTTAAATTCGACGGAAACAATCTTTTCGGCGCGATGTCCGAAATGTTCGGAAAATTTACGGACAAGCTTAATTTTATCGATTCGGTGCTTGTCGACGGCTATAAAAACGTTGTGGAATACCGCACGTTCACAGGCGTTACGATTACTGTCAGTTTTACCGTTCCGACGACTTCCGAGCCGACGGAAGAGGAAATAAGCCTTACGAAAGAGAGAATTTGCGCGAAAGCCGAAGAAATAGAAACGCTTTACGACGCTCTCGACGAAAAAAGCAAAAGAAGCGGATATATAAGAGTTTACGAAATGGAAGATCGCACGGTCGTCGTGAACTACGAGCCGAACGAGATATAAAAGGAGATTGAAATGCTGAAAAACTGTGTTGCCGCGCTTGACGTCGGTTCTTCGAAAATATCCGTTCTCGTAGGACAAAGGGGGGTAAACGACACTCTGACCGTCAGGTATATGGCAAAGAGAAAATACGAGGGGTTCGCAGAAGGTAAGTTTTTGGACGTAACATCTCTCGAAGAAGCCGTAACTTCCGCTTTAAAGGAAGTCGGTGACGCTCTGAAAACAAAAATAACCGAAATAACGGTGGGCGTACCGGGAGTGTTTGTGCGGCTCGAAAACAGAAAGTACAAGCTTGTTTTCGAAAAGAAGAAAAAAATAACCTCGGGCGATATCGACGATTTATTCGACGCGGGTCAATCGCTTGTCGAAACGGAGGGGTTCGAAATTATCAATCGTTCCGAAATCTATTTCGCGCTCGACGACAACAGAAAGGTTTTCGACCCCGTCGGGATATCTTCCTCTATGCTCGGCGGATACCTCGGTTACACGCTCTGCGAAAAGTATTTTACCGATACGATGCGCAATATTCTGAAAAGAGCGGGATTGCAAACGATTGGTTTCGTGTTCGAAGGCGTTGCCGAAAATTTATTCTTTTTCGATGATCGCGCACGGGAAAATCCTTCGCTTGTGATAGACTGCGGATACATAACGACGACTGCGTTTTTCACGCTCGGCAAAGGTCTTATAGCAAAACATTCGGAAGATTTCGGCGGAGGTCTTATCGCTTTCTGGATGGTTAAATCTTTCGAGATTTCTCCCGCCGTTGCGGACAAGCTTCAAAGAATGCTTAATCTTTCCTTAACGAAACCCGCGGAACAGACGTACAAAATCGAAGCGCAAAACGGTTACGACGAGTATTCGGCGGAAGAAGTGAATTGCGCCGCATTCGAAGCGATAGACGCGTATATCGAAAATCTCGAAGCGTTTATAGCCGAAAATTCGAATAAAGTCAGAAGCGGATTCGGCGTGTATATAACGGGCGGGGGATTGTCTTACGTAAGAGGAATAAGGGAGTACGTTTCTTCGAAACTCGGTGTTCCGGTGGATATTTTAAAACCGAAAATTCCGTCTTTCGGAAAGCCCGAGGACGCGGCGGAGCTGAGCGTACTCGATTACGCGCTCGCAAAAAAAGAAGAGAAAAAAGGATTTTGGAGTTTTTTCAGATTAAAGTAAAAAAGAGGTAACCGAAGATGGGTATGGATGTAAATAATTTCGACGTTAATATCTGCAAAATAATGGTTGCGGGTATCGGCGGCGCGGGAAACAACGCCGTCAACAGAATGATAGAAGCGGGCGTTTCGTCCGCGGAATTTATCTCGATAAACACGGACAAGCAGGCTTTGATTTTGTCTCACGTAAAGGACGAAAACAAAATAGCCATAGGTGAAAAACTTACGAAAGGTCTCGGCGCGGGTTCTAACCCGGAAGTGGGTATGCAAGCCGCGGAAGAGAGTAAAGACAAGATAAAAGAGCGTTTGCAGGGCGTTGATTTGCTGTTTATCGCCGCGGGAATGGGCGGAGGAACGGGAACGGGAGCCGCGCCCGTCGTTGCGAAAATCGCGCGCGAATGCGGCTGCGTAACGGTAGCCGTCGTGACAAAACCGTTTATGTTCGAGGGCAGACGTCGCGACGAGAACGCCCGTAAAGGTATAGCTGAATTAAGTAAAAACGTAGATACGATCGTTATAATCCCCAACGATAAACTTCTCGAAACGCTTCCTCCCGAAACGTCGATGATAGAAGCTTTGAAATATGCCGACGAAAATCTCAGAATGGGCATTTGCGGCATAGCCGATCTTATTTCCACCCCGTCGCTTATTAACCTCGATTTCGCAGACGTAAAAACGATAATTCAGAACAAAGGCTACGCTCATATGGGCGTCGGTATGGCAAGCGGCGACAACAGGGTTGTCCAGGCCGTTAAAAAGGCGATTTCCAGCCCCCTTCTCGAAACGAGTATCGAGGGCGCGAAAGGCGTTATTTTAAACGTAAAAGGCGGAACGGATTTAACGCTCGGACAGGTTTACGAAGCCGCAAATCTCATAAACAGCGTTATCGACAGTTCCGCGACGGTTATTTTCGGCGCGAACATCGATCCCGATTATAACGAAAAATTCGAAATAACCGTTATCGCAACGGGATTTAACGATAAAGCCGAGATAATCGAAGCAAAAAAAGAAGAGCAGAAGGAAAATTTTAAAAATTATGTAAACGAAATGCCTTCGCCCGAAAGAGTTGACGTTTTCGGCGAAGCTTCAAACAGAAAACCTGCCGAAGAAGAAGTTGTCGGAGAGGAAAAGGCTCCCGCATCATTCGCGGCTTCCGCTGCCGAAAGGATCGCGCCCGAGGTTAATCGCGTGAGATACGAGGATAACGTTCGGACTCCGCAAGGCGTTCGCGTTGCCCCGGAAGTCGAGTCGGAAGACGACGATTTCGGCGGATTTACGGTGAAGAGAGAAGCGGCGGAGCAGCCTGTTCGGCATATCGACGCGGAACAACCCGTTCGTCACGTCGCGGAAGAACGCGTACCCGAAGAAAACGAGGAGACAGAAGCCGACAAGAAAGAAGAAGACAACATTCCGTCTTTTATGAAAAGACTTTTCGGAAAAGGTAAAAAGTAAAAACAGAACGGCGCGAATTTCGAAATCGATTTCGAAATTCGCGCCGTATTTTATTAAGCGGTTGTTGTTTTTAGCCACAGGTGATTGCGTTTGAACTCGGTCTTGCGTTGTGTTTTTGGCTAATACGTCGTTGCGTTCGCGTGTTATACACAAAGTATTAACGCGCTCACGCGCCTTGTCTTAGCCTAAAAACGCAAGGCAAGACTTGTCGACCCGAGAAGAACCTCTGATAAACTCGCCTTGAAGCCGTCTTTTCTATGCCAGACAAGAATAAAACGAACCTTGGTCTGACGGCGTATTTTTGACTAATACTGCGTTCCGCTCCCGTGTTATACATAGAGT